>DASSHE010000026.1:0-20262 GCA_035693065.1 Solirubrobacterales bacterium
GGGAGGGGGTCTCAAAACTCGCTCGCTGGCGCTCGCTTTTGAGTGTTTTGAGACCCCCTCCCGACCGCCCTACTCGGGCGTCGTCGCGGCCCATCGCTGCCTGCCACAGATTCCCGAAAGCTTGCGTTAGCGGCCGATGTGGAAGCCGATCAGTTCGGGGACCTTGGAGATAGCTGCCGCAATTCGGTTTGGTTGCCGGTGTTCCATCTCGGCTTGCTCTTTCTTCAGCAGGGCGTAGCGGATTGATTCGCCGCCTAGCCAGTGGAAGGGCTCGGGGGGCATGCGGGGGACCTTGGCGTCGACGAAGGCGAGGCGAGTGGTCTCGTCCCGGCGGTCGAGGGCGAGGGCGGCGAGGGTGCGGCCGACCATGTTCGATGGGCCGACCCCGTTGCCGGTGTAGCCGGCGGCGGCGAAGGCGCGGCCGGCGGGCAAAGTGCGGACGGTGGGCAGGTGGATCGGCGAGGCGTCGATCGGGCCGCCCCAGGCATGGGTGATGCGGCGGCCGCGGAGGTCGGGGAAGTAGGAGTGAAGGTCCGCCGCGGCGGCGGCGATGACCGCGGCATCGAGCTCGGCGTGCCCGCGGGTGCGGGCACCCATCGCGATCCGGCCGCCGCCCCAGCCGAAGGCGATCCGGCCGTCGGGGGTGGTGCGGAAGTAGTGCAGCAGGGCGCGGCAGTCGGTGATGCAGTCCTCGCCGGTCAAACCGATCTTCTCCAGGACGTCGGGAACCGGCTCGGTGAGGACGATGTGGGAGGAGGCGACGGTGAGGTTCTCCCGCAACGGTCCGTGCCCGCCTTTCGCCGCTCCGCCGATCGCCAGCACCCCGCGCGGCGCCCGCACGGAGCCCGTCGGGGTGCGTGCCTCCACCCCGGCCGGCGTCTCGCGGAAGGAGCGGACCGGCGAGGACTCGAAGACCTCGACCCCGGCGGCGCGCAGCTCGCGGCGCAGACCGAGGGCAAGGCGAGCTGGCTGCACCGTCGCCGAGGTCGGCGAGACCGCCCCGGCGCGGAAGGCGGGTGACTGGCAGCGGGCCGCCACCTCGGCCGCGTTCAGGGGCTGCAGCATCTCCGGCACGCCGAGCTGGCGGCAGGCCTCCAGCGCTCGCTGCCAGTTGCCGTCCTGGGCCGGGGCGGTCGAGACCTGCAGGTAACCGGCCGAGCGGAACCAGGCGTCCACCTCGCGCTCCTCGCAGAACCGCCCGATCCGCGCCACCGCCTCCTCGGCCGCCGCGGCCACGGCGAGCGCGCCGGTGTCCCCCCAGCGGTCGCGCATCGAGGCTAGCTGCACCCACATCGCGTTGCAGAAGCCGCCGTTGCGGCCGCTCGGGCCGCGCCCGCAGACCGCTTCGGACTCGAGCAGGACGACCCGCGCCTCCGGCTCCAGCTGCCGCGCGTACCAAGCGGTCCACATCCCGGTGTAGCCGCCGCCGACGACGAGGAGGTCGGCGGCGCGGTGGTCGGTCAGCGGCGGAGCCGGCTCGACCTCGCCGGCCTCCTCGATCCAGTAGCCGAATCGGGTATGGCGCACAGAGGGGATTCTCCCGGACGCCGAGCGGCAGCTCTGTCCAAAGATCTCCGCCCGCTTTGTCCAGCCGCGGCGAAAACGGGTACGTAGACTCGGCGTGATGTCCAATCCAGGACAGGAGTCGACGCCCTACGTCGACGCCTTGCTCGCCTACGCGGAGCTCGAGAAGGGTCGCTTCCAGGTCCCCGGCCACAAGGGCGGCCTCGGAGCCGACCCGGCGATGCGCGAGCTGGTCGGCGACGTCGGCCTGCGCAACGACATCCCCTCGGTCACCGAAGGGGTCGACGTCGGCCCCGAGCCGACGCCCTTCCAGCAGGCGCAGGAGCTGGCGGCCGAAGCCTGGGGGGCGGCGCGCTCGTGGTTCCTCACCAACGGCGCCTCGCAGGGCAACCACGCCACCTGCATGGCCCTGGCCCACCTCGGCAGCCAGGTCGTCGTCCAGCGCAACGTCCACTCCTCGGTGATCGACGGCCTCGTCCTCAGCGGCATGCGCCCGACCTTTGTCTCCCCCGAGATCGACCCAGAGCTGGGGATCGCCCACGGGCTCACGCCCGACTCGCTCGCGGCCGGCCTCGACGAGACCCCGGACGCGGTGGCGGCGATGATCGTCTCGCCCACCTACTTCGGCGCCTGCGCCGACGTCGCCGCGATGGCCGAGGTGGCGCACTCGCGCGGGGTGCCGCTGGTCGTCGACGAGGCCTGGGGCGCGCACCTCCACTTCCACCCGGACCTGCCCACCGCGGCGCTCGAGTGCGGGGCCGACCTGGTCACCTCCTCCACCCACAAGATCGTCGGCAGCCTTACCCAGGCGGCGATGCTGCACCTCGGCCGGGGCGGCCGGATCGACGGGGCGATCGTCGACCGCTGCGTCAGCCTGGTCGAGACCACCAGCCCCAGCGGTCTCCTCTCCGGCTCGCTCGACGCGGCGCGGCGGCAGATCTACGTGCACGGGGGGGAGCTGCTGAGCCAGGCGATCGAGGCGATCGCCGAGACCAGGGCGCGGATCCGCGAGATCCCCGGCCTCGACGTCCTCGACGAGCGCCTGGTCGGCCAGCCCGGCGTCACCGGCTGGGACCCGATGCGGCTGGGGATCGACGTGCGCGGGACCGGCTCCAGCGCGCAGCGGCTCTGGAAAACCGCCTTCCACACCGCCGGCCTCGACCTCGAGCTCTACTCGGGCAACGTCGTGGTGGCGATCTTCGGGGTCGGCGAGAGCGCCGAGGTCGCGGGCCAGCGATTGGTCGAGGGGCTGCGCAAGGCCGTCGACGAGCTGGTCGAGACTCCGGGAGCCCCCGACGAGAAGCTGGCACCGGCGCCGCCCTGGGGAGAGCTGGTCCTGACTCCCCGCGAAGCCTTCCTCGGGCCCCAGGAAGTGATCCCCTTCGCCGATGCCGGCGGCCACGTCGCCGCCGAGGGGCTGGCCGCCTACCCGCCGGGGATCCCCAACGTGCTCCCGGGCGAGCGCCTCACCGCCGAGACCCTCGACTTCATCCGCGAGAGCCTCGACCACGGCGGCTACGTCCGCGGCGGCTCGGACCGCGAGCTGAAGACGCTGCGCGTGTCGAAGCTGCGCATCTGACTCCTCTACGCTGCCGTGGTGGCCAGCTTCGACGCGATCACGGACCTCGAGCTCGAGATCGACGGGTGCGAGTTCGAGGGGCTCGAGTTCACGGCGGGGGAGTTCGAGCGGCTGACGACGGTCGTCAAGCTCCGCGGCGGCGGCGAGGAGGGGGTCGGCGAAGACGTTGTCTACGACGCGATCGACCACGTTGCCCAGCAGGGTCACGGCCCGCCAGAGGGACTCACCGGCGAGTTCACCTTCGCCGAGTTCTCCGACCGCCTCGACGGCATCGACCTCTTTCCGGCCGGCCCGCCGGTGCGCGAGGAGCCCTCCCGCGACTACCGCCGCTGGGCCTTCGAGTCGGCGGCGCTCGACCTGGCGCTGCGGCAGGCGGGCACCAACCTCGCCAAGGCGCTTGGGCGCGAGCCGCGGCCGGTCAACTTCGTCAACTCGATGCGGCTCGCGGGCGGGGACCCGGCCGAACGGTCCTCGATCGAGCCGCTGCTCGCCCGTCTCGCCGCCTATCCGACGCTGCGCTTCAAGCTCGACCCGACCAACGACTGGGACGACGAGCTGGTCGCCGCCCTGGCGGCGACGGGGGCCGTCGACTCGCTCGACCTCAAGGGCTTCTACAAAGGGACGCCGGTCGACGTCGAGACCGATCCCGAGCTCTACGCGAAGCTGATCGAGACCTTTCCCGACGCCTGGCTCGAGGACCCCGACGTCACCGCTGAGACCAGGCCACTGCTCGACCCTGTCCACGAGCGGGTGACCTGGGACGCGCCGATCCACTCGATCGCCGACATCGAGGCGATGCCGTGGTCGCCGCCGAAGACGGTCAACGTCAAGCCCTCGCGCTTCGGGCCGATCCGCAACCTCTTCGCCGCCTACGACTACTGCGAGGAGCGCGGGATCGGCGCCTACGGCGGCGGCCAGTCGGAGCTTGGGCAGGGCCGTGGCCAGATCCAGTACCTGGCCTCGATCTTCCATCCGGACACGCCCAACGACGTCGCGCCCTCCGGCTACAACGACCCCGAGCAGGCGACCAAGCCCGGCTTGCCGGCGAGCCCGCTGCAGCCGGCGATCGAGCCATTCGGCTTTCGCTGGAAGCTTTAGGGCTGCCGAAGGCACGCTTCGGCCGACCGAATTCGCGGTTTCGGCTACGTTGGCCTGACCCGCCCGACGACAAGGAGCCGAGATGCCTGACAAGTCCTTCGCCGACGCGCTCAACGAGCAGATCTCGAACGAGTTCGCGGCCTCGCAGCAGTACGTCGCTGCCGCCGTCTACTACGACACCGAAACCCTGCCTCGCCTCGCCGCCTTCTTCTACCGGCAGGCGCTGGAGGAGCGCGAGCACGCGATGATGATGATCCGGTACCTGCTCGACGTCGGCGAGCAGGTGCGGATCCCGGACATCAAGTCGCAGCAGACCAGCTTCGCCGACGGCAGCGCCCCGGTGCGGATGGCCCTGGAGCAGGAGCAGCGGGTGAGCAGCGAGATCTTCTCCCTCTTCGAGCTGGCGCGCGAGACCAAGGACTACCGGGCCGAGCAGTTCCTGCAGTGGTTCGTCAAGGAGCAGGTCGAGGAGGTGGCGCTGATGAACGACCTCCTGAACGTGGTCGAGCGCTCGAAGGAGAACCTGCTGATGGCCGAGGAATACATCGCCCGCGAGAATCTCGGCGCGGAGGGTGAAGACCCGACGGCGCCGCCGATGGCGGGCGGGGGCTGAGAGTTCGGGGGGTTGGGGGGACGTCGGGAGGGGTCCTCAAAACTCGCTCGCCTTCGGCTCGCTTTTGAGTGTTTTGAGGACCCCTCCCGACGTCCCATCCGAGCCGATCCAAGCTTCGAGCACTCTTAACGGCTCCGGGCAACAGCAGCTTTTTAAAAGCTTCCGGCTGACGGGCGTCTACCTGAGCTCGTCCCGTTGGCCTCACCCCAACCAGCCAGCCCTTCGGCGCATCGTTTTGATGCGCCGGAACTCGGCTATGTCCTCGCGTAGGGCGGCCGGGGCGGGCGCGGGGAGGAAGCGGGCGGGTAGCGGTGACTCGACCGCTTCCCCCGTCTTGGCGCTGACCCGGTAGGCGCGGGCGCCGCGACGGGCGGTCAGCGCCGCGGGGGCTCCCTCGCCCTCCCAGAGCAGGCCGGCGTAGTCATCGAGGCCGTAGCCGTCGGGCATCCCGTCGGCGACCGCGGCGAGGTAGGCGGCGCGGCGCTCCGGCTCGTTGTTGTAGTGGACGCAGAGGCTGCCGGAGAGGAGGCCGAGGCCTGCTGCCGCGAGCGGCTTGCCGGAGGACTTGGTGACCCCGGCTTCGAACCAGCACATCGCGCCGGCGCTCTGGCCGGCGAGGACGATGCCCTTGTTCCAGGCCAGGCTGAGGATCGAGGCGATGTCGTGCGCCTCCCAGACCGCCAGCAGGTTGACCATGCTGCCGCCGCCGACGTAGATCAGATCCTGGGCGAGCAGATGGTCGCGCAGCGCCATCGGCCGCCGCCCGAGCCGGAAGAGGGAGAGGTCGGAGGGCTCGCACGGGCGCTCGCCGAAGGCGGCGTAGAAGCGGGAGATCTGGTCGGAGGTGTCGCCGCTGGCGGTGGGCAGGAGGCAGATGCGCGGACGCTCGCCGCCCTGCTCGCCGGCCAGCCGCAGCAGCAGCTCGCAGACGGCGCGGTCCGGTGGGCGCGAGGTGAAGTCGTGGCCGCCAAGGGCGAGGATGCGGCGGACCATCAGCTCGCGACTGCGGTCGAGAGCGCCTCCGGCAAAGGTGCGGTGGGAATCGGGTCGCCGTCACCGAGGTAGGTGGTGGCGATGCGCATCTCGACCACGCGCTGGCCGGCGACGTCGAGGCGGTAGCCGCGTGCCTGCGGCCGCGAGGCAACCACCCGGGTCAGCTCTTCGCCGGTGAAGTGCAGCGCCGCCCCGTCCTCGGCCGCGTAGCCGCCCCGCATCCCCTCGCGGAGGAAGCGGTGGTAGGACTCGCGGCGCTTCGAGCCGCGCTCGTAGTGGACGCAGTTGCTGAACGGCAGCAGACCGAGCCCCTCGAGTCGGCGGGCGTCGCCGTGGAAGGTCGTCACCGCCTCGGCAAACCAGCAGAGAGAGCCGGCGGAGAGGCCGGCGAGGACCACCCCCGCTTCCCATGCTTCGCGCAGGATCGTGTCGATGCCGTGGGCGCGCCAGACGCCGAGCAGGCTGACGACGCTGCCGCCGCCGACGTAGATCAGGTCCTGGGAGAGGAGGTGGCGGCGGAGGTCCTCCGGGCCCTGCTCGCGGCGGAACAGGGAGATGTGGCTCGCCTCGCACCGGTGGGCCGAGAAGGCGCGGTAGAAGCGGACGATGTAGTGGTCGGCGTCGCCGCTGGCCGAGGGCAGGAAGCAGACCCGCGGCCGTTCCGCCTTGCAGAGGCCGAGGACGTAGTCGTCGAGCAGCGGGTTGCCTGACTCCATCGAGAAGCCGCCGCCGCCGAAGGCCACGATCTGTCGCGGTGCGGTTTTCATTGCTCAATGGTGCTCCCGGCGCCGCGCGGCGTCGTTGTACAGCGGTCCGAAGTTCGCCGACCGTCGCTCGCCCGCGTGTACAGGGCTACTGCGGGACGTAGGCCTTGCGCAGTTTGTTGCGCGCGCGGTGGAGGCGGACCTTGACGGTGCCCTCGGGGATGCCGAGGCGGTGGGCGATCGCGGCCTGCGTCAGGTCCTCCTCGTAGCGCAGCTCCAGCAGGGTCCGATCGCGGTCGCTGAGCGCCGCCAGGGCCGCGTGCAGGTCGGCCAGCTCGACCGCCGCCAGCACCCCCTCGTCCTCGGCCCCCTCGTGCAGCTCGATCGTCGCTGTCGGATCGGGGCGGACCCGGGCGTGCTGGCGGAACGCCTCGTTGCGGACGATCGTCGCCAGCCACTGGGTCCGCCGCTCGGAATCGCGCAGGGTCGAGCGCCGACGCCAGGCCCGGAGCAAGGCATCCTGAGCTATGTCCTCGGCTTCGCTCGGATTGCTCGCGTAGCGATAGGCCATTCGAAGACAGACCCTGTGTGCCTCACCCCACTCCCAGCCATCGTCGTTCCCGCGGCGATGCCGATCCGGAGTGCTGATTAACCGAACCTACATAAGAGTTGACCACAAAAGTGGGCTTCTCCACCCGAAACTGTTCCGATCTTGTGCAGGTCTTTAAGCCGGGACGATGAGCGCGGGGGAAGAGCAGCCACGCTGGGCCGAGATCGCGTACGACGCGATCGCCCCCGTCTACGACGATTTCACCGCCCATCACGACTACGAGTTGTGGCTCGGCAACCTGATGCCGAAGCTCGAGGCGCACGGGATTCCGCCTGGAAAGCGGCTGCTCGACGTCGCCTGCGGCACCGGCAAGAGCTTCATCCCAATGCTGGAGCGGGGTTGGAGCGTGACCGCCTGCGACATCTCGGAGAAGATGGTCGCGATCGCCCGCGAGAAGGTCGGCGATGCAGCCGAGATCCACGTCGCCGACATGCGCGACCTGCCGGCTTTCGGCGAGTTCGACCTCGTCTGGTGCCTCGACGACGCCATCAACTATCTGCTGAGCGAGGAGGAACTGGTCCGGGCGCTCGCCGGGATGCGGCACAACATGGGGCCGGGGGCGCTGCTGATGTTCGATGTCAACACGCTCGAGTCCTACCGCAGCTTCTTCGGCGAAGAAGTGGTCGTCGAGCGGGACGGGAAGCGGCTGATCTGGAAGGGCAGGACGAGCCCCGAGGCGCCACCCGGCTCGATCGCCGAAGCGAGCTTCGAGGTCGAGCCAATGGAGGGGTCGGCGGGCGCGGCGATCGCCCCGGAGATGCACCGCGAGCGCCACTTCCCGGAAGCGACGGTGCTCGCCGCGATGGAGCAGGCCGGCCTCGAGTGCCTCGACGTCTACGGCCACCATCACGACGCCATTCCCCACCAGCCCCTGGACGAGATCAATCACGCCAAGGCGGTCTACATCGCCCGCTCGGCGGCCGCCTAGCCGCGCGGGGTTCGTCGCTTAAGGGCTAGGCGGCCTCGGAGGAGAAGGCCGGCTCGGGAGCCTCGGCTTCGGAGTCGGCGACCAGCTCCAGCTCGGCGGTGGCGGGCCGCAGCACGGTGGCGGCGATGGCGACCGCGATCACCGCGAACCCGGCGCCGATCACGAAGGCGAGCTTGAAGCCATCGGTCAGGGCCGAGGCCTGGGAGGCGCCTTCGGCGAGCAGGTTGCTGCTGCGGTTGGTCGAGAGCGTCGCCAGGACGGCGAGCCCAATCGCGCCGCCGACCTGCAGCGTCGTGTTGACCAATCCGGATGCGAGCCCCGCCTCCTCCCGCGGGACCCCGGACATCGCCAGGCTCATCAGGGACGGGAAGGAGAGCCCGGCGCCGGTGCCAAGGAGGACCATCGCCGGCAGCACATCCGTCAGGTACGTGCCGTCGACGCTGATCCGTGAGAACAGCAGCAGCCCGGCGGCGATCGCCACCAGCCCCGGGAGCAGCGTCGCCCGCGGCCCGAAGCGGAGGTTGAGTTTGGCCGAGAAGCCGAGCGAGAGGGTGCCGATGATCGCGGTCACCGGCAGGAAGGCAAGCCCCACCTCGAGTGAGCTGAAGCCGAGCACCCGCTGCAGATAGAGGGCACCGAGGAAGAACATCCCGAACATCCCCGCCACCATCAGCGCCTGGATCGCGTTGGCGCCGGTGAGGTTGCGCGAGCGGAAGATCCGCAGCGGCACCAGCGGGTTGGCGGCGCGCGCCTCGCGGCCGACGAAGGCGGCCAGCAGGGCTACCGCGGCGGCGCCGAAGCCGAGGGTGTGAACCGAGCCCCAGCCGTAGTTGCTGGCCTCGACGATGGTGTAGACCCCGATCATCAGCGCGGCGACGATCAGCAGCGCCCCGGGGACATCGGCGCCCTGGTCGAGGCCGAGTCCGCGGTCGCGCTGCAGCAGCCGCAGTGCCATCACGCCGGTCACCGCGGCGATCGGCAGGTTGACGAAGAAGATCCAGTGCCAACTGATCGCCTCGGTCAGGGCGCCCCCGGCCAGGAGGCCGATCGAGCCGCCGGCAGAGGCGACGAAGCTGTAGACGCCGATCGCTTTCGCCTGCTCCCGCGGCTGCGGGAACATGGTCACGATCATGCCGAGGATCACGGCCGAGGTGAGAGCGCCGCCGATGCCCTGGACAAAGCGGGCGACGACCAGCATCTCCTCGGTCTGGGCGAGCCCGCAGGCGAGCGAAGCTCCGGTGAAGAGGGCCAGGCCGGTGAGAAAGACGTCGCGGCGGCCGAGTAGGTCCCCGAGCCGGCCGGCGAGAAGCAGCAGACCGCCGAAGGCGATCAGGTAGGCGTTGACCACCCAGGCAAGGCTGCTCTGGGAGAAGCCGAGATCGTCCTGAATCGAGGGCAGGGCGACGTTGACGATGGTCGCGTCGAGCACGATCATCAGCATCCCGACGCAGAGGACGACAAGCGCCATCCAGCGGGAGCGGTCGTAGTTTGAACTGGACTGGGGTAGGCTGTATTTCGTAACTGACATAGGATCATCACTGTAGCAGTGATTATCCTCTAGGGCGTTAAGATCACTGAACAACCCACGAAAGCGCGAACCGACGATGAACCCAGCGACCGCGACCGGAAACGTCAGCCTGATCACGCAGCTCGGGCGGGTGATCTACCGCCGCGCGACCGAGGACGTGATCGGGATGCGGCTGAAGCAGCTAATCGCCCTCGACCACCTCCGTGCCAACGACTCCTGTCTGCAACAGGGGTTGGGCCAGATGCTGATGCTGGACCCCAACAACTGCGTGCTGCTCCTCAACGACCTCGACCAGCACGGCTACGTCGAACGCAAGCGCGACCCGGCGGACCGCCGGCGCCACATCGTCGAGATCACGCCGAAGGGCATGCGCGCGCTCGAGCAGGCCGAGGCGAAGCTCGAGGCGCTCGAGGACGACGTCCTCGCCAACCTCACTGCGGCCGAGCGGGGACAGCTGCACGGCCTGCTGGCGAAAGCCCTCGATGGACATGACGAGGCATGAAAGTAGAGGGAGCCGACTTCGCCGCCGTCTTCGTCGACGACTACGCCGTCGCCGTTCCCTTCTACCGTGACGTCCTCGGCCTCCCGCATCTCGACTACGGGAAAATTCCCGGCGGCGAGTTCGAGACGGGGAACCTGACCCTCCAGGTGGTTGAAGCCTCGGCGATCGGCCGCGAGTTCGAGCCCAGCGGCCATCCGATCGCCCTCCACGTCGACGACGTCGAAGCGGCGCGGGCGGAGCTCGAAGCCAAAGGCGTCAACTTCCTCGGCGAGACGATCGACAGCGGCGTCTGCCACATGGCCCCGTTCACCGATCCAGCCGGCAACGCCTTCCTCCTGCACAAGCGCTACGCGCCCCGCTAGTTCGGTGCCGGATCTGCTGGAGTTGGCGAATGGAGCTCCTGCGCACCGAGACTCTGCATTCCGGTAAGCACGTCGACTTCCTCGCCAAGACCTACCGCCGCGCCGACGGCACCGAGGTCGAGCGCGAGGTGGTCGAGCACCCTGGCTCGGTCGCGGTCCTCGCGCACGACGACGAATTCGCCTACCTGGTCGCGCAGCCGCGGGAGGCCGTCGAGGACGACCGGCTGCTGGAGATCCCCGCGGGAACCCTCGACAAGGAGGGGGAGAGCGAGCTCGACTGCGCGCAGCGGGAGCTGGCCGAGGAGGCGGAGCTGCGGGCCGAGCACTGGAGCGTCATGCACGTGATCTATCCCAGCCCCGGTTTCCTCACCGAGAAGGTGACGATCTTCGAGGCGACGGGGCTCGCGCCAGCCTCGGGTGAGCGCGACGAGGACGAGACGATCGAGGTCGTCCGCCTCCCCCTGGCCGAGATCGACGCGGCCCTGCCGGAGATTCGCGACGCGACCACCGTGATCGCGCTGCTCTACCTGCTCCGTCAGCGCCAAAGCTGAGCGTCGGGATAGCCGGTCTGGCTTGCCGGAGGAGCCGGACCGCATCGGCGAGCGCCCGCAAAGAAGCGTGTTCCAGACTTCCGCATCCCCCTCAGACAAGGGAAATCCGAAACGTCCTGAGCCCGGCACTCAGGACTCTCTGCGCAAACCCGGATGTAGCGATCCGCAGCTCCTAGCGTCGGCTCGACAGGGCCGCACGGCCCCTGAACCGACGAAAAGGAGATACCGATGACCCGCAACATCAAGGCGCTTAGCTTGGCGCTGATCGCCGTCCTCGCGATGGGCGCCTGGATCGCCTCGGCGGCGCAGGCGACGCCTGTGCTCACACTCAAAGACTCAAAAGGCGAAACAGCCAATAGCGCCACATTCACAGGCGAACAGACCGAAGGCGAACACAACCTGGCGATCGAAGGCAGCAATCTGCGATGCGAAAGCGTCGAACTCAGCGGCAATATCACCGACGCCGACAAATACACGACAATCACCCCGAAATACAGCGGATGCACCGCCTTCGGCTTCTCGGAAGCCACCGTCAACACCTCCAACTGCTTCTACAAGCTGATTCCCAATGCGGAAACCTCAGCCGACAGCTTCTCGGGTGAAATCGAAGTCTTCTGCAATACCGGCTCGATCATCATCTCGGCCGGCGGAGTCTGCGAAGCGAAGATCAATAGCGGCACCAAAATCACCACTGGCTTGACTTTGACAAATGTGACAGGGCTCGAACGCGAGCACCTGAAATTCCACGACGTCAACTCGTCGATTGCGACGGAAAAGACCAAAGACGGGACCGGGTGCCCGTTCAACGGCACCGGCAATACCACCGCAACCTGGAATGGCCACTCGACAATGAAGGCCTACGCCACAGGCACGGGCCACAATGGCGCCAATCAGGTCAACCTCACAGTCTCGGTGCCGAAAGAAGCAGCCCCGACGATCCAGCTCAAAACTCAAAGCGGCAATACAGCCAATAGCGCGACATTCACAGGCGAAGAGGCAGCCGGGAAGCACAGATTCACTGTTGACGGCAACAATGTGGAATGCAACAACGTCCTATTCAGCGGCAATATGACCGACGGCGAGACAACGACGACAGTGACGCCGGCATATACGGAATGTACGGCGTTCGCCTTCCTTGGCTCGAATGTGAACACGGAAAATTGTGACTATAAACTGATGGCTAATGCCGAAACGTCGTCAATGGTGTTCTCAGACCAAGTCGAAGTGTTCTGCAATAGCGGCGCCATCGTCATCAATGCTGGTGGCGTGTGTGAAGCCAAGATCAATAGCGGCACGGTGATCAATACCGGCGTGAATACGACAGTGGAAACAAATAGCCCAGAGGATCTGCTGCTGCACAACGTCGAAACGGAAGTACCAGTCGAAAAAACCAAAGACGGCTTCGGTTGTCCATTCAATGGCACCGGGAATACCATCGGTAAGTACAATGGCACAACTACAGTAAGGGCCTGGGCGACAGGTACCAGTCACAATTCGGCGAATCAGATTAACCTCACATTCCAATAGAGGTACCTAGCCAGCAGTTTCCATAGAGGTGCAGCGCCCTCGGCTGCGGGTTAAGCCGGGGGCGCCCGAACCAGCCGCGCGAAATAGCCGAACCATTTGCCGGAGCGCTCGGTCAGCTCCAGCCCGGCGGCCGCGCCCAGCCGCTCGAGGCTGGCGCGGGTGGTGAAGTGGGGGTCGCCGAAGAGCTCGCCGACGACGAGGCGACCGGTGGGGCGCAGGACGCGGCGGATCTCGCGCAGGGCCGCTGCCGAGTCCGGGATCTCGCCGAGGACGGCGGTGAGGGCGACGCCGTCGACCGAGGCGTCCTCATAGGGCAAGGCAGTGGCGTCGCCCTGGGTCGGAACCAGGTTGGCGAGGCCGCGCTCGCCGGCGCGCCGCATCACGTGGTCGAGGAACTCGCGCTGCAGGTCGAACAGCTCCAGCGTCCCCGTCGGTCCGATCCACTCGGCCAGGTCGAGGCTGTAGTAACCGGTGCCGACGCCGATCTCCAGCAGCCGCTCGCCGGGCTCGGGGCGCAGCACCTCTCGCAGGCGCTCGCGGGTGATGATCGGGTGCGGCGCCTCGACCCAGAAACGCTGACCGTACGGACAGGCGGAGGGGTTCCGGCGCCACCAGAGCGCGGCGGCAAGGGTTGCCGTAGCGGCGCCGGCGAGCAGGTGCCGCGAGCGCATCGCGGGCTCCCGGCTAGGAGCCGAGGCCGAAGCCGACCTTGTGCTCGCCCGAGTCGATTCGGACGAAGGCGACCTTGCCGAGGTAGAGCGCGATCACGCCGTCCTCGGTGTGGAGGTCGTGCCAACCGCCCTGCTCGAGTCGTCCACGCAGGTCCTTGAGGTCGGCGTCGGCGAGCCGGGTGGAGATCACCTGCCCACCCTCGAAGCCGATCTCGACTCGCTGTGCGTCAGCCATCAGTGCCCTCCCGCGGGTTCGACGATCTCGGTCAGGACCCCGCCGGTCGAGCGAGGGTGGAGAAAGGCAACTCGGCTCTCGCGGATGCCGACCCGCGGCTTGGAGTCGATCAGCTTCAGCCCGGCGGCGGCGAGCCGCTCCAGCGCCGCCTCGATGTCCTCGACGGCGTAGGCGACGTGGTGGAGGCCGGCGCCGTTCTTGGCCATGAACTTGCCCACCGGAGTGTCGGGGCCGAGCGGCGCCAGCAGCTCGACGTGGCCGTCGCCGACGTCGAGGAGGACGGCCTCGACGCCCTGCTCCTCGACCGTCTCGCGATGGGCGAGCTCCATCTCGAAGCTGCCCTCGTAGAGGGCGATCGCGGCGTCGATGTCCTCGACGGCGACTCCGATGTGGTCGATCCTTCCGAACACGGGCTGCAGTCTATGCAGCCGGGGGCGGCTCGTCCTCGCCGCCCTGCTCGACGCGGAGAATCTCGTTCAGCGCCGCGATCCCGACCTCGAGCTGCTCCGGGGTCGGCTCCTTCGTCGCCAGCCGACGCTGGATCTCCCGGCCCGGCGCGTGAAAGGCCTCGGCCAGCGGCTCGCCGTGATGCCGATCGCTCCAGGCAAACATCTCGACCGCCACCGAGGCGCCGGCGAGGCCGACGCCAGCCCGCGCCGCCTGGCTCGGGCTTTCGACCAGCCGCTCGAGGAGGAGCGTGCCGCCGGCGGAGAGCAGCATCATCGGGGCGATCAGGTTGGAGCCGCAGCGGTCGTGCTCCTTGGGCACCGAGGCGACGTCGACGACGCCGCGCTCGTAGGCGGCGATCGCCTTGTGCTCGACGCCGTGGTAGGCGGCGAGGTCGCGATCGCTGAGGGCGACCATCGCCGGCACCGCGCCCAGGGCCTGGACGACGCCCTCGCGCAGCGGCGTCGCCCGCGACCGCCGGCGCAGCAGCGAGGTGGCGGCCAGGGTCGCCCCGACCGCGGTCAGCACCCGCCAGTCCTCGAACGGGAGCCGCGCCGCCGGCAGCCGACGGCGCGTCAGCGGCAGCACTGCCAGCGCCTCGGCCAATTTGATCGGGCCGCGCAGGCCGGGGAACTTCGCCACCGCCCCGGGGGCCAGGTCGGGCTTGCGTTCGGAGCCGACTTCGATCCGTCCGTCCCGGTCGCGAACCGCGGCGGCCCAGTGGGTCGGCCCGTGGATCAGCAGCCCGTTGCGGAGCGCCATCCCGCCCAGTCGCAGCTTCTCCGGCTGCTTCGTCGCCATCGGCTCACGATAGGCGATGGCCGCGCCCGGCAATCGCCGCCGGGATAGCGAGAGGGCGCCGAGCCCAGTCCGCTCGACGCCCTCGCTCCCCCTGTTCACGGGTCGGCCGGAGGCCCCCAGTCCAGGTCTCCGGCCGGGTCGGCTCTCCCTGGCTATAAGCGTTGGGAAGCCAATCCTGAAAACACCCACCCCCCGACGAAGTTGCGCAGCGCTTTACGCGCTGTCCAACCGCTTGCGCAGCTCGGCGAGGCGCCGCCCGAACTCGACCTCGAAGCCGCGGTCGGTGGGCTCGTAGAAGCGCTGGCCGCGCAGCTCCGCGGGCAGCAGCGGCTGGCTGCTGACGGCGCCGGGCTCGTCGTGGGCGTAGCGGTAGCCGCTGCCGCGGCCGAGCTTCTCCGCTCCGGGGTAGTGGGCGTCGCGGAGGTAGTCGGGCGGAGTCTTGGCGCCGTGGGCCCGGATCTCGGCGCGGGCGGCGCCGAGCGCCTTGTAGGAGGCGTTGGACTTCGGGGCGAGGGCCAGATAGACCGCGGCCTGGGCGAGGTTCAGCGCGCACTCCGGCAGCCCCACCCGGTCGACGGCGCGGGCGGCGGCGTCGGCGACCAGCAGCGCCTGCGGGTCGGCGTTGCCGACGTCCTCGGAGGCGAGGATGACCATCCGCCGGGCGATGAAGCGAGGGTCCTCACCGCCCTCCAGCATCACCGCCAGGTAGTAGAGCGAGGCGTCGACGTCGGAGCCGCGGGTGGCCTTGATCCAGGCCGAGACGAAGTCGTAGTGGCGGTCTCCCTGGCGGTCGTAGTCGATTGCCTTGCGCTGCAGCGCGTCCTCGATCGCCTCGACCCCGATCTCCCTGCCGCCGGCGCGCTCGACCGCGCGCTCCAGCGCCCCCAGCGCCACCCGCGCGTCGCCGCCGCTGCGGGTCGCCAGCATCGCCAGCGCCTCGTCGGCGACCGGCGGCGGTTTCGCGATCCCCCGTTCGGGGTCGGAGAGGGCGCGGCGCAGGATCGCCTCCACCTGCTCGGCGTCCAGCGGCCGCAGCTCGTAGATCTGCGCCCGCGAGAGCAGCGCCGAGTTGACCTCGAAGTAGGGGTTCTCGGTGGTCGCCCCGATCAGGGTCAGGGTCCCGTCCTCGACCGCCGGCAGCAGGGCGTCCTGCTGGGCCTTGTTGAAGCGGTGGATCTCGTCGAGGAAGAGGATCGTTGGGCGGCCGTTCGCCCGCCGCCGCTCCCGCGCCCGCGCGATCACGCCGCGGATCTCGGCTTTGCCGGCGTTGACCGCCGACTCCTCCTCGAAGGCGCCGTCGGCCCCCGCCGCGGCGATCCGCGCCAGCGTCGTCTTTCCCGCCCCCGGCGGCCCGTAGAGGATCGCGCTGTGCGGCCGCCCGCTCTCGATCGCCGTCCGCAACGCCGACCCCTCGCCCAGCACGTGCTCCTGCCCGACGACCTCCTCCAGCGACCGCGGCCGCATCCTCACCGCCAATGGCGCGTCCCTCGCAAGCTCTTCCAAACCGGGGGCGTGCGAGTCCCGCTCGCTGGTGTCACCCGTGTCGAACAACTGCTCGTCCACCGCCCCGGAGTATGAGGGAGCCGGGGGAGGGGTCTCCAGACACTCCCCGCTTTTGTCTGGAGACCCCTCCCCCGGCTCCTCCCTCAACCTTCCTGGCCAGATGGCCAATCTGGCCTATCATCGCCCCATGGAGAGCGCAACCGCAGTACCCACGACCCAGTCCACCGGGATCCTCGAGTCCTTCAACCCCGCCACCGGCGACCTGGTCGGCTCGGTGCCGACGATCGCCCCCGAGGAGGTCCAGGGAATCGTCGACGAAGTCGCCCGGGTGCAGCCGGCCTGGGCCGAGCTGCCGGCGAAGACCCGCGGCGCCTACATGAAGCGCGCCGCCGAGGCGCTGCTCGACGACATCGACGAGATCGCCGAGCTGCTGGTCGTCGAGCAGGGCAAGCCGCGGACCGAGGCCTACACGATGGAGCTGCTGCCGACGGTCGACGCGCTGCACTGGTGCGCCAAGGCCGGGCCGAAGATCCTCGCGGACGAGAAGGTGCCGATGACGCAGGCCTTCACGCTCTCCAAGAAAGCCCGCTTCAGCTACGAGCCGATCGGCGTCGTCGGTGTCATCGCCCCCTGGAACTACCCCTGGTCGATCCCCTTCGGCGAGGTCGCGATCGCGCTGATGGCCGGCAACGGGGTGGTCCTGAAGCCGGCGAGCCTGACGCCGTTGCTCGGCGAGCGGATCCGCCAGGTCTTCGAGAAGGGCGGCCTGCCCGAGGGCCTGGTCCGGGTCGTCCACGGCGGCGGCCGGATCGGCGACGCGCTCTGCCGCTCCAGCGTCGGCAAGGTCTTCTTCACCGGCTCGGTCGAGGTCGGGCGCAAGGTCGGCGAGGTCTGCTCCGGCGAGCTCAAGGGCTCGGTGCTGGAGCTCGGCGGCAAGGACCCGATGATCGTCTGCTCCGACGCCGACCTCGACAACGCCGTCTCCGGCGCGGTCTGGGGCGGCTTCGCCAACGCCGGCCAGACCTGCTCGGGGATCGAGCGCGTCTACGTGATGCGCGACGTCGCCGACCGCTTCACCGAGGGCGTCGTCCGCGAGGCGGAAAAGCTGCGGCTCGGCAACCCGCTCGAGTGGGGGACGGCGATCGGGCCGATGACCTCTGAGGAGCAGTACGGGATCGTCGTCGAGCTGATCGAGGACGCGGTGGCCTCGGGCGCAACCAAACGCTGCGGCGGTCCGGTCGACCCGCCCGGGCTCAGCCCCGGCCGCTACATCGCCCCCACCGTCCTCACCGGCGTCACCCACGAGATGCGGATCATGCGCGAGGAGATCTTCGGCCCGGTCCTGCCGATCGTCGTCGTCGACTCCGAGCAGGAGGCGATCGAGCTCGCCAACGACTCCCAGTTCGGGCTAGGCGCCTCGGTCTGGACCAAGGACCGCCAGCGCGGCGCCCGGATCGCCCGCCGGATCGAGTCGGGGATGGTCTGGGTCAACGACCACTCCTTCAGCCACGGCGCCTGCCAGTGCGCCTGGGGCGGGGTCAAGGACTCGGGCCTCGGCCGCTCCCACTCCAAATTCGGCTTCTACGAGTGCGTCAACATCAAGATGAACGCCTGGGAGCCGGGGCTGACCCGCGACTTCTGGTGGCACCCCTACGACCAGACCCTCGGCGAGGCCGTGCGCGCCTCGGCGAAGATCCTCTACGGCAAGGGGGAGACGCGGGCGAAGGCCCTGCGCGAAGGCGCGGCGCCGCTGCTGAAGGTCGGGCGCCGCACCCTGCGCAAGCGGGGCTGATCAGCCGCCGGCGATTTCCACCGTCTTCGAGACCGCGGCGAGGCAGCGGTAGATCGGACCTGCCGTGGCCTGCGTGCTCGGCTTCACTTCGGCGAACACCTTGGCCGGGATCCGGATGTTTTCGTTCAGCTCTTCGAGGTCGGCCTTCCAGTTGCCGTTGGCCTTCGACTTGACCCGGCTGAGGACGCCGACGCCCTTCTCCTTGAGGACGACGGTGCGTTCGCCGACGCAGTTCGAGTTGGCGGCTTTGACCTTGCCCTGGTAACCGGTGGCGCCGATCGTGATCGTCGAGCTCACCTTGACCGTCTGACCGGGCCCATCGGCGGCGACGGCGGTGGCGACGAACGCCAGAGCGGCGGCGATTGCGGCGCCCATGAGCGCCGTGCGACTGGTTCTCTTCATCTTGTCTCCTTGTCGGGGGCGCCCCGCGCCCCTGCCAGATTGCCGCGGCAGCCTATCTCCGCGATCGGGCCTCCACGCTTCACAATCCCCCTAGATGCCACCTGAGCAGGAGATGGCCGACCCCGCGATCGCGGTCGCCGGGCTGCGCCGCGACTACGGCGACCGGCCGGCGCTCGACGGCGTCGGCTTCGAGCTGGCGCGCGGGGAGTCCCTCGTCGTCCTCGGCCCCAACGGGGCGGGGAAGACGACGCTGCTGCGGGTCCTGGCGACGCTGCTGCGCCCCAGCGCCGGCGAGGTCGTCGTGCTCGGCTGCCGGCTGCCGGACGAGGCCTGGAAGCTGCGCGGGCGGATCGGCTACCTCGGCCACGAGCCGCTCCTCTACCGCGACCTCAGCGGCCGCGAGAACCTGCGCTTCCAGGCGCGGCTGCACGGGCTCGAGCGGGCGGCTGCCGAGGCCCGGATCGAGGAAGTGCTGCGGGCGGTGGGGATGGAGCGCCGCGCCGACGAGCGGGTCGCCGAGCTCTCGGCCGGGATGCGCCAGCGCCTCTCGATCGCCCGCTGCGTCCTCCACGATCCCGAGCTGGTGCTGCTCGACGAGCCCGACTCCAACCTCGACGCCGAGGGCCGCGAGCTGGCGCGGGAGCTGGTCGGGCCCGGCGGCGGCCGCACCCGGGTGATCGTCACCCACGACCCCGACCGCTTCCTGCCGGAGGCCGACCGGGTGCTGCGGCTGGGAATCGGCGAGCGGGCGGTGGTCTCGTGACCGCCTCCCGCACCGCCTTCGCCGCGATCCTCGCCAAGGACCTGCGCGCGGAGCTGCGGACGCTGCAGTCGCTGCCGGCGATGGCGCTCTTCGCCGTCACCACCTTCGTCATCTTCCGCTTCGGGCTCGACCGCACCAGCCTCTCCGGCAGCCTCGCGGCCGGCGTCCTCTGGGCGACGCTGCTGTTCGCCGCCGTCCTCGGCGTCAACCGCCTCTTCGTCGCCGAGCGCGAGGAGGGCGGCTTCGACGCGATCCGGCTGGCGCCGATCGACCGCAGCGTCCTCTTCACCGCCAAGGTGGCGGCGCTGATGGTCTACCTGCTGGCGCTGGAGCTGGTCACGGTGCCGATCTTCGCCCTCTTCTTCCTCGACGACGCGGCGGCGCTGGGACCTCTGGTCGCGGTCCTCGTCCTCGCCGACCTCGGGCTCGCCGCGACCGGCACCCTGATCTCCTCGATGGCGGTCAACTCGCGCGCCCGGGACCTGCTGGTGCCGCTGGTGTTGCTGCCTCTCGTGGTGCCGCTGATGATCGCCGCGACCGGCGCCACCGAGCCGCTGATGGCGGTGGGCGGTCCCGCCAACCATCGCTTCGGCACCTGGCTGGCGACCCTCGGGCTATACGATTTGATCTTCGGGCTCCTCGGCTACGCGGTGTTTGACTTTCTTCTCGAGGACTGACGCCCTCCACCTGTGAGACGCCCATGTACGGCAAAGGACTGAGAACACTCTCGATCGCCACCGTGGCGACGCTTGCGCTGGCCCTGTCGCTGGTCTTCTTCTACGCCCCCCTTGACGCCGACCAGGGCTTCATCCAGAAGATCTTCTACCTGCATGTGCCGCTGTCGATCACCGCGCTGATCGGGTTCGTCGTCGGCGGGGTCTTCGCGGTTGCCCACCTGCGCAGCGGCAACCGCAAGTGGGACGCCTACTCCTACGTCTCGATCCACATGTCGGTGATCTTCGGCGTCGCCGTGCTGGTCACCGGCGCCATCTGGGCCAAGGCCTCCTGGGGGCACTGGTGGGTGTGGGACGAGCCCACCCTCGTCAGCTTCCTGATCGTCTTCCTGATGTACGCGACCTACTACCCCTTCCGCTACGCGATCGAGGACCGCGATCAGCAGGCGCGCTAC
>DASSHE010000027.1:0-33208 GCA_035693065.1 Solirubrobacterales bacterium
GCCGCTGGCGGGAGGTGGCGCGCTGCTGCACCTGCGCTCCCGCGTCCGGGCGGAGCGCGACGGCGGGGTCGACGTGCTCGACTGGCGCCTGATCGGAGTCCACCCGTGAGCGGCATCCTCGCCGGGCTGCGCGTCGTCGAAGGGTCCGCGTTCGTCGCGGCGCCGCTCGGCGGGATGACGCTCGCGCAGCTCGGCGCCGACGTGATCCGCTTCGACCAGATCGGCGGCGGCCTCGACCACGGCCGCTGGCCGCTGGCCGCCGACGGCCAGAGCCTCTTCTGGGCCGGGCTCAACAAGGGCAAGCGCTCGATCGCGCTGGACCTGCGCAGCGCCGAGGGGCGCGAGCTCGCCGCCGAGCTGGTCGGCGCCCCGGGCCCCGACGCCGGCCTCTTCCTGACCAACTTCCCGGCCCGCGGCTGGCTCGACTACGAGGAGCTGAGGAAGCGCCGCGAGGACCTGATCATGGTCGCCCTCACCGGCAACCCCGACGGCACCAGCGAGGTCGACTACACGGTCAACCCGGCGACCGGGTTCCCCTGGGCGACCGGGCCGCGCAACCTGGCCGAGCCGCTGAACAGCGTCCTCCCGGCCTGGGACGTGGCGATGGGGACGCTGGCCGCGGTCGGCATGCTCGCCGCCGAGCGGCGGCGGGCGCGGACGGGGGAGGGGCAGCGGATCGGCCTCTCGCTCTCCGACGTCGCCTTCGCGATGGTCGGCAACCTCGGCCGCATCGCCGAGGCGACCCTCGGCGCCCAGGACCAGTCGAAGGACGGCAACTACCTCTACGGCGCCTTCGGCCACGACTTCGAGACCCGCGACGGACGCCGGCTGATGGTCGTCGCCCTCACCGCCCGCCAGTGGAGCGCCCTGCAGGACGTCACCGGGATCCACGAAGCCTGCCGCAGCATCGAGCTGGCGACCGGCCACGACCTCTCGACAGAGACCGGCCGCTTCGAAGGCCGCGACCTGATCGCGGCGATCCTCCGTCCCTGGTTCTCGTCCCGCGACCTGACCGAGGTCCGCCAGGCCTTCGCCGGCACCGGCGTCTCCTGGGGCCCGTACCAGACCTTCCGCCAGTTGGTCGGCGAAGACCCCCGCTGCAGCACTGACAACCCGATGTTCGAAGAGGTCGAGCACCCCGGCGTCGGCACCTACCTGATGCCGGGCACCCCACTCGACTTCTCCGGCCTCGAGCGGGCGCCCGTCAAGCGGGCGCCGCTGCTCGGCGAGCACACCGAGGAAGTCCTCGCCGACGTCGTCGGCCTCAGCGGCACCGAGATCGGCCGCCTCCTCGACGCCGGCGTCGCCGCCGCGTCGCCCGCTGCCTCCCCGCACCGCCAGGACGGCGATGCGGGGAAGGTCGGCTCGCGAAGCTGACCTACGCCAGCGGCGGCTCCACCGGAAGACTCAACCGAGAGGCGGCTGCCGGGCCGAGGCGAATGCGATCGCGCGAGCGGTGGTATGTGATGTGCTACACGTTTATAGAAAATGGTCATATGTAGTGCCAATTCTGCGCATTTGTTCATTGGCTAGTCCATTTCCCAGTCATAGGCTCGCCATACGTAGATGGGAACTGGGGCTTGAGGGCTGACAGACAGCCGCCCCCGAATAGGAGGAGAGACGATGTTTAACGGCCGTAGTTGGCGGTACGTGGGAGCGGCAGCTCTCGCTGTCGCCGTCGCGCTGCTCGTGGTTGGTTGTGGCGGCGGCGGGTCAAGTAGTGGGGACAGCGGCGCGAAGCCGAAGGCGGGCGGGACGCTCCGGCTTTCCCAGGGGGAAGAAGTGCTGACCCTCGATCCGCTCGAAGCTCTCGACGGGTTCAGCGTCAACCTGGTCAGCCAGATCAACGAGTCGCTGTTCAAAGTCAACGCCGAGGGCAAGAACGAACCGTGGCTGCTGAGCAACGTCCAGACGTCCTCCGACCAGCGGGTCTGGACCCTGAGCTTGAAAGACGGCGTGAAGTTCTCCGACGGCAGCCCGATGACCTCGGCCGACGTCCTCTTCACCTTCGAAACGGCGAAGAAGAGCCCGATCTGGGGCTCCTTCTTCGAAGCCGACACCTTCAAGGCTCCTTCGCCGACGACCTTTGTAATCAAGAGCGAGAAGCCGGCGCCGGAACTGCCGGCGATCCTCTCGCAGTGGTCGTTCGGGATCGTGCCGAAGGACTACGGCGGCGTCAGCGAGAAAGAGTTCGCTGCCAGCCCGGTCGGCACCGGTCCCTTCATGCTCGAGAAGTGGAAACGCGGCGAAGCGATCACCCTGGCGAAAAACCCGAACTACTGGGACCAGGGCAAGCCATACCTGGACAAGGTCGTCTTCCAGAGCGTTCCCAACCCCCAGAGCCGCACCGCGCAGCTCAAGGGCGGTCAGCTCGATCTGATCTCCAACCCGTCCTGGCCGCAGGTCGCCTCGATCGAAAGCACCCCGGGCCTGCGCTTCGGCGAATACGCGCTCGGCTACTCGCAGGCGGTCTCTCTGAACAATCGCCTTCCCCTCTTCCAGAACCCGAAGGTGCGGGAAGCCGTCTACCTGGCGCTCGACCGCGAAGGCATGCTCAAGGCGAGTGTCGGCGACCACGGCGAACCGGGTGGGTCCTGGATCCCGCCCGCGGTGCCCTACCACGACACCACCATCAAGGTGCCCGCCCGCGACCTTGACAAGGCCAAGAGCTTGATGGCCGAAGCCGAAGGCGAAGGCGTCGATCCGACCGTGACGATGCTGACCTACGAAAGCTCGTTCTGGGAAACGGCAGAGCAGATCCTGCAGCAGAACCTGGAGGAAATCGGGTTCACCGTGAAGGTCCAGAAGCTCGACACCGCCGCGCTCACCGAAGCGCTGGCGGAAGGCGAATTCGGGGTCGCGCCGATCGAAGCCTACGACGCGATCCCCAGCCCCTCGGAATTGTTCGGCCTCTACAACGCCTACGAAGGGCTCTACTCCGGCAGCGATACGACCGAGACCGAACGGCTTGCCGAAGAAGCCGTGGGGGAGGTCGACCCGGGCAAGCGGGAAGCGCTCTGGCACGAAGCCCAGCAGGTGATCGAGAACGACAAGAACCTGATCACCGTCGCCTACCTGCCGTACGCGTGGGCAATGAGGGATGACCTCGCCGGCTTCACGGTGACCACCACCGGAACGCCGTGGCTCGCGGACGCGGGCTTCTCCGAATAGCGGTTGCAATCTTCCCCGCGCCCCGGGAGTCTGGGGCGCGGGGAACAGTCGTCTAGCGAGGTCAAGCGAATGAACGCAGCACACAAGGGGCGCACCCCTGGGGACCTGGACGCCGCGCGAATCCTCGAGACCGTGGAGCCGCTCTGCCAGTTGAGCGGGCCGTCCGGCCACGAGGCACCGGTACGGGCACACCTCGAGCAGGTCTGGACGGGGCTCGGCCTCGAGCCCGCGACGGACCGGATCGGGAACCTGCTGGCCCGGGTTGGGGGGAGCGGCCCGCGGGTCCTGCTGACCGCCCACATGGACGAGATCGGCTTCACCGTCCGCCACATCACCGACGACGGCTTTCTCTTTCTCGACTCAGGTCAGGGAGGGCGCCGCGACGCCCCGGAACGGCGGTTCATGATCGGCCAGCGCGCCAACGTCCTCGGTCGCGATCAGGAGATCGTTGCCTGCGGAGCGATCGCGTCGCCGTCGGGGCACGTGATCACGCCCACGCGCCTCGAGGAACCGGTGACCCTCTCGGACGTCTTCGTCGACCTGGGCGCGGAGAGCAGGGAGGAGGTCGAAGCCTCCGGGGTGCATATCGGCTCGCCAGTGGTCTGGGACGCGCCGACGCGCGTCCTCGGCAACCGCCTGACCAGCAAAGCGCTCGACGACCGCCTGCTGCTCGCGGTGATCGTGTTGCTTCTCGAGACGCTCGATCTCGGCCGCCTTACCTGCGAGCTCTGGGTGGGGGGGACGGTCCAGGAGGAGAACCACTCTCACGGCGCCAGGGCGGTGGCCGCGCGCGAGCAGTTCGACGCGGTTCTCGCTCTCGACGTCACCCTCGCCGGCGACATACCCGCCTTCGACCGGACCGCGGTCGACAGCCGGCTCGGCCAGGGGCCCGTGGTCGTCCACCAGGACCACCTCGTTGCCTACGACCAGACGCTTGCCTGGTCGGTCATCGACGCCGGCCGAGCGGCGGGCGTTCCGGTCCAGCAGGGAAGCTTCCACAACTTCGCCACCGACGGCTACGCCTTCGTCGACGCCGGCTTGACCACCGTCGCCGTGGGTCCGCCGGCGCGCTACACCCACACGGCGATCGAATGCGTCGACGTCCGCGACGTCGCCAACACGGTCCGGCTGCTGGACGCCTTCGTGACCACGTCACAACGACCAGATCAGGTCCAGTGATGTCGAGCCCCGACCGAAGCCCGCTCCTAAGCTGCGACACCGTGCTCGCGGTGGAGGGCGAGGGAGCCTCGCGCCGCGCGGTCTTCGGCAAGAACAGCGACCGGCCCTGGAACGAGGCGCAGCCGCTTGAGCTGGTGCCCGGCGGCGAGCACCCGGACGGCTCGACGGTGCGCTGCCAGGCGCTGACGATTCCCCAGGCCGAGCGCACGCTGACCGTGCTTGGCAGCCGGCCCTGGTGGCTTTGGGGGTTCGAGCAGGGGCTGAACGAGGCCGGGGTGGCGATCGGCAACGAGGCCGTCTACACCCGCGACACGGTCCCCGGCGAGGGCCTGCTGGGGATGGACCTGGTCCGGCTCGGGCTCGAACGAGGCGCGACCGCGGCCGCGGCGAAGCGGGTGATCACCGAGCACATCGAGCACTACGGCCAGGGCGGGGCGGCGGTCTACCTCAGCGACACCCGCTACTTCAACAGCTTCCTCGTCGCCGATCGCGAGGAGGCCTTCGTGATCGAGACCAGCGGCGACCACTGGGCCGCCAAGCGCGTCGCCGGCTCGGTCGCGATCGCCAACCTGCTGACGATCGAGGACGACTGGGACGAGTGCTCGCCGGGAATCGAGGGCTACGCCCGGCGCCGCGGCTGGTGGACCGAGCCGGAGGGCAGGCGCTTCAACTTCCGCGCCGCTTTCGAGGACCGCGAGATGCGCAAGATGACCGAGGCCCGCTACGGCGCCAGCTGCCGCTTCCTCGCCGGGGAAGGCGAGCAGGGCGTGCCGCAGATGATGCGCCACCTGCGCGACCACTTCGAGGGTGGCACCGTCCACGTCCCCAACGCCGCCGGCGAGACCCGGCCGGCCTCGATCTGCTTGCACCCGGAAGGCTGGGAATCCGGCACCGCCGCTTCGATGGTCGTCGACCTCAACGCCGCCGAGGCGCCGCCGCGGGCCTGGTGCAGCCTGGCGACCCCGTGCACCAGCGCCTTCTTCCCGGTCGTGGTCGGGGAGGAGCTGCCGCTGCCGCTGACGATCGCCGGCGGCAGCCACCACGAGCGCTCGCTCTGGTGGCTGTTCCACCAGCTCGCCAACGAGAGCGAAGCCGACCCGGCGACGCTGACGCCGATGATCCAAGCCGTCCTCGGCCCCTGGGAGGCCGACCTCCTCGCCGCCGCGGAGGAGGGCCGGCTGCCGGCGCTGACGGAGATCGTCGATTCGCTGATCGAGAAGCGCGCCGAGGCGCTGGCGAGCCTGCCCGCCTCGGTCGCCGGCTGAGCGCCGGGTCCGCGAGTCCGCGTTAGGCGTCGCTATTCGACGCTTATCGCGGACTCGCGGTTTGTCCCCTCGATCACTTAGCCCATCTTGGTGATCGAGACGGCCGGGATCGTCTGACCGACGTTGTCGATCTTCATAGCGTCACCTCCCCTGTGCGGTTGCTTTGCTCCGGGTGGTCCGCCCAAAGCCCTCCCGCCAGTTTTGGTCACGCTCTTTGACCGGTCAACCAGATGGAGCGGTTAGTGGCTGGAGTACGGTTGCGTACTTGTGATTGACCAGATACTTTCGAAGCGATCAGGCTTCGAATGGCCAACTACCGGGAAGGGAGCACTGCCCATGGGTGAGGGGGGCAAAGGTCACGAAAACCGCGCGAACAAGCGGCCCCAGGAGTTCTCTCAGGAGCTGACCGAACATCTGGAAAAGGCCCTGTGCCATCCCCTCCGCGCGAAGATGCTCGCGAAGGTCAACGAGCGTCCCTACAGCCCCAGTGAACTGGCGGACCTTCTCGGCGAGGACCTGAACAAGGTCAGCTACCACATGAAGGTCTTGGTCGAAAACAGCTGCGCCGAGGAGGTCTCGCGGGAGATCGTCCGCGGCGCCGAGAAGACCACCTATCGCGGCATCACCAGGATGCTGATCGATGACGAGACCTGGCAGCGCTTCAGCAGAACCACCCGAACCGGGATCAGCGTCAAGGCCTTCGGTGAGACCGTCGAACGAGGGCAGCAGGCGCTGGAGGCCGGCACCTTCGACCTGCGAACCGATCGCGTCCTCGTGAACCACAAGCTGAGCCTGGATGACGAGGGCTGGCGGGATGCGGTCGAGATCCTGAGAGAGGCCCACGAACGGATCGAAGAGCTGGAGCCAGCGGCAATCCAGCGGAGTCCTGACGGCCTCGACAGGTCACGCTTCACGGTCTCTCTGCTGGCGTACCAATCGCCTCCTGGCGAATAGCCGGCTAGGAGCACGGCGCAGCGCCGACCGGCCGCTACATCTGTCGGGTGCTGTCCGGCGCGGCGGCGTGAAAGGCTTGCGGCGATGCCCGCCGAACGCAGCCTGCCCTCCGCCGAGGCGGAGGAGATCGTCGCCCTCGCGCGCCGGGTCGCGCAGGAGGAGCTGGCGCCGCGCGCCGCCGCGGCCGAGGCCGACGAGGCCTTCCCCCGCGACGTCTTCAGGACGCTCGGCGAGCTCGGCTTCCTCGGCATGCCCTACCCGGAGGCGGTCGGCGGCGCCGGGCAGCCCTACGAGGTCTACCTGCAGGTGCTGGAGGAGATCGCCACCGCCTGGGCCAGCGTCGGCGTTGGCCTCAGCGTCCACGTGATGTCGAGCTACCCGCTGGCGAGGTGGGGCAGCGCCGAGCAGCAGGAGCGCTGGCTGGCGGAGCTGCTCGGCGGCGAGGTCCTCGGCGGCTACTGCCTCTCCGAGGTCGAGGCCGGCTCGGACCCGGCGGCGATGCGAACCCGGGCGGTGCGCGAGGGCGACTCCTACCGAATCTCCGGCAGCAAGGCCTGGGTCACCCACGGCGGCGAGGCCGACTTCTACACCGTCTTCGCCCGCACCTCGGAGGATCGCTCGCGCGGGGTCTCCTGCTTCCTGGTGCCGGCCGACGCCGCCGGCCTCGCCCCGCAGAGCCCCGAGCGCAAGATGGGCCTGACCGGCTCGACCACCGCGACCCTCGACTTCGACGCGGTCGCGGTCGAGGCCGAGCGCCTGATCGGCAACGAGGGGCAGGGGCTGACGATCGCCCTGCAGGCGCTCGATAGCGGCCGGCTCGGGATCGCCGCGGTCGCCGTCGGCCTCGCCCAGGGCGCCCTCGACGCCGCCGTCGCCTACGCCAAGGAACGCGAGACCTTCGGCAAGCCGATCATCGAGCACCAGGGGCTTGGCTTCCTGCTTGCCGACATGGCCGCCGCGGTCGAGTCGGCGCGGGCGGTGACGCTGGAGGCGGCGCGGCGGCGCGACCGCGGCCTGCCCTTTTCGCGCCAGGCCTCGATCGCCAAGCTCTTCGCCACCGACGCGGCGATGAAGGTGACCACCGACGCCGTCCAGGTCCTCGGCGGCTTCGGCTACACCAAGGAGTTCCCGGTCGAGCGCTACATGCGCGAGGCGAAGGTGATGCAGATCTTCGAGGGGACCAACCAGATCCAGCGCCTGGTTATCGCCAGGCACCTCGCCCGCGCGTAGCATCTGGACATGTGGGTGCAGCGCCAGATCCGGCTCTCGGCCCGGCCGCGCGGCTTCCACCTAGTCACCGCCGAGGTCCTCGACGCCCTGCCCGAGCTAGGCGAGATCTCCGCCGGCCTCCTCCACCTGCTGATCCAGCACACCTCCGCCTCGCTGGCGCTGAACGAGAACGCCTCGCCGGAAGTCCGCCATGACCTCGAGTCCTGGTTCGACCGCGCCGTCCCCGAAGGCGCCGCCTACTGGACCCACACCCTCGAGGGCGCCGACGACATGCCGGCCCACGTCAAGGCCTCGCTGCTCGGCCCCTCGCTGACCCTCCCGATTGCCCAGGGCCGCCTCGCCCTCGGCACCTGGCAGGGCATCTACCTCTGCGAGCACCGCGACCACGGCGGCGCGCGAACGCTGGTCGCGACCGCTTGGGGCGAGGGCGACTAGGCCCCTGAACATATGTAGGGGGAACTCGCGACGAGTGGCCATCGCCCGCCCGGAGGCGCGGGCATAGGTTGAACAAAGGAATGGAGGAGGCGCTGAGCCGGTGATTTCGGAATGACCACCACTCCTGCCTGTCGTGAGCTCTTCGAGTCGGCGATCGTGATCGACGGCCTCGACACGAGTCAGTGGGGTAGCGAAGCGACCTATCGCAAGCTGCGCGAAGGAGGAGTGACCGCGATCAACGCCACTCTCTCGGTCTGGGACGGTTTCGATGCGCTGATCTCGAACCTCGGCGACTGGCATGGCTGGTTCGAGCGATTCGGCGATCTGATCCGGCCCGTGCGGAGCTTGGCGGACGTCAAGGCAGCCAAGGAGGAGCGCCGCACGGGGATCATCTTTGGCTTACAGAACCCCGCTCCAATCGCCGATGACCTGCGTCGAGTACGGCTGCTCCAGGAACTCGGGATTCGGATCGTCCAGCTCACCTACAACGAGCGAAATCTGATCGGCGACGGCTGCTATGAGCCCACCGATGTCGGGCTATCGCGGTTTGGCCTCGATGTCGTGGGCGAGATGAACGAGCACCGGGTTCTCATCGACCTCTCCCATTGCGGCGAACGCACGACGCGCGAGGCGATCGAGGCGTCCGAGCAGCCGGTCGCCGTGACGCACGCCGGTCCGAAGGCCCGTTTCCGCCACCCCCGCAACAAGGAGGACGAGACGATCAGGCTGTTGGCCGAACACGGCGGTGTGATCGGCGCGAACGCCTACCCGCTCTTCCTCCCGAACGGCTACGACACCACCCTGAGGGAGTTCGTCGACGGGGTGGAGTACCTCGTCGAGCTAGCCGGAATCGACCACGTCGGAATCGGCACCGACTTTTGCGAGGGTCGGCCGCCGGAGTGGTTCCGTTGGGTGTTTGCCACGTCCCATGGGCACCGCATGCCGGAGCACCTGCCGACGCTTCCCGATCCTCACCGACAACTGATCGGCTTCGAGGATCAAACTCACTTCATCGACCTTGCCGAGATGTTGCTGGATCGCGGTTACGCAGAAGAGGACGTGCTCAAGCTCCTTGGCGGGAACTGGATGCGCCTGCTCGCGGCGGTCTGCTTGTGACCCCGTCGCGCTACGCGGTGTCTCGCGAACACAACCTTCAGATCCCCATGCACGACGGGACGCTGCTCGCCGCGGACGTGCTTCGCCCCGAGACGGAGGCGCCGGTGCCGGCGCTCTTGGGCTTCTACCCGTACCACAAGGAGGCCGGGATCGCGATCGATCTCGACTACGCAAACCATTGGTTCGCCGAGCGCGGCTACGCCAGCTTGCTGGTCGACATTCGCGGTACGGGCTGCTCAGAAGGCCAGGTTTCCGACCCGTTCGACGCTGGGGTCGAGGCGGTGGACGGGGTGGCTGCCGTGGAGTGGGTCTCCGCGCAGCCTTGGTGCGATGGCAACGTGGGAGTTTGGGGCGTTTCCTATGGGGCGATCACGGCGCTGAGCATCGCGGCGCGCCGGCCGCCTGCCTTGAAGGCGATCGCGCCCGTTCTTGGCTGTCCCGACCCCTTGTCCGACTGGTTCTATCCAGGCGGTTGCGAGGCATGCCAAGTCGCCGTGGTCTGGGGCACGCAGATGGTGGCGCTGCAGCTTGCTCCCCCTCTTTGCCCCGATCCAGACGGACGCTTCAAGCGGCTCTGGCGGGAACGGCTGGCGACGTCGGAGCCCCCTCTGCTCCCCTGGCGCACCCGCTCAAACCACGAGGCCTACCGGGCAGCCAGCCGCACTGAGATCGAGCGGATCACCGTCCCGACCTTCGTGATCGGCGGCTGGCGCGACGTCTTCGCGGATGCCTCGGTGCGGACTTACGAGCGCATCACCGCCCCCCGAAAGCTCCTCATGGGGCCCTGGGGGCACGAGGTGCCAGACGAGGCGGGTGGCGAGCCCTTCGAGTACTTCGAGGAGTTGGCTGGATGGTGGGATCGGTGGCTACGGGGCGCGAAGCCCCCTGATCCGGATCCGCCGGTGACCCTCTATGTGCAGGGGAAGGGCTACTGGAAGCGGGAGGATGGCTGGCCGCTTCCCAGCGTGACCGAGCAGACGTATTCCCTGACTGAAGCAGCCGGTCTGACGACGGAGCCCTGTATCGAGGAGGGATCGATCGCCTACGAGGGCGACCCGACGGTTGGCTCCTCTGCGGACGATCGGCGATCGCTGACCTGGACGGGACCGGTCCTGGCTGAACCGCTGGAGATCACCGGCTCCCCGGATGTCGCCCTTCATGTTGCCCTCGAGCGGGGCCGCGAGGCCAATCTTGTCGCCCGGCTGTGCGACGTTGCGCCCGATGGGACATCGACGCTCATCGCAACTGGCTGGCTCAAGCTGGGCGGCGGGCCCTCCCCTGCACGGCAAGAGGTGACGGTCCCGATTCAGGCGACCTCGTACGAGCTCGTCGCCGGCCACCGCCTCCGCGTGGCGGTCTCCTTGGCCGACTTTCCCCACGTCTGGCCCACGGCCGAGAATCCGCGCATCGCCGTCCATACGGGTGGCAGCCGGCCCTCGCGGGTTCGGCTCCCGGTGGCGCCGGCAAACGCGATGCCCCTGGTGATGCCAAGCCCCGATCCGACCGTCGATCGCCGCCCTCACACGCTCGACTCGGCGAGCACTCTTACTGCGCAGCGGTACGGGTCGGCCGACGAAGAGCTGACGGTCCGCATGGAGACGAAGGTGCGGTCGACGGCACCAGGGCTCGATGCGATCAATGTCAGTGAGGAGTCGAGCATCGCCAGCGTCGAGATCGGGCAGCCAGATCAGGCGCGGGTGACGACTCGGGCGCAGATTCACCGCACTTTGCCCGACGGCAGCGAAGCTACCGTTGACGTTTGCTCGGTCGCAACGCTGGGTCGGACGGAGTGCACCGGGCGGGTCGAGTTGGATGGGGAGGTCTTGCTTGATCGCCGCTGGCACGCCGTCCACGAATAGGCGCGAGCGAGGTCCAGCGCCGCAGCCTGAACATATGTAGGGGGAACTCGCGACGAGTGGCCATCGCCCGCCCGGGGGCGCGGGCATAGGTTGGGCGAGGGAGTGGAGAAGACGATGGCCGAGCAGAACTCAGACGCGGCGCGAGTCGCGGAGCGGACCGAGGCGATGGCGAGCCTGGTCGTCCGCGCCGGCGCCAACGTCGCCCCCGGGCAGGACGTCTACGTGGTCTCCCACGATCTCGAGCACGCTCCTCTCGCCCGCGCGATCGCCGCGGAGGCCTACCGCGCCGGCGCCCACTTCGTCAGCCTCATCCACTGGGATCAGCACGCGAAACTGGCACGGCTGCGGCATGCGCCCGCGGACTCGCTCGAGTTCGTTCCCGCCTGGTGGGATCGCCACATCGAGGAATGCCTGGAGCGCCAGGGCGCCTACATCTCGATCCTCGGCGAGTCCGACCCGGGCCTGCTCGACGACGTCGACCCCGACCGCGCCGCCAAGGACCCGATGCCCTGGACCGCGCCCTTCTTCCCGATGATCAGCAGCGGCGAGGTCAACTCGGTCGAGTTCTCCGGCCCGACCGCGGGGATGGCCGAGCGGCTGCTCGGCGCCCCCGACCTGGGCCCGCTGTGGGAGGAGCTGGCGCCGATCCTCCGCCTCGACGAGCCCGACCCGGCGGCGGCCTGGCCGCGCCACCTCGAGGAGCTGCAGGGCCGCGCCGCCGTCCTCAACGCCCGCGGCTTCTCGGAGCTGCGCTTCACCGGCCCCGGCACCGACCTGCGGGTCGGCCTGATCGCCTGCGGGCGCTGGTCGACGCTCGCGATCGAGACCAACTGGGGCCGCGGGACGATCCAGAGCCTGCCGACCGAGAAGGTCTTCACCGCCCCCGACTTCCGCCGCGTCGAGGGGACGCTGACCGCGACCAAGCCGGTGCAGATGATGAACGGGCCGGTGGTCGAGGGACTGCGGCTGCGGCTCGAAGCCGGCCGCGTGGTCGAGCTCGAGGCCGAGAGCGGCGCCGAGGCCTTGCGCGCCAGGCTCGCCAGCGACGAGGGCGCCGCTCGGCTGGGCGAGGTCGCGCTGGTCGACTCGGACTCGCCGGTCGCCCGCAGCGGTCGCCACTTCGGCGACCCCCTGCTGGACGAGAACGCCGCCACCCACCTCGCGCTCGGCCAGGGGTACTCGGTCTGCGTGCCGGGCCTCTCGGAGGATCCCGCGGAGCGGGGGGCACGCGGCTTCAACGACTCCGTCGTGCACCAGGACATCATGGTTGGCGGGCGCGAGCTCGCGGTCGACGGGATCGACCCCGGTGGCACTCCCACCGCGGTGATCCGCGGCGGGCGTTGGGTGCTCTGAGCCTCAGGTCCGCAGCAGGTAGCGGCGCAGTTCCCAGTCGCTGACGTGCTCGTTCTGTCGCTCGGCCTCCCAGCGGCGGGTCGCGGCGTAATGGGCGGCGAACTGCGCGCCGAGCAGGTCCCTGGCCACCTCGCTCGTCTCGAAGGCGTCGATCGCCGCCTCCAGCGAGCGCGGCAGCGGCTCGGCCGCCGGGTCGGCGTAGGGGTTGCCGTCGTAGGCCGGGGGCGGCTCGATCTCCCGCTCGAGCCCGTGGGCGGCACCGGCGACGAGCGCGGCGAGGACCAGGTAGACGTTGGCGCCGGCGCCGGCGACACGGTGCTCGACCCGGAAGCCGCCGTTGCCTCGCGGCAGCAGGCGCAGGCTCACCGCTTTGTTGTCGACTCCCCAGGTGACGGTGGTGCCGGCGGCGCTGTTCTCGACGCTGCGCTTGTAGTCGTTGGCGGTCGGCAGCAGCAGCAGCGAGAGCTCGCGCAGGCTGGCCAGTTGACCGCCGATCACCCGCCGGAAGGGGGTGGAGAGGCCGTCGGTGGCCTCGGGGTCGGCGCAGCGATCGGCACCGGATTCGTCGCGCAGCGACTGGTGCACGTGCAGGCCGCTGCCGGGCCCGTTGCCGATCCGCGACATGAAGCTGGCGGCGAGGCCGCGGGCGGCGGCGATCTCCTTCACCGCTTGCTTGAAGAGGAAGGCTGCGTCGGCGGCGGCGAGGGGATCGGTCGGCGCCAGGTTGATCTCGTACTGCCCCGGCGCCCCCTCCGGATACCAGGTCTCGGTCGCGATCCCCATCTCCTCCAGCGCCGCGCGCATCGCCTCCAGCACCTCGCTGTCGGCGCTGGCGCGGGCGGCGCCGTAGCTCTGCCCGATGGGGGAGAGGGCCTCGATGCCGCGATAGCCCTTCTGCGCCAGCGTGGCCTCGGTCTCGCGCAGCAGCACGAACTCGAACTCGGGGGCGACGTGGAGTCGGAAGCCGCGGGCGGCGAGACGCTCGATCGCCCGCCTCAGCACCTCCCGCGGCGAGATCTCCACCGGCCGCCCGTCGGGGAAGACGAAGTCGCCGAGGACCACGGCGGTCTCGGGCCGCCACGGCACCGTCCGCAGGGTCGCCATGTCGGGCACCGCGAGGACGTCGCCGTAGCCGTCCTCCCAGGAGGGGAACCAGTACGGGAACCCGGGTGGAGGCGGCTGCAGGGCGTCCTCGAAGTCCATCGCCCAGATCCCGTCGGAGAAGGCGACGCTCGGCGGCGCGGCGGCGAAGCCGGCGGCCGGGGCCTGCTTGGCGCGGAAGGTCCCGTTGAGGTCGCAGCCGCCGACGACGACCGTGCGCGCCGAGGCGAGCGGATCGGGGGGTGGGGTGTTCACGCTCGCGGCGATCGGCGTCCTCCGGCCCTCGCGACCACCCAATCGAACAGCGGCTGGCCAGCAGGCTCGTCGAGCTGGAACTCGGGGTGCCATTGTACGCCCAGCTCCCTGCCGTCCTCGGACTCCAGCGCCTCGATCACGCCGTCGGCGGCATGGGCGCCGGCGCGCAGCCCGGAGCCCAGCAGGTCGACTCCCTGGTGGTGGCTGCTGGCCACCCGCAGCGGCTCGGTTCCGAGCAGGGAAGCCAGTTGGGTGCCGGGCTCGACCGCCACCAGGTGGCGCTCGGCGGCGCCGATGACGTCGAGCTCGTGCGCTTCGCTGCCCTCGAGGTGGCCGTGCAGGGTGCCGCCGCGGGCGACGTTGATTAGCTGGGCGCCGCGGCAGATCCCGAGGACGGGGAGGCCGCGGCGGCCGGCCGCCGTGAGCAGGGCGAGCTCCCAGCGGTCGCGCTCAGCGTCGGCGGCGCCGCTGCGGGGATGGGCGACGCCGTCGTAGAGGCCGGCGCCGATGTCGTCGCCGCCAGAGAGGACGAGCGCCCCCAGCGGCTCGAGCTGCTCGGCAGCGCGCTCGGGCGGCAGCGGCGGCAGCAGCAGGGGAACGCCGCCGGCAGCGTTGATCGCGGCGACCGAGTGGACGTCGACCACCTGCGCCGGGTAGCTGCCCCGCAGCCCGTTGACCGGGCGCCTCAGGGTGCTGATCCCGATCAGCGGCGGCGACGAGGTCATGCAGCGACCGCCGCGGCCCCCGCCTCGGCGCAGGCGCGGTCCTCGGCGACCGGCCCGCCACTGACCCCGACGGCGCCGATCGGCTCTTCGCCATCGAGGATCGGGACGCCGCCGGGGAGCAAACAGAGCCGGCCCGCGAGGGTGTTGGCGAAGCCCCAGTGCTCGCCCTCGGGCTTGGTGGTCTCGGTCAGGTCCTCGCTGGGGGCGAGGAAAGCGGCGGCGGTCCAGGCCTTGGCGGCGGCCAGCTCCGGCGCCATCAGCGAGGCGCCGTCCATGCGGGCGGTGGCGACCGGCGCGCCGGCCCGGTCGACGACCGCGATCGCGACGCTGAGGCCGAGCTCCGCCGCCCGGGCCCGGGCGGCGGAGACGACCGCAAGCGCGGCGTCGAGGACGATCGTCGCCTCCGGGCGCGAGGCCTCAGACACAGGTGTATCCCCCGTCGACCGGCAGGGTCACCCCGGTGATCCAACTGGCGTCGTCGGAGGCGAGGAAGGCGACCGCGGCGGCGACGTCCTCGGTCTCGCCCAGCCGGCCCATCGGGTGGATCGCCGCGGTCCGCGCGGCTGCCTCCTCGTCGGACCAGGTGTCGGGGTTGATCGCGGTGCGGATGAAGGCCGGCGCGACGACGTTGGCGGTGATCCCGTGCGGCGCCAACTGCGAGGCGAGCTCCCGGGTCATCTGCACGATCGCCCCCTTGGTCGAGCTGTAGCCGGTGGGGCAGCCGCCGAGCCCGACGAGGCCGGCGATCGAGGACATCGTCACGATGCGGCCGCCCTCGTCCTGGGCGAGCAGGCGGCGGGCCGCCTCGCGGCAGGTCTGCCAGGTGCCGACGAGGTTGACGTCGAGGTGCTTGCGGAAGGTCTCCTCGGTCTCGGCGCCGATCCCCTCGCCGTCGTCCTCGAGGGCGATGCCGGCGTTGGCGACGACGATGTCGAGGCGGCCGAAGCGCTCGAAGGCGAGCGCGAAGGCGGCGCTGGTCTGCTCGCCGTCGGAGACGTCCCAGCGGGCGAACGCCGCCGCGCCGCCGCTGGCGGCGATCAGCTCGTGGGTCGCCTCACGGGAGTCGGCCCCGTTCGGGTCCGGCTCCTCGCGCAGGTCGCCGCAGACCACCGCCGCGCCCTCGCGGGCAAGGCGCAGCGCGATCGCGCGTCCGTTGCCGCTGGCGGCGCCGCTGACGACGGCGACGCGGCCGGCCAGCCTGCCGCTCTCTGCTGTCATCGATCCTGTCCTTTCTCTTTGGTCGTGAGGGCGCGGGTGAGGTTGTCCGCGGCCACTTCGAGGTGCTGTGCCATCAGTCGTTCGGCCTCGTCGGCGTCGCCGCGCAGGACCGCGAGGGCGATGCCCATGTGCTCGGCCTCGCTGACCTTCGCCTTGTCGGTGAGCTGGGCCCAGAGCCGGTCCAGCCAGGCGAAGAGGCCGGTGCGCGTCTGTTCGATCGCGTCTTTGGCGTAGGCGTTGCCGCAGGCTTCGGCCAGCAGCATGTGGAAGCGGGTGTCGTTGGCGCGGAAGCTGGCGACGGTGGTCGCCGCCCGCGAGGCCTCGCTGACCAGATGGCCGCGCTGCTCGGCGCTGGCGCGTTCGGCCGCCATGCGGGCGACGAAGGGCTCGATCTGGAGGCGGAACTCGTAGTTGGCGCGGAGGTCGGCGACCTGGTCGGGGCTGACCTTGCGGGGGCGGCCGCGGCCGCGGCTGGCGACGACGAAGGTGCCGCCGCCGCGGCCGCGGCGGGTGCGCAGGAATCCTTCCTCGGCGAGCAGGTTGATCGCCTGCTGCAGGGTGACCCGCGCGACCCCGAGCTGCTCGGCGAACTCGCGCGTGGGGGGGAGGCGCTCGTCGGGTTCGTAGATGCCGAGCTGGACCCGCTTGCGCAGGGTGGCGGCGACGCGCTCGTGCGCCGACTCGGGCTCGATCGCGGCCCCGGCTTGATTTTGCTGACTCATCCTCTCGGGCTCCGCTCCATCTTGTATGGACTCTGAACCAGTCCGAAAAATACAAAAATAAAGGTCAACCTGCAACCTCCCTTGACAACCATTTTTTCTTCTCCTAGCATCGAAAACAGAATCCGATGGGGTTACTTCGGGCTCTAAAAGATCTAGAAATCAGGCTTTTAAGAGGAGATTCAATGAGCATTGAAGGTCCGTCTTACCTGCGTCGGCTCCTTGTCGTCGCCGTGATCTGTGCGTTTGCCGCGACGGCGGTCGCCGGCTGCGGCGGCAGCGGTGATGGCGGCGGCAGCGACGAAGCGGCGCCCACGAAGGCCACGGTTGGGTTCTCCGACAAGATCATCACCCTCGATCCCGACCAGGCCGGCGGCATCCCCGACGTCTCCGCCCTGCACCTGCTCGGCGGCAATCTCTATCGCTTGACGCCGGACGGCAAGGCGGTCCCCGGGCTGGCGGAAAGCGCCACCGCCTCCGCCGACGAACTGACCTGGACCTTCAAGCTGCGGCCGAACCTGAAGTTCTCCGACGGCAGCCCGTTGACGGCGGACGACGTCGTCGCGACGATCGAACGGATGCGGACCGACAAGGCCAACCTCTTCGGCTCCTACATGGAACGGGTGAAGTCGGTCAAGGCGTCGAGCCCGACCGAAGTGCGGATCGACGTCTCCGCCCCGTACCCCTCGCTGCCGACGGTCCTCGCCGAGCCGCAGAGCGTGATCCTGCCGGCGGGGGACCTGGAGAAGCCCGACTTCTTCAGCGAACCGATCTCGGCCGGCCCCTACAAGCTGAAGTCGTGGGGCGAATCGAACACGCTGGTGATGGTCCGCAACCCGCACTTCGCCGGGCCGAAGCCCGAAATCGAACAGATCACCTTCGCCACCGTCCCCGACGCCAACGACCGGCTCGCGCAGACGCAGGCGGGGCAGATCGAGCTCGGGGTGGACCTGCCGCCGAACCTGCTCTCGCAGATGGCGCCGGCCGCGCCGCAGGTGGCGAAGACCTTCGGCTTCTTCGCGATGTCGCCGAACGTCAAAGTCTCGCCGACCGACGAAAAGGGCGTGCGCGAGGCGATCAATCTCGCCGTCGATCGCGAGCAGATCGTCGAGACGGTGTTCGACGGCAACGTCGACGCCCTCGCCGGCTTCTGGCCGCCGACCTACCCCGGCTACGACCCTGGGATCTCCACCGAACAGGACCTCGACGCGGCTCGTCAGGCCCTGCAGGGGACCAAGTGCGAGAACGGCTGCACGATGCCGCTGCTCTACACCGAAAGCTACGCCTGGTCGGTGCAGGCGGCGACGATCGTCCAGCGCAACCTGAAGGAAATCGGCATCGACGTGAAGCTCGAAAGCGTCGATTTCACGACCTACTACAACAAGCTGATCGAAGGCAAGACGCCGCTCTCGATGACCTTCGCCTACGACTACGCGGACATTCCCGACGGATTGCTGCTGCTCTCCTTCTCGCCCGGCAGCTCCCAGTGGAGCTACTTCGAAGCTCCGGGCCAGGCGAAGCTGGTCGAAGAAACCGACCAGAGCAGCGGCGCCGAGCTGGAACGCAACCTCGCCCGGGTGAACGACATGTTCGTCGCCGAAACCCCGTTCTCGACGTTGACCGCCGGCGCTTACGTCAACGCCGCCCGCTTCCCGAAGGCCCTCTTCATGGGTGCCTCCGGGGTGATCAACGTGGCTCCGGGTTTGTAGTGAGGGCAATCGGCACACAAGCCCAGGAGCCAGGTCCGCTCGCCGTCCGCATGGACGGCGAGCGGCTGGTAGGACCGCCTGGGCCCAATCCCGCAGGGGACCCGCGGGAAGCCGGCGTCAAGGCCACCTCCGGACGGGCGCGAGGAAAATTCCTCGCGCCCGTCGGCCAGGCGCTGGCGACGGCGGCGGCGGTGATCATCCTCACCTTCGTGATGGTGCGGGCGATCCCGGGCGACCCGGTGGTCGCCCTGACCGGGTCCCGCAGCAGCGAGCAGGTTCGCGCCGAGCTGCGCCATGAGCTCCACCTCGACGAATCGCTGCCGGCCCAGTTCGGCCTCTACCTCGAGGATCTCGCCCACGGCGACCTCGGCCAGTCCCTGGTCCAGGGGCAGAAGTCGGTTGCCTCGGTGATCGCCGACTCGCTGCCCGTCACCGGCGTTCTCGTCCTCGTCACCGCTTTGATCTCCTGCCTGGTCGGACTGCCGCTGGGGCTGCTGGCGGGCAGCCGCGAGACCCGCTGGCTCGACGGCCCGATCCGGACGCTGCTGACCGTGCTGCTGGCGACGCCGCCGTTCCTCTGCGGCCTGGTCCTGATCCTCCTCGTCAGCCTCGACCTCGGCTGGCTCCCCGCCGGCGGCTGGCCCGACAGTTGGCCGCAGAACTTCGAATACCTGCTGCTGCCGGCGCTCGCCCTCGCGGCCTACCTGACGCCGCTGATCGCCCGAGCGACCCGCCAGGCCTGCATCGACAGCCTCGCCGAACCCTGGGCGGAGGCGGCGGTGGCGCGCGGGATGCCCTCCGGCCGGCTGGCTCGGACCCTGGTCCTGCGCCGCTGCGCGGTGCCGGTGGTTACCGTGCTCGCCTTCAACCTCGGGGTCCTGGTCTCCGGCGCCGTCGTCGTCGAGGCCGTCTTCGGCCTGCCCGGGATCGGGACCGAGCTGGTCAACGCGATCCGCTTCCGCGACTACCCGGTGGTCCAGGGGATCGCCCTGGTCTCGGCCCTGGCGGTGATCTTCTGCAACCTCGCCGCCGACTACGCGGTGGAGCTGCTCGACCCGAGGGCGAGGCGCTGATGGAAAGCGTCGTCGACCAGCCGCTGCCGCGCTGGCGCCGGGCCCGCACCTTCGGCCACACCGGTCGCGTCATCGGCGCCGGCCTGCTGGTGGGGGTGGTCCTGCTCTGCGTCTTCGTCCCCCTCCTCTGGCCCTACGGCCCGAACGAGATCGTCGCCCCCGCCTACCAGGCGCCTTCGTGGTCGCACCCGTTCGGCACCGACACCACCGGCCGCGACGTCTTCGTCCGCACCTTCGCCGGCGGCCGTCTCGACCTCGCCGTCGCCGCCTTCGCGATCGCGGTCTCCTGCGCGCTCGGCACCGCCATCGGCACCGCCGTCGCGCTCTCGCGGCGGCGCTGGGTCGACACGCTGACGATGCGGTTGATCGACGGCCTGATCGCCTTCCCCTTCGTCGTCCTCATCCTCGCCCTGATCGTCGTCGTCGGCCCCGGCCTCGAGCTCGGTCCGCTGCCGGCGGGGGTGCCGGCGCTGCTGGTCTCCCTGCTTCTGGTCGGCTGGGCGATCTACGCCCGGCTCGGCCGGGCCGAGGCGCAGTCGCTGCGCCAGCGCGACTACGTCCTCGCCGCCGAGCTGCTCGGCTACTCGCGGGCCCGGGTCGCGGTGCGCCATGTCCTCCCCGAGGTCTGGCGGATCACCGCCGCCTACGCGGTCGCCGACGTGATCCTCGTCGTCGTCGTCATGGCCGGCCTCGCCTTCCTCGGCGCCGGCGTGCAGCCACCGACCGCCGACTGGGGGCAGATGATGTACGAAGGCCGCACGGTGCTGGCGACCTCGTGGTGGATCACCGTCCTGCCCGGGGTCGTCCTCGTCCTCACCGGGCTCGGCGTCACCCTCGTCGCCGACTCCCTGCTCGGCGCCCGGGAGCGGGGCAAGTGAGCGCGCCGCTGCTCGAGCTCGAGCACGTCGCGGTCGCCTTCGGCGCCGCGCGGCCGCTGGTCGACGTCAACCTCGAGGTCGGCCCCGGCGAGCTCGTCGCGATCGTCGGTGAGACCGGCTCCGGCAAGAGCCTCAGCTGCCGGGTCGCGCTGGGGATGACCGAGCGCCTCGGCGGCCGCGTCGTCTCCGGCCGGGTGCGCTTCCGCGGCGACGACGTCACCGCCCTCGGCGAGCGCGGCTGGCGGCGCCTGCGCGGCCGCGAGATCGGCTTCGTCCCGCAGGCCTCGATCGCCAGCCTCTACCCGCTCGGCCGCGTCGGCGGCCAGTTGAAGGCCGCCGCCCGCATGCTCGACCCGGAGAGCGACCCGGAGGAGCGGGCGCTGGAGCTGCTGCGCCAGGTCCACCTGCCCGACCCCACGCGGGTGATGGAGGCCTACCCGCACGAGCTCTCGGGCGGGATGCGGCAGCGGGTGATGATCGCGCTGGCGCTGGTCGGCCGACCGGCGGTGCTGATCGCCGACGAGGCGACCACGGCGCTCGACGTCACGGTCCAGGGCGCGATCCTCGAGCTGCTGCGGGAGCTGCGCGCGAGCACCGGGATGTCGATCGTCTTCGTCACCCACGACCTCGGCGTCGTTCAGGAGCTCTGCTCCCGCGTCTACGTGATGTACGGCGGCGAGATGATGGAGGTCGGCCGGGTGGCGGACGTGATGTCGGCGCCTTCGCACCCCTACACGCGGGCGCTCGTCTCCGCCGACGTCCGCCACGCCGAGGTCGGGGTGCCGCTGCCGGTGATCCAGGGGATGCCGCCCGATCCCGCCCACCGCCCGCCCGGCTGCCCGTTCGCGCCCCGCTGCGCCCACGCGCTGACCGAGTGCTCGACCCGCGAGGTCGTCCTCGGCGCGGGCGTGCGCACGGTCGTGGGGCAGGAGACCGCCTGCTGGCGGGCCCGCGAGGGTGAGGTGCTCCTGTGAGCGCCGCCCAGCCGCAGCCGCTGCTGGCCGCCCGCGACGTCGGCGTCAGCTACGAAGAGGGCAAGTGGGCGGTCCGAGGTGCCGACCTCGAGGTCGCCGCCGGCGACGCGGTCGGGATCGTCGGCGAGAGCGGCAGCGGCAAGAGCACCTTCGCCCGCACCCTGGTCGGCGCCCTGCTGCCGAGCGAGGGCGCGGTCGAGGTGCAGGGCAGGCCCTGGTCGGAGGTCTCCCGCAAGGACCCGCAGCGCCGCTGCGCGCAGCTAATCTTCCAGGACCCCTACAGCGCCCTCAACCCGCACCAGACGCCGATCCAGACGGTGGCCGAAGCGATCCGCCACTGGCGCCGGCTCGACCGCCGCGAGGCCGAGCGGGCGGCCGCCGAGCTGCTCGGCGAAACCGGCCTCAGCGGCGATCTCCTGCAGCGCCGGCCGGCGCGGCTGAGCGGCGGCCAGTGCCAGCGGGTCGGCATCGCCCGGGCGCTGGCCTGCGAGCCCGCGGTCCTGATCGCCGACGAGCCGACCTCGGCTCTCGACGCCTCGGTCCAGTCGCAGATCCTCAACCTGCTGGTCGAGCTGCGCCAGCGCCGCGGCCTGGCGCTGGTGCTGATCTCCCACGACCTCGGGGTCGTCCGCTACGTCACCGAGCGGGCGCTCGTCATGTGCGACGGCGCCGTGGTCGAGGCGGGGGAGACGGGGCCGATGTTCGCCGCTCCCCGCCACCCCTACACGCGGGCGCTGCTCGAGTCGCTGCCGGGGGTTTGAGGGGGGCGGAGCCGGGTGGATAGGGTTGCCTCGGTGCCCGCACCGAGCCGTGACGAAGCGTGGGAGCTGTTCCGCGAGTGGACCGAGTCGGAGTCGCTGCGGCGGCACGTGCTCGGCGTCGAAGCGGCGATGCGCGCCTACGCGCGCCGCGGCAGAGCCGGCTCTCGCGGACGCTCTTCGCCGTCGACGAGCTGACCGGGTTCATCGCCGCGGTGGCCCTGGTGCGCCCGACCGGCATCGCCGGCCTCACCCCGAAATCGGTGAAGAAGAAGATGAAGCAGCCGAGCTTCGCCGCCGCGATCGACCGCGACGACCTCCGCCGCGGGGCGGAGGAGCTGGGTGAGGAGTTCGACCAGCACGTCGCCTTCGTGATCGCGGCGCTGGAGCCGCGCGCCGAGGAGCTCGGCCTCAGCGGCGAAGCAGGCTAGACGCTGCCCGCGCCGACCGGCGCGTGGCGGTCGAGGAATTCGGCGAGGGTGCGGACGAAGAGGGGGCGGTGGGGCCGTTCGAGGTGGACGGCGTGGCCGGCGCCCTCGACCCGGAGCACCTCGATCTCGGGGTGGGTCTCGGCCAGGCGCCGCTCGTGTTTCTCGGGGAAGGAGGTTTCCAGCCCGGCGGCGACGATCAGGACCGGGATCGAGATCGGGGCGGCGACATCGGTCCCGGTCAGGGTCGTGCGGTCGGCCATCGCGGTCATCGTCTCGGGGTCGAGCGTCATCACCGCGCGGGTGTCGGCGAGGAGGTCGGCCGGGTCGATCAGCTCCCCCCAGGTCGGCGCCGGCTCGCCCGGCGCCGAACGTCCCGAGGCCCGCTGGCGCGCGAGCTCCTCGGCCTTCGCCCGCGGATCGGCCCCTTCCTGCTGCCAGGCGCGGGCGGTTTCGCGGATCCCGTACATGAGCTGCAGGTTGTGGCGGGAGGCGTGCTCGGCGGCGTCGCCGTAGTAGAGGGGCGGGTCCTCGAGCAGCGCCGCCCGCAGCAGCTCGGGGTGGCTCTGAGCCAACCACCAGCCGACGCTTCCCCCCAGCGAGTGGCCGACGTAGACCGCCGGCTCCGTCGTGGTCTCGCGCAGGACGGCGAGCGCGTCAGAGGCGTAGCGGTCGAGCCGATAGGCGTCCGGGGTGTGGTCGGAGCCGCCGTGGCCGCGGAGGTCGAGGCGGATGATCCGGCGCCCTTCGGTCACCTCCGGCGGCAGCCAGTCCCAGGTCTCGAGGCTCGAGCTGAGGCCGTGGACGAAGAGGACCGGCGGCCCCTCCTCGGGGCCTTCGACCGTCACCCGCAACCGCACCCCGCCGTTATCGACCATCGTCTTCGAGCCCCGCTTCGATCCCTTCCAGCAGCCGGTCGAGCCCGCGCTCGAACCGGCCCTCGTCGAGGAAGAGCTCGCCCGCCCAGACGAAGCCGGCCTCGATGTCGTCGCCGAGGAGGCGGCGGAATTCCGGATGCTCCTCGCTTTCGAGCTGGCGCTCGTAGAACTCGACCACTTCCGGCGTCCAGCCGCGCTGCTGTTCGACGATCTCGCGCGCCTCGTGCAGCGCGTAGCCGAAGATGTAGTCGTCGACGAGGGAGACCAGTTCGAACTTCTCCGCGGGCGAGATGTCCAGGCTGGCGCAGGCGCGCAGCGACTGCTCGAAGCTGTAGAGGGAGTTCGGGACCGGCTGGTTGTAGTCGAAGCGCTCGAGCGCCCAGCGGTGGCGGCGGTAGGTCTCGCGCCGGCGCAGCGCGATCTGGCGGATCTGCTCGCGCCAGCTACCCTCGATCAGCTCCTCCTCGGGGATCAGGGTCTCGCCGACGACCGCGTTGACCATCAGCATGATCAACTCGTCCTTGTTGCGGACGTAGTGGTAGAGGGTCATCGTGCCGGCGTCGAGCTCCTGGGCGACGCGGCGCATCGAGACGGCGTCGAAACCTTCGGAATCGGCGATCGCCAGGGCTGCTTCGGCGATTTCGCGGCGGGTGTGGGAGGGACGGCGAGCAGACGGCTCTTCGCGCAGCCAGATCATCTTCTCCGGCTCGGGCGGCTTCTCCGTGGCCATCTAGTACATTGTACTTTGAAGGAAACCGTACAACGTACGAACACTGCGTACCCGGTACGAAATGAACGCGTCCCCAAACCCACACGACCCCACCGCGCTCGATCGCGAGACGCTCGTCGTCTGCGGCGTGGTCATGCTCGGCGGCGTCATGTCGATCCTCGACATGACCGTGGTCAACGTCGCCCTCGACGCCCTCGCGACCGACTTCAACGCCTCGCTGACGACGATCCAGTGGGTGATCACCGCCTACACCCTGGCGCTGGCGGCGGTGATCCCGATCACCGGCTGGGCCAGCGACCGCTTCGGCAGCAAGCGCATCTTCATCTGCGCCACCGCCGCCTTCACCCTCGGCTCGGTCCTCTGCGCGCTGGCCTGGAGCCCCGGCTCGCTGATCGCCTTCCGCGTCATCCAGGGCCTCGGCGGCGGCATGGTGCTGCCGGTGGTGACGACGATCGTCACCAAGAAGGCGGGCCCGCAGCGGCGCGGCCGGGTGATGGGCATCCTCGGGGTGCCGTTCCTGGCAGCGCCGATACTCGGCCCGATCGTCGGCGGCTGGCTGGTCGACAGCATCTCCTGGCGCGCGGTCTTCTTCGTCAACCTTCCGGTCGGAATCGTGACGATCCTGCTGGCGCAAATCGTCCTCGAGCGGGATCGGCCCCAACCCGCGCACCGGCTCGACTGGCTCGGGATGGTGCTGCTCTCACCGGGGCTGGCGCTCCTCATCTTCGGCTTCGCCGAGTCGCCCGCCCACGGCTTCGCGGCGACGCGCACCTGGCTGCCGATCGCCGCCGGGGCGACCCTGATCGCGGCCTTCTTCGTCCATAGCTGGCGTGACGGCGATCCCCTGATCGACGTCAAGACCTTCGTCCACACGCGCGCCGGGGCGGCGGCCGCGACGTTGCTGCTGCTGGCGACGTCGCTGTTCGGGACGCTGCTGCTGATCCCCGTCTACTTCCAGGTCGTCCGCGGCACCTCGGCGCTGGAGTCCGGCCTGCTGCTGATCCCGCAGGGCTTTGGGGCGATGGCGATGATGCCGCTCGCCGGCTGGCTCACCGACCGCTTCGGGCCCTACCGACTGCCCGTCTTCGCGGTGCCGCTGCTGATCGCCGGAACCGCGCCCTTCGCGCTGGTCACCGACACGACCTCGTTCACCCTCCTCTGCGGCTTCAACCTGGTGCTCGGCCTCGGCATGGGGCTCGGCTTCATGCCGACCATGACCTCGGCGGTGCAGGCGGTGCCGGAGCGGGCGATCGCCCGCACCAGCACGGCGATGAGCGTGATCGACCAGTCCGGCGCCTCGATCGGCGCCGCGATCCTCTCGGTCCTCCTCGCCGGCGCGATCGCCGCCGCGATTCCAGGCGCCGCCGGCGGCCTCGACGCCCTCGGCCACCTCAGCGGCGCCCGGCGCGCCGCCTTCTCCGGCGAGCTCTCCGAAGCCTTCGCCACGACCTTCCTCTGGGCGCTGGGGGTGTTGGTACTGACGATGATCCCGGCGCTGATGCTGGCCCGGGGCAAGGGTCCTCAGCGAGCGAGCAGGCTCGCCACCGAACCCGAGAGCGCCTGAAGCAGCGCCGCCGCCCGCGGATCCCCGCCGGGTTCATCGCGCATTTCGTTGCTGCCGTAGGCGAAACCGATCTTTGTCTCCGGCCAGGCCGCGTACTGCACGCCCCCGGCCCCGGGATGGCCGAAGGCCTCACGGACCGGCCCGTAGAGCTCGCCTGCCTGCAGGCGGAATCCGGCGCCGTAGATCTGCTCGGTCTCCTCGCTGAAAGGGTCGCGGCCGCTTGCCAGGGGCTGCGTGAACCGCCCCAGCGTCTCTGCCGAGAGAAGGCGGACGCCGTCGATCTCGCCGCCGCGGGCGAGGGCGCCGTAGAAGCGGGCGAACGAGCGGGCGGTGCCGATTCCGTTCGATCCCGCCAGCTCGCCCTGGTGGCAGGCCGGGGTGGCCCAGAAGAGGTCGTCGCGCTCGAACAGGAGCGGATTCGCGCAGATCGAGGCCAAGAGCTCGTCCCCGGCGAAGGGATCGTCCTCGCCCACCGGCATCTCCTCCCAGTCGGGTGCGAGAACGAGATCGGCGACCCGCGGCTCCAGGTCGGGGGGCAATCCGATCCAGATCTCGAGCCCGAGCGGTGCCGCGACCTCCTCGGCGAAGAAGCCGCCGATGCTGCGGCCATCGATCCGCCGCATCAGCTCGCTGCAGATCCAGCCGTAGGTGAGCGCGTGGTAGACGAACCGGGCGCGAGGGTCGGTCTCGGGCGCCTGCGCGGCGAGGATCGTCGCCATCCGCTCCTGGTCGAGCCAGTCCTGGCGCTGGATCGGCGTGTGGATGCCGGGGATTCGGGCGCGATGGGAGAGGACCTCGGCGACGGTGATCTCGGCCTTTCCGTTGGCGCCGAACTCCGGCCAGTGCGCGGCAACCCGGTCGTCGAGGTCGAGCAGGCCGCGGTCGACCAGCATCGCCATGCAGAGGGCGGTCAGACCCTTGGTCCCCGAGAAGGCGACATGGAGGGTGTCCCGGCGCCAGGACTCGCCGGCGTCGGCGTCGGCGAAGCCACCCCAGAGGTCGACCACCGGCTCGCCATCGAGGGTGGCGGCAAACGCGGCACCGTGCTCCCCACGGGTGGCGAAGTTTGCCTCGAAGGCCTCCGCCACCGCCTCGAAACCGCTCTCGACACGACCTTCGACCTGCGGCAACCGGGCTCCCTTCGTAGGTGGAAATACGGGAGCCGGATTATGAAGCCGGCCGGACCGGTCCATTGGCCCGGAATTGGACCAGACGGAGGGCTGGCCGAATGGGAGAGTGCGCCCGATGGAAGCTGAGCGCGGTACCCGGATGCGCTTCGAGAACAAGGTCGCGCTGGTGACCGGTGCCTCGAGCGGGATCGGCAGGGCAATCGCCGTCGCGCTCGCCGCCGAGGGCGCGAAGGTGGCGGCTGTCTCGCGCTCGGCCGAGCGGTTGCGGCCTGTGGTCGCCGAGCTGGTCGAGGCCGGGGGAGAGGCGGTGGCGGTCGCCGCCGACGTCGGCGACGCGGCCGACGTCGAGTGGGCGATTGCGGAGACGGTCGCGGCCTTCGGCGGACTCGACCTGATCGCCCACGCGGCCGGGATCCGCGGCCCCGACGGTCGCCTGACCGACTTCGAGGAGGGCGACTGGGACGCCGTCCTCAACACCAACGCGAAGAGCTGTTTCATGCTCGCCAAGCACGCCATCCCGTTGATGCGGGAGCGCGGGGGAGGGGCCGTGGTCAACATCTCCTCCGGCGTCTCCGAGCGGACCGGCCCGGAGGCCGCCCTCTACTCGACCTCGAAGGCGGCGGTGAACATGTTCACCCGGGTGGCGGCGATCGAGTTCGCCGCCGAGGGGATCCGCTTCAACGCGGTCGCGCCGGGCCTGATCCGGACGCCGATGCTGGAAGGCGACCTGCGCAGGGCCGGGGTCGGCCCCGATGCGGTCGACAGGCTGGCGCCGATCGGGAGGCTGCTGGAGCCGGAGGAGGTCGCCTCGCTGGTCCTCTATCTGCTCAGCGACGAGGCGGCGGCATGCACGGGTGGGCTCTATCCCGTCGACGGCGGCTGGACTGCCGCGATCAACGAAGGGGACATCGCCAGCCCCAGCGGTTAATTTGACTACCTTTAGACCATTGTCATATTGTCTCCTGGAGCGCAGGGTTCGACTACGACCTACGATTCGGACAGGAGAGAGGTATGACGTCCCAGGACTCGATCGCCTTCGATCGCATGCACGCGAACGGGAACAGCTCGCCCGACGATGCCGCCACCGTGATGGAGCAGATTCGGTCGGGCGAGATCGAGACCGTGGTCGTCGGTGGTTGCGATTTCGCCGGCGTCTATCGCGCTAAGCGGATGCCAGCCGAGCGCTTTGCCTCGATGGACGAGCCCAGGATGGAGTTCTCCGAGTACATGTGGGCGATGGACATCGACGACTACCCGCAGCCGACCCCGGAGGGGATCGACGGCTGGCCCGACTGGAAGACCGGCTTCGGCGACATCGAAGCGGTCGCCGACCTCGACACCCTGCGTCGCGTCCCCTGGCTGGACCGCACCGCGATCGTCCTCTGTAGCTACCGCTACGAGAAGGGGCGGGACTACGAGACCTCGCCGCGCAACGTCCTGCAGCAGGTCGTTGGCCGCTACGAGAGCCTCGGGCTGGAGCCGCGGATGGCCCCCGAGCTCGAGTTCATCGTCCTCCGCGAGACCGAGGCGTCGGCGATCGAAAAGAACTTCCACAACCTGAAGCCGCTTTCGCCCCGGCCGATGGCTTACGGGGCCGTGCAGGGGACGGTCGACGACCACGTGATCGGCCGCCTCGTCGCCGGCCTGAAGGCGATGCGGGTGCCGGTCGAGGCCTGGAACCCCGAGGGCGCGATGGGGCAGTACGAGCTCAACCTGCCGCACGCCGCCGCCCTCGACGCGGCCGACGTCGGCTTCTTCTTCAAGCACGGGGTGAAGGAGATGTGCGCGCTGGACGGCCTGATCGCCAGCTTCATGCCGAAAGTCTTCTCGGCCGACTTCGGCTCCTCCCTGCACGTCCACCAGTCGGTCTGGCGCGACGGCGAGCCGGCCTTCCACGACCCCGACGCCGAGGGCGGGATGTCGAGCCTGCTCCGCAGCTTCGTCGCCGGCCAACTGCAGACGCTGATCGAGTTCGCGCCGATCTGGCTGCCGACGCCGCCGGCCTTCAAACGCGGTGGCGACTACACCGCCGCCGGCACCACCGAGACCTGGGGCGGCGACAACAAGACCCTCTCGCTGCGGGTCCTCGCCCACGAGGGCAAGACCTGCCGGGTCGAGCACCGCGTGGCCGGCGCCGACGCCAACATCTACCTGGCTCTCGCCGGGATGCTGGCCGGCGGGCTGCACGGGATCGAGAACGAGCTGGAGCCGCCGGCGCCCACGCTCGGCGACGCCTACGCCGACAAGAGCCTGAGGACGATGCCGGGCAGCCTCGAGGAGTCCCTTCCCGCCTTCGAACAGAGCGAGGTCGCCAACAAGTACCTCGGCGAGGAATTCGTCCAGCGCTACGCGGCGACGCGGCGCTGGGAGATCGAGCAGTCGCGGCGCGAGGTCACCGACTGGGAGCTGCGGCGCTACCTCGTCCGCTCCTGAGCACCGGCCGGAGTCAAAGCCATCCATGGTCGACAGATCAGGGCATTCGCTCTAGGGTGCCGGCATGACCGAGACCGCGCTGCCGCCCCTGCTCGACGAACTCCTCCACGCCTGCGCCCCCTCGGGCTTTGAGGGGCCGGCCGCCGAGGTCTGGCGCCGCGCCGCCGGCTCCTTTGCCGAGGTCGGCGGCGACGCGATCGGCTCCTCGACCGCTCGGGTCGGGGAGGGGTCGCCGACGCTGGCGGTGGTCGGCCACATCGACGAGATCGGGCTGATCGTCACCAACGTCGACGACGAGGGCTTCATCTGGTTCGGCCCGCTCGGCTACTGGGATCCGCAGGTGCTGGTCGGGCAGCGGGTCCGGGTGCTCGGCCCCGGCGGCCCGGTCCGCGGCGTGATCAGCCGCAAACCGCTGCACCATCTGCTCGGCCGCGACGAGCTCCACGTCGGCGTCCGCCTCGAGTCGCTGCACATCGACATCGGCGCCGCCGACGCCGAGGAGGCGCGGGGCGCGGTCCGCACCGGCAGCCCGATCGTGATTGAGGCCGACCCCGAGCCGGTCTTCGGCAGCCGCTTCGTCTCACGCTGCGGCGACGACCGCCTCGGTGCCTACGTGGCGTTGGAGAGCCTGCGGCGCTGCGCCGAGGGCGACGGGCCCGGCGGCAGCTTCGTCGCCGTCGCCAGCGTCCAGGAGGAGCTGGGGCTGCGCGGCGCCAACACCACCGCGTTCGAGGTCCGGCCGGACGTCGCGATCGCCGTCGACGTCACCCAGGCGACCGACTACCCGGGCGTCGAGGAGGAGCGCAAACGCTTCGGCCATCGCCCCCTCGGCTCCGGCCCGGCGATCGCGGTCGCACCGACCGTCTCCAACCGCGTCTCCGAGCTGCTGATTGAGACCGCCGAGGCGGAGGGGATCCCGTACACGACGCGGGGCACCGGCCTGCACAACCTCGGGCTCAGCACCGAAACCGACGCCGACGCGATGCAGGTTTCCCGCGCGGGCATCGCCACCGGGGTCGTCAGCATCCCCCTGCGCTACATGCACACGCCGGTCGAGATGTTCGACCTGCGCGACGTCGAAGGCGCCGTGGCGTTGCTCGCCGCCTTCGGCTCCCGGCTCGACTCCAGCGTCGAGATCAGCGGCTGAGGACGGCCTCGGCCCAGGCGGCGGCGGCGAGGACGTCGCCGTCGGCGCGGCCGAGAAGCTGCAGGCCCAGCGGCAGACCCCCGCCCGGCAGCGGCAGGGAGATCGCCGGCCAACCGCTGGCGTTGCCGAGCCGGGTGTGGGCGACGAGGCACGCCGCCATGGTCGGGTCGGCGGTCTGCTCGAGGCGGGGGGCGGTGACGCCGACGCTGGGGCCGATCATCAGGGTCCCGACGCCAAGGGTCCGCTCCAACTCCGCGGTCAGCTTGCCTCTGGCGGTCAGTGCCTCTTCGTAGATCTCGTTCGGCAGCGCCAAGACGGCTTCGAGCCGCTCGCGCACGTCGGCCCCGAGCAGCTCGCCGCGCTCGCTCAGGGTCCGTTCGTGCACCCGCGCCGCCTCGGTCAGCAGGATCGCGGTCGTGATCGCGAAGGCCAGCTCGAGGCTCGGCAGCTCGGCGGCGGCGACGCTCGCCCCGGCGGCTTCGAACTGCCGCACGGCTGCTTCCAGGCGGGCGCGGGTCGCGGGGGCGGCGAAGCGGAGGTGGTCATCGGAGAAGACGAAGCTCGGCGTCGTCGGGGGAGCGGGCGCGTCGCCGGTGAGGACCGCGTCGACGCGAGCGGCGTCCTCGACGTTGACGGCGAAGAGGCCGAGATGGTCGAGGGTGGGGGAGAGCGGGAGGACGCCGTCGAGCGGGTAGCGCCCCCGTGAGGGCTTGAAGCCGACGACCCCGCAGAGGGCGGCGGGGATCCGGACCGAGCCGCCGGTGTCGGTGCCGAGGGCGACGCGGGCGCTCCCCTCGGCGACGGCGACGGCCGACCCCGAGCTGGAGCCGCCCGGGATCCGCTTCGGGTCCCAGGGGTTGGCCGGGGTTCCCTCGAAGGCATTGACGCCGGTGGCGCCGAAGGCGTGCTCGTGCATCGCGGTGACGCCGACGCAGCGGGCGCCGGCGGCGCGCAGCGCCGCGACGGCGGCGGCGTCGCGCGGCTCCGGCGCGGCACCGAGCAGGCTCCGCGATCCGGAGCGGTTGAGGACGCCGGCGACGGCGACCATGTTCTTGACCGCGAAAGTGAAGCCCGCGAGCGGCGCCTCACCGTCACCGGCTCCGTCGTCGCCGGCCGGGTCCGGGGTGAGTTCCACGTATGGGCCGCCGTCGGCCAAGAGGGCCGGCGGTCGCGCCGCGGGCGGCTGCCCCGCGGCGGCGGGCTCGTCGGAGAAGGAGGGCGGCCAGCCGGGCCAGGCGGGGGGAGGCTCGCCGGCAAGCACGGCTGAAAGCCAGTCCGCAAGCGAAATCTGGCTCGGTTCGGACATCTTGCATGTAACATACAAGCAGTGCCGCGCAGAGGACCCGCCGACCCCGCGCCGACCTCGGGCATCCGCCCCGTGGAGCGGCCGAAGAGCCTGACCGAGACCGCGCACGAGGCGATCCGCGCGGCGATCCGCGACGGCCGCTTCGAGCCGGAGACGCTCTACTCCGAGAGCGAGCTCGCGGTCAGCCTGGGGATCTCGCGGACGCCGGTGCGGGAGGCGATGATCGAGCTCTCCCGCGAAGGCCTGGTCGAGGTCCTGCCCCGCCACGGCTTCCGCCTCCGAACCCTCTCCGCAGCCGACCGCGAGGAGGTCTTCGCGCTGCGCCTGGCGATTGAAACCCTCGCCGCGGAAACGCTCGCCCGCAGCGCCGGCCGTGAGGAGATAGCCGATCTGCGTCGCTGCCTCGAGCGCCAGCGCCGGCTCCGCGACGACGTCCCCGCCTTCCTCGCCGCTGATGAGGCGCTGCACCTGCTGATCCCGGAGCTGGCCGGCCTCACCCGCACCCGCAGCGTCCTGCTGGCGCTGCGCGGCTCGGTCTGGCTGATCGCGCACCTGGCGCTGACGCTGCCGGAGCGGGTCGACGAGGTGCTCGCCGAGCACGAGGCGATCGTTGCCGCGATCGCCGCCGGCGACCCCACGGCCGCGGCCGCCGCCGTCCGCGCCCACCTCGAGACGACGCTGGCGGCGAGCACCGTGTCGAGTTAGTTACCTCCTGGGTAACCAACTCGACACTGCCCGTTAGCGTTGGCGGCGATGGCCGAGTTCGAGCTAATCGGCGGGGTCGAGAAGCGGGCGATCGAGATCGTCGCCTACGACCCGGCCTGGCCGCGCCGCTTCGAGCTCGAGCGAGGCAAGGTGGAGGCAGCCCTCGGCGCCGCCGCGGTGCGGGTCGAGCACATCGGCTCGACCGCGGTCCCCGGTCTCGGCGCGAAGCCGATCGTCGACATCCAGCTCAGCGTCGAGGACCCTGCCGAGGAGTCCTACATCCCCCCGCTCGAAGCCGCCGGCTACTGCCTCCGGGTCCGGGAGGAAGGGCACAGGATGCTGCGGACCGCCGACCTCGACGTTCATCTCCACGTCTGCGCTGCCGACAGCGATTGGGAGCGGCGCCACCTCCTCTTCCGCGACTGGCTGCGCAGGAGCGCCGCCGACCGGCGGCTCTACGAGGAGACGAAGCGGCGGCTGGCCGACCGCGACTGGGCGGATATGAATGCGTACGCCGACGCCAAGGACGAGGTGGTGGCGCGGATCATGCGGCGGGCGGAAGCCTGGACCGCTGAGCCGAAGTTGCGCAAGTAGGCGCCTGATCAGCAGATTTACGCAATTTCCGGCAGTTTTGGGTGAATGCACTAATAATCAGAGCAGTCTTTTTGACAAAGCACAGGGCATTTGCCAGAGTCCGGCCGGGGACCGGAGTCCCAGGGAATGGCGAGGACGAATGATCGAACAGATGGATCGGCCGACCGGGGCATGAGCAGGCGATGACCTACGCCCGCTTCCTCGCCCGCCGCCTGCTGCAGGCGATCCCCGTCGTCTTCGGGGTCACCCTCGTCGTCTTCCTCCTGATCCACCTCGTCCCCGGCGACCCGGCGAGAACCGCCCTGGGCACCCACGCCACCC
>DASSHE010000028.1:0-5606 GCA_035693065.1 Solirubrobacterales bacterium
GGGTGGCGTGGGTGCCCAGGGCGGTTCTCGCCGGGTCGCCGGGGACGAGGTGGATCAGGAGGAAGACGACGAGGGTGACCCCGAAGACGACGGGGATCGCCTGCAGCAGGCGGCGGGCGAGGAAGCGGGCGTAGGTCATCGACCGGACCTCTCTCGTCGAGCCGTCATCTCACGCTCCAGCGGTTCCGCGTCCCACGCGGCGCGCTCCTCCATCGGACACCCGATCCTAGGTTCGAGCCCGCGCCTCCACCTTGTGTCTTCGTACAAGGTCGAGCGCCGCCGCTCACCTGATTCGACAAGCGCTGTACGCGAGAGTTCGTTGATAGCCGGCATTGTCCCGTACCGCACCCACGGGGGCAACCCCGTGGGTGCGGTGGACGTGATGCCTTCCTAACTAATCGGCTCTACTCCGCCTACTTGGCGAAGCCGACGTCGGCGAACCAGGCGATGTTGAGCGGGTTGACTTCAAACCCGACGACGTCGTCCTGGAATCCCCAGATCCATGGCTCGTAGGAGACGGTCAGCGTGTAATGCGCTTTGTCCACTTCTTCCTGAATCTGGTCGTAGATCGCCTGGCGCTTCGACGAAGCGGAGACGCTGCTGCCTTCTTCGGCGAGCTTGCTCAGCTTCGTCGTGTCCGCTTTGGTGAACAGCCCTTCGGTCGCGATGTAGAAGAAGACGTTTTCCGAAGGATCGAGCACGTTCGGGTAGAGCCCGAGAATCCCGGCTTCGTAGTCTCCTTCCGACATCTTTTCCAGCAGCGTCGCGCCCTCCAGCGACTGCAGCTTCACTTTGAACCCGACTTCTTCGAGGTCCTGCTGGATCACCTGAGAGGCAAGCGTCTGCAGCGTCGAACCGGCTTCGAAGACGAGCGTGAAGCTCGGATCGACCCCGTCCTTTTCGGCTTCGGCCACGAGCTGCTTGGCCTTGTCGACGTCGCGGGCCGGAGCTTCGATTCCGGTGTCGTGGTAGGGGACCGCCGGCGAGAGGAACGAGCCGCCGAGTTCGCCGTGACCCGAGAGGCTGGTGTCGATGATGCCTTCGCGGTCGATGCCGAGGTTGACGGCTTCGCGCATCCGGGCGTCCTTGAACAGCGCCGATTCGGCGTTGAACTGCAGGTACCGCGAGAACGCGAGGGCGTATTCGCCGACCTCGACTCCCGGCGCCCCTTCGAGGCTGGCGATCTGCTGGTAGGGCGGTGCGGCCGCGACGTCGAGGTCACCGCCCCGCAGTTGCTGGGCCCGGCCGTTGTCGTCCGCCACCGCTTTGAACACGACCTTGTCCAGATACGGCTGCCCGGGCGACCAGTAGCCCTTGTTGGCGACGAGCGTGAGCTCCTGTCCGTGCTGCCAGGTGCCGAGCGCGAACGGCCCGGTGCCGACCGGGTGCTCGGCGAATTCTTCCGCGGAGACGCCGCCGTAGTTCTTCGGCATCACCACCGTCGCGTAGGAGGAGAGCAACGCTTCCATCGCCGGCAGCGGGTGGGAGACCTTGATCTGCACCGTCGAGGGCGAGGTCGCCGTGATCTTTTCGAAGGCTTCGAACAACGGGGCCCAGTTGGGTCCCTGGCTCGCCGTTTCCAGGCTGAAAGCGACGTCTTCGGCGGTCAGCGGCTGGCCGTCGGAGAATTTCACGCCCTTGCGCAGCTGGAAGGTCCAGGTGAGTTGGTCCTTGGAGGTCGTCGCCTTGGTCGCCAGCCAGGGTTCGATCTTCCCTTCGCCATCGGCCAGGTAGAGGGGCTCCATGATCTGGCTGATGACGTTGATCGACGACCCGTCGACCGCTGCGGCCGGATCGAGCGAGATCACTTCCGGCTGGCCCACGGTCAGCGTTCCGCCGGATTTCGGCACCTCGCCACTCCCTCCGCTGCTGTCGTTGCCACCGCTTCCCCCGCAACCGACCAGCAGCGACGCAAGGACGGCCAAGGCCGCCAACGCCGCGGTGGTCAGAGCCACTCGGACTCCCTTACTCATTTGTCTCCTCCGTTGGTGTATTGACCGCCGCCGCGCTTGGCGAAGCGGGCGATCGAGAATGGTGCGAGCTCCGGCGACGGGGACCCGTCGAGAATGACGGGTGCCAGGACCGTGGCGGTCGTCGGAGCCAGGGTGACGCCGAGCATCGAGTGCCCGGTTGCTAGATGAAGATCGGAGTGGCCCGGAACCGGGCCGAGTGCCGGCAGACCGTCCGGCAGCAGCGGTCGCAGGCCGGCCCAGGCGGTCCACTCCCCCGCCTCGGACCAGGCGCCGAAGCTGCGCCTGGCGGCAGCTTCGATCCCGGCGACGCGGCGGCGGTCGACGCCGAGTCCGCTCGTGCCGAGCTCGAGGGTGCCCGCCAGGCGCAGGGCGTCGTCGAAGGGGCTGACCGCCACCTTCGAGTCGAGGAGGTAGACCGGGCGCCGCAGCCGCAGCGCCGGGCTCACCTGGGTAAGGCTGTAGCCCTTGGCTCCCTCGATCGGCAGCCGCACGCCCAGCGGCCGCAGCAGGGTCGCGGTCTCGGCGCCGCCGGCGAGGACGACGCGGCGGGCGGCGACCTCCCCGCTGGCGCAGCCGAGGGTCCAGCCGCCGCGGCGGCGGACGAGGCCAGTCACCGCCTCCCCCTCGCGCAGCTCGGCCCCCTGCTCACGCAGGTGGGAGACCAGCGAGGCGGTCAGGGTCTCGGGGCGGACGTGGCGCTCGGCCGGGGTGAGGATGGCGCCGGCGACGTCGGCGGCGAGCGCGGGCTCGGCCTCGAGCGCCGTCGCCCGGTCGAGAATCTCGACCTCGCCCTCGTAGCCGCTGTCCTGGAGCTGGCGCAGGGTCGCCGCCTCCGCCTCCAGCGTGGTGGCGCTGGCGGAGACGAAGAGGACGCCGCGGCTGTGCATCTCAAAGTGGGGAACCCGCGCCGCGAGCGCGTCGAAGTCGTCGAGGGCGCGCCGGGTGAGGGCGACCGTGGCGGCGATCCCGGCGGCGTAGCGGCGCGGCGAGCAGCTACGCCAGAAGTCGTAGATCCAGCGCACGAAGCTCGGCCGCAGGCTCGGGCGCACCCGCAGCGGCCCCTGCGGCGAGAGCATCCAGCGCAGGCCCTTGGCGACGGTCCCCGGCGCCGGCACCGGGTTGGAGAGCCCCGGCGTGACCCAGCCGGCGTTGCCGGCGGAAGCACCCGCGCCCCAGCGACCGGCCTCGAGCAGGACGACGTCGGCGCCTCGGCGGGCGAGCGCCTCGGCGACGCAGAGGCCGATTACTCCTCCTCCGATCACGGCGACGTCGCGGTGTGGTGATGCGTGCGATGCGATCACTTCGGCAATAGTATATTACGTATTACGCGTTAGATGAAGAACTTTATGAACTTATCCCCAGACAGCAATGGCGCGGCAGCAAACGGCTTGCCGGCCTACGTCTCTGGGGATGAGCTCCATTCCCTGCTCGAGGGAGCCGCCGCGGTCGACGCGCTCGAAGCCGGCTTCCTCGCCCGCGCCGTGGCCGGCGCCGCCGAGGCGCCGCGGGCGGTGATCGAGCACGAGCAGGGCGATTTCCTCTTGATGCCGGCGGCCGGTCCGGAGGGCGCCGGCGCCAAGCTGGTCACCGTCGTCCCGGGGAACCCCGAGCGGGGCCTGCCGCTGATCAACGGGATCTACGTCCTTTTCTCGCGCGAGACCCTGCGGCCCGAACTGCTGATCGACGGCGCCGCCCTGACCCGGCTGCGGACCGCCGCGGTCTCGGCCCTGGCGACCCGACACCTGGCCCGGCCCGAGAGCCGGCGCCTGGTCGTCTTCGGCGCCGGCGCCCAGGCCCAGGCCCACGCGCGGATGCTGCGCCAGGTGCTCCCGATCGAGTCGGTAACCGTGGTCGGCAGCTCGCCCCAGAGCCCCCGGGCGACCGACCTGGTCGAGCGCCTCCGCGGCGAGGGCTTGGAGGCGCGGGTCGGCGCCCCCGAGGACGTCGCCGATGCCGACATCGTCTGCACCTGTACGCCCAGCACCACCCCCGTCTTCGACAGCTCGCTGCTGGCGCCCGGCGCCCACGTCAACGCCGTCGGCTCCTACAAGCCGACGATGCGCGAGCTCGACTTCGAGCTCTGCCGCCGGGCGCTGGTCGTCGTCGAGACGCTGGACGCCGCCCGCGAGGAGGCCGGCGACCTGATCCAGGCGATCGCGGCCGGGGCGCTCGCCGAGGAGGGGTTCGCCCACGAGCTGGGCGAGGTGCTGCGGGGCGAGGTGCGGCGCGCCGACCCGGAGCAGGTGACCCTGTTCAAGTCGGTGGGATTGCCCTCCGAGGACCTGATTGTCGCCCGCGCGGTGGCTGAAATCCTACGCATCACGCGTTAAATCAAAACATCTGGATTGGGGTCTAGCATTGCCCGCACCATGGCCACCGAGTTGCGATCGCTGAGACGGCAGAACCTGCGGGAGGAGGCGCTAGCGGCGCTGCGCGCCGCGATCCTCACCGGCGAGCTCGAGCCGGACTCGATCCACTCCACCACCGCGCTGGCCGAGCGCCTCGGCGTCTCCCCCACCCCGGTCCGCGAGGCGATGCTGGAGCTGGCCCGCCAGGGCCTGGTCGAGCCGCTGCCCAACCGCGGCTTCCGCATCGTCGCCGCCAACGAGAAGGACCTCGACGAGATCCGCGACCTGCGGCTGATGCTGGAGGTGCCGGCGCTGGCGATGGTGATCGAACGCGCCGACGAAGCCGACCTGGTGGCGCTTCGCCCCCACGTCGAAGACATCGGCCGGGCCGCCGAGCGCGGCGACCTGCAGGAGTTCCTCACCGCCGACCGCGCCTTCCACCTCGGGCTGCTCGAGCTCGGCCGCAACGAGCGCCTGGTCCGGATCGTCGGCGAACTGCGCGACCAGACGCGGATCATGGGCCTCGGGCCGCTGGCCGCGACCGGAGCCCTGAAATACGCCGCCGCCGAACACGCGGCGATCCTCGACGCGGTGATCGCCCGCGACGTCGCCGCCGCCCAGCGCGGCATGGTCGAACACCTCCACCACACCCGCGGCATCTGGGCCGGCCAGACCGAGCCCGACGGCTGGGAGGAGATCCTCGCCCAGTACCCCTGGGCCCGCGGCCCGGTCACCGGCTGAATCCCCCTACATGAGTAGTTCCACGACTCAGGCCACGTAGTCGACCAGTGCGGCTGTCGCGGCCGAGATCGTGGTTGAGATCGCCGCGGCCAGGGCGAGGAAATGGCTTGCGATGCGCGGCCGGACGATCCTCGCGCCGAGCGCGGCGGCGTCGGCTTTAACTCGGCGCCGGCATAGCCCTTGTCGCCGAGGACGGTAATCGGCCCTTGGCCGTAGAAGCCCGAGCGCTTGGTCAAGCCCGGGAACAGGTGGCGAAGTCGCTTGGCGGCGGTGCGCGCAAAGCGCTCATCAGAGCCGATCCCCATGATCGACCGCGTTGCTCAGTCCACCTGCTGCCGCCTTCGGGGCGACTAATTCTTGGAACTACTTATCTAGGGGGTGGCTCTTTCCGCGCCTACTTGCGCCCGCACCCAGTCCCGATCCGCGTCTGACCCGAGCTGACCTTGCCGTTTTGCCCCTTGAGGCTGACTTCTGCATAGCGCGGCTTGGCGCAGAGGTTCTCGCTGTTGACCAGGAGGCCCTGCTTGCCGCCTTTGAGGCGCAG
>DASSHE010000029.1:0-74552 GCA_035693065.1 Solirubrobacterales bacterium
CCGTTGGCCGGGCAGAGTTCGCGCTGGTAGACGGTCGGTGAGCCTTCCACCCAACCTTCGGCCAGGGGGTGATCGGTGTCCTGTAGGAGCCAGCCGTGGCAGAGGTCTGAGGTGAAGCCTTTGTATTGGAAGTCGAGCTGGGCGGTGGTGTAGAGGGAGGGGCCTTCGCGGGGTGGCGAGATCCCGCGGCTGCTCCAGCCGCCGGCCCCGCGGCTGGCGACGTACTGGGAGGAATAGGGGGAGCTTTCGACTTCGCCGAAGGCGCGGTAGGCCGAGTAGGTGATCGCGTCGCCGTTGGCTGCCGCCTGGTTGAGCGCAGCGGGGAAGCCGTTGCTGTTGAAGACCACTTCGATGTCGGCGCCGTTTTTGTCGATCGGCGAGACCATCTCGTAGGCGCGGCAGTCCGGCAGCTTTGCTCCGGGGCCGGCGCGGAAGGGTTCGTTGGCCGGGCAGGGGGGCTGGGGGGGGGCGACTGGCAGCGTCGTGAAAGTGCCTTCGGCTTCTTCGCCCGATTTGCCGTCGAGCCCGATGACCGGGCCGCCACCGCTGCTTTGGGCGACGAACCGATAGTGGTAGGTGGTGGCGGGCGCGAGCCCTGAAAGGTCGACCCCTTCGCTCGTCACGCCGACGTTGACCACCTGATCGGTCAAGGTGCGCCCCGGCGGTGCTGGAACCTTCGCGCAACCACCTTCGATGCAGGGCTGGATGCCATATTCGAGGTAATAGGCGGTGTCGGCCCAGAAACGCGGGTTGATCTTGGCCTTCAACGTCGCGCTGGTGTTACCGGCGGCGACCGCGTACTGGTCTTCGATCCGCGGCGGGTTCGGAGGCGGGGGGCCGTAGAAGGTGGGCGGAGGGCCATAGGCCGCAACGCGGCTGATCCCTTCGCCGCTTTCGCCCACGTAGAGGTCTTTCACGGGCCCGGGGATTGCGTTGGTGGCAAGGCCAAAGAAAGAGATCTGGGTTTCAGCGCTCAATGCCACCGGGGGCGATGCGAAGCCGTCGCCGAACCCGATCACCTCTTCCCCCTCTTTATCGTACTCAAGAATCCGCCATTCCAAGTGGGGTTTCCCCCTGCCAGGCAGATCGAAGCTCACGAACAGGTTGCCGAGCGTATCGGTCGCCAGCGATCCGATCAGGCCGGATCCCGGAGTGTCGGGCGTAGGTCCTGGAGCGTCCAGCCCAACCGGAACTTCCCGCAGAACTTCGCCGGTTTCGGCGTTGAGCTGATAAACGACCGGGCCGATCAATGGTTCGAACGTGCGGAAGTTCATCCAAATGGCGCTGGAGGCCGGGTCGTAGGCGAGGTTCGCGGGAACACCGCTTCCCGGAAGGGTGACCTGCTTCTTGAAGGCGCCTGAAGGTTCGAACTCCTCGATCCGGTTGGTGTCCCCCACGTATACGGTCCCGTCGTCGCCGACCGCGATGGACTTCGCTGCGTTACTGAACTCTCCGGATCCCGAACCTTCCAGCCCCACGCCGCAGGTGTCGCCGGAAACGGCGGTGCAGACGTTCCCATTGGTGGTCTTGTTGACTTCCCTCCCAAACATCGAGACGAATTCCCCATCTGCGTCGAACCTCTGCACCCGAAAGTTTTCGCCTTCCAACACATAAATATCTCCAACAGGACCGACAGCCAGACCGCTTATGGCCTTGAACTGACCAGGACCTGAACCTGCGAGCCCACGTTGGCAGTGCGGCTCGAATTCGGTCCCGCAGACCTGCAGTTCCGCAGAGCCGTCAGCGACCCCCCAGCCCCAAGTCTTTATGTACTCGCCCCAAGCAGTGAACTCGCTGATCCGCTGGCCTTGGATCTCTGCCAAGTAGACGTGACCGGTGACCTCGTCTACTGCCAGCCTGTTCGCAGAATCAAGCTGTCCCCCTTCTTGGCCGGATGAAGGCTCATCTGGAAACTTCGTGAGCGGCGCCGGGACGCTCCCTGTGGCGCCACTCGTCGCCACGAGCCCAAATAGGCAGCAAAGAATGAATGCTCCGGTTGAGATTACCCGCCTCACACGTCTCTCCCCAAGCCCCCCTGTGAATTCCAACCGGACCGTATCACGGTCCAAAGCATCCGTCCATACGACAAATGCAAAAGAAGAGGGGCCGGGCAAGCCGGCCCCTCTCGTACAGCGAACCTAGGCACCCCTCACGGCATCAGTGTGATGTTGACCTGATTCGCGGCATTGTGAGCCGACCCGTCTACGTAGGCCTTCACTGTCGTGTGACCATTGTAGGTGGCGTTATTGACGGTTCCCGTACCGTTGAATGGACAACCAAATCCATCTTTGGTTTTTTCGGTTTTCACTTCTGAGTTGACGTTATGGAGCTTCAGGTGCTCATGACTTAGCCCTGTGATATTTGTCGCAGTGGTTCCAGTGTTGATCACCGTTCCGCTATTCACCTTGGCTTCACAGACTCCACCAGCCGTAATCGTGATCGCATTCCCGGTATTGCAGAACACTTCGATTTCGCCCGAGTAGGTGTCTGCTGCATTTTCAGCATTCGCCATGAGTTTGTAGTCGCAACCGGCGGTGCTCACGGTTGCGCCGAGGAACCCGAAGGCAGTGCATTCAGTGTAACTTGGCGTTACTGTCGTCCATGTCTCGCCGTCGGTGATTGTCCCGCTGAATGCGACGTTGGCGCATTCGACGCTGCTGCCATCAACGGTGAATTTGTGCTTGCCTTCGGTCTCTTCGCCTGTGAAGTCGGCGGTCCCTACTGTTGCGCCATTTGTGTCTTTGAGTGTGACCGTAGGCGCCGCTTGGGCCGCCGAGGCGATCCAGGCGCTCATCGCGAAGACGGCGATCAGCGCGAGGCCGAGTGCCTTGATGTTGCGAGTCATTGATTTCCCTTTCGTTCTGATGTCGGGCCGGTTGGTCCGATCAGGGAAATTTATGTAGTCACTATCTTTCGGGGTGCCTCTAGATCAAGAGTAGTGAGCGGTTGCCCGTTTGCGGACCAAGAATGCCTGCATTCAGCAATAGCTGGAGATATGCGCGTGGATTTTTGCGGGTGCTCTGAGATGCGTCAGTTCGGTCCACGTCGATCACCTGGGGCGGGCTCAGGGTGTGGATGCCCCCGTAGAGGACCGTGAGCAGGCTGATCGACGCTATGCCAATAGCCTCCCGATCGCGCCAGACCAGCGGAGGAGTTCGACCTCGACCAGCTCGCCAGCCGCGAGCTCCTGGCGATCGGCTGGAACCGCCGCGAGGGCGTCGGCGCCGAGCATCGAGGTGAGAATGTGGGATCCCTGGTTCGAATGGGTGAGGTGAGCGCGCCAGCCGGCTGCGGTCAGCTCGAGACGGCAACGGGCGTAGTGAGCCTTGCCCGGCTTCTTGAGGTAGGGCTCGGCCAGAGTGGCACAGGTCGTGGCGGAAAGCGGCGGCAAACCGACCAACGCCCGCAGTGCCGGACGGACGAAGAGGTGGAAGGTGACCATTGCCGAAACGGGGTTGCCGGGAAGGCCGAAGACAAGAGTTGGGCGCCCGCCGCTCGCAGGGAATTGCACGCCGAACCAGGTCGGGCCACCGGGACGCATCGCCACCCTCCAGAAGCGCTCTCGCACGCCGAGCTTCGCGAGGGCGTCCTTAACGTGGTCATGGCGGCCAACCGAGATGCCGCCGGCGACAACGAGGAGGTCGCGGCCGAGAGCGCCATCGAGCACTTCGCGAATCGCATCGGGGTCGTCAGGTAGCGCGGTAGCGTAGTCGAGCACGGCGCCAGCTTCCCGCGCCTGCGCTGTCAGAGCAAAGCTGTTGGAGTCGTAGATCTGACCCGGGCCGAGTGATGCCCCCGGGGAGACGAGCTCGTCGCCGGAGCCGAGGATCGCGACCGTCGGGCAGCGGGCGCAGCTGACGCTGGCGTTGCCGGTGGCGGCGAGGACCGCGAGCTGTGCGGCACCGATCGCCTGGCCCCGCGCGAGCAGGGTGGCGCCCGCCTTGAGGTCCTCGCCGGCGCGGCGAATGTGCTCGCCAGGGACCACCTGCCGGGACGGGAGGACCGCGCCGTCCTGCTCCCGTGCCTCCTCGACCGCGAGCACCGCGTCGGCTCCGGCGGGAATCATCGCCCCGGTCGAGATCCAGGCCGCCTCACCGGGGCCGACGGCGTCTCTGGCCGGAAGCCCCGCGCGGGACTCCCCGATCAACCGCAGTGGCCCGGGATCAGCGGTGTCGGCTGCTCGGAGGGCGTAGCCGTCCATCGCCGAGTTGTCGAACGGCTGCAGATCCAGACCGCTGGTCACGGCGTCGGCGGTGACCCGCCCCAGGCACTCCTCGAGAGGCACCGGCTCAGCCGGAGTCGGAACCACCGCGGCGAGGATCAGCTCGCGGGCGGCCTCGGGGCTAAGGCCCGAGGCGCCCATCAGTCGTGCCCCGCCGGGGCGCCCCGCAGCAGCGCAATCGCATGCGGTAGCAACGGAAGCAGTGCCGGCGCGGCCTCGTCGATCGCCTTCGGGTTGCCGGGAAAGTTCACGATCAGGGCGGCGCCGCGGATGCCGGCGGTGGCACGGGAGAGGGCCGCGTAGCGAGTGTGCTCGGCCGAGGCCGCCCGCAGCTTCTCGGCGATGCCGGGGGCTCGGCGCTCGATCACCGCCTCGGTCGCCTCGGGGGTGAGGTCCGAGGGTGCGAAGCCGGTGCCGCCAGTGGTGAGGATGAGGTCGCATTCGTTGCCGTCGGCCCAGCGCCGAAGCACCGCTTCGATCGCGGCGCGGTCGTCCGCGATCAGCTCACGTCCCGCCAGGTGTCCCTCCAGCTTCTCGACGAACGCGACCAAAGCCTCGCCCGACGCGTCCTCCCCGCCGCCTCGTGCGGCGCGAGAACTGCTGACGGTGATCACCGCCACCCGGGGCGGTGTGAGCTCAGGGGGCGCGCCAGTCACTCCTGCCGCCGCTCTTCTCCAGCAGGCGCAAGCGGTCGATCACGACCCCCCGCTCCAATCCCTTGACCATGTCGTAGAGCGTCAGCGCGGCGACCGCACAGGCGGTCATCGCCTCCATCTCGACTCCGGTTCCGGCCGTGGTGGCGGCTTCGGCCTCGATCCGCGCCTCGCCGCTGGTGCCGTCGACCGCAACCGCGACATCGACGTGGGAGAGCGGCAGCTGGTGTGCGAGTGGAATCAGCTCGCCAGTCCGCTTCGCGGCCTGGATCCCGGCCAGGCGCGCGGTGCCGATCACGTCGCCCTTCGGCGCATCGCCGTCGATCACCTTCGCCGCAGTCTCGGGCGACATCCGCACCATCACCTCCGCCCGGGCCCGGCGTCGAGTTGAAGGCTTGTCGCCCACGTCGACCATTCGCGCCTGCCCCGCCTCGTCGAGGTGGGTGAAGCCGCCCATGCCGCCGGTGTCTGAAGGGCTGACCATGCAGCCGTAGGATAGGCCGATGGTCCTGCAAGTGCGCCTATTCGCGATCCTGCGTGAGCGCGCCGGGAGCGACAGCCTGGAGATCGAGCTGGCGGAGGGTGCAACCGTGGCCGATGCGATGCGGGCGATCGGCGCCGCCCGCGAGCCGCTGGCCGGGTTACTGGAGGCGATGCCGGTGGTGATGGCCGTCAACCGCAGCTACGTTGGCGAGGAGACGCAGCTCTCACCCGGCGACGAGCTGGCTCTGATCCCGCCGGTCAGCGGCGGCCAGGCTGCGAAGTCGAGCCGCCCCCACGTCCGGGTCACCACCGAGCCCCTCTCAGCCGACCGCCTCGCCGCCGTTGTGGCCACCAACCACACCGGCGCCATCGTCTCCTTCCAGGGCACCACCCGCGACGTCGAGCGCCTCGAGTACGAGGCCTACGAGCCGATGGCAAGCGAACGGATCGAGGCGATCCTCGCCGAGGTCGCGACCCAGCACCCCCTGGAGGGCATCGCCGCCGAGCACCGCATCGGCCCGGTCCCTCTCGGCGAGCTCAGCGTCGTCGTCACCGTCGCCGCTGCCCACCGCGAGGAAGCCTTCGCCGCCGCCCGCAAAGCGATCGACCGGATCAAGGCCGAGGCCCCGATCTGGAAGCGCGAGGTCGAGGGCCCAGCAAAGACCTGGGTCGAGGGGAACACGCCCCGGGCGGGAGATTGACCGCCTATGCTCCTTTGCAGACTTTGAAGCCGACCTTCGCCGCAAGCGCTTCCGCTTCCGCGAAGGGCGAAGGAGCTTTGAGCATGGCTCCAGGATCTTCTTCCGCCTTTTTCAGTCCCTTGGTAAACGCGACGACGTAGGCCTCCGCTTGGGCCGCGTCTTCGCGTGGCGCCGGTAGATCCCCCAGTTGCTTAGCCTGTTCCTGCAGGGGCGGGATCCCGGCATGTTCGATCAGTTCCACCTGGGCTTTTTGCGTCGGCTTGCCCTGGGGGAAGCTCGCGACCAGCTTGAGTTGTTCTTTTTCGGTTCGCCCGCAGATCGCGTCCGCCCGCTTTAAGTATTCGACCTTCGAAATGGTTGCGCTCGTGTTCGACGCCTTCGATGAGCTGTCCCCACTGCTGCCGCATCCAATGGCCAGTAGAGCCACCACTAGCGCACAAGCCCCTGCCAAGTATCCCTTCACTTCCCCTCCAATCTCTCGTTCTCACTTCATTTAAACCGGGCACGCGGTCCCCGCGTGCCCGGTTTCCCTTCATTTCTTCCTTACGGGTAAACCAACGACGCGGACACCAGTTGCATGTTCATGTTCTGGCTGGTGGCGTTCGTCCCAGCCGGAGCCGGTAGGCCCGAGGCCGAGTTCACGAGGCCGTTGATGCTGATCGGAATGAAGCCGAACAGCGTCAGCACGCATCCACTTGCTCCGGGCGCCGCGAACGAGTTGTCTACGACGACCCCGTTGTTCAGTGTGAGGATGCCGTTTTCATCCCCTTTGAATTCGAAGGGGACGCCCGAGATCGGCGTGTTCGGCGGGGGTGGGCTCGTCGTATGTTCGGTCAGATGCAGTTGGATTGGCGTCGACGGCGATCCCACGTAGCAATTATTGCCCAGCACCGGGTTGATCAGATGTACCCGGATGGGCAGGTTCAGCGTTTCACCCAGACTCGGTGGGCCGACGGCTTCCGTCACCGCATAAAGCTGCAGAGCTTCGATGCTGAGGAAGTTGATCAGCCAGTCCAGGCCAGTGAGGCCGATGACGCCACCTGGTACCAGCTGTTTGACCGGCGTCAGGCCGCCTTTAGAGTTGGCTGCGAAACCACCGAGTTCGCCGTTGAAGCCACCGCTCAGTGTCATCTGTTTTTTGATCGGAACATTCTTGTTCCCCATTTGGAAATACCCACCATTGATCGTGGCGTGGGTGCACACTTCAATCGTCGGGTTTTCCGCGTGCGATGGGCAGCCGGCGAACTGTTCGTATCCCGGTGCCGGCGTGGTCGCGAATGCGGCCGGCGCCTGCACCGCAAGCGCCGTGACAGCGATCGCCAGGACCGCTAGTAGCTGTGGTCTGATCCTCATAACTCTCCCTTGACTGGCTTGGCGGGCTTCCTTGGCCCGGTTTTTGGGCAAGCTAGATCAGGGAGTCTGAGTACTCAAGATAGGCATATACAAAACTGTGCTTTTTCGCTGCTATTTGCGGCCGCTAGTTCTTTGCGCGCGCGCTCTTGCGGCCGTGGCGAGAGGATCGGCGGGTCCGAGGGGCCCTAACGCGCGCGAGCCGCGCCAAAAGGCGCGGCTCGCGAAAGGCGTGCATGTTCTGTGGTTGCTATGGGGCTCCCGTCACCGCCCAGGTTCCCCAGGCTTTTGCGGGCTCTTCCGCTTCAAACGCGACCTCCACGAGGGCACCAGCGACGCTCGTGCCACCTCCAGGTCCTCCGAAGGCAGCGAGACAGCCAAACCCTTCGCACCCTGATGCTGGCGTGTGGACCAAGTTCGATCCCATGTAGGTGTTATTGCCGAGGGTTTCCAGGTTCTTCTGGCTATAGATGCAGAGATGCCCGGATGCTGCGGCGGGGTTCGAGACAGTTCCCGCCGGAGTTAGGGCGCTACCGCATCCGGTCGGAGGTTTAAATTCCCGCGACCCGTTGGTTTCGTTAATGACGAGTTCTTCGCCGTTGCTGTTGATCAGGTGGACCTTGGTAGGACCTAGCGGCGCCGCCAGCGGCAGGCTGAAGGAAATCGGGACGATAGGAGCACTCGTCGCACCGTATTTTCCGTTGAAGCCCCAGGTGCCCGTCTCAGTTGCGTTAGGCGGGAGGGCGCAGTTGGGGTTGGCGTTGCTGCAGGCGCCGTCTTCACCGTCGACACCGGGGGCGCCTTCTTCGCCGTTGCAGATTTCTTTTTTCACGCCGGAGCCTTCGACTTCGACTGATTTGCCGCCGGCAGGGCAGCCCGGAGCAGTATTGAGGATCACGACGCTTTTGCCGTTTTCACCGTCTTCGCCCGGGGCTCCAGGGGGGCCTTCTTTGCCTGGTGCCCCAGCGGGACCGGGATTGCCTTGCGCACCCTGCGCTCCAGGCGCCCCGTTCTTGCCGTTCTTGCCGTCTTTGCCAGCGTATTTTTTGGCGATCTTGATGACCTGCTTTTCCTGCTGCTTGGTCAGCCCTCCAGCCGCGAGGGCGGTCCCCGCCACGGCGGCCACGAGGGCTAGTACGGCGACAATCAAGCCGGCCGTGCCGAACCTGTCGCGAAACCTGGAAATCATTCAGTCTCTCCCTGTTCTCGTTGCGATGATCGGCAGGGGGACCGGTGGTTCGTCGGGTCGAGGGTCCCACGGGTTTGCCGTGGCCTCGAGGTCCTAGTCCCTCACTCGGTGACTCCTGCCTTTGGATCCGGGTTCCCTTTCCGGCCCGTCGTTCACGGTATGGGGGGAAAATCAGGAGTGCCGAGAAACATGGACGTCTTGGAGAATTTGACGTTCCTGGCGCTCAGGGTGACTGCTCCCAAACCGCTCCTAGCGCCCTCACCAGCGCCTCCTAAACGGCTTGGAAAAGGGAAAAACTGGGGCTCGGAAAGAGGACTCGGCGACCTGACTCGCGTAGCGCTAGAAAAGGGCGTGTGTCTTTTTGCGAGTGGCTACCTTTGCGACCTTAGACCTTTGGGTACGCAGGTGATCGGTGCAGTCGACCCTCAGCTCGAGGTCGGAAAGTGAAGCGAGCCCGTATCGCCCCCGTCGGTCTCCGGCCAGCGGCTGGTGACTGCCTTGCCCCGGGTGTAGAAGCGGACGCCCTCGGGACCGTGGATGTGGTGGTCGCCGAAGAGGGAGTCCTTCCAACCGCCGAAGGAGTAGAAGGCCATCGGCACCGGGATCGGGACGTTGATCCCGATCATCCCCACCTCGACCTCGCGCTGGAAGCGGCGCGCCTCGTAGCCGCTCCCGGTGAAGATCGCGGCGCCGTTGGCGTAGGAGCTGCGGTTGATCAGCTCGATCCCCTCCTCGAGGGAGCCGACGCGGACGACCGAGAGGACGGGCCCGAAGATCTCGTCGCGGTAGACCGACATCTCGGCCTCGACCCGGTCGATCAGCGTCGGCCCGACCCAGAAGCCACCGCCGTCGTGCTCCAGCTCGCGCCCGTCAACCGTCACCTCCGCCCCGGCCGCCGCTCCCTGCCCGATGTAGTCGACGATCCGCTCGCGCGCCTGCGCGGTGACCACTGGACCCATCTCCGAAGCCGGGTCGAGTCCCGGCCCCACCTTGATCTCGCGGGCGCGGCGGGCGACCTCCTCGACCAGCGGGTCGGCGGCCTCGCCAGCGGCCACCGCAACCGAGACCGCCATGCAGCGCTGCCCGGCCGAGCCGAAGCCAGCGGCGACAAGCTGGTCAGCGGCATAGCCGAGGTCCGCCCCGGGGACGACGACAGCGTGGTTCTTCGCGCCGCCCAGCGCCTGCACGCGCTTGCCCTTCTCGCTCGCCCGCCCGTGGACGTACCGCGCGATCGGGGTCGAGCCGACGAATGACACGGCAGCAACGTCGGGGTGGTCAAGCAGCGCGTCGACCGCAACCTTGTCGCCGTGGACCACGTTGAAGACCCCCTGGGGCAGCCCCGCCTCGGCGTAGAGCTCGGCGACCAGGTTGGAGGCCGAGGGGTCGCGCTCGGAGGGCTTCAGCACGAACGTGTTGCCGCAAGCGATCGCCACCGGGTGCATCCACATCGGCACCATCGCCGGGAAGTTGAAGGGGGTGATCCCGGCGCAGACCCCGAGCGGCTGGCGGAAGGAGAAGGCGTCGACGGAGCTGGAGACCTGGTCGGAGTACTCGCCCTTCAGCAGCTGCGGGATCCCGCAGGCGAACTCGACCACCTCGAGCCCCCGCAGCACCTCCCCCCGCGCGTCCTCGAGCACCTTGCCGTGCTCGGAGGAGACCGTCCGCGCCAGTCGCTCGACGTTGCGGTCGAGCAACTCGCGGAAGGCGAACATGACCTTGGCCCGGCGGCTGACGGACGCCTCCGACCAGCTTGCGGAGGCGGCCCGCGCCGCGGCGACCGCGGCCTCGACGTCGGGGGCCTCGGCCTGCAGCACCTCGGCCTGCACCACCCCGGTCGCGGGGTCGTAGACAGGCGAGGTGCGGGTTGAGGCGCCGCTCGTCTCCTCGCCTCCGATCCGGTGCCGGATGGTCCGCCCGCTGTCCCTAGCGCTCACCCGCTCATTGTGGCGCGACCGGGCTCAGCGACCCTTGTCCCCGCAGTACAGAGATCAGACCGCGGGCCGCCAGCTCGGCCATCGCGCTTCGGGCCGTGGTCCTCACTCACCCGCCATCCGCTCCGGGTAGCGCGGCAGCCCGTCGTCGGGGACCGGCGACCAGGCCGGCGCGTAGGCGGTGAACTGGTGGACGCTTGGCCTCACCCCCGGGTCCTCGTCGAAGCTCCCCATCCGAACGCTGACGACTTCCGGATTCTCCGGGTCGCGGCTGAACAACTGGCTGCCGCAGCGCGAGCAGAAGGCCTTGGCCCAGCCGCCCCCAGGCGGCTCCCATTCCTCGACCAGGTCCTCCCCCGCGGTCAGCCGGTAAGAGCCCGGCGCTGCCTTCGCCCCGACCGAGAACCCCACTCCGGTCCGCCGTTGGCAGCGGGTGCAATGGCAGACCATCGCGCCGAGGAGCGGCTCACCCACCTCGAAGCGCACCCCACCGCACATGCAACCTCCGGTCAGGGGCAGGCGCGGCTCCGGCATCGGTTCAGCCTAACGGCCGGCCGTTGACCATCGGCCCCGCCCCCGGGGGAGTCAGGAGCAGGGCCGGTGGGGTTGGGGGTCAACGATGCTTCTTGCCGCAATCCCCGTGAAGGGGCGCGGCGAAGTCGTGCCCCCTGCCGTTGTGGGCGCTCATCCTGACCCAGGCACTACCGGGGAACTGGCAGATGTTCCGGGAGTTGCGCAGCAGGCCCTGCTTTCCACCCTTCATCTTCAAGACGAACTTGGACACCGGTGCGTCGGGCACCGTCTCGAACGTCGTCCGCATGCCTTCGTGGATCGAGTCGATCCGGCCCGAAAGCTCGATGTCGATCTGCCCGTGCAGAGCCGCAACTAGGTCCGGCAACGGGTGATTGGAGCTGCGGAGGTAGACGGGCCCTCGCAGCGGTGCGTCCAGAAGCGGCGACCAAGCCTTCGCGTAGCCATAGATGGAGCGCTTCGGGCAGTTGTCCGCGGCAAACCTGACCCGCGTGCAGATCGTGCCGATGTGCTCCTGCCCTAGGAACTCGCTGTGGGGGAGGGCGACCGACACCCGCTTGATGTTGGCGTCGCCGCGGCGGGCCTTGAGAACCGCCCGTAGAGCCGGATAGGCGCCGCGGCCCATGCCCCCCTTCAGCTTCAGCGAGAGCTTCGGCCCGAACTTGAGGTGGCCGCAGCCGCCGACCTGGAAGCGGCTCGACGGGGTCGCCGTGGCGCCACCGAAGGCGAAGGCCGTGATCCCCACCGCCATCGGTTCACAGCTGGTCGGGTTCAGCGTCATGTTCGGTCGATCCAGGCGGAGGCGCAGGTCCCGCAGGCGCACTGGTACCCCGTGGACGATGGTCGGCAACGGATCCGATACAGCCGTCACCCGCGCGGTCGTTGGATCCACCTGGATCGCGGCGCGGACGACGACGCTCCCGAAGTCGAAGGGCCCGGTGAGCGCCGGGACGACGACCACCAGCGAAAGCGGCGCGCCCTCATAGGGCCCTGCCAGGTAGACCTTCCCGGGGAAGAAGTTCGGCAAGCCGCCGGAGCCGACGCCGACGTCAACAGTGCCGACCTGGCTCGCGACGGGACAGGCGGACTGGCGGAGCTCAACCGCGCCGGCGCCTTCCGCGGTCGAGATCGAAGCGATGGCGGCCTCGGGGCAGTACGGAATTCCGGCGAGCTTGGCGGTCAGCCCAGGTGGCAGGACCGTGCTCAACCGGCCCATCTCCTGTTCGGCGTCGCCACGGGTGACTCGCATCACGAACGGTGAGAACGAGCCCGCCTTCGGCGACCGCGTACCAGCCTTCAGCTTGGGGCTGAAGGGTCGTCCGGTCAGCGCGCTCGCGCACGCCGAGCCTTCCGCCCCTTGGTTGACGTCATAGGAATCGCCGATCTGCTGCGGCGCGTTCGGCTGCGACCAGGTACTGAGTTCAGCCGTAATCTGCTGCGGCCCACAGGTAGAGGCGTTGACCAGCGGAGCCAGATCCCCCCCGCGGAACTTCAGCGAGACTTCTTCGAACGGAAGCTGAGGCAGGTCGTCAAAGGTGGTCGTGATCTGGCCCGTCGACTGGTCGAGCTCCAGGCGACCCGGCACCTTGACGAGCACGCCGCGTTCTTCGGTGTCCTGCAGCACCATGTAGAGGGCGAAGGCGGAACCGAAGGGGTTGGCGGTCTGGGCGGCCATGTAGACCGAACCTTCAACGGGATCAGGCAACAGCGGCGTCTTCAACGACACCTCGCCGATCCGGGAGCTTTCGGGACACCCAACCGGATCGTTCGTACCCAGGCCGATCTGCTGTTCAGAGCAGCCCCCGAGCCCCTCGGCGAAGGACGGCGAGACGCTCATCCCATCAGGCAGCGTCACCTTGACCTTCTTCACCGGAGGGATGCCCGGGCTGTCCGGCGACTCGTTCTGGGGGACATTCAGGTGAACTTCCAGGCCAGTCGGCGAGTTCGCGTCCTGGCTCGTCGGCTGTGCGCTGATCACCGGTTCTTGGAGTCCCGCGTCGCAGTTTTCGGTCTGCGCCGGAAGCTGAGCTTCGAGATCGGGGCCGAACACGTTTGGGTTCTGCCAGGAGTCGTAGCGAGTGAGCTTCACCGACTCTGCAGCGCCGCATCGGGAGGGGAGCGTAAGGAATGGTTTGCGCGGGACGCCCGCGGAGCAGGCTTTCGAGTACCGCGTCACAAACACTCCTTCAATTTCCTGATCGACGCTGAACTGCGAGCAGCGCTCGAAGTCATGACTTGGGTCCGCCGGAACGCCCCAAAGCGTGAGTTTCTGGTTGAAGACAGGGAGAGACTCGTTGGCGTCGAGGACGGCGGTGTCGATCGCATATCCACGAGCGGGGTCGAGAGACGCCCGCAGGTGGATGGGGTTCTTGTCTAGCTGAAACGCGAGGTCGGCGACCACTCCCCGTGGGTGCCTCATGTTGAAGACCGGCAGGGAAAAGGTCGTATAGGTGGTTTCCGGGCGAATTGCGATCGGCTGGGTGTTCACATCGATCCTGCCGACTTGACTTGATGCAGGGCAGACACCGGCGGTCAGCTCTGCCGGGGTGCACTCCCCGACTGCGCTGGGGTTGCCAATGAAGCCTGGTGGAAGCTCGGCGACCAGGTCGCGCAGGGTCCCCGCAGGTGCCTTGTTGTAGGGAATGGCTGAGATAGGTGGCTGCGGCGGCTTCGGGTCCGCCACGCTGTTGAAGTCGAAGGAGAAGGTCGCTAGGTCCGGGTGGCCGCCGGCTTCCACGACCGGCGTAGTCCCATCGTCTTCGAAGAAGCCGGATTTGAAGCTGTTGGCGAGAATGCCGAATGGAGCTGGGACTGAGGAAATGTGCGTTGGCTCAGCAGCCGACGCTGAATTGCCTGCGCCGCCCCCTTCGACTTCAGCCGTGGTGAGCAGGTCGCCGCTGGCACTCGGGGAGACGTTCACCGAAAGGACCAAGTAGCTCGAGAGCTCGTGGTGGGCAACGACTTCGCTGGTCGTGCAGATGACGACCGTGTCACCTTCGAGGCCGGGGCAGCTCCAGGCGACTTGGTTGGTGAACCCGTTGTTGTTACCGCGGACCGCTTGCCGCGACAGTCCGGTCGGCAGGTGAATGGTGAGCGTAATAGCACCGCTCGTGTTCGCGTCGCCGATGTTGCTGACGTCGAACCAATACTCGGCAGTACCACCCTGCGGAAATTCCGTCTCGTTGTGGTGGATATCGAGGTTCCAGATCGGCGATGCAACTGCCGGAGCGGCTCCCCAGAGGATGAGCATCGAGGCGGTCAGACAGCCAAGCGTGAACAGGCGGCGAAGCTTCATCGTGCGGTCCTCCGGACTCGGTTTCCGTGGTGGTGTCGATGGCGCCGGTGTTTGCGGCTGCAGCGTCGATGATGCTTGGGCTTTCCATGCTTGGAACAGCTGTGACGATGGAACCGCGGATTACCCGGGCCGGCAAAAGATTCGCTGCCGGCGGCATCTTCGGCCGGCGCCACTTGCGGCAGCTGGCAGGTCGACCCGCACGTTTGCGGAGGGGGCGACGGGAAGCTGAATCCGCCGCCGATACGTGCGTCATAGAGGCGCGCATAAGCATCAGGCGCATCTGCCGTGTACTGCGCTGGCGCGGTGAAGAAGAGGTCCCTGCCGCTGGGGGCGAACCCATTGAGCTTGGGCCGTTCCCCCGGCCATTCCGTCTGGCCGTCGGTGACCAGGAGGAGCTTGCCATCCCGCCACTCGTAGACGTCCTCTCCGAGCTGCGGGTCGGCGCCGGGCGAAGGAGTGTTGGCGTCCTGGAGGACGAGGGGCACGGCGGTTACGAAGGCGAAATCGCCAGCACTGTCGAGCGGCGTCAGGTTGGGTCCGACCTGTTCATAGTTGGTCAGCATCGTGGTGACATCTGCGGAAATCGCTGCTGGCGCCGGATCGCCGTTCTGGGGACAAGACACACACTCGAGCGAGCGATCGCGATCGTCGTACCGGTAGTACTGGACGGTGCCGCCGTTATCGCTGCCGTTGTGGGGGTTGAGTCCCGAGGCTGCCGAACGAAACACCAGTACCGCACCGTCCGGGGTCATCGCCTCCCCGGCTGCGGCGGCGTCGCCGACCTGAGCACCCTCAGCGGGAGCGACGTACACGAGTTCCCCAGTCGAGATATCGGCGCGGTAGAAGCCAGGCGCGTCGGCACCGTCAAGCAGCGAGCGCGGAGAGCGGAAGTAGACGCGCGAGCCGTCTTCGGCTACCCCGATATGACGCGCGACACTACGGAGACTGGCGTTGTCGACACTGACGTCCGCGTCGACCCCCGGTACGACACAGGTCACGCAGGTCAAGCTCTGGTCTTCGACGTCGTAGCGGTATATGTCGCCATGCGCCGCGTCGGGCGTGAAGCTCGAGTAGCAACTCACAGGAGCGTCGTCGCTGGCGACCAGCCGACTCTGGGTCCAGAAGAAGGATGCCCCCGGGGTGGACTTGATGAAGGCAGCGGCACAGGCCGGGCCAGAGATGGGAGAGCCCGAAATGTTGGTCGTGGTTTCCGCGACCAGGTCCCGCACGTAGAGCTGCAGTTCAGAGCTGCAGTCGCTGCCACGGCTGGGGAAGAACAGCAGCGAGCCGTCCGCGGACAGCCAATGCGCGCTCCGGGAAGAAGAGCCTTCCGGAAGCCCCCCGGTGACGCCGCAGGTCGGAACCGTCTCGTCCGGCATCAGGCTGACGAGCTTTGGACTCCCGTCGCTGACGTCGTAGAGGTTGCGTGCGGTCGAAGCGGCCGGATGCGCCGGGTCCAACGAGCCGGCGAGCTGCGCCACGACGCGGGAGCCATCTGCTGAAACGGCGTCGAAGTAGTCGTCGGCACGTGCCCCGGCGGGGACGTCGTACAGCTTCGTCGCCGCCGAGCCGGGGGAAAGACTCCAGTAGGCGCCGGTCGTGCCTTCGAGTTCGAAGTTCAGGGAGACGAGGCGCGAGAGATCACTGGCGCCGGCCGGCTGCCGCCAGCGGTTCCCAGGCGCTTCCGCTCGTTTCGGGTAGAGGCGGCTGGTCGACCAACCGCTAGGCGTCCGACCGGCGTAGAAGATGTTGTTGAGGGTGCCGACATCCGACAGGGGCGTGCCGCCGTTTACCTGGTAGATGGCCGCTTCGCCGTCGTCGGCGAAGGCGCTCGCTTCGCGCACGGGGTTGCCGCCGGTATCTGGAAGGCTCACCTGCTCCCAGGCCCGGTCGCTTCCGGGAGGACCGGGAAAGTCGCCGTGGCTCAAAGCCGCTTCGTCGGGCCGCGTTCTTACCGTTCGATCGCCACCAAAGCTCGGCCCGCTCGGAAAGCCGCTGTCGGCGACAAGGCGGTAGTGGTAGAGCGTGTCCGCCTGCAGCCCAAATACGAGTTTGGAAACCAACTGGATCGTGTCGGCGGAGCCGGCGGACACAGGCGCCGTCGATTGGCAAGGAGAAGAGTCGCAGGGGCCCCCGGTGCCGTATTCGAAGAAGTAGGTGGTTGCCACCCCGGTCGGATCCACCCTCCCTTCCAGGCGCGCGTACGTGGCGCCGCGAACCGGGGAGCCGGTGGTCTCTACCGGGGCTGCCCCAGTGTAGAAATCAAGAGCTTCCCCGCTGCTGGGGCCGCCCGCGTTGGCAGCCGTCAGCCGAAAGCGATAACGGGTGTCGGGCTGGAGTCCCGAGACTTCGGCACTGACCGGATGCGAGGAGGAGTCGGCGGGAATTGAACCGTACGCCGGCTGGCATGGAACGTCGCCTCCCGAAGCAAGATCGGTAAACCCGCTTGCCCGGTACGCCGATTCGGTGACGTATTCGAAGTCACAGCTGGTCAGGATCGTGCCTTCTGGGTCGACACCGCCGCGAAGTGACGCGCTGGTCGATGCGACGTCCGCAGGCGTTTCCGTCGTGGCGACCGGCAGGGTGACCGGGGCGAAGATCTTTACGTCGTTGGAGCTCCCGCGGTCGGCAAGATAGAACTCGCCGGTGTTGCCGTTGACAGCCACGCGTTCACTTTGTTCCACGGTGGCGTTGCCGAATTCGATCTCGAAGGCCCCAGACGCGTCATAGACGGCTACATGGTTAGAGAGCGCAACGAACAACTCGTCCGTAGAGCGGTCTATCGCAATTCCGGTCGCGCCTTCGGTGACGATCTTTTCGCCGGCGACGGTCCCGCTGCCGTCCCGGCTGAGTTCGACAACCGCGCCGCCTTCGTAGTTCTGGACGAAGATGTCACCGTCGGAATCGAGCGCGATCGCCGACGGGTGTCCGACGAGGAGAGGGTAGCTGCTGGCTTCGTACCTCGCGATTTCCGTGCCGGTCGGCCCAAACTCGATCACAGAGCTGCTGCCGTAGTCGCCGACATAGACGTTGCCTTCGTCATCGACCGCAACTCCGGTCGGTTCGGCGAAACCGGGCGAGGCAGAAAGACTTTCGACGAACTCGTACCTTTCGGTTCCAGCGTTCAGTTCGTACTTCTCAACCGCGCTGTTACAGACATCGGCCACGTACAGCGCCCCCTGCGAGGGACTCGAGGGGGAATTGTCGATCGCCACACTCGACGGTTCGTTGCAGAGGTTGAATCCTTCGATCACGTAGGGCGGGGCGATGCTTCCCGCCGGCGAACCGCCAGCAGCGCCGAAGATCATCACCGTTCCCCCGCCGGAGTCGCTCACGAAGACGTTACCGGTCGCTTCATCCACCGCGACTCCAGAAGGACGCGAAAAGCTGCCGAAAGAGGACGAGTATTCATAAACGCTCGCGGCGGTGGCGCTGGTCGCCACCGCCAACATCGACAACAGCGAGAAGAGCAGAACACCGAAGGTGATCGAGCTGGACCGATTGACGTGAACCCTCGGGACCGCCAGCACGGTTGACCGCTGCATCGATACCCCTGCCTGTCTCATTCAGTTCCCCTATCCCTGGCTGTCGAACCCCGAATGGCCTCCCAGCGGCCGTTATCCGGTTCAGACATGGAACAAGACAGGCGCTGGCTGCGGGAGGCGCCGGGGTGTCAACCCGTGTAGCGCGGTCTCAGGATTGGCGTCAGAGACGAGAAAGCCCAGCAAATCGCGTTCGACGACATTTCGATTGCGCTGATCGGCGCAGCACGTGCATCCGTGGCGGTGGTCTTGCCGCTGGTCAGCGCCCACGTGGGTCTTGGAGTTGCCGTCGGCGTGAAGGCCCGTATCGAATCTGGGCCTGCGCCGGTAACTCCGCAAAAGAGGGGGCCGCACAAGCGGCCCCCTCCTCATGGTTCATCCTTGCTGCAGAGTTCAGGTCTTAGCTGACCGAGAGATTCTGCTGCACATTTCCGCTGTAGGCGCGGATTGTCGCTTCACCGGTGACTTTGCCGGTATTGAACGTGCCATTGAAAATACAGCCGCTGGCGGTGTAGGTGATGCCTTCCACTGTCACGTTGGCATCGATGTCGGTCGGGCTATTTGCTGTATTGCTGAAAACGACATGCGATTTCCCATTCTGGGAACCCACGGTGGTCGTGCAGCCGCCGAGGGCGGATACCGTGATTACTTTGCCCGCTTCGCAGTTGATATTCACATTTGCTGTAGGCGGACTTGAGCTTTTGACCAGGGCGAACGTGTAGGTGCAGCCGGTCGTAGTGACATTTGCTGACGAGCCGAACGCATTGCAACCTTCGTAAGTCGGCGTCAAGATCTGGCTGGTCGTCGCGGTCACATTTGAGGTGCCATTGAACGTCGCGGTAGTGCAAGTCACATTACCGTTGACGGTGCTGAAACTTTGCGTGCCAACCTGTTCGCCTTTGATAATGGCGGGCGCCGTTGCGACGCGGAATTCTGGCGCTGCCTGGGCGGCAGACGCAACAACGGCGGTCAGCGCGAGTGCCGCCATGAGTGCGAGCCCGAGGGCTCGGGACATACGAGTCATCCCTGTTTCTCCTTTTATTGGGTTTAGCCCAACCTGACCGGACTCCGGTTCAAGCCGAGCGGACACCCCAATTCCTAGACGAGGAACCCTGAGCGCTCAGGACAGTAAGCGCCATACTGCCGGTTCCCAAGCATCCTGCTGGCTGGCCAATACAGAGTTCCCTGCAAAACACGTGCGACAGATCGGCGCCCATGCGGATTCGCTCGGTTGCCAATCCGTTTGCGTGGGCTCTAAGGCTGGCCCTGCTCCATCTTCACAAGCGAGTTGTGGATGCCCTCGGCGAGGCCGTGGGCCAAGTCGTTGTCGCCGCCGATTTCGACCGAGTCGTTGGCGTGGCGGGTTACCCAGCGGAACCAGCCCAGGGGCGTGCCCGCGACCCAGGCGTCGGCATCGCTCTGGAGCCGGGAGACGCAGGAGGTGATCTCGCCTTCGTCGACCGTGACGGAGACGCCGGCGTAGTCGGTGCCATTGCGGTGACGCAGCTCGACCGAGAGGCGGCAACTGCCGGAGATGTCAGGGGGGAGTTCGAGGAGAGGGACGGTGAGGAGGAAGGTGGACTCGACGTCGATACGGCTGATCGGGCCCGTCAGCTCGGGGATGGCCCGGTACTCCCAGCCGACAGCTGCGGTGATCGGGGCGACCGAGCGCCGGAGCCACTCGGTCACCTTGTAAGGAGTACCGCGGCCGTTGCTGTCGCGATGGCGCTCGACGAGGCCGACGTGGTGCATGGCGCTGAGGCGCCGCTCGAGGGTGGGGTAGCTGATTGCCGGAAGGAAGCGGGCCAGCTCGGTGAGCGAGATGGGACGAGCGGCCAGGGCGCGGATCATGTTCGTCGCCCAGCCGTCGACGACTGCTTTGACGGTGCTGCGGGCCGCCGGGGTGCCGAGGGAGATCGGTCCATAGGCCCCCAGGTCGAGCCAGTGCTGAAGGACGTCGGCGACCTCGAGAAGCTTCTCGCCCCCGCGCGTGAGCTCGTACTCGACGCTGCCGGGGAAGTCGTTCTGACGCCGACGCTCGAGCACCCCCATCTCGGTCAGTGTCTTCATGTAGCCGCGCATCGTCGTCTGCGGTGGCGAGCCGACGACGCGACGAAGCTCGAGCAGCGGGCACGGCCCGTCCTCCAGCGCCCGCAGCACGTGGTAGTTGAGCGGCATCGCCAGCAGGCTCAACGCCTGCGAGCCCGGGCGCGGACGCTGCCCGCCGCTCACACCATCAGTTGATCCCGCCATCAATAACCCCCCTGTACCGAAATAGAGACGGTTCGAAGTATGCCCCCCTTTCGGGACTGTTGCTGGGTTCCCGGGTGACTAAATCCGCGAACGCGCAGACCTGTTCCACGCAAAATTACGGAGAACCAATACCAGGAGAGGCTTAGGAAAGACACTGGCGGGTACCGATAGCGGGTGGCCAAGAACGACGAAGTCTGCGTAGCTGGGGCGACGATCGCCGAGATCCTCCGCCTGCTCGGCTCAGGCGCGACTGGCGAGATCCTGCTGGCCTTGGGCGCGGGTCCCGCTCGCACCAAGGAGCTGGTCGAGCGGGTTCCCGGCTACACGCCGCGCAGCATCTATCGCTACACCGGCAAGCTCGCGGATCTGGAGATCATCGAGCGCAACGTGGAGAAAGGGCCCCCATCCAAGGTAACCCACACCCTCACCGACTCCTGCGGCCAGGAGCTCCTGGAGTTGGTGGAACGCTTCGCGGACGCCTCGCTGGAGCGTCTTCCCGACGGCAGGATCGATCCGGTCGATTGGGCCGGGCTCAACCTCCTCGCCGACATGTGGGAGACGGCGATGATCGACGCGCTGAGCTGCGAGCCGGTCTCGCCGGGAGACCTGGGCCGTGGGCATCCCGACCTCAGCTATCACCAGGTCGCGCGCCGGGCGCGGCTCTTCCAGGCGGCCGGTCTAATCGCCGAAGCCGGGGAGCCGGGCGGACGGCAGTTAGCGCTGACGGAGAAAGCCCGCCGCGCGATGGCGCTCGTCATCGGGATCGGACGCTGGCGCCACCACCACGTGATCGCTGAGGACGAAGAGGGGATGACCGCGGCGGAGATGGCGACGGTGCTGCGAACCGCGCTGCCGCTCGCGAGCGTGGGAGAACATCAAGGCAAGAGCCTCCGCATGGACGTCCGCCCAGCCGAGGGCGATGCCGGACAAGAATTCTCTGTCTGGGCCGAGATCCAGCAGGAGGGGGTCTTCACCTGCGTCGCCCCGATCGAATCGGTGGACGGCTGGGCCGCCGGCCGCGTCAGCGACTGGATCCCCGCTCTGCTCGACGCGGACCGCTCACAGCTGGAGATCGGCGGCCGGGAAGACGTGGCCCCAGCCTGCATCGAGCAGCTCCACGAAATCCTCTGGCGGCGCCCCGCCCCGGACCTGGTCAGCGCTTAGGTCTCCGCCCAGCCTCAGTACCACTTGCCGCGGGCAAAGCCGCCGAAGGCGATCAGCCCGATCAGGGCGATGATCAATCCGATCCAGAAGCTCCAGACGATCATCAGCACGATGCCGATAATGACGAGAATGCCGCCTAGCGAGATGCCGCCAATGCCGCTACCTCGGTCTGCTCTGGTGTTCATCTGATCTCCGTTCGCTGTGGTTATTGGACGAGTCCTGCGGTCCAATAGCTACCCGCTTCCGGAATCCCTACTCCGGCTCCGGGGCCTCCTCGCCCGGCCAGCTGCCGGTCAGCTTGGCGAAGGAGGCGCGACTGCCATGGTCGACCAACCCTTTGACGAGGCGAAAGATCGCTCCCTCGACGACCAGCGCGGCGATCAGCTTCGGCCAGGAGAACTCACGGTGCTCCGCCTTCGGGGGCTCTTCTTCGTCGATCAGACCCCACACCCGTTCGAAGATCTTCTTGCCCGCCACCCCGGCGATCAGGCCGAGGACGATGCTGATGGGAGCGAAAATGAGCTTCATTGCCGGGGCTCCAACTGTAGCTCCTCCTCGGCTCGCGGCCGGCCTTCTTCGATCTCGGTGCTGCGCTCGCGCTCGGCGTTCATCTCATGGCCGAAGAGGATCGCCAGGTTGGTGATCCAAAACCAGAGCAGCAGCACGACGAGGCCGGCGAGGGTGCCGTAGGTCTTGTCGTAGGAGCCGAAGTTGGCAACGTAGAAGGCGAACAGCGCCGAGGCGATCGCCCAGACGACGATCGCGACGATCGCCCCCGGCGTGACCCAGCGGAAGCCGCGCAGCTTCACGTTCGGCGAGGCGTAGTAGAGGAGGTCGACCATGAGGATGAAGATCGCCGCCATCACCGGCCACTTGGCGACGTTCCAGACGTCGACGGCGGTACCGCTGAGGCCGACCGGCCCGGCGATCGCTTCGACCACCGGGCCGGTGAGGACGAGCCCGACGGCGAGCAGCGCCATCATCAGGATCATCGCCAGCGTCACCGCGATCTGCAGCGGCCGCAGCTTCCAGAAGGGGCGACCCTCCGGCGTCTCGTAGACGACGTTGGAGGCGCGGATGAAGGCACCGACGTAGGCCGAGGCCGACCACAGGGCCACGGCGAGCCCGAAGACGAAGGCAAAGCCCGCAGCGCTGCGGTTGTCGACGATCGATTCGATCGGGCCCTTGAAGGTTTCCGCCCCGGATTCGGGACCGAGTTCGGTGATGATTTCGGTCAGCTTGGCGGTGGTCGTCTGGGGATCGCCGAAGATCCCGAGCAGGGAGACCAGCGCGATCACCGCCGGGAACAGCGCCAGCAGCCCGTAGTAGGTCAGTGCCGCCGCCCAGTCGCTGAGGTTGTCCTCCTGGAACTCGGTCAAGGTCCGCTTCAGCGTCGCCGGCCAACTGGTGCTCTCCATGGGCTCCTGATCCCCGTTCGCGAGCGCTCCTAACCGTGGTGGGCCAGCTCGACGGAGGAGGAGTTAGAGCAGGAGGGGCGGATGCCCCCCCTGCTCAAGGAGAAGAGGGCCGGGTTAAGGCCCTCATACATGAAGTCCCGTCGACCGGCGACCCGCGGGGGGTTGCGAGTGCTGACCTTGGGGATACCTCACTAGGTATAGGAGAGAGATGAGATGAGGAAAAGTGGAAAGGCCCGAGAGCTCGGGCCCAGCCGGCATCTCCACACAAAATGCCTGCAAATAACGAGACGCGGGATTTCGAGCGTACTGAACTGCGACCGTGTGGAAGTACGCGAGGGTACCTAGCTGGGCGAGTTCCCGTTTCCCTCTGCCGAACTTAGGCCGGCGGCGCGCAGGGCCTCGATCACAGTCTTGCCGAGGTCCTGGTTACCCCCAAGCTCGAGGTGCAGGCCCGGCGCTCCGTTCACCTGCCGCAACCAGGCCATCGCCGAGCCGAAGACCCGCGCGTCCGCCTGGCCCTCGAGCCGGACGGAGCAGGCGGTCACCGCCCCGGACTCGATTTCCATGGTGGTCCCGGCGAGATTCGGCGTCGTCCCTCCCTGCACCTCCACCGCGAGCCGCACCCTTCCCCGCAGACTGGAAGGGAGCTCGAGCAGCGGGACCGCGAGGAGAAAGGCGGCCTCGATGTCGAGCCGGCCGATCCGGGCGCTTTTCGCCGGCAGGTACTTACGCTCCCAGGTGGTCGCCGCCACGAGCGGCGAGATCGCGCGGCGCAACCACTCGGTCGCGCGGTACGGGGTTCCCCGCCCTTGGCCGGGGTGAGCCTCGACCAGGTTCACCAGGCGCATCGCCCCGAGCCGGCGATCGAGAGCCGGGTAGCTGGTGTGGACGTTGATCTTGCTCAGCTCGGTCAGTGAGTAGGGGCGGGCGGCCACCGCGCGGACGATGTTGGTCGACCAACCCTCGATCAGCGCCCGGGTGACGCTCTTGCTGGCGGGGCCGCCGAGCGGCATCGGTCCTTCCGGCGAAAGGTCGAGCCACGCCTGCAGCACCGCGCTCATTTTCAACAGAGCTGAACCGGCGGGGGTGAGTGAGTACTCGACGGTAGGCGGAAAGGTTTCGTGGCGTCTGCGTTCGAGCACCCCGAGCTCGGTCAGCGCGCGCGTGTAGACGCGCATCGTGCTCTCCGGTGGAGTTCCAACCCTCCGTCTCAGGTCCAGGGGTGAGAGGTCGCCTTCCTGCAACGCCTGCAGGATCCGCACGTTGAGCGGACTCGCGAGCAGGTCGAGCGCGGTTCCCCCCGCGCGTTTGGTTTGGGCTGCCAAGATGATTGGAACGGGCCGGGCTTTACAGCGACCCATGACATGGGCTGTCACCCCTGCGGCTCATGAAAAGTCGCCTACCCCATCATGGGCATGAGCCACTAATTTGCAAAGTCAGGAGGTCGCAGGGCACAGTTTCAAACGCGCGGGAAGCTGGCGGACGGCGAAAAAGCCCTGCAAATCACAAGACGATAAAAGTTCACGCGCGTATTTGCACACAACCCGCTAGCTGCTCTTGTCCGGTGACCGATCGCCCGAGGCGCGCTCCAGGGCATCGAGCACCGAGCGGGCGGCGGAGACGTCTCCGCCGACTTCCAGGTGGTCTTCCTCACCGTGGTTGATCTGCCTCAACCAGGAACGCGGAGTCCCGGCGATCCAGCCTTCGGCTTCGCCGCCGACCTGAGGGGTGCAGTAGGTCACCTCGCCGTCCTCGACGCCAACGAGCACCCCTGCGAAGACCGGTGAGGACCCCCGCTGGACTTCAACCGCCAGCCGCACTTTCGCGGTCACGTCGGTCGGCAGCTGGATCAGCGGAACCGCAAGTAGAAACGCCGCCTCGACGTCGAGGCGGCCGATCGGCGGGGTTAGCTCGGGAATGCACTCTCGCTCCCATTCGCTGGCGGCCGTAAGGGTGAACACGGAGTGCCGCAGCCAGGGGGTAACACGGTAGGGGGTCCCCCGTCCGTCTTCCCTGTGCACCGCGATCAGCCCGACCATCCGCAGCGCGCTCAGCCGGCGCTCCAGGGCCGGGTAACTCAGCTTGGGGATCAACCGATCGAGCTCGGTCAGCGGGAGCGTGCGGGCCGCGAGGGCGCGGATGACCGCCGAGGACCAGCCTTCGGCCAGCGCCTTGATGATGCTTTTTGCGGCAGGGGTACCGAGTTCGACTGGTCCACCGGGTGCGCCGCTCAGCCACTCCCCTAGGGGCTCCGTGACCCTCAACAGCGCCTGCCCGACGGGAGTGATCGAGAACGCGGCGGAGCCGTGAAGGTGACGACTTGGGGAACGTTCTATCGCGTCGACCCCCATCAGCGTGCGCAGGTAGAGGCGCATCGTGCTCCGCGGGGGGGAGGCGGTCGCCTGGCTGAGCTCGATGGAGGTCCGCGGGCCTTCCTCCAGCGCCTGCAGGATCTGGAGGTTGAGCGGTGCCGCGAGCAATGCGAGAGCCGTTGCTCCCGATCGGGTCGGGCCTTTTTTTCCCGCGGGCGCAGTCATTGCCTAAAAGGTTAAGAACGGCTTTCTTTCGGTACATATTAGTCTCCCGCTACAAGTCGGCGCCTCCCTCGAGCTCGACTTCCTCCGCCTCCTTGTCCTCGCGCAGGCCTTTGTAGGCGGCGTGGCGGAGGATTCCCTCCTTGGTCAGCTCGCGGTACTCGACCTCGGCAATCAGCCTCGGCTCGACGAAGCGGGCGTCTTTCGGCGGGCGCGGGCCGGCCGCGAAAGGGTTCTCCTCGCGCTCCAGCGGCGCCAGCCGCGCGGACAGCGTGCTCAGGTCCGCATCGGTGAAGCCGGTCCCGACTTTGCCGCCGTAGCGCAGCACCGGCTCGCCGCCGGGGTGCTCGTAGTAGCCGAGGAGGAGGGCGCCGAGCCGCTTGGCACGGCGGCCCTCGCCGGGCGTCCAACCGCCGATCACCAGCTCTTGGCGGCTGACGTTTTTCACCTTCAGCCAGGCGCCGGTGCGCTGACCGGGGGCGTAGACGCTGTCGAGCCGCTTCAGCATCACCCCCTCCAACCCGTGCTCCTTGCTCGCGGCGAGCAGCTCGGCGGCGTGGCCGACCGAGTGCCCCGGCGTCTGCCAGGCCGCGCCTTCCAGCTCCAGCTCCTCGAGGATCTCGCGGCGGCGGCTGTAGGGCTCGCCGCGGAGGTCGTGGCCGTCGAAGTAGAGGAGGTCGAAGATCACGTAGACCACCGGGTGGGTCTCCATCCGCCGTCGTACGAGCGCGTCGGAGGTCAGGTGCATTCGCTGCTGCAGGCGCGCGAAGCTGGGCCGGCCCTCCTCGTCGAAGGCGACCAGCTCGCCGTCGAGGACAGCGTCATGGGAGCCGAGCTGGCGCGAGAGGCGGCGCACCTCGGGGTACTGCGCGGTGACGTCGTTGAGGTTGCGGGTCTGCAGCTCGAGCCGCCCGGGCCGGCAGTAGGCAAGCGCCCGCACCCCGTCCCACTTCACCTCGACCGCCCAGCCGTCGTCGTCGGCGGGCAGCTTCGCGAGCTTGGCAAGCATCGGCACCACGTTCTGCGGGAACGGGTCGCGCTCGCGGGCCGGCGGGTCGATCCGGTGGATCATCCAGTCCCGAGTCTCCTTGCCGGCGCGGAAGAGGGCGTAGCGACCCCGAAGGCGCTCGCCGTGGAACTCGACCATCACCTTCTCCGGCTCCCACTTCTCCAGCTCGTAGGTGCCGGAGTCCCAGATCCGCATCGTCCCGGCGCCGTACTCGCCGGCAGGAATCTCGCCCTCCCACTCGAGGTAGGAGAGCGGGTGGTCCTCGGTGTGAACGGCCTTGCGGTTTTCCTCGGGGTCCTCCGGAATCCCGTTGGGGATCGCCCAGGAGGCGGCGACGCCATCGTGCTCGAGCCGCAGGTCCCAGTGCAGGCGGCGGGCACTGTGTTCCTGGACGACGAAGCGCGGCTTCCCCTTCCGCTTGCGGCGCCGTTTCGGCGGCGGCTCCGAGGTGGCCTCGAAGTCGCGCTTGCGCTCGTACTCGCCGAGGTCCTTCTTCGCCACGATGCGGCCCTACCCGCGCCAGGCGCGCCAGTAGCCGCGCAGACGCCGGGCGAAGACCTGGGGACGCTCGGCGTAGAGGCGCGCGCCGAGGTCGAATGCCGCGGCGGCCAGCTCCGCCTCGCGGGTGTCGATCGCCGCCTCCAGCGCGCGCGACTCCTTTTCTCCGAGCCGGCGTCCATGCAGGTCCTCCCGCAGGACGGCGAGGTCGTGGTGGTCGCCGAGCAGCTCCGAGAGCCGGTGCGCCTCCTCGGCGCTCGGGGCCAGCACCTGCGGCCACGCCGCTTCAAGCAGCCGCAGCGCGTACCAGAGGTCCTTGGCGCGTTTCCGCCACTCGTGGAAGGCGGCCTCCTCGCCCTCGACGGCGGCTGCGTGCATCGCCCGGCGGCCGCGCCGGTAGGCGCGCTCGAGACCATCGCCGACCAGCCTCCAGGAGTCACCGGCCAGCGGCCAGGCTTCGATCGCCTCCAGCCCGGCTTCGATCTCCACCGCAGCGGCGGCGATCGCGGGTTCGTCGCGCGCCGCGTTGGTCGCCGCTTCGCGCTCGCTCTCGAGGATCCGCCGCCACGACTCGACCGTCGCCCGCGGCAGCTCACCGTCCGCCTCGACGAGCGCCGCCAGGGTCCCAAGCTTGACCTCGGCGTCGCGGGTCGCGGAGAGGGCCCGCGCCGCGTCCCGGAAGCGGCGGTTCTGCTCGCGGTAGACGCGCTTCGGCAGACGGCCGCGAAGCAGCCGCAGGACCGTGCGCAGTTTCTTCATGTCCTTGCGGGCGCCGTGGACCGCCTCGGCGGTATCGGCCTCCCCGGCGTCGATCCCCCGCAGCCGCTCCAGCGCCTTCTCGGCGCGACCGGCGGCAGCGCGGCTCAACCCGTCGGCGAGGTCCTCCTCCCGGCGCACGCCGTAGAGCTGGTCACGGTCGATGGCCACTGCGTAGGGATACCACCGATCCACCCGATGTATGCCGATTTGAGCCACTCGGACTCGGTGCGCGATGATGCGCGCTTGCGCACGCCTCGCATTCTCGCCGTCGCCCTGGCCGCCCTCGCCTCGCTTGCCGCCGTGCCAGCCCAGGCGGCCGAAGCTCCGGCGGAACCGTTCTTCCCCCGCGCTGGCAACCGCGGCTACGACGCGCTCCACTACAACGCCGTCATCTCCTACCGGGCGGGCGGGCGGATCCACGTCGCCGAGCGGGCGAGGCTGCAAGCGACCCAGCGCCTGCGGCGCTTCTCCCTTGACCTCTACGGGCTCCGCGTGAACTCGGTCTTCGTCGACGGCAAGGAGGCCCGCTTCAGTCGCGGGCGCGGCAAGCTGAAGGTGCGGGCACCGCTTCCGATTGCCGCCGGCAAGAGCTTCCTCGTCAAGCTGCGCTACGGCGGCAGGCCGCGGCTGATCACCGATCCGGACGGCTCCCGCGAGGGCTGGTTCCGCAGCGACGACGGCGCCCTCGCGGTCGGGGAGCCGCTGGGCACCGCCACCTGGCTGGCCTGCAACGACGTGCCGCGCGACAAGGCGACGTTCGGGATCAGCATCGGGGTCCCCCGACCCCTCGTCGCCATCGCGAACGGCCGCCTCTACGTGGTCGAATCCGAACACGAGCGGCGGCGCTTCCACTGGCGGGAGAAGCAGCCGATGAGCACCTACCTCGCGGTCGTCGACATCGGCCGCGGCCGGCTGCGGCGGAGCACGATCGCCGGGATCCCCACCTGGACCCTGGTCGATCCGCGGCTGGCGGAGCGGGTGCGCAAGCCGCTGGGCCGACTGCCGGAGATCATCCGCTTCATGAGCCGAGTCTTCGGCGAATACCCCTTCGACGCGGCCGGCTCGATCGTCGACGAAGTGCCCGCGGTCGGCTACGCGCTGGAGACCCAGACGCGCCCGATCTACCCGTACGCCACCGACCTCACCACCGTGGTCCACGAGACCGCACATCAGTGGTTCGGCGACTCGGTCGGGCTGAAGCGGTGGCCCAACATCTGGCTCAACGAGGGCTTCGCGACCTGGTCGGAGTGGTACTACGCCGAGCGCCACGGTGGCCGCAGCGCCCACGCGATCTTCAACCGCCTCTACCGGGTTCCGGCCTCGAACCAGGATTTCTGGGAACCGCCATCGGGCCACCCCGGGAGCCCGAAGAACCTCTTCGCCACCTCGACCTACGTGCGCGGGGCGATGGCGCTGGAGGCGCTGCGGCTGCAGATCGGGACGCAGCCGATGCTGCGGCTGCTGCGGACCTGGGTCGCCGGACACCGCTACGGCAGCGGCGATATAGAGGAATTCATCGCGCTGGCCGAGAAGATCTCCGGGCGCCAGCTCGACCGCCTCTTCCAGCGTTGGCTCTACAGGCGCGGCAAGCCATGACCAGACGACGCGCCATCCCCCTCGCTCTCGTCCTGCTCCTGCTGGCGGCGCTGCCGGCCTCGGCGGGCGCCCGGGGGGCGGCGGCGAAGCTGCGGGTTGGCGACATCCACCTGGCCGTTCCCGAGGGGGCCGCGAACGCCCTCCTCGTCCCCGTCAGCTACCCGATCGAGCTCGACGAAGGCCGGGCGCGGCTGACGGTCACGCTGCGCGACGGCACCCAGGTCCTGCGGCGGCTGCGACTGTCCGAGCGCCTCAGCTCCGGCGAGCGCCGGGTGCCCGACCGGCGCAGCCGCTTCACCTACGTGCACCGGGTCGCGATCGGCGCTGGCGCGGCGGCGCTGGCGCGGCGCGGTCAGCTCGGCGTCGAGGTCGAGGCGAGCGCGAAGCGCGACGTCGACGGCGACGGCCGCACCGACGTCAGGGGGGGCGATCGGGGCATCAGCCAGGTCCGCCCACCGCGCTTCCTCAGCGCCGTCTGCAGCAGCAGCCCGCGGCTGCGGATCCGCCCGGGCGCCGAGGTCGAGGTGCCGCTGCCGACCTGCGACTCGACGCGGGAATGGTCGCTGGTCAGCGGCGTGCGGCACGGCAAGGTCACGTTCCACGACGGCCGCCTCACTTACCACGCCCCGCCCCGCTTCCGCGGCACCCAGACGATCGAGCTGGTCGGCATGCCGGACCTGCACCTGCCGCGCGCCCGTGCCTCCGGCTTTCACCCGCTTGCCTTCGTCGACGTCCCGGTCACGGTCGGCACCGCCCGCGATGTCGTCGTCCGCGCCCTCGGCGACTCGGTCACCGCCGGCTTCGGCTACTACGACAACGGCACCCTGATGACGATCGGCCATCTGCTCGAATGCCGCCCCGGCAAGGAGCCGTTCAACGACGCCTGCTCCTCCAACTCGCTGAACCGGAGCAACAAGGGGAGCGGGGTCGAATACGCCGCCGACTACGGCCTCGCCAACAACGTCTCCTGGGCGGCGCAGTGGTCGAACGAACATGGCATCGCCAACTACGCCAACTTCGCGATCAGCGGCTCCGAACCCTCCGACTGGGCGCCCGGCGGCGAATTCCATGCCACCACCGAACGGATCGAGTCCGAAGACCCCGACTACGTGCTGATGACGATGGGCGCCAACCCGCTGCTCTCGGAAATGCTCTTCGGCCTCGACCACATGGGCTGCGCGATCTACGCCGAGGTCTTCGGGGGCTACCGCGAATGCGTCGAAGAAGCGTTCGCCGAAGTCCACCTGCGAGAAAACCTCGAGAGCCTCTACCGCGACCTGGTCGAACACACCGACGCGACGATCTACCTGATGCAGTACCACCTCTCGGTCCCCTCGATCGCGCTCGCCTACTCGGCGACGCAGATCGCCGAGATGGGCAAGCTGCTGAACCGCGAAATCGCGGCAATCGCCGCCGAAGTCAACCCGAAGCGGCTGCAGGTCGTCAGCCCGCCGCACTTCGACGTCGGCATCGACATCGCACCGGTCTATCCCTCGCGCTTCACCTGCTCGCGCCGCGGCTACAAGGTCGACGGCCCGAGCGTGCAGTCCGAACCGACCCAGGACGAGTTGGAGATCCTCCACCCGTTCTCCTTCTGCGACGGGCCGCCGCAGGGTCCGCCGTGGGTTATCAGCGGCGACACCGGCATCCATCCCAGCGCCGCCGGCTACGCCCAGATGGCCTCGCAGGTCCCGGCCCCAGGCGAATAGGCCCGTGCCCGCGCGCTTCCTCGTCGCCCCCGACTCGTTCAAGGGCACCTACGACGCCGCCGCGGTGGCGGCCGCGATCGCGGCCGGAATCGAGGCGGGCGGCGCGCTCGCCGACCGCTGCCCGGTCGCCGACGGCGGCGAGGGGACGATGGAAGTGCTGCTCGAGGCGCTCGGCGGGGAGGAGCGGACGCTGACGGTTCACGACCCGCTGCGGCGGCCGGTCGAGGCGAGCTTCGGGCTCCTGACTGGCGGCCGCACCGCGGTAGTCGAGATGGCGCGGGCCTCCGGGCTGCCGCTGGTCGCGCCGGAGGAGCGCGACGCCGAGCGCGCCGACACCTACGGCACCGGCGAGCTGATCGCGGCGGCGCTGGCCGCCGGGGCGGAAAAGGTGCTCGTCGCCGTCGGCGGCAGCGCCACCACCGATGGCGGCCGCGGCGCCCTCGAAGCGCTGCGCGAGGAAGGCTGGCCGGACACCGGCGCGGTCGAGGTCCTCTGCGACGTCGACACCCCCTACGAGGAGGCCGCCCGCGTCTTCGGCCCGCAGAAGGGAGCCGACCCGGAGGCGGTCGAGCGGCTGACCGCGCGCCTCGACGAGCTTGCCGCAGCGCTGCCCCGCGACCCTCGCGGCCTGCCGATGACCGGCTGCGCCGGCGGCCTCTCCGGCGGCCTCTGGGCCTGCGGCGCCAGCCTCCGTCCCGGTGCTTCCTACGTGCTCGAGGCGATCGGCTTCGACCGCCGCCTCGCCGCAGCCGACGCCGTGATTGCAGGCGAGGGACGGGTCGACTCGCAGAGCTTCGAAGGCAAGATCGTCGGCATCCTCGCCCAGCGCTGCGCCGCCGCCGGCAAACCGCTGCACCTAGTCGTCGGCCGCAACTCGCTGGAAGGCGAAGGTCCCGCCGCGGTCTCCTCCGTCGCCGAGGCGACGACGCCGGAGGAGATGCGGCGGGTTGGCTTGCGGCTAGCGCAGGATCAGGTCCGCTAGCCCTATCCCACGGCCAGCGAGAACGGGCTCGGGGAATTGATCGTGTAGGTCGCGGTCCATTTCGCCGTGCTGGCGCACATGAAGCTGCCGGCGAGCTTCGGAAGTTCCATTTCTTTCGCCTGGAGTTCTCCCGGTTTCCCCGCGATCGCCATCAGATTTTCGCCTTTGATTTCAGCGCCGCCGTAGGTGCAGCTGACGCTGCCGCTGGTGATCGTTGTTTTCAGATCCTCGAATGTTCCGTAGCCGCGTGTGCCGAGGCCCCCACCTTTGACCGCCCAATGGAAGGCTGTGCCGGCCGCTTCTTCGACTTTCACCGTGGCGTTGCAGTTGGCAAAGGAAACCACGCTCCAACCCACTGTCATTGTTTCCGTCAATTCACCTTGTTTGGTGATTTCGCCATTCATTTTTGATTCTTCGCAAGCGACCGTCGTGAATCCGACATTCAGTTTCGAGCTCGTCCCGGTCTTCAACGAGGTGCTGACTCCGGTTCCCACCGGGTAGATGCTTTCTTTGGGACAGAGTTCTTCGGTTTCGAAGTCCACTTTGCACATCACCGTCGCGGACGCCGAACCGGCAGAGCAGACGGCGAACAGGGCCGCCACCGCGGCGACGGCAGCGATCATCTTTCCGTACCTCATCATCATCTCCCTTGTCCAGCGCGAGAGCGCTGGGTGTTTCGGCCGAGCTGGCCTCACCCGAAACTGACCTCTCCCCTGGCTGGTGCGAGCACTTCGAGACCCGCTCGACGCCTTGGTTAAGGACTGCTGGACGCTGACCAGTCCTAACACACCTTGGACAAATGATCAATGTTTCTTTAGGAATGCGGAAGGAGCGCCCGATGCTGGTCCGCGCCGAGAGCGGCTCAGGCTGCGAGGTCGCGGCGCTCGAAAAGCCAGGCCCCGAGAACCGCGAGGAGGCACGCCGCGACAGTGACCCCGGCAAAGGCCAGCGGGTCGATCCCTTCTTCGATCGCGTTGCCGTAGTACTTGAAGACGGAGACGTAGCGGACCCCGGAGAGGCCGGTGTCGAGACGACCCACCAGGTCGATCACGTACATCGCCACCAGCACTCCGGCGACCGAGCCGGTGACGACGCTGGTCCGCAGCGAGAAACCGGTGGCGACGATGCCGAGGCCGGCGAAGAGCAGCGCCAGCGGCCAGACGTTGGCGAAGCCCGCGGTGGCCGGGCCGGCGCGGAGGCCGGCGCCGGCGAGCAGGCTGCCGAGCGCGGTCAGCAGGCCGGTGACGACGAGCACCCCGGCCAGCTCCACCGCCGTCGCCAGGAAGCCGGCGGCGACCAGCCGCCGCCGCGAGACCGGCGCCGAGAGCAGCACGTCGAGCCGGCCCGATTCAGCGGCGCCGCTGAGGCCGCTGGCAATCGCCCGCACCGCCAGATAGCCGAGCGCCAGTGGGATGATCAGGCTCAGCATCTCCGCGTGCAGGTACTGGTCGACGTTGCCGAGCTCGCCGATTCCGAAGGCTTCCTTCAACCCTTCGGGATAGCCTTCGACCGCCTTCGAGATCGAGGTTTCGACCGAAGGGAAGATGGCGACGATGAAGGCCGACATCAGCCCCAGCGGCAGCCCCCAGGCGAGCAGCGAGCGGCGGCGGTCGCGCAGGTGGGTGGCGGCGAGCGCCGCGATCTGGCTCACGGCTGCTCCTCGTGGTAGTAGCCGAGGAAGACCTCCTCGAGCGATGGATGGGTCGCTTCGAGGTCGACGACGTGGTGCCCGGCGAGCTCCCGCACCACCGCGTCGAGGTCGCCAGCGACGCTGAAGCTGACCCGCCCGTCGTCGACCTCGAGGCCCTCCACCCCCGGCAGCGCCCGCAGCTTCTCCAGCCCAGCCGGGTCGCGCAGCTCAACCGTGAAGTGCCGTCGCGCCTTGCCGAGCAGGTCGGCGATCCGCTCGACCGCGATCAGCCGCCCGGCGCGGACGATTGCCACCCGGTCGCAGACCCGCTGCACCTCGTCGAGCTCGTGCGAGGAGAGGAAGACGGCGCAGCCGCGGTCGCGTTCCTCGGCGACCAAGGCGAGGAACTCCTCCTGCATCAGCGGGTCGAGGCCGCTGGTCGGCTCGTCGAGGATCAGCAGCTCGGGCCGGTGGAAGGTGGCGAGGATGAGGCCGATCTTCTGGCGGTTGCCGCGCGAGAGCTGCCCCAGCGGGCGGTCGAGGTCGGCGCGGAAACGGGTCGCCAGCTCCTGCGCCCGGCCGATCCCGTCGATTCCCCGCAGCCGCGCCAGCAGGCGCACCGCCTCGCGGCCGGGGGTCTCGCGGCCGAAGCCGAAGTCGCCCGGCAGGTTGCCGAGGCGGGAGCGGATCGCGACGCTGTCGCGGCGGCTGTCGAGCCCAAAGAGGCGGGCGCTCCCCGAAGTCGGGTGGATCAGGTCGAGAAGGGTGCGGATCGTCGTCGTCTTGCCGGCGCCGTTGGGGCCGAGGAAGCCGAAGACCTCGCCGGGATGAACGGTGAAGCTGACGTCCTCGATCCCGCGGTGGCGGCCGTAGCGCTTGGTCAGCGCCGCGGTCTCGATCGCCGCGCTCTCAGCCGCCAAAGACCGCCTCGAGCTCGGTCAGCTGGCTGGCGATGCCGGCGCAGACGCCGTCGCAGAGTTCGTGCACGCCGGGGTCGGCGATCCGGTACAGCGAGCTGGTGCCGCGTTTGCGGCGGGCGACGAAGCCCTCGGCCAGCAGCGCCGAGAGGTGCTTGGAAACGTTCTGCTGCGAGGCCCCCAGCGCCTCGGTGATCTCCCCTACCGACGCCTCCTCCCGGTTGCGCAGGAGGTCGAGGATCCGGAGCCGGGTGGGATCGGCCAGCGCCCGGAAGCGCCGCGCGATCAACTCCGCCGCCTCGGGATTCAGGGGGCTGCTGACGAGCTTTTTGGACGCGGTTGCCATTCCGTGTTATTGTACTCTCTACAACTGTTAAGTTGTGTACTTGTGAACGGGTAGATAGGAGATGCCGTGAGCGCTGACAACGTAACGCCCGCCCCACTCGGACCGATCGGACGCCTCGGCCGGTTAGCCGCCGCCAACCGCGGCGCCACCTTCGCGATCTGGGCGGTGCTCGCGGTCACGCTCGGATTCCTCGCTCCGCGGGTGGAGACGGCGCTCTCCGGCGCCGGCTGGGAGGCGCTCGGCTCGGAGTCGGTCGCCGCCCGCAAGCAGGTCAACTCGGCCTTCGGCGGGGCCGGCGCCTACGGCCTCCAGGTCGCCGTCCACTCGGAATCGCTGACCGCCGCCGACCCGGCTTTCCGCCGCACCCTGCGGCGGGTCGAAGGCGTCCTCGCCGCCGACTCGGCGGTCGCGGCGGTGAAGCCCGCCGAACCCGGCGTCTCGATCTCCAAGGACGGACACACCGCGGTCCTTCGCGCCGCCGCCGCCAAGGACCCGAACGCGATGGTCGCCGCCGCCGACGGCCTCAAGTCCGAAGTCGCCGACGTCGCCGCCCCCGGCGTCGAAGCCAACCTCACCGGCTCCGCCGGCATGTGGTCCGACTTCAACGAAGCCAACCGCGAAGCGATGCTGAGGTCCGAGCTCTTCTCCTGGCCGGTGACGCTGGCGATCCTCGTCCTCGCCTTCGGCTCCCTGGTCGCCGCCGGACTGCCGCTGATGCTGACGATCGCCGGCCTCGTCCTCTCCGCCGGCCTGCTCTACCTCGGCACCCTGATCTCGCCGATCTCGATCTGGGCCATGAACTTCGCGATGATGTTCGCGCTGGCGCTCGGCATCGACTACGCGCTGTTCGTGGTGATGCGCTTCCGCAACGCCCTCTTCGGCCAGCGGCGCGACCCGGTCGAGGCGGTGGCGACGACGATGGACACCGCCGGCAAGGCCGTCCTCTTCTCCGGCCTGACGGTGCTGATCTCCCTCGCCGCGGTGCTGCTGGTGCCGAGCCCCGCCTTCCGCTCGGTCGCGCTGGGGATCATGGTCTCGGTCGTCTTCGTCCTCGCGGCGACGCTGACCCTGCTGCCGGCGGTGCTGGCGAAGCTCGGGCCGCGGGTCGACAAGCTCTCGCTGCCCTGGGCGCACTCGGGCGACCACCGCTCGCCCACCTTCGCCCGCTGGGGGGAGCTGCTGTGGCGCCGCCCGATCCTCTTCGGCGGCCTGGCGCTGGTCGCGCTGGTGGCGCTGACCCTGCCGATCCTCGGCCTGCGGACGGGGATGCCGTCGATCAAGGTCGTGCCGCAGGGCGACCACTCCCGGGTCGGCTACCAGCAGGTGACCGCCGCCTTCGGTCCCGGCGCTCCCGGGGTGCTGCAGGTGACGGCGCCGCAGGGACAGGCCGAAGCGGTCGCCGCCCAGCTCGAGCGCGACCCCGGCATCGCCGCGGTGCTGCCGCCGCAGAGCGGCAGCGGAGGCGTGGCGCTGATCGAAGCCCTGCCCAAGGCCGGGCCCTCGACGACCGCCTTCGGCGGCACCCTCGAACGGGTTCGCGACACCCTGCCACCGGCCGCCCTGGTCGGCGGCGCCGCGGCCGAAAACCACGACCTCGAAGCGGCGCTGAAGGCGAAGACCCCGCTGGTGATCGTCCTCGGCCTCGGCCTCGGCTTCATCCTCCTCCTGGTCGCCTTCCAGGCCCCGCTGATCGCGGCGCTGGGCGTCCTCACCAACCTGCTCTCGACGGGGGCGGCCTTCGGCGTCGCCAAGCTGATCTTCCAGGACGGCAACCTCTCCGGCCTACTCGGCTTCGAATCCCAAGGCTTCCTCGACGCCTGGGCGCCGGTCTTCTTCTTCGCGATGGTCTTCGCGATCGCGATGGACTACACCGTCTTCCTCCTCTCCTCGGCCCGCGAGCACTGGGAGGAGACCGGCAGCGCCCGCGAGGCGATGATCGGCGGCCTCGCCCACTCCGGCCGCGTCGTCCTCGCCGCCGGCGCGGTGATGGTCGCGGTCTTCTTCACCTTCGCCCTCTCCGGCCCGCTGCCGCCGAAGGAAATGGGCGCGATCCTCGGGATCGCCGTCCTCCTCGACGCCTTCCTCGTGCGCCTGCTGCTGGTCCCGGTGCTGCTGCGCCTGACCGGAAGCGCCGCCTGGTACCTACCGAAGTGGCTCGACCGGATCCTCCCCGACGTCAGATTCGGGCACGGGGAGGGAAGCGCGTCGGCGCCTCAGCAGTCAGCCCCTCGACTCAACCCTTGGGCGTACAGGGGCGGGTGACGCCGGCAGCGATCCTCGTCCCGTCGGCAAGGACGGCGGTCCCGCGGGCGTTCAGGTGACCATCTGGGCAAGTAGCGAAAAGGACGCCCTTTTCGATGGTCAGACTGAACGATTTCACCGCGCCGTTGCCGGCTATCTTCGGGATCGAGGCAACCGAGAGCGTCCCGTAGCGGCCCTTGTGGATTTTTTTGATCTTCACCTTGGTGACGATCGCGGCGGTGATTGGCGCGGTGAGGAAGGCGTGAACGTAGAGGGTGGTGACGCCGCCGCGGACTCCACCGTTGAAGGCGGTTAGCTCGCTGTGCACGTCAAATTCATTTTGGTCGGGGAAGAGCACCCCGACCACGGTCTTGCCGGTGCCGATGATCGCCGGGCCGCACGCTTTGCGTGCTGCTTCGGTAGTGGTGGCCTGAAGCTTTCCCTCGGCGCAGGTGGGCAGACCGCCGGTGTTTACCGTTACGTGCTTGTCACCTTCGAGCTGAAATTCGCGCAGGGCGGGTGGGTGCGGTTCTTCTGGATCGAGGCTGCGGATCTTGCCGAGGATGTGAAAGCTGATCGGCAGCGGCGTGTTCTTCGGCAGCGCCTTCGGCGAGAAGCCGCCGTCGAATTCGGTTTCGATCAAGCCCTGCCGGCTGACCACTGGCTTCGCCAGCGCCTCGTAGCCGATCCCGAAAAGTCCGGCAACGATGCCAACGACCACCAAAAGGCTCAGATACCTGCGCATGCTGCCTCCCCTGATAGACACCTCTCCCGCGGCCGACAGTACCACCGATCGTTGCACCGTTCCTGACAGTGTGGTTTTCCGATCAGGCCAGATGCGAGACTCTCAAAATGAGAGTTCTCGCCATCGTCCACCAGCGCGACGCCGGTCCCGGGGTCTTCGCCGAGGGCATCCGCGAGGCTGGTGGACAGCTCGACGAGTGGACGCTGGCCGAGCGGCCACAGCCGCCCGGCGATCCGCTCGGCTACGACGCGGTGCTGGTGCTCGGCGGCGCGATGAACGTCGACGAAGGCGAGCGGCATGGCTGGATCGCCGAGGAGGAGGGGCTGCTGCGCGAGCTTTTGAAGCGCGAGATTCCGGTGCTCGGCCTCTGCCTCGGCGGGCAGCTGCTGGCGGCAGCCGCGGGCGCCGAACCGCGCCGCGCCTCCCGCCCCGAGATCGGCTGGCACCAGGTCGAGGTGATCGAGGAGGGTGCCCGTGACCCGCTGCTCGGGCCCCTCGCCCCAAGCTTCGAGGCGCTGCAGTGGCACAGCTACGAGTTCCCGCTGCCGCCCGGTGCCGTCCCCCTCGCCCGCAGCGAGGTCTGCCTCCAGGCCTGCCGGATCGGCGAGCGCGCCTGGGCGCTCCAGTTCCATCCCGAGGTCAGCCGCGTCGACGTCCTGCACTGGGTCGAGGATTACGAGGCCGACCCCGACGCACTGCGGATCGGGATCGACCCCACGGTCCTAGGGCCGGAGACGGAGCGCAAGATCGCCGCCTTCAACCAGCTCGGGCGCGACTTGTGCTCCCGCTGGCTGCTGGCTACCTTGCCGTAACGAAACGTCAAGTGAAAATCCATTGAGAGGGAGACACATTCGATGAAACGGGCCTATCTCACCCTGATGGCCGTCGTCGGGCTCTGCCTGCTGCTGCCGGTAGCCAACGCAAGCGCTGCCACCGTCGTCAACGGTGACTTCGAGACCGGCGACCTCAGCGGCTGGCAGGAGGTCAACGAAACCGGTGGCGGGTCGTGGTTCACCTACAGCAGCGCGGAAGCGGGGGGCTTCTTCTCACCTCCGTCGGGCAACTTCGCCGCCGTCGACGACCAGGGTGGGCCGGACCTCGACGTGCTCTACCAGGATGTCTTCCTGGAACCGGGCTACACCCACCAACTCGCGCTTTGGCTCTACTACGAATCGAGCGAACCGATCTCGGCGCCACCGACGCTGAGCCTCGAAGTCGAAAACCAGCAGGTTCGAGTTGACGTGATGAGGCCGACTGCTCCGATCAACTCGGTTGCGCCCGGCGACATCCTGGCCACTGTTTTCGCCAACAAAGCCGGTGATTCGCAAGTGCTGCCCCCAACCCACCTGACCGCCGACCTCTCGGCGTTCGCCGGCCAAACGGTGCGGTTGCGGATCGCCAACGCCGTCACCGAGGGACCGTTCAACTCCGCAATCGATGGCGTTTCCATCACCAGCACCCCGATCCCGCCGCCCTCGAACCTGACCACCCGCGGCAAGCTCAAGCTCAACAAGAACAACGGAACCGGGAAGCTGACGATCAACGTCCCCGGGCCCGGGGCCCTGAAAGCGGTGGGCAAGGGCAAAAAGAAGCTGATCAAGGCCCGCAGCCTGACGGCCAGCGCAGCAGGGCCACTGAACGTGTCGCTGAACCCGACGACGCAAGGGAAGAAAGTCCTCAACTCGAAGGGCAAGCTGCAAGTGCAGGTTGAGGTCACCTTCACCCCGACCGGCGGCACCGCCGGCACCCAGACCTACAAAGTCACGCTGAGGAAAACCCTGAAACAGGCTTAGGGGCAACGCCGGGCCGCGGGCGACGCGGTCCGGCTCCTTGTCTCAGTCCACCTGGCCCGGCGTCAAGTACGCCGCGGTCAAGCCGCCGTCGACGAGGAAGGTGGTGGCGGTGACGAAGCTGGAGTCGTCGCTGGCGAGGAAGAGGGCGGCCTTGGCGATCTCATCGGGCTCGCCAAAGCGGCCCATCGGCACGTGGACGAGGCGCTTGGCGGCGCGCTCGGGGTCCTTGGAGAAGAGCTCCTTGAGGAGGGGCGTGTTGACCGGGCCGGGGCAGAGGGCATTGACGCGGACGCCGCGGGCGGCGAACTCGACCCCGAGCTCGCGGGAGAGCGAGAGGACCGCGCCCTTGGAGGCGGTGTAGGAGATCTGGGAGACGGCGGCCCCCACCGTCGCGACGAAGGAGGCGACGTTGATCACCGAGCCGCCGCCGCCCTCCAGCAGGTGCGGGATCCCGTGCTTGCAGCAGAGGAAGACGCTGCGCAGGTTGACGTCCTGGACCCGCTGCCAGGACTCGAGCGAGGTCTCGACCACCGAGCCGTCGTCGGTGGGGTTGATGCCGGCGTTGTTCATCAGCACGTCGATGCGGCCGAACTGGTCGCGCGCCTCGGCCAGCGCCCTGCGCACCTGCTCCTCGTCGGAGACGTCGGCGGCGATCGTCAGCGCTCCGACCGCCTGCTCGGCGTCGAGGTCGATACCGACCACGGTCGCTCCCTCATCGGCAAACAGGCGCGCCGACTCGGCGCCGATCCCACTGGCGGTACCGGTGATGACGCAGACCTTCCCCTCCAGCCGTGCCGCCATGGTCAGCCCTCCCCGGTCGCGTAATAGACGTTCTTCACCTCGGTGTAGTGCTCGAGCGCGTCGGGGCCGAGCTCGCGGCCGACCCCCGACTGCTTGAAGCCGCCGAAGGGAGTGGAGACGCGGACCGAGGTGTTGGAGTTGATCGAGATGACCCCGGTCTCGAGCGCCCGCGCGACCCGCAGGGCGCGGGCGCCGCTGCCGGTCCAGACCGAGCCGGAGAGCCCGTAGATCGTCTCGTTGGCGAGGCGTACCGCCTCCTCCTCCCCCTCGAAGGGGATGACACAGGCAACCGGGCCGAAGATCTCCTCGGCGGCGGCGCGGTCGTCGTTGGCAACTGGCGCCAGCACGGTCGGCGGGAACCAGTAGCCGGGGCTGTCGGGGGCGCTGCCGCGAATCGCCACCGGCGCGTCGTCGGGAACGTAGCCGGCGACCGCCTCGCGTTGGCCGGCGGAGATCAGCGGCCCCATCTGGGTGGCCTCGGCGAGCGGGTCGCCGACCGCGATGCCCTCCACCGCCGGCTTCAGCGCAGCGAGGAAGTCGTCGAGGGCTGGGCGCTCGACGAGGATCCGCGAGCGCGCGCAGCAGTCCTGGCCGGCGTTCCCGAAGACCGCCATCGGCGCCGCCGTCGCGGCGGCCTCGATGTCGGCGTCGGCGAAGACGACGTTGGCCGACTTGCCGCCGAGCTCCAGCGTCACCCGCTTGATCGTCGCCGCGGCGCCGGCGGCGATCCCGCGCCCAACCGCGGTCGAGCCGGTGAAGGCGATCTTGGCGACGTCGGGGTGCTCGACCAAGCGCTGGCCGCAGACGCTGCCGGGACCGGCGACGACGTTGACCACCCCCTCCGGCAGCCCCGCCTCGAGCGCGATCTTCTCCAGCTCCAGCGCCGTCAGCGGCGTCAGCTCCGCCGGCTTGACGACGACGCAGTTGCCGGCGGCCAGGGCCGGGGCCACCTTCCAGGTCGCGATCACCAGCGGGAAGTTCCAGGGGACGATTAGCCCGACCACGCCGAGCGGCTCGCGGAAGGTCATGTCGACGCCGCCCGCAACCGGAATCGTCCTGCCGAGCAGCCGCTCCGGCGCCCCGGCGTAGTAGCGGTAGGTCTCGACCACCATTCCCATCTCGCCGCGGGCGTCGCCGATCGGCTTGCCGGCGTTCCGCGCCTCCATCTGGGCCAGCTCCTCGCGACGCCAGTCCAGCGCCTCGGCGAGGTCGCGCAGCAGGTTCGCCCGGTCCGCCGGCGCCACCGCCCGCCAGGCCGGGAAGGCAGCCTTGGCCCGCGCCACCGCCGCATCGACCTCCTCCACCCCGGCGCGCGGAACCTCCGCCATCACCCGCTCGGTTGCCGGCTCGATCACCTCGATCGTGCTCACGCGTGGTTCCTTTCGGACGAAATAGGTCCGTTTGGAACCACGGAACTCCGGGCGGCAGAAACCAAGGAGGCGATCACCTGGCTGGCCTCGTCCTCCTCGGGGTGCCAGATGACGCCGAGGGCAAAGCGCTTGCCCGGCAGCTCGATCGCCTCCGGCAGGTCGTCCTCGAGCGACCAGCCGCTCACCTTCAAGCCCTCGCCGACCCGATCGACTCCCTGGTGATGGTGGGACCAGACGACGAAGGCCTCGACCCCGGCGGCCGAGCAAGCGAGCGATTCGGGGTCGAGCCGTACGTGGTGCTCACTGAAGGTGCCGGCAACGGTGCGGTGCGCCTCGCTGCCGATCGCCTCCGGAAGGTGCTGGACCAGCGTCCCGCCCAACGCCACGTTCAGCAGCTGCATCCCCCGGCAGATCCCCAGCACCGGCATGTCGCGCTCCAGCGCCCGCCGCGTCAGCGCCAGCTCGAAGCGGTCGCGCTCGGGCCAGCTCCCCCTCGTCTCCGAGTGCGGCTCGGCGCCGTAGCTGGCGGGGTCGAGGTCGGCGCCGCCGAGCAGCAGCAGCGCGTCGACGCGGTCGAGCAGCAGGTCCGGCTCGGCGACCGCCCTCTCGTCCGGCGGCAGCACGATCGCCAGGCCGCCGGCGCGCTGTACGGCTCGCACGTAGGCGCGCGGCGAGAACGCCGCCTCGTAGCCATCCCAGACCCCCCAGGAGACGCGCTCGATCGCCGCGCAGATCCCGATCGCCGGCCGTTCACCAGTCATCACAGCCGCTCGAACCCGCGGTAGCGCTCCCAGTCGGTGACCGCCGTCTCGAAGGCGTCGATCTCGACGCCGGCCCGGTTCAGGTAGTGGTCGACGACCTCGGCGCCGAAGGCGTCCCGCGCCACCTCGCTGGCGGCGAAGGCGTCGCGCGCCGCATAGATGTTGCGCGGCACCCGCGGCTTGTCGGAGCTGTATGCGTTGCCCTCGAAGACCGGCTCCAGCGGCAGCTCGGCGGCGATCCCGTGCAGACCGGCGGCGATCATCGCGCTCAGCGCCAGGTAGGGGTTGACGTCGGCCCCGGGCAGCCGGTTCTCCACCCGCAGCCCCTCGCCGTGGCCGACCACCCGCAACGAGCAGGTGCGGTTGTCGCGCCCCCAGGCGATCGCCGTCGGCGCGAACGAGCCGGGGGCGAAGCGCTTGTAGCTGTTGACGTGCGGCGCGAAGAACAGCGTCAGCTCCTCCATGCAGGCGAGCTGACCGGCGAGGAAGCGCTCGAAAAGCGCCTCATCGGCGGCGAAGGCGTTGGCGCCGTCCTCCTTCGCCAGCGAGCAGTGGATGTGGCACGAGTTCCCCTCACCCTCGTTGAACTTGGCCATGAAGGTGATCGCGTGCCCCTCCTGGGCGGCGATCTCCTTGGCGCCGTTCTTGTAGATCGCGTGGTTGTCGGCGCTGCGTAGGGCGCCGTCGTAGCGGAAGTTGATCTCGTGCTGGCCGAGGTTGCACTCGCCCTTCGAGTTCTCCACCTCCATCCCGGCGCCCGCCATCTCGTTGCGGATCCGTCGGATCAGCGGCTCGACCCGCGCCGTTCCCAGCAAGGAGTAGTCGATGTTGTAGAGGTTGGCCGGCTCGAGGTCGTGGAAACCCTTCTTCCAGGCCTCCTCGTAGGTGTTGCGGAAGACGATGAACTCGAGCTCGGTGGCCGCGTTCGCGCTCAGCCCCCGCTCCTCCAAGCGCGCCAGTTGCCGGCGCAGGATCTGCCGCGGCGAGGCGACGACTTCGCGCCCGTCCGCCCATTGCAGGTCGGCCATCAGCATCGCCGTCGCCGGCAGCCACGGGACCATCCGCAGCGTCTCCAGATCGGGGACCATCTCGAAGTCCCCGTAGCCGGTCTCCCAGGAGGACATCGCGTAGCCGCCGACCGTTTCCATGTCAACGTCGACCGCGAGCAGGTAGTTGCACCCCTCCGCCCCGTGCTCGAGGACGTCGCCGAGGAAGTGCGAGGCGGTCAGCCGCTTGCCCTGCAGCCGCCCCTCCATGTCGGCGATCGCGAGCAGCACGGTGTCGACCGTGCCGTCCGCGACCGCCTTCTTCAGCTCCTCGACGGTCACCCGGCGAACGTTACGCGCTCGCCGGGGTAATCAGACCGGTGCGGCTCATGGCGCCGTCGGCCCCACTTCCGGCATCGCGCCGATCTCCTTCTCGATCTCGATCTCGCGCACCTGCCCGGTGAAGTGCTTGCGAGCGGTGATCAGCCAGGTGAGTGCGGCGAAGAGGATGACCACGCCCACCGTCAGCGGCGCGTAGTTGAACGCCTCCCAGGTGAATTCGTCGTTCCACGGCACCGCGGCGGGGGTGAAGGGGAGGCAGAAGATGATCGTGATCAGCCCGACCCAGAAGGTCGCGAAGATGTTCATCCACCTGTACTTGCGCCCGTTGTTCCAAGGCCCGGGCTCGAAATCGTCGCCCATGCGCCAACGCAGGAAGATCGGGATCACGTAGGCGATGTAGAGACCGATGACGGTGATCGAGACGACCGCGAAGAACGCGAACGGGACGTTTTCACCGTTCCCCTTCAGCGCCGGCAGGGTGATGATCAGCGCCGCCGCAGCCATCACCAGCACCGCGTAGATCGGTACCCGCTCGGCGTTGACCCGGGAGATGTAGCCGGAGGCGCGGTGGCCAAAGCCTTTGTCCCGGGAGAAGGCGTAACACATGCGGGAGGCGCTGGTCAGGCAGGCGGCGCCGCAGAAGAGCTGGCCGACGACCGAGATGATCAGCACGAACTTGCCCCAGCCACTGCCCAGTGCTTCGACCAGCAACGTCGGCGCGAATCCGAGCGCTTCGTTGGCGCCGTCGACGTTGGTGACCGAGAAGGTGATCGCCAGCAGCACGATCCAGCCGATTAGCGCGGAGTAGAAGATCGACCTCCACACTCCCTTCGCCGCCGATTCGGAGGCGCCATGGGTCTCCTCCGATATGTGCGCCGAGGCGTCGAAGCCGGTGATCGTGTACTGGGTCAGCAGGAACCCGAGCGGCAGCACGTAGAACCAGTACATCGAGTCACTGAAGCCGCTCTGGTTGATCCGGTGGCCGAAGACGAAGCTGAGGCTCTGGTGCCCGTCGGGGACGAAGATGAGGACGAGGACGATGGCGGCGACGCCGAGCACGTGCCACCAGACCGAGACGCTGTTGACCAGCGAGAGCATGTGCGTGCGGCGGATGTTGACCGCGGTGTGGACGAGCAGGATCAGCGCGAAGAGCAGGAAGACCTCGCCCAGGATGTGGGTTTCGTCGCCGAAGTTGATCCCGAGGATGTTCACTTCGTAGAGGCCGAGGACGACGTTGAGGAAGGTCGCGCAGGCGTAGTCGACCGAGGCGACCACGGCGACGAGGCCGATCAGGTTGAACCAGCCGGTGAACCAGGCCCAGATCGGACCGCCGAGGCGTCCCGCCCACCAGTAGATCCCGCCCGCCGTCGGGTAGGCGGAGACCAGCTCGGACATGCAGAAGCCGATGATCAGGATCGGGATTGAGATCAGCGGCCAGCCGATCGAGATCGCGATCGGGCCGCCGTTGTTCCAGGCCTGACCGTAGGTGGTGAAGCAGCCGGCGAGGATCGAGATGATCGTGAACGAGATCGCGAAGTTCGAGAAACCGCTCCACGCCCGGTTCAGCGTCTGTTTGTAGCCCAGTTCCGCGAGTCGTTGTTCGTCGCGGCTGGGGGACGAAACGCTGCTCTCCATCCAACTTCTCCCTTCTCTAGCGCCCAAGCTATGAGATAAAAGGTGTGATGAACCTACCTCTAGGCTCGCAGCGAGACTAGATCGTCAGGCAGACTCGTGTCAATGCCAACAAGGAGAATTTCTCCCTAACGACGTGGCCTCGCTTGACGACACCCTTGGACCGGTCTCCGCCCGGCTCGGCGAGCTCGAAGGCGAGCCGGTGGCGCTCGACGGCGGCATCACCAACCGCAACTACCGGGTCCGGTTCGCCGGCTCCGACGTGGTGGTGCGGCTGCCCGGGAAGGACACCCGGCTGCTGGAGATCGACCGCGAGGCCGAGCGGACGGCGGGCGAGCTGGCGGCCCGCGCCGGGGTGGGACCAGAAGTCCTGCTCCTGCTCGAGGACCCCCCGTGCCTGGTGACCGTCTTCGTCGAGGGCGAGGCGATGAGCCCTGCCGAGCTGCGCGAGCCGATGGCGCTGGAGGAGGTGGCGGGCGCGCTGCGGCGCCTGCACGGCTGCGGCGAGGCGATCCCGGCGGCCTTCTCCAGCTACCGGATCGTCGAGACCTACGCGGCGCGGATGGCCGAACGCGGTGCCGCGGTGCCGGGCCAATACGAGTGGGCGGCGGCGCAGGCGCACCGGATCGAGGCGGCGCTGAGCGGGCCCGAGCACGATCCGGTCCCCTGCCACAACGACCTCCTCGCCGCCAACTTCATCCGCTCGCCGCGGGGGATCCGGATCGTCGACTGGGAGTACGCGGGGATGAACGACCGCTACTTCGACCTCGGCAACTTCGCCGTCAACAACGGGCTCGGCGAGGCGGAGGAGGAAGCGCTGCTGGCCGCCTACTTCGGCGCCCCCGCCAGCGCCCGCCGGCTGGCGGCGCTGCGTCTGATGCGTTTCATGTCCGACTTCCGCGAGGCGATGTGGGGGGCGGTCCAGAGCACGATCTCCGACCTCGACTTCGATTTCGAGGGCTACTGCGAGAAGCACTTCGGGCGGATGCGCGAGTTCGCCGGCGAAGGGCGGCTGGAGCGGCTGCTCGAGGAGGTCGGCGGTGCCGCGGGCTGAGCTGCCCGAGGCCGCCCGCTGCGTGATCGTCGGCGGCGGAGTCGGCGGCACCTCGCTCGCCTACCACCTGGCGAAGCTGGGCTGGGACGACGTCGTCCTGCTCGAGCGCTCCCAGCTCACCTCCGGCTCGACCTTCCACTCGGCCGGGTTGGTCGGGCAGCTGCGCGGCTCGGTCTCGCTGACGAAGATGATGATGCACTCGGTCGAGCTCTACCGACGGCTGGGAGACGAGTCCGAGTTCGACCCCGGCTGGGTCGAGTGCGGGGGCATCCGCCTCGCCTCGAGCGAGGAGCGGATGGAGGAGCTGCGCCGCCAGGCCGGCTGGGCGAAGACCTTCGGCCTGCCACTGGAGCTGATCTCGGCCGAGGAGGCGCGGGAGCTGTTCCCGCTAATGTCGACCGAGGGCGTGCTCGGGGCTGCCTGGCTGCCGACCGACGGCTACATCGACCCCGCCCAGCTCACCTACGCGCTCGCCGACGGCGCCCGCCAGGGTGGCTGCCGGATCTTCACCAACACCCGGGTGACCGGGATCGAGGTCCGCGAGGGACGGGTGCGCGGCGTCCGCACCGACAAGGGCGAGGTCGCCGCCGAGGTGGTGGTCGACGCGGGCGGCATGTACGCGGCCGAGATCGCCCGCATGGCCGGCGTCCGGGTGCCGCTGATCCCGATGTCCCACCAGTACCTGGTCACCCAGCCCCTCCACGCCGTCCGCGAAGCGCGGGCCGAGGAGCGCCGCCACCTGCCAACCCTCCGGGACCCGGACCTGCTCGTCTACTACCGGGAGGACGGGTACGGGCTGGTGATGGGCGGCTACGAGCGCCGCAGCGAGCCGGCCTTCCTGCCGGCGGGGCCGGCTCGGGTCGAGGCGATCCCGCCGGACTTCAACGGGCGGCTGCTGGAAGAGGACTGGGACCGCTTCGAGGAGATCACCGAGAACTCGAGGCGGCGGGTGCCGGCGATGGACGAGATCACCGTGACCAAATTGATCAACGGCCCCGAGGCCTTCACGCCCGATAACGAGTTCTGCCTCGGGGAGACCGAGGTGGGCGGTTTCTTCGTCTGCGCCGGCTTCTGCGCCCACGGGCTGGCCGGCGCGGGCGGGATCGGCAAAGTCGTCGCCGAGTGGATCGCCGAGGGGGAACCGAGTCTCGACCTCTGGCACATGGACATCCGCCGCTTCGGCGCCCAGTACCGCTCCCCCGCCTTCACCCACGCGCGGATCAAGGAGACCTACGAGACCTATTACGACATCCACTACCCCGGCGAGGAGCGACAGGCGGGGCGGCCGCTGCGGGTCTCGGCGGCGAACGCCTGGCACCGCGAGCACGACGCCGCCTTCGGCGAGAAATCGGGTTGGGAGCGGGTCAACTGGTACGAGCGCAACGCCGACGCCGGGGACGAGTCGCTGCGGCCGCGCGGCTGGGCCGGCGAGAACTGGTCGCCGGCGATCGGCGCCGAGCACCTCGCCACCCGCGAGGCCGCCGGCCTCTTCGACGAGTCCTCCTTCGCCAAGCTCGAGATCGAGGGACCCGGAGCCGCGGACTTCCTCGAAACGCTCTGCGACAACCGCGTCGCCCGCGAGGTCGGGCAGATCACCTACACGCAGATGCTGAACGGGCGCGGCGGCATCGAGTGCGACTTCACCGTCGCCCGCCTCGCCGAGAACCGCTTCGGGATCGTCACCGGCACCGCCTTCGGCAACCACGACCGCGAGTGGATGCGGCGGCACCTGCCGGGAGGGGACGAGGTGCGGATCCACGACGTCACCTCGCAGTGGTCCTGCTTCGGGCTCTGGGGGCCGCGCGCGCGCCAGGTCCTGCAGCCGCTGACCCCGCAGGACCTCGGCAACGACGCCTTCCCGTACATGTCGCTGCGCGAGACGACGGTCGGCAACGTGCCGGTGCGGATCCTCCGGGTCACCTACGTGGGCGAGCTCGGCTGGGAGATCTACTGCCCGACCGAGTACGGGCTGGGGCTGTGGCGAGCGCTCTGGGAGGCGGGGCAACCGCACGGTCTCGTCGCCGCCGGCTACCGGGCGATCGACTCGATGCGCCTGGAGAAGGGCTACCGCGTCTGGGGGGCGGACATCACCCCCGACGAGACTCCTTACGAGGGCGGCGTCGGGTTCTGCGTCAAGCTCGACAAGGCGGGGGGGTTCGTCGGTCGCGACGTCCTGCTCGAGGCGAAGGAGCGCCCGCCGCGCGTCCGTCTCTGCTGCCTAACCCTCGAGGACCCCCGCTCGATCGCCCTCGGCAACGAGCCGGTTCGGGTCGGCGGCGAGATCGTCGGCCGCGTCACCACCGGCGGCTACGGCTACACGGTGGGGCGCTCGATCGCCTACGCCTACCTGCCGCCCGCGCAGGCGGAGCCGGGCACCGCAGTCGAAATCGACATCTTCGGCCGCTGGGTCGAGGGCGAGGTCGCGGCCGAGCCGCTCTTCGATCCCAAAGGCGAACGGATCCGCGCCTAGGAAGAGTTGGCGAGGCGGGCCGGCGCGGGCAGCAGCCCGGCGAGGATGTGCTCGGTTCCCTCGGTGTGCTCGCGCATCTGCTTCACCACCCGCCCGGCGTCGCCCTTGCGCAGCGCCTTGACCATGCGGCCGTGCTGCTCGTTCGAGCGCGCCAGCACCTCGGGCGGGTGGGCGATCAGCGCGATCAGGCCGCTCATCTGCGACTGCACGTCGGTCATCGCGCTGAGCAGGCGGGGAGAGTGGGCCGCCTCGGCGATGCCGATGTGGAAGCGCACGTCGGTGCGGCGGTACTCCTCGAAGTCCTCCAGCTCCTGCTCCATCTTCGCCACCAGCTCCTCCAGTCGCGCGAACTGCGTCTCCTCCCCGCGCTCCGCCGCCAGCGTCGCCGCGCCGGTCTCGACCGCCACCCGGTAATCGAGCACCGCCCAGGCCTTCTGGTCGAGCGGCTCCCCGTCGGTCGCCGTCAGCGGCGGCTGCTCGGCGACGAAGGTGCCGCCCATCCGCCCCCGCAGAGAGACCAGGTGACCGCTCTGGACCAGGGTCGTCAGCGCCTGCCGGAGGGTCGAGCGGCTGATCCGCAGCCGCCGCGCCAGCTCGCGCTCGGGCGGCAACTGACTTCCCGGCGCCAGCAAACCCAGCCGGATCGCGCTCCCCAAGCGCTCGACCGTCTCCTCGAACGTGCTCGGCGGCTGCACCGGCATGAAGACAGCCTCCAGCGCCGCATCCCGTTCCATACCTAGAACGGTACCGCTGAATCACAAGCCGAGGTACCGCTCCAGCGCCTCGCGGGCAAGGTCGCTGAGGGAACGCCCTTCTTTGTCCGCCCGCTTCCAGGCGGCGTCGTAGAGGTCGGAGGGGGCTCGGAAGCTGACGCGAGGGGAGACGCCGCTTTGACCCAGGGAGGGCCGACCGACGAACCGCCGCTCGAGATGCTCGAGGTCATAGCCCCGCTCCGCCTCCTCGGCGAGTTCTTCGGCTACCTCCTGGGTGATCACAGTCCCCGCCGGAGTAATCCACTGCTGTTCGTCTTTCTTCATTTTCGCCACCGCTTGGCCTCCTCGTAGAACGCCCGGAATCTGTCCCTCATGCCCATAGCGTGAATCACGAGGAAATCCAGCTCCTCGAGTTCGACTGCCACCACCTCGAGCGGAACCCCCTCCAAATCGTCCCCGAGGAAGAGAACCCGGAGGTCCACTCCGCGGTCGGCCCGAGCCCGATCGATGAGCTGCAGCCCGCAGTGCTCGACCACGTACGTCGAACGCTGGCGGGAAATCCGATGCTTGGTGGCAGAGCGGGCAAAGCTGATCGTTCCTTCCTCAGGCCACGAGTTCTGTCTGACAGAATAGCTGACGAAGTAGGGCTTCAGCTCTTCCCTCAAGACTCGCTCCAGCAGCCACTCCGGGTTGACCTCCTGGTAGCGCGTCTTCGGCACGAAGATGAAGGTCCTACCGTCCTGCGACACGTGCAGGTAGTTCCGCGTCCAGTAGTGCTTGTACGCCTGCAGCCGGGTCCCGTCGGTCATTTGCACGGTGTACATCCACATGAAGTCGTCGACGTGGTCGGGCGCCAGATTCAGGAGGGGCTCCCATTCCGGCGCATCGACGCGAAGCACACGGCCGCGGATCGGTTTCGATTCCATTGCCGCACCCTGCCCGGCCACCTGCAACCGAACAAGACGCGGCCGTGTCGCTTCTGGGGATTCTTCGCTACACGAAGATCACGCCGACCCGGTGCTGTCGATTTTCGCCACGCTCGTTCGTCGCTCAGGTAAAAGGACACGGAGAGACCGGGTCCACAAGCCAAGGAGGACGTCAACATGGGCAGGATCGTCGCAACCGAGTTCATCTCCCTCGACGGGGTGATCGAGGACCCCGGCGGCTCCGAGGACTACCGCCACGGCGGTTGGACCTTCGAGATCGACCGCGGCGAGGAGGGCGACAAGTTCAAGCTCGACGAGCTGATGGAGGCCGACGCCCAGTTGCTCGGCCGCGTCACCTACGAAGGCTTCGCCGAAGCCTGGCCCAAGTACGAGGAAGAAGGCCAGCTCGGCGACTTCGCCACCAAGATGAACGAGATGCCCAAGTACGTCGTCTCCTCCACCCTGACCGAGCCGAGCTGGCGGAACACCACCGTCCTCGACGGCGATCCCGCCGCCACCGTCCGCCAGCTCAAGGACGAGTTCGACGGCGTCATCCTCATCGCCGGCAGCGCTAGCCTGGTCAAGGCCCTGATCGAGAACGACCTCCTCGACGAGCTCCGCCTGATGGTCTTCCCCGTCCTCCTCGGCGAGGGCAAGCGCATCTTCCCCGAGGGCGAGGCGAAGATCCCGCTGAAGCTGATCGAGGCGAAGACCGTCGGCGACGGGATCTCGCTGGTGCGCTACGAGCGCGGGTAACGCCGCGCGCCCTGGCTCGGCCTTCGCGGTCTAGATGAACTTTTACGGCTGAGGCTGTTCGAACGTGTGCTGGTACTGCGTTGCCGGGCCGCTGCCGTAGATCGGCTTGAAGGGCGCTTGCTGCTTGCAGGCCGGTGAGCCGATGGCGGCGGTGCTGGTCTGCCCGGCGAAGGCGTATTTCTGGATTCGTTCGAAGAGACGTTTCGCGTTTTCTTCCTGGGAGACCGGGATTTTCTGGCCTTCTTTTTCCTCCGTTCCAGCGGAGACCCGTTCTTCGAAGGCCGGATCTTCCCAGGCATTAGGTGGAAGAACGGCGGTGATTCCGGTGGTGCACTGGCGGGTTTCGAACCCAGGGAGACCTTCGACTAGGCCTTCGGCCCACCTCGGCGGGCTATAAGCGCTGTTGCGGTTGATCGAAAGCCGCCGGGGATACGTCGTCAGGGTTTCGGGGTTCATGCCACCGACCGTCCGCAGGTAGTTCGGGTTGCCGGATTCGGTTAGTTCGCCGCTGAACGTCGCGGCGAGGTTCCCGAAGAACGAGGTCAGCTCGCTCTTGTAGAGCTTGAGGCCAACGAGGATCGGGTTGAGGTTGCGGATGAAGGGGTCGACCGCGCGCAGCAGCGGCGGGAATTCGTCGCGGAAGATCTTCCGCAGCGCCGCGAAGCCGGTGGGTGCGTGCTTGATGACCGGTCCCAGCCCTTCGAAGAAAGCTTTCGATTCAGGCGCGAGCTTCGACAGCGCGATCAGCGTCGGTGAGAGCTGTTCGGCTGCCGGCACGAGTTGCTTCATCAGCGGGTCGGCGTTTTCCGAGAAGCCGCGCAGGCGGTGCGTGGTCAACCGCGACTCGTCGAGGAAGGTCGGGAAGGCGCGGAACAGAGCTTCGATGTCGCGGTTGCGGCGCGCGGTGGTCTGGAAGACCGTGTTCGAGGCCTGGATCAGATCGGCCAGCTCGCCTTCCCGACCCCGCAGGGCACGGAAGGTGGTGGCGCCGTTGCGGAAAAGCTGGCCGACGGCGAGGCGCTGAGTGTCGAGCACCCGGAAGAGCTTGTCGAGTTCGGTGAACGTGGGTTCGAGCCCCCCGATCGCGTAGGAGAGACTCTGCCCCTGGCCGTTGATCGCGACTGCGGCTTCCTGCATCCATTCCTGGAAGGCGGCGCGGGTCTGGGCGTTGAAGGTGCGGAAGATCTCGTCGAGCTGGACCGATTCGGCGACGTTCGCCTCCGGCAAGGTGCCTCCGTCGGCGAGCTCGGGCGCACTCCTCGAGCCCGGCGTCAGTTCGATGTAGGTCTCGCCGAGCAGCGTCTTCGTGCGGAGGATCGCCCGCGTCGACTGCGGTAGTGGCGCGTACTGATCGTCGATGTCAACGGTGGCGAGCGCCTGCTGTCCGTTCGGAGCGAGGTCGATGCTCTGGACTTTGCCGACGTTGACGCCGGAGATCCGCACGTCGGACTGTTCGGCGAGCTGGGTCGCCTCCCTAAAGGGGACTTTGATCTCGTAGGTCTTAGCCCGGAACGGGGTCGGGCCGCCGAAGGTGACCCAGAGGAAGAGCAGGATGCCAAAGCACGACAGCGCGAAAGCCGTGATCACCAAGAGCTGGGTGGTGCTGGGGGCTCGCTTGCTCATTCGGCCCCCGTGGTGTTTTCAATGTATTCGCAGGTGTTTCCTGGTTCTTTGGTGGGAATCGAAAGGGGGATTTCTTCTTTCCTCGGAACGCCAACAGTTTCGAGCAAAGTCTTCAGGTAGGACTTGCCTTCAAGTTCCTGTTCTCTCGCAAAGGCATACCCAAGAGACGCTCCCGTACAGGAGATGAGAACGAGCCCTCGCAGGATTGGCCCACCGGCGTCTTCAGTGTTGAAGGCGGCGTTGAAATTGTGGTTGAGCCACGGCAAGTAGAAGAGATAGCTCTGCCGCGAACCCTTCGGCTTGTAGGAGAGCTCGTTGAGGAAGGAGTTGAAGCCGCCCAGCGCGTTGCCGAAGTTGCGGACCGTCTTTTCGAACGGTTCGGCCGCTTCGGCCCCGTGCGTCAGCACCGGCCGGATTTCCCGGGTGAAGGGCCGGATCTGGTCGCGGATCGGCACCGTGGTTTCGCGGAAGAGCTGCTCGGTCGCCTTGAAGGCCGGCGTCAGCGCCTGCGCCTGCGGGATCAGCTTGAACAGCGCCGGGTAGGCGGCAGTCGAGAAGCGGTTGGAGCTGGCGAGGCCCGCCTTGGCGGCCCGCAGCGCTCCCGGGAATTCCTGGAAGGCGGCTTGGACCGATTCCTGCTGGTTGGCGAAGTTGCCGAGCGCCGCCTTGGAGGAGGTGACGAAGCGCTTGATCTCGGCGTCATGGCGGCTGAGTTCGGTGGTCAGCAGGTTGAAGTCGTGGATCGTCCGCGCCAGCGCCACGTGCCGTGCCGCGACCGCTTTGTTGAGCTTGGCCGTGTAGTGGACGAAGGGCTCGAAGCGGCGGAGGGCGTTGCCGAACTGCTTGCCGCGGCCGCCGAGGCCCTGCGCGCCCCCGGCAACGAGCAGTTGGATGTACTGACGCGTGTCGGCGTCGAGGGTGGAGAGGAAGGCGTCGAGGTTGGTGTTCGGTTCGGTCTGGGCGAGGGTGAATTCGGCCCCCTCCTCGACGTGGCCCTCTTCGGTCCCCGGTTCGACCTCGACGACCATGTCGTTGAGGCCGGTTTTCGGCCGCAGCAGGAAGCTCGCGTCGGGGTGGATCAGCTTCATGTACCGCGGTTCGATGTCCATGCCGACGACCGCGTGTCCGTCTTCGAGGTTGACCGAGGTGACCTTTCCGACCTGGACGCCGGCGATATCGACCGCCTGTCCTTGACCTGGCGTCACCGCCTGCGCCGACGAGAACTCGGCGGAGATGTGTTCGAATTCTTCGCCGACAAAGGGCAGCCACGACGGCAGGGAGGCCTTCTGCTGGGTAAAGATCCCCAGCATCATTACGAGCCCGGCGAGAGCGAGAACGATGATCGCGATCGTGTCCTTACGGTGGCCCCGCGCCTGCCGCGAGAGCCAGGCGCGGAAGTGGGTCCAGCGGCTCACTTTCGGCGTCGGCTCGCTCATGGGTTCACCCCCGCCACCGAGGGAGAGGCCGGGCCGACCTGTCCCTGCGGCCCGTTCACGTCGGGGACCGGGTTGGTGTAGCAGCGGACTTCGGGCTTTAGCGGCGGCTTCTTGCTCAAACGTGGCTGGGTTCCGAGCGGCTCTTCGATCGTATGGGCATAGTTGCGAGTGTCGGTAAGCGTGCCTTTGTTGCCGAACGGGTTCGGTTCGCCGACCAGCACGGGGCCGCCGCCGACCTGCGCCCGCGAGTAAGGCCCGTTGCCGTCGTAGTTCTGCGCCATCCCGGCGAAGTTGACGAGGTTGTAGAGGAACTCCCGGTAGTTGGGGCCACCGGTGCTGAAGCGGTCGTTGATCACCTGGTTCCCGGTCGGCACCATCACCTTCGAGGTGCAGAGGCTGAGCCTGTTCAGCTGCGGCAGCGTCGTCTGCTTGCTCGCCTGCGCCGCGCCGGCCAGGCCAGGGGTGGATTCGGCCAGGAGCTTGGCGACGCCGCCGCCCTCCTTGCCGGAGAGCAGGGGGCGGACCTGGGCGAGGAACGGTTTCGAGGCGCTGATCAGGGCGGGCAGCTCGGCGACGGCGGGGCGCAGCTCGATCGCGTAGGTCCGCAGCGGCGGCAGAGTCCGGTTGAGGCTGACGAGCGCGGCGTGGGTGATCCGCAGGGTCGGCGCCAGCAGGTGAACCGTCGTCGAGAGGTTGGTCGACTGGGCCGCCAGAGCGCCCGTGAAGGTGTCGAAGTTGACGATCAGGCCCTGCAGGTCCCGCTCGCGGCTGGCAAAGGCGCCGAAGGCGCGGCTGGCCGAGGAGACCAGGCGCGAGAGGTCCCGCTGTTCGGTCCCGAGCAGCGCGTTCGCGGTTTGGGAGCTGTAGCGACCGGCGTCGCCGCCGTACTTGAAGACGTCGTTGAAGGCTTCCGCGGCGGACTTTCCTTTTACCTCGGGCAGCTGGGTCCGGTCTTCTTCCGCGCTCGGTTCGTTCGTCAGCGCCGTTCCGTAGCCCTCGAGCAACCTGCTCAGGTCGGCCCGGACGGGCGACTGCAGGGCGGTGAGGATTTCATCGAGCTGGACCGCGGTGGAGGTGCGGCTGACCGGGATCGTGCCGCCGCTTTCGAGCTCGGGCGCGCTGGGACTGCCGGGGTCGAGTTCGACGAAGAAGTTGCCCTCGAGGAAGATCCGCGGCCGGATCGCCGCGAAGGCGTCGTCGTGGATCGGCCGGCCGGAGCTGTCGACGGTGAAGGTGACGGTGGTGTTGTCGCCGTCGCGGCTGGTCGAGATGACTTTGCCGACGTCAACCCCGGCGATCCGCACCGGCGAGTTGAGAGCGATGTTGGCCGAGTTCGAGAAGGTCGCCTTGACCTCGTAGCCGTAGCTGGTGAACGGCACGTGTTTGGTGAAGGCCAGGTAGGGGCCGACGGTAAGGATCAGGATGAAGATGATCGCGACGGTGACGTTGCTTGGACGCCAGCTAAAACGACCGCCCTTGGCCGCGGCGGCGCGGCGATCTCGCTCCGGCAGCCGGCTCACTTGCTCACCTGCCCACGAGTCGTCGTGGCCCAAAGCGGGGCTTCCCCGATCACGGCCTTTTCAGGTTCGTATTTCTCGTTGCCCGCTTCGCAGACGTTGTCCTGCCCGGGAGCCGCCGTTCGTGGATAGGGGTTGAAGTGGAGATGGTTGGCGCGGTTCCCAGTTTCGTTCCCGGGGGCGCTGGCGAAGGTACTCTCGCTGTTGGATCCTTCTGGAGGCCCGTAGGAGATGAACTGCAGCCAGTTGCCGTTGCTGTTCCCCTGGCTCGCCGCGCTGGCGATCTCACGGAAGGCGAGCGACCAGTAGGTGCAGACCGTCTGGCTCGGGACGACGTAGTTGAGGGACGGCTTCAGCACCTTGTTCGTGTCGGTCAGCAGTTCGAGGCCGTTGAAGACGCCGGGCGCTTCCTGGAAGGCGACCAGCGCCTCGGCCGTCGGCTGCAGCTGCGCGTTGAGCACGGGGGACGCGTTGAGGACCGGGATCCCCGCGTGCAGCGATTCGGCAATCACCGGCGAGGTCTTCGCCAGCGCTTTGACGCCGGGCCGCAGGGCCGTGAAGAAGCGGCCCGTGTCGCGCAGGAAGGGCCGGATCGCCGGCAGGTCGGCGTTCACCTCGTCGAGCGTCGGCGGGCTTTTTTCGATCGTTTCCTGGATGAAGGGGCGGGAGACGCTGGCGAAGGCAGCAAAGGTGCGGTCGAGGGCGACGAAGAGGCTGGCCTGCGTCTCGGCCACCGGGGCAACCGTTGCCGAGAAGGCCTCGAGCGCCCGCCAGAAGCCGGCGAAGTCGGTGCTGGGTTCGACGATCGTGCGCAGCGCCGGCTGGCCGTGGACGGCGAGCCGGCGGAGGGCACCGATCGCTTCGTTCAGCTGGGGGCCGCGGCCGGCGAGGGCGTTGCCGAAGCCGGCCAGGTTCTGGCGGATTGCCTGCCGCGTCGGCTTGTCGAACATGTCGAAGAACTGGTCGATGTCGACCGGTTCCGGGGTCGACGAGGTGACCGGGATCGTTTCCCCGGGCTTGAACCCCTTCGACGATTCCCCGGGAGTGACCTGGAGGAACTTGAGGCCGAGGGCCGACTTCGGCCTCACCGTCATCGTCGAGTCGATCGGCAGCGGCTCGACGTTCTTGTCGAGGCTGAGCGAGAGTTCGGCCGCATAGTTGCCGTCGCCCGTCGCGATCGGGACGACCTTCTTGACGATGCCGACCCGGACGCCGCCGATCCGCACCTCGTTGCCCTTGACCAGAGCGTCGGCGTTGGGAACCCGCGCCTTCAGGTTGTAGGTGGAGACGAAGGGGAGGCCGTTGTTGGCGTTGTAGGCGAGGAAAACGGCGACGATCACCACCAGCACGGTGACCGCTCCGACGATCACCGGGCTGCTCGCGACGCCGCTGAGTCCGCTGCGGTTCCTCATGGCCCCAGCAGGTAGTCGAGGAGGGGTTCGGTACCGCCTCCAGTCTTCGATGATTCGGCAATCCCGGCTTCCCCGCCTTGGCCGGCGCTCGACCCCTGACCGACCCCAATCGAAGAGCCGGTTTCGGCGGCGGTGCCACCGTTCCGCTCGGCCAGACGCTGCAGGAGGAGCTGGTAGATATCAGCCGCGCTGGTGGACGCGCCTTCGCCCGCGTTCGGGCCATGGAATCTCGCCACACAGCCCGAGTAGCCACCGCGGTTCGCCTGATATTCGACGCAGGTGGACAAGGTCACCCGCGTACGCCCGAAGTGCCCGTACTGGTCGAAGCCGTTCAGCGCCGCGGTCGAGTTGTAGATCAGTTCGGTCAAGCCGTCCCAGCCGCCGGTCTGTTTGATGTTCACCAGCAGCTTCGCTAGTTGGTTGGTGGGCACCACGCCGGTCTTCGCCAGCGTCGCCGCCTTCTTCACCACCGGGTCGGCTTCGGCGAAGATCGGCCCCGAGGCTTCGCCGGCGTCGCCAAGGCTCTTCAGCGCGACCGTCAGCGCCTTCGAGAACGGCGTCAGCGTCCGCGTCGCGTCGGTCAGCGACGGCGCCGCCGTGCCGAAGTCTTCGAACAGCGGCGTGCCGGCGTCGGAGAAGCTCTTCAGGCTGACCATCGTCTTGCGGAATTCGCGCAGGAAGGTGGGGAATTTCCGCAGCGCCTCTTCCAGTTCCGGGCCCTTCTCGGAGCTCGCCTGCGCCGCCGCGCCGGCGTTCGAGAGGAAGCCGGCGAAGTGGCTGCGCTCGCGCGAGAGCGGGCCGAGGATTTCCTCCGAATCGCTGGCCAGCTGCGCGAGCTGCTCGCGCTGGGCCGAGAGGATCCCGAACAGCCGGTCGACGTCGCGCAGGACCGGGTTGGCCCGCTTCACCAGCACCTCGAGGTCTTCGCCGCGGCCGGCGAGGCCGGCGCCGAGTTCGTTGAAGATCAGCCGGAAGCGCTGCGCATACGGCAGCGTCTGGATGTCGTTGATCAGGTCCGGGTCGACGCTGGTGCCGTTGTTGCCCAGCGGCAGCAGGTACTCCCCCGCACCCGGTTCGCCGTCTTCGATCTGCTTCAGCGGCGGCGCCGGTTCGGTACCCGGCGCCCGCGGCAGGGTCGGCCGGCAGTCGACGAACTTCTCGCCGATCAGCGACTGCGGGCGGATCAGGCAAGTGGCGTCCTGGCGGAAGTCCTGGAAGCCGGGGTCGCTGATGTTCATCACGATCACCGCCTTGCCCGCCTTCTTCACCGGCTCGCCGTTCTTGTAGGCGACGGTGTCGCCGGGCATGGTGACGTCGACCGATTCGATCGTGCCGACGTTGGCGCCGGCCACCCGCACCTGCTCGCCTTTGACCATGAAGCCACCGTTGTCGAAGATCGCCCGTACCCGGTAGCCGTCCGAGGAGGAACCGCCGCCGAGCAGCAGCACGACCGCGACGATCGCCGCTACCAGTGCCGCGCCGATGAGCAGCCGCCGCATCATGGTCCGGGTGGCACGTCGGCCGGGTTGCATTCCGAGGAGCTGACGCTGCCGCCGCCGACCCAGGGGTTGGAGCCGTCGGCGGCGGGCTGGGTGGCGCCGCCGGGACAGCGGCGGTGCGTGTGGTCCGTCGCGCCGAACGGCTCGAACTGCTGCGCTTTGGTGATCGGTTCCAGTTCGCCGCCGGCGCCGTAGCGGAAGAGGTTCTGACCCGCCGTCACCGCGCGCACGTAGTGGCCGTTGCCGTCGTAGTAGCCGGCTACCTCGCCGAACTTTCCGACCGCGTTGAAGAGGTCCGGGGTGTAGGCGCGGATGAAGTTGAGCTGGGGCTGGAAGTCGGCGATCGCCTGTTCGGAGTGCGGGAAGGCATTGGAGATGAGGTCCTCCACCTTCGGCAACGTCGCCAGCAGTTCGGCCGCGTCGTTGGCCTTGCCCGGCCGGCTGACCACCAGCCGCAGGTTGTGGGTGAAGGGGATCAATTTCTGGAAGACCGGCCTCAATTCGGCGAGGAAGGGAGCGAGTTCCTTGGTCGCCGGCTTTGCCGTGTTGACCAGCGGTTCGAGGTCGTCGAGGGCGGCGCGGAGGTTGACGAAGGTCGTGTTCGACTGTCGCATCACCGGTGGCAGCTCTCGCAGGGTCTGGTCGAGGGCGGTGTTCTGGCTGGCGATCGCGCTGAAGGCGGTGGTGGCGTTGGAGACCGCGCTGGAGAGCTGTTCGCCGCGCCCGGCCACCGCCGTGCTCAGCCGCGCCGAGCTGACGATGAAGCGCGACAGGAGGCGTTGGTCGGCGGTCAGTTCCCGGGCGAAGGCGCTGGTCCGGTCGAGCGCCGTGCCGAAGTACTTGTAGGAGTCGTTGGCGTTTTCCCCCTGGCCCGAGTAGATCGTCGCGTTGCCGCGGATGAAGTTGCTGAGGCCGCGCCGCACCGAGGGCGGGAAGGTGTTGAAGAACTGGTCGATGTCGACCGGGGTCGTCGTCGAGGAGAGCCCGAGTTCGGCCCCGTCGCCAAGCGCCGGGTTGGAGTTCGGCCCGGGGCTGATCGAGACGTAGTGGTTGGCGACGCCGGAGAGGGAGGTGGCGCGGATCGCCGCCGTCGTCCCCTCGTGCAGCTCCTGGTCGACTTCGACCTTGACCTCGGCGAGGTTGTCGTCGGTGAGGCCGATGCTTTCGACCGTGCCCGCCGGCGCGCCACCGATCAGGACCTGGTTGTCGGGGACGAGCTGGCCGGCGTTCTGGAAGACCAGCGTGTACTTGTGGCCGCCGTTGCCGCTGAGGAGGACGATCGCGAGGACGATCACCGCCACCGCCAGGGCCGCGATCACCGCGATGCGCGCTGGGGTGGTCCCCCGGCCTGCCGCCGGGCCACTCTCCTCGCCTAACGGTTTGGCAGCCACAGGTCGTCGCTTCTCAGTTCCCCGGCCCCTCCGACCCGGTGGAACGGCCGGAGGATCGTATCCGAGCGGTTCCCGGCGAAGCCGTGCCCGAACCAGGCCTTAACTGGAAATCAACGCGCTACTCTGAGACCTCGGAGCGGTTCTAGGGAATGGGAAAAGGCGCCGCCCCAATTTCGAACGGAGGAGCGTGTTATGCGCAGACGTCCATTTCTAATCGCCGCGATCGCCGCGGCGCTCGCAACCGCCGTCGTGGCTTCGGTTGCCCTCGCGGGGCCGACCGTCTACGCCCCCGACGGCAACACCCAGTCGATCGACTCGCTTATCGGGCCGAAAAAGCTCTCGAAAAAAGTCTTTACCCCAGCGACGCTGAACGTCACCACCCTGACGACGTCGACCACCGCGCCGATACCGAGCCCGGCGATCCACGCGACGATCGACTTCGACAAGAATGCGCGGCTGTTCACCAAGGGTCTGCCGACCTGCGACTCCGCCAAGGTGCAGAACAAATCGACCGAAGAAGCCGAACGGGCGTGCGGCCCGGCCAAGATCGGCGGTGGCCACGCCGTCGCCTACCTCAAAGCCGGCCAGCTCTACGAAGTCCAGCAGACCGTGACCGCCTTCAACGGGGTGCCGAAAGGCGGCAGGCCGACGGTCATCCTCCACACCTACGGCACCTCCCCGGTGCAGACGAGCCTGGTCCTGCAGGGGCCGGTCGTCAACTACAACAAGGAAGGCTACGGGCCGCGGCTCGAACTCGAAATCCCGCTACTTGCCGGCGGCACCGGCGCCCTCAAAGAATTCCAGGTCAAGATCGACAAGAAATGGAAGTACAAGGGGGTCAAACAGAGCTTCATCTCGGCGAAATGCCCGAACTCGAAGAAGCTCAAGGCGCGCGGCAAATTCGACTTCCGCGACGGCGAATCCCTCACCGCCTACTCGAAGCAGACCTGCAAGCAGGCTAAATAGAAGCGTCCGTCCAGGGCCTGGAGCGGGGACCGCGCGCAGCCGCGGCCCCCGCTTCTCCATGAGGGCCCGCCCGCCGGGCCCTTGACGGGTGAAACGAGTTGTCTAAGTTATGGGGCATGCGACCCGTCACTGACTCCCGCGACCGAAGCCATTGGCTCGCCGCCCACGTCCGCGAGCGCCGGACCGAACTCGAGCTCAGCCAGGAGCAGGTGGCGAGCCGCGCCGAAATGCCGCTGCCGACCATCTCCCAGCTCGAGCGCGGCGGCCGCATGCCCTCACTCGAAGGTATGGACCGCATCCTCGCCGTCCTCGGCGAGGAACTCCGGGTCGGCCCGCGCGACCGCGCCTGAAAGTTCGAGACCAGGCCCACTTTCGAGGCTGAAAATTTCCATTCGTCGCGCCACGCGTTGAATGTTTCTGTCTACAGTTCTATGCGATCATGGAGGCCGCGATGAACCGCTGGAGCGACGACAGGCTCGACGAACTCAGCCGCCGCACCGACGCCGGCTTTCTGGAGATGCGCCATGGCTTCACTCGGGTCGACGCCGAGATCAAAGAGGGGTTCGCGCGGGTCGATCGCGAGATGAAGGAAGGCTTTGCACGGGTCGATCAGAAGTTCGAGCGGTTCGATGAGCGGTTCGAACGGATCGAGGAGAGGCTTGAACGCCTCAACCACACGCTGGTAGCCGTGGCGTTGGGGTTCGCCGGGACGGTCCTGGCAGCCACCCTGTCGGGCATAGTCGCGCTTTGAGCCCGCCTGGGCTCAGACGCTCAGCTTCGGCAGCACCCGGGCCAGCGGCTTCGGCAGCCACCAGACGCGGTCGCCGAGGAGGAGCATCAGGGCTGGGAGGAGGACGATGCGGACGACGGTGGCGTCGAGGAGGACGGCGACGGTGAGGCCGATGCCGAGCTGGCTGACGGTGGCGATCGGGGCGCCGGCGAAGGCGATGAAGACGGCCATCATGATCGCGGCCGCCCCGGTGATGACCCCGGCGGTGCGCTCGAGGCCGAAGGTGACGGCCTCACCGGCGACGCCGTTTTCGTCGTAGTGCTCGCGCATGCGAGTGAGGAGGAAGACGGCGTAATCGATCGAGAGGCCGAAGACGAGCCCGAAAATCATCGTCGCCCCGACCGCATCGACGTAGTTGTGGCCTCCGAGCGGCCAGTTATCGGGCACGCTCGAGAGCACGGTGAGGACGCCGAAGGCGACCCCGACCGTGAGCAGGTTGAGCCCGACGGCAATCGCGGCCAGCAGCAGCGCCCGCAGCACCACCACGAGGACGAGGAAGGTCGCCAGCGTGATCGCGATGACCACCCAGGGGAAGCGGGCGCGGGTGACCTTGCTGTAGTCGTTGAGCTGGGCGGTGCCGCCGGCGACGCCGGCATCGAGGTCGGCATCTTCGGCGAGTTCGCGGGCGTCGTCGTTCAGCTGCTTGTTGAGCCGTTTCGACCCCGGCGTGTTGAAGGTGTATTCGGAGACGACCAGCATCGTCGCCGCCTGGCCGCCGCGGTTCAGATCGATCGTTTCGTTGATCCGGGCGCGAGTTGCCGGCGGCGTCCCGTCGAGTGCCGAGAGGACGAAGTAGCCGGAGTTGAAGAGCCCGGGCGTCGAGCGGGCGACGCGGCCCGCCTGGCGGTTGATCCGCGCCTTGCCCGAGAGCACGCGCACGCTTGCTTCCCGCAGCCCGCTCTGCAGCGGCGCCACTTCGCCGGCCCCGGTCAGCAGCCCTTCCTGCAGCGCTTCGGCGCCGCCACCGAGGCGGGTGATCCCGCCGACCAGGGCTTCGGCGCCGCCACTCAACTGGCTCAGCCCATCGCCTAGCGTCCCCGCCGCCTTCGAGAGCCGGCTGGCGCCGCTCGAGAGCCGCTTGCCGGCGCTGTGGATCTTGCGCAGCGCTTCTTCCAGCTTCTCCGCGCCCGCCTCGATTTTCTGCAGGTCGTGGTGGCTGGTGAGGAGAAAGGCCGTGAGCTTCTTCGCTTCTTCGTGGTCTTCGAGGAGCCGTTCGTCCAAGGCCACGAGTTCGGCCGGCAAGCCCGCGTAGGGCTCGACCGCGGGGGTCGTGGGGTCGGGGTCGTAGGGCGCGCCGGTGACCGGGTCGGTCCCACCTACCGCCGCCAGCGCTTTACGCACGGCCTCCAGGGTCGCCGCGTAGCGTGGATCCGATTTGCCGCTCGTCATCGCCTGCAGTTCCGCGAAAGCGGCCTGCAATTCCTGGTCGGCGACGCCTGCTGGCGCGATCAGTTCCGGCAGCTTTTCGTTCGCCTCTTCGTTCAGCGACTTCTGCAGTGCCCGCGAGAGCCGGATCTGGTTCCCCTTCAGGTTCGGGATCACCGTGTCCCGAAGCGCGAGCTTCAGCTTGAAGGCGCCGAACGCCGTCCGCTTCTCCGCCTGCGCCAGCTTCTCCGCCCCGTCGGCGAACCGTTCCAGCGCGTCGATCGCCCGCCCGCTACCGCGGGTCGCGCGGGCCAGCCCGCCGGCGATCAGCTGCGCGCCTTCCACCGCGCGGCCGGCGCCAAGCGCCAGCAGCCCGGCGCCGTCGCTCGCTTCGACGATCCCGTCCTGCAGTTCTCCCACCCCGCCCGCGGCAACCGCGAGGCTGCGTCCGAGTTTGCCGAGCTGCTTGACCGTGCCGGTGTTGCCTTCGGCGGCGAGCACCGAGTTGCCGAGACGGCGCAGACCGTTGACCCGGCTGGTCGCCCGCTGCGGCCCGATCACCGCCTGCACCCCCGGCGTCGCCGCCAGCTTGCGCTGGAAGGCATCGAGTGCACCGAGGCTCTTGGCGTCGGTGATCGGCCCTTCGCGGGAGACCGCGATCACCTGGAACGGGGCGTCCCAGCCAGGGCCGATGGTGCGGTCGATTAGTTCCGCGTCTTCGCGGGCTGGGGCGTCCTTGGCCAGCTGTTCCGGGCTCGGGGGCCCGGTCTTCAGCCCGATCGCCGGCGCCGCGAGGATGAGGAGCACGCCACCGATCAGGGCCGCCGCCACCGTCGGGCGGCGCAGCGCCGCCGCCACCATCACCATCAACCGAGAGCGGCCGCCGCCTTGGCGCCCCAGCCGCCAGCGGTCGACGTTGGGTCCGACCAGGGTGAGGATCGCCGGGCCGACAATGGTGGCGGCGGCGATGCTGAGCAGGACCACCATGCAGACCGTCCCCGCCAGCGAGACCAGCAACGCCCCCGGCAGGATGAACATCGAGACGATCATCGAGAGCAGCAGGGTGCTGCCGGCGAACATCACCGTGCGCCCGGCGTGGCGCCGGGTTAGTCGGGCGGCCTCGACCGGCTCGACTCCCCTCGCCAGCTCCTCGCGGAAGCGGGAGACCATCAGCAGCGCGTAGTCGACCCCCAGCGCCAGCCCCATCATCGTCGTCACCGTCAGCGCGAAGGCGTCGATCTCGAACCAGCTAGTGAAGAAGTAGAGGATCCCGCGCGAGGCGACGACCGTGACGGCGCCGAAGCCGAGGGGGATCGCCGCCGCGACCGGCGAGCGGAAGACGAGGAGGAGGATGATCAGCAAGAACGGCAGCGCGATCAGCTCGCCCCGCTCACTGGCCGCGATCGACTCATCCTGGAGCGCCCGCGAGAGGCTCGCGTAGCCGGACTGGGTCGCTCGCACCGGTGGCTGGATCTCCCGCTCGAGGACCCGCTTGAGATGCGGCACGGTGTCGTTGACGGCGGTCCTGACGTCAACGTGGAAGTCGACCAGGATCAGCGCCTTGCGCGGATCCGGTCGCAACCGCTGGACCGAGCCGCGATCCCAGGGGGACAGCGTCGTCACCCGCGGGTCGCGTCGCAGCGCTTCGATTAGCCGTGGGCCCTGCTGGTCGATCGCCGCCGCCGGGCCCTGCAAGAGGATCGCGAACGGCGCCGATTCGCCGAAGTGCGCTCGCAGCAGCTTCTCACCGTGGGCGGAGGGAGTGCCGGGAATGTCGATCGTGGTCGGATCCAGGCGGGACTCGACCCCGGTGCCGATCAACCCCAGGGCGAGCAGCACCACCACTGCCACCGCGAGCACGCGTCGCGGATGGCGCAGCAACCAAGGCTGGTCGTGCCGCGGAGCCCTCCTCGAGGACCTCCACCGTCCCCTGCCGATCCTCCTTCCCACGGCTGGTAGTTTGGCTGCTAGATCCCACGGGAGGGAGGAATGATGCGGAAGACTCTGTTAAGAGCGTCTGCGGTGACGCTGCTGCTCATGCTGGTGACGGGCGGCGGCGCCCTGGCGTTGCGGCTCCACCTGGGACCGCTCGTCGTCGTCACCGACGGCGGCTTCTCCCCCACCACCCTGCCAAAGGACCACTTCGCCCCGATCAAGCTCCACGGCTACGGCAAGATCTCGATGGAAGACGGGACGGTCCCGCCGACGCTGACCCAGATCGTCCTCTGGTTCGACAAGCACGGCGAAGTCGAGACCCGGGGCCTCCCGGTCTGCACCCTGGGGAAACTGAAAGCGACCACCACCGCCACCGCCCGCCGCCTCTGCCCGGGCGCGATCGTCGGCAAGGGCTTCGGCAAAGCGGTGATCGCCTTCCCCGAACAGCCCCCGATCCCGGTCAGCTCGCCGCTGACGCTCTTCAACGGCCCGAAGGTGCACGGCAACCCGACCGTGCTCGCGCACGCCTTCCTCAATTACCCGGCGGCGGCGGCGTACATCGTCTCGATCGAGATCCAGCGGGTCCACGCCGGCCGCTATGGGTTCAAGACCGTGGCCGACATCCCCGTGATCGCCGGTGGCTCGGGCGTGCCGCTCTACGGGCGGCTGACGATCGGCCGGGAATGGAATTACCACGGCGAAAGGCTCAGCTACGTCAACGCCAGTTGCCCTGACGGGAGGCTGCAGGCAAAAGGCCAGTTCCGCTTCAAGGACGGCACCTTCCTGCAGGGAAGCGTGTTCAAACAGTGCAAGGGGACCTGATTGAGCCATCTCCGCAAGATCCTCGTCATCGCCAGCTTCGCCGCGCTCTGCGTCGGCGGTACCGCATATGCGATCACGATCGAATTCGGCAACACGGTGATCAGCACCACGGCGACCGTGCAGCCCCGCGAGCTGCCCAAGCGCGGCTACGCGCCGATCTCCCTCACCAGCATCACCAGGATCGGCACCATGGACCACACCACGCCGTCGACGCTGGAGACGATCGAATTCCTCGTCGACAAGCACAGCACCATCGACACCAAGGGGGTGCCGGTCTGCACGATGACGAAGCTCGCCGGGACCACCCCCGGGCAGGCGCGCAAGCGCTGCGGCGCCGCCCTTGTCGGCACTGGCCTCGGTAAGGCAGTGGTGACGATGCCGGGACGGGCGCCGTTCAAGATCAGCTCGCCGCTCTCCTTCTTCAACGCCCCGCCCACCAACGGCCGCCCGACCCTGATTGCGCACGCTTACGAGACGGTGCCCTCGCCCCAGGCGCTGCTGGTGCCGATCGTGGTCGAACGCGTCGCCAGGGGCCGCTACGGCTATCGCATCCGGGTCGACATCCCGGAAATCGCCGGCGGGTTCGGCGCCGCGACCCTCGCCGAAGCGACCATCGACGCCGTCCGCAAGCGGGCCGGAAAGAGCGTTGGTTACCTCAACGCCCAGTGCTCGGGCGGGCGGCTGCAGGTCGAAGGGCACATCCTGATGACGAACGGGGACCGCTTCCCTGCGACCCTGACCTCGCCGTGTCACTTCCCCGGCTGACCAGGCCAGCGCTGCTCGCCTGCATCCTGGCGGTCCTCGCCGCCGCCGGTGCCACCGCCGCGATGGTCCAGACCCCCGAGCTCACCTTCCGTGCCGACGGAGGCTTCCGGCCGCAGTCGCTACCTCGCCACCGCTACGCCCCGATCGAATTCCACGGCTATGCCGACGTCGCCGCCCGCAACGGCGGCCGGCCCTCCCCGCTGCGCCAGGCGGTAATCGACTTCGACCATGACGGGCGCCTCAGCGTCGGCGGCCTCCCGACCTGCGGTCCGGACTCGGTTGCCGCGGCCGGCACCGCGGAAGCCCGGCGGATCTGCCGCGGGGCGATCGTCGGCAGCGGCCGCGTCGAAGCGCTGGTCACCCTGCCGCAGGGGACGGTTCCGGTCTCCGCCCCGCTGACCCTCTTCAACGGGCCGCGGGAAGACGGACACCCCACCGTCCTCCTCCACGCCCGCACCAGCGTCCCCAGCGTCCAGACCTATGCGATCACGATCCCGGTCGAACGACGCCCTGGGCGCTACCGCTACCGCGCCACGGTCAACCTGCCGCCGCTTGCCGGCGGCTACGGCTCGCTGACCCGGCTCGAAGTCGAGATCGGGCGGCGCTACCGGTCCGGCGGCCGCAAGCGCAGCTACGTCTCCGCCCGTTGCAGCGACAACATCCTCGAAACCCACGGCCGCTTCAGCTTCGAAGACGGGCTCGTCATCGACGGCTCGGTCGAAAGATACTGCCACGCGAAGTAGGCGGGGGCGGGCTGAGCCGCGGCGGCGACCTTCCTATAATCGCCTCTCCCCGGGCCGTTAGCTCAGTTGGTAGAGCAGGAGACTCTTAATCTCAAGGTCGTAGGTTCGAGCCCTACACGGCCCATCCCGCAGTCCCGCGGCGTCTTCTCGGCCGCGGGCTCTATTCGCCCAATTCGGCGCCGCCGCCGAAGACGCCGCCCAGCGCGTTCGGACCTTCCAGGCTTTCCGGGGTCGTGCCCCCGTTCTGCTTCGCCTTATTGCGCGCCTTTTCTTCTTTTTCGATCGTCTTCTCGAGTTCGCGGGCGCGTTTTTCGGTCGTTTCGAACTGTTTTTCGATCGATTCTTCCTGCGATTTGCTCACGGCGAGCTTCAGCGTTTCCGCCTTGAGTTCGGCTGCCTTGGCGTAATCGAAGGTGAAGAGCGTGTAGAGGGCGAGGGTGCTGAGCGAGTTCAGGTTCGGCCGCTGGTCGGCGACGATCTGCTGCGCTTCGGCCGCGGCTTGAACATTCGACTCCGCTTCGGGCAGACTGCGGGAGTATTCGGCCAAGGTGAAGAGGGTGACCGCCATCAGCTGCGCGATCCCGCCGTTCGGTTCATCGGTCGCTTCCAGGTATTCGCTCCAGCTTTGGCTGGCCTGCTGGTACTGCTGGATCGCCCCCAGCGTCATCCCCCGTTCGCCACTGGGCCCGATTTCGACCGAGCTGTTGCCGGCGTTGACCTGCGCCCGGGTCAGCGAGAGCAGCAGGTCGGGGTTTTCCGGGTCCTTCTTCAATTTGCGTTCGATCCCCACCGCCTGTTCTTCGAACTGCTTGGCGGCGCTCCCGCTGCTTTCGCTGCTGTTGAAGAGGGAGCCGATGTTGACCGGGCCGACGACCAGGAAGAGGCTCGCGCCCATCAGCACGGCGAGCACCGCGTAGACAGCTTTGACAGCCGTCTTACGCCGTCCCCGAATGTCGAAGAGCATCTTGTGCTCGCTGCCGCCTGAAGCCATTTCTTTTCCTCTCCCTACTCCTGGGTCGTGGGCTCGGCCATGCCGGCTCCAGCCGTCGGCCGCCCTAGCACCCGAGCAAGCAAGATACTCAACTCATACAGAACAAGCAGCGGAACCATCTCAATGAGCATCGAGACGGGGTCGACTCCGGGCAGCGCCGCAGCCACGATCGCGATCACCAGATAGGCGTAGCGGCGGTTTTTGCGCAGCTGCTCGACGCTGACGATTCCGAGGCGGGTGACGGCGATGATCGCCAGCGGCAGCTGGAAGACGAGCCCGCAGGCGATCTCCGTCATCGAGAAGAAGCTGTAGTACTCGCGGGCGCGGACCTGGACGTTGAACTGGTTGTCGTTGAAGTTGAGTAGGAAGTTGAGCGCCGCCGGCATCACCACGAAGTAGGCGAAGGCGAGGCCGGCGAGGAAGAGGAACGGGAAGAGCAGCAGGATTGGCAGGATCACCCGCCGCTCGCTGCTGCTGAAGGCCGGGAGGACGTAGGCATAGAGCTGCCAGAGAACGATCGGGAGCGAGAGCACGATCGCGCCGTAGGCGGAGACCGTCAGCGTCGTCGTGAACGGCTCGGTAACGCCGAAGGTGATCAGCCGCGTGTGGTTCGAGGGCAGCGGGTGCTGGGCGATTTCCAGCAGCATGTCGCTCTGCCAGAAACAGAGCGCGAGGGCGACGCCGAAGACGGCGACGCAAACGATCAGACGGGAGCGGAGCTCGTCGAGGTGCTCCACCAGGGTGAGGCGATCCTCGTGCGAGACCGCCCTGACGCGGCGGGGCATCGCTCCCTAACCGGTCTTGTTGCGAATGACCTCCGCCTCGGCCGGGTCGCCGTGCGGCTTCGCCGGCTCGGCCGGGGTCGCCGGCTCGGAGGACGCGAGCTGCGGCTTGTCATCGTCGTCATCGTGCTCGCCACCGATCGAGCCTTTGAACTCGCGGATGCCGCGACCGAGACTGCGGCCGAGCTCCGGGAGGCGTTTCGGCCCGAACACCAGCAGGGCGATGATGAGGACGATCGCGATCTCTGGAAGTCCGATGTTTCCTGGCATCTCGGCAATGGTAACGGGGGCAGACCCCCGCCGGATCAGGGGGGCGGCCAATTTCTTGGCGAGTTTCCCTACCAGTTAGTGGGGTTTCGCTCAAAGGATTGGGGCGAAATACGGATCAAGGGGGCGCCGGGCGGGTTCGATAGTGCAGAGATGAATAAGCCCAGCCCCGACCAGACCCCCGTGCGGTTGCTCCACATCTGCCCGGACTGCGGCTCCGACCTGGTGCAGCCGACCAACTGGGAGCAGACCGCGAGCCGCGGGCACTGGCGGATCTGGCGGCGCTGCCCGGAGTGCGAATGGAGCTGCGACGGCATCCACGGTGAGCAGGAGATCGACAGCTTCGACGAGCAGCTCGACCTCGGGACGAGCGAGCTGACGCAGGAGCTGCGGGCGCTCGAGCACGCCAACATGGCCGAGATGGCGTCTGCGTTCAGCGCCGCTCTGGCCCGCGACCTGATCGGGCCCGAAGACTTCGCCTGAGCCGAGGCGGGTATAGGGCGCCCCATGGCTTCCGAGACCAGACTCGACGGCGCGGTGGCGCTGGTCACCGGTGCCTCCAGCGGCATCGGTGCGGCGACCGCGCGCGTGCTCGCCGCCCAGGGCGCGGCGGTGGCGCTGGCCGCGCGGCGGTCCGATCGAATCGAGGAGATTGGCGGCGAGATCGCCGACGCTGGCGGCACCGCTCTGCCGATCGAGGCCGACGTCGCCGACCGCGGACGGGCCGAGGCGGCTGTCGAGCACACCGTCGCCGAGCTGGGCCGGCTCGACATCCTCGTCAACAACGCCGGGGTGATGCTGCTGGGCCCGATGCAAGATGCGCCGATCGAGGAATGGGAGCGGATGGTCCAGGTCAACCTGATGGGGTTGATGTATGTGGCGAAGGCGGCGATCCCGCACCTGCTGGAGGCTGCCGAGGGCGTGCGCGGCGTCGCCGACATGGTCAACGTCTCCTCGGTGGCGGGCCGGATCGCCCGCCGCGGCAGCGGCGTCTACAACGCGACCAAGCATGGGGTCGGGGCCTTCAGCGAGTCGATGCGCCAGGAGTTCACCGGGCGCCACCTGCGGGTCTCACTGATCGAGCCGGGCGCGGTGGCGACCGAGCTGACCACCCACAACCGCCCGCAGGTGCGCGAGTCGATCGAGCAGACCTTCAGCGAGGTCGAGACGCTGCAAGCCGAGGACATCGCCGAGGCGATCCGCTACGTGCTGACGCGACCGCGCCACGTGGCCATCAACGAGCTGCTGATCCGCCCGACCGAGCAGGAGCGCTAGGGCCGGCGTAACTAGCTGTAGCGCTGGACGACGCCGTCGGCGACCAGAGCCAGCAGGTGCCGCTGTTCGGGCTCGAAGCGGGTCCGCTCCAGCGCCTGCTTCGCCGCCGCGACCATCTCCAGGGCGCGAGCCCGCACCCGCTCGAGCGCCCCGGTGGCGGCGATCCGGTCGCAGAGCGCGGCGGCCGAGGTCGTGTCCAGCGCATTCAGGTCGACCTCGCGGATGCCGGGGTCGCTGGCGGCGGCCTCGATCAGCGGCAGCGTGACGGTGCCGTCGAGGAGGTCGGTACCGCGCGCCTTGCCGGTCCGCTCCGGCGGGCCGCTGACGTCGAGAACGTCGTCGAGCAGTTGGAAGGCGAGGCCGACCTCGGCGCCGAACTCCCCGAGGTGCTCGTCGTCACGGCCGAGCAGGCAGGCGCACTCGAAGAGGCGCGCAGTCTTGAGGCGGCAGCGATGGAGGTAGCGCTCCTCGCTGACCGCGAGGTCGAAGGCGTCGCGGCGCTGGGCCAGCTCACCACGGGCAAGCGCGACCGAGGCGCTGGCGAGGAGCGCGACCGAGCGGCTGTCGCCGGCGTCGGCGAGAAGGGCGAAGGCGCGGGAGAAGAGCAGGTCGCCGGTGGCGACGGCGCGGTCGCGGCCGGAGGTCGCGGCCACCGTCGGCTGGCCCCGCCGCAGCGGTGCCTCGTCGAGGACGTCGTCGTGGACGAGCGTCGCCATGTGGATCAGCTCGATCGCGGTGGCGGCGCGGACCGAACGATCGCCGCCCTCGGCGCCGGCGCAGAGCAGGACCAGCATCGGCCGCAGTCGCTTGCCCCCTGCCGCCAGCGTGCTCGCCGCGTCCTCGCTCAGCTTCTCGCCGTGCCCGTCGATCGCCTCGCGCAGCCGCTCCTCGACTTCGCCGAGCCGCGCCGGCAGCCAGCGGCTGGAGGCGTCGAGCACCGCCGTCACCGGCGGCGGCACGGCGGAGGGCCGGGTCACGCCGGGCGGCTGCCGCTGTGGATCGCGATGATGCCGCCGGCCAGCACCGTGTAGCGGATCCGCTCGAAGCCGGCCGCGTGCATCTTTTCCGCCAGGCCGACCGGGCTGGGGAAGCTGCGGACCGACTCGGGCAGGTAGGTGTAGGCCTCGGGATCGCTGGAGAAGGCGCCGAGCATCGGCACGATGCGGTCGAACCAGAGCGAGTAGAAGGTCGAGAGCGGTGGCCGCGTCGGCTGCGTGATCTCGAGGATCACGGCGCGCCCGCCGGGCTTCAGCACCCGCGCCATCTCCCGCAGGCCGCGGTCGAGGTCGGCGAGGTTGCGAACCCCGAAGCCGACGGTGACGGCGTCGAAGCGCTCGCCGTCGTAGGGCAGCTCGAGCGCATCGGCCCACTCGAAGCGGACGCCCTCGGCTCCCCGCTTCGCCGTCTTCTCCCGCGCCAGGTCAAGCATCGGCTCGGAGAAGTCGCAGCCGACCACGTGCCCGCCGGGGGAAACCCGGCCGGCGAGCTCCAGGGCGAGGTCCCCGGTGCCGCAGCAGATGTCGAGGGCGGAATCGCCGGGGCCAAGTTCCGCTCGCGCCGCCGCCCGCTCGCGCCAGCGGTGGTGCAGCCCCGCCGTCATCACCGAGTTGAGCGCGTCGTAGCGGCCCGCGACGCGGTCGAACATGCGGTTGACCTGGCCGGCGAAGTCCGGCGATTGGCGGTTGTCGTTGATCGTATCCATGGGATTCAGGGCTCCCCTGCCCCGTCCCCAACCAACAGACGTCAGTCGAGCGAGGAGAGGAAGTCCGCCAGTTGGTTGATCTTTGCCGGCGGCAGTTCGCGGAAGGAGGGCATGATGCCCGGCCCGATTTCCACTGAGCGAATGATCGCAGCCCGGGGGATCCGGGCGGCGATATGGGTCAGTTCGGGACCTGGGCCGTTGTTGCCGTTCTCGCCGAGCTTGTGGCAGGCGAGGCAGCCCGAGCCGGCGACGACCTCCTTGCCCTTCTCGTACTGGGGCGCGACCTTCATGTCGATCTCGGTCGGCGAGCCGCCGGTGGCGCCGAGATAGGTGAGGTAGCCCATGGCGATGATCGTCAGGCAGCCGGCGGTGGTGGCGATCGGCCGCCGCTCCGGGCGGCGCTCCGGGCCGCGGTCGTAGAACGGCAGCAGCAGGAGCAGGACCATGCAGATGGTGGGGATCCCGATCGTCGCGATCGGAACCAGCTCCGGCGGCTTGATCACGCGCAGGAGCTCGAAGAGGAAGAAGAAGTACCACTCGGGGCGCGGCACGTAGGTGGTCGTGGTCGGGTCGGCCTTCGGCCCCTGCTCGGCGCCGAGGATCAGCGACATCGCGATGATCACGCCGACGACGATCAGCGCCATCACCGAGTCCTTCATCACCGCGTAGGGGAAGAACGGCTTCCCCTTCTTCTTCAGAAGCTCGTATTCCTCGAGGTACGCCTGCTTGTCCTGGGCCTTCATGCTGGCGGCGCTCCGTTGACGTGGCCGTTGGCGCCGGCGTCGAGCTGGGCCACCGGGGCCGCGACCTTGGGCTTCTCGGTCTTCACCCATGGCGGCGCGGTGGTGCCGAGCTTGACCACCAGGTACATGTGGGCGCCGATCAGGGCGATGATCGCCCCTGGCACCAGCAGCATGTGGATCGCGTAGAAGCGCGAGAGGGTGGTTGCCCCCAGCTCGGGCCCGGCGCGCAGGAAGTCGCTGAGGTAGGGACCGACGACGGGGCCGGTGCCGTTGATGTTGATGCCGACGACCGAGGCCCAGAAGGAGCGCTGGTCGAACGGCAGCAGGTAGCCGGTGAAGGCCATCGTCATCGTCAGGATCAGCAGCACCACGCCGATCACCCAGTTGAGCTCGCGCGGGTACTTGTAGGCGCCGAAGAAGAAGGTCCGGCCCATGTGGAGGAAGATCAGGATCACCATCACGCTCGAGCCCCACTTGTGCATCCCGTGCACGAACTGTCCGAGCGGCACCTCGTTGTTGATGTGGGCGATTGAGTGGTAGGCCTGGGTCGCCGAGGGCGTGTAGAACATCGCCAGGAAGACGCCGGTGACGGCCTGGACAATGAAGGCGAAGAGCGTCGCCGAGCCGAGCGTGTAGAACCAATTGGTCCCCTTCGGCACCTTGCGGAAGAGCATCCCGGTGAGGAAGCCGCTGGCGGCCAGCCGCTGGTCGACCCAGGCGAGCGCGTCGACCGGCGCCTCTTTGGCGGTGTCGAGGAGCCTGTCGCCGTGGCTCGGGCGCGGCGGAGCCGAAGTCTTCAGATCCGTCGGCGCCTGCCCTTTGGGCGTGCCGCCGCTGCCGGGCTTGGCCGGTTTGCGCAGGGGCGGCGGGACGACGGCGTCCGGGATCTTCGGTTTCGGCAGTTTCGGCATCAGGGCGCTGGGAAGGTAGACGGCCGCGGCGGGTAGAGGTATTCCCAGATCCCGCCGGTGAACTCCCCGGGGTCGCGGGCGCGGACGGGTTCCATCTGCGAGGTGACGCTGTAGCGCGGCCCGAGCTCGACCTGGCCGTTGCGGACCCGGGTCTGGAACTGGTCGAGCGGGCGCACCGGCGGGCCGCCGAGGACTTTGCCGACGAAGTCGTAGACGCCTCCGTGGCAGGGGCAGATGAAGTTGCCGGCGGCCTCGACGAAACGGACCGGGCAGCCGAGGTGGGCGCAGCGGTTGGAGATCGCGATGATCTCGTCG
>DASSHE010000030.1:0-130472 GCA_035693065.1 Solirubrobacterales bacterium
GGCCGTCTTCCCCCACGCGGCGTTGCTGCGTCACGCTTTCGCGCATTGCGCAAGATTCCCCACTGCTGCCTCCCGTAGGAGTCTGGGCCGTGTCTCAGTCCCAGTGTGGCTGATCGTCCTCTCAGACCAGCTACCCATCGTTGCCTTGGTAGGCCGTTACCCCACCAACAAGCTAATGGGCCGCGGGCTCCTCCCAATGCGGAGGCCGAAGCTTCCTTTAGTGAAAAGGCTTACGCCTTAGCACCACATCCGGTATTAGCCCGAGTTTCCTCGGGTTGTCCCGGTCATCGGGGCAGGTTACTCACGTGTTACTCACCCGTTCGCGGCTTTGCCCCAGGGCAAGCCCTGGTTCGTCGCACCACTTGCATGTGTTAAGCACGCCGCCAGCGTTCGTCCTGAGCCAGGATCAAACTCTCCGTGAAATGTACTTCCGTACTTCTCAGAGAGCCTGTCATATCTCAGTTGGCCGCCGAGTACACAAATACGGCGACCGACATGACGAGGTAAATCAAGACCATCCGGCGCGCTGGCGCACCGAATGGGTCGGGCTCAAACATTCCGCAGACCATTGCTTGGGTCCGCGGAGTGCACGCTGCTCAGTTTTCAAAGACCGCTGCGCCTTTGCGGCGGGGCTCGCCGCGCTCAACGCTTGGGGTGGCTCTGGGCTACCCCAGAAAGGACGAATAAGTATAGCGCTGAGCAGGCGGTTTGCCTAGGGGGCTTCGCGAAGACGGCAGAAACGCCGCTTGCCCACCTGCAGCACGCGCCCGGCGAGGGTATCAGCGTCGAGGTCCAGGGTGCCTGCCGGTACCGGCTCGCCGTCGAGCTTGACCCCGCCACCCTGCAGCAGGCGCCGGCCCTCGCTGCTGCTGACCCCGAAGGCGCCGGCGATCAGCCGCGGCAGATGGACCAGCCCGTTGCCGTCGGCCCGGTAGGGCCCGAGGTCGACGTCCGGCATCTCCGCCGGCGCCTCGTGGGCGACGAAGACCCGGTTGAAGTGCTCCTCGGCCGCCGCTCCCGCGCCCTCGCCGTGGAAGCGGTCGACCAGCCTGCGGCCGAGCTCTCGCTTGGCCTCGTTCGGCGGCAGCTCGGGCTGCTCGGTCCCCAGCAGCAGCCGGAAGTACTCGGGCATCGCCGCGTCGGGGATGCTCATCAGCTTGCCGAACATCTCCTCCGGCGGGTCGGTGACGCCGACGTAGTTGCCGAGCGACTTGCTCATCTTCTGGACGCCGTCGGTCCCGACCAGGATCGGCAGGGTCATGATCGACTGCGGCTCCTGCCCGTAGGCGCTCTGCACGTCGCGCCCGAACAGGAGGTTGAACTTCTGGTCGGTGCCGCCGAGCTCGAGGTCGGCCTCAACCGCCACCGAGTCGTAGCCCTGCAGCAGCGGGTAGAGCAGCTCCAGCGCCGCGATCGGCTGCGCCGCCGCCATCCGCTTCTGGAAGTCGTCGCGCTCCAGCAGCCGCGCCACCGTCGTCTGCGCCAGCAGGCCGAGCAGCGCCTCCGGCTCCATCCGCAGCCACTCGCTGTTGTAGCGGACCTCGGTCCGCTCGCGGTCGAGCAGCTTGAAGGCCTGCTCCTGGTAGGTGGCGGCGTTGGCCTCGATCTCCTCGGCGCTGGGAACCGGGCGGGTGGCGGAGCGGCCGCTGGGGTCGCCGACCTGGGCGGTGAAGTCGCCGATGATCAACACCACGGTGTGGCCGGCGCGCTGGAACTCGGCTAGCTTCTCCAGCACGACCGTGTGGCCGAGGTGGATGTCGGCCGTGGTCGGGTCGATCCCCAGCTTCACGCGCAGCGGCCGGCCGCGCTCGAGCTGCTGCACCAGCCGCCCCTCGGGCAGCACGTCGACGGCGTTGCGGGTCAGATCCGACATCGGCGCAATGCTAGAGTCCCGCACCGCGCGCCGGCCTCTGGCATGCCCGCGCCGGCAGTTCCCTCCCGATGGCCGTCCTTGGACTCAAGCGCCCGCAACGCGGCGGCAACGTCCCGCCGGCACCCCCGGCCTCCCCGCCCGCCCGCAAGAAACCGCGCCTGAAGAAGCTGCGGGTCCTCTTCGTCATGCTCGGGCTCGGGATCCTGGCGCTGATCTCGATGATCTTCGGGATGATGGCCGCGGTCTCCCAGGACCTGCCGGCGATCTACAACTTCGCCCAGTACAAAGCGGCGAAAAACAGCGAGGTCTTCGACGCCAACGGCGAACCGCTGGGGACGCTGACCAGCGACCAGAACAAAATCCTCCTCAGCTCGGGGCAGATCTCCCCCAACATGAAGAACGCGGTGGTCTCGATCGAGGACGCCCGCTTCTACGAGCACAACGGGGTCGACTTCCAGGGGATCGGCCGCGCCCTGGTCAAGGACATCCTCAGCCAGAGCGCCGCCCAGGGCGCCTCGACGATCACCGAGCAGTTCGTCAAGAACGCTCTCGAAGCCGAAGGCAGCCGCACGATCCTGGAGAAGTTCCGCGAGGCGGCGCTCGCCTACCGGCTCGAGCGCCACTGGAGCAAGGACAAGATTCTCACCGAGTACCTCAACACGATCTACTTCGGCGAGGGCGCCTACGGGATCGAGGCCGCCGCCCGCACCTACTTCGGCGCCGCCCACCCCGGCTGCGGCACCCCGACCGAGCCCTGCGCGTCGGTGCTCGAGCCCTGGGAGGCGGCGACGCTGGCCGCGGTCATCTCCTCCCCCTCCGCCTACGACCCCAAGGTCTACCCCGAAAACTCGCTGGAACGGCGGAACATGGTGTTGGAAAAGATGTTCCAGCAGGGCTACATCAGCGAAGAGCAGATGGTCGAAGGCCAGGAGCAGGCGCTGCCCGCCCCGAGCGCGATCGAACCGCCGCGGATCGACTCCAGGGCCCCCTACTTCACCGCCTACCTGCGGCAGCAGTTGCTCGAACGCTACGGCGCCTCCAAAGCCTTCTACGGCGGCCTCAAAGTCAAGTCGACCCTCGACCTGCGCCTGCAGGAAAAGGCCGAAGAAGCGGTCAGCTCCTACCTCGGCTACCTCCCCGCTACCGCCTCGGTCGTCGTCATCGACAACCACAACGCCTCGATCAAGGCGATGGTCGGCGGCCCCGACTTCGAAACCCGCCCCTTCAACCTCGCCACCCAGGGACACCGCCAGCCCGGCTCCTCGATCAAGCCCTTCACCCTGATCACGGCGCTGGAAGAGGGGATCTCGCCGGAAACCGTCTACCCCTCGGAAGTCAAGACCTTCCACTTCGGCAAGAACGGCGAAGAACTCTTCGAAGTCCACAACGACGAGGACTCCTACCTCGGCTCCTGCTCGATCATCTGCGCCACCACCTACTCGGACAACTCGATCTACGCCCAGCTCGGGCTCGAAGGCCTGAAGGGCAAGACGGTCGGAGACCGCACCCGCTCGATCGCCTCGACGATCCACAAAGCCGGCTACCGCGACCCGATCTCGACCAACCCGGCGATGGTGCTCGGCGGCCTCAAAGAAGGCGTCACCCCGCTCGGCTGGACCTACGCCTACACGACGATCGGCAACAACGGCGACCGCGTCAGCGGCACCTTGGCGCCGGTTCCCGGCAGGACCCCGGTCGCCTACACCCAGGTCACCAACCAGGACGGCGAGACGATCAAGGGCGGCGACAACGACTCGATCCACACCCAGGTCTTCAACCAGGAACGGATCGAAGAAGCGAAGTCGATCCTCGAAACCGTCGTCTCCAGCGGCACCGGTACCCACGCCCAGATCGGGGCCGAAGGCCAGTGGGGCAAGACCGGGACGACCGAGAACAACGGCGATGCCTGGTTCTGCGGCGGCGTCGCCGACGAAGTCACCGCCTGCGTCTGGGTCGGCTACCCAGACACGACGACGCCGATGACGACCCTCTACAACGGTGGCCCGGTGATGGGCGGCACCTTCCCGGCCCTGATCTGGGCCAGCGTGATCTCCGCCTGGGAGGACATCAAAGCCGAACACGCCGCCGAAAAGGCCGCCCGCAAGGCCGAAAGGGAAGCCGAAGAAGAAGGCAAGGAAGTCGAACCGGGCGAATTCGAAACCTACGAAGCGCCGGAAGGCGAATACGAATACGAAGCGCCGGAAGGCGAAGAAGGCGGGACCGAAGTCGAACCGGCGCCCGAAGAAGAACCGGTGACGCCCGAAGAAGGACCGGAAGCCACGCCCGAACCGGCGCCCGAAGAAGCCGCGCCGGCAGGCTCCGGCGGCGGCGTCACTGCTGGGTAGACGAACCTCTGGCCGCCAGGAGGGGGTTGGTGCCTCTCCTCCAGAATTGACCTCCCCTCCGCTTCGCTCCGGGGAGAATTTGGAGCGCGGCCACGCCGCGCAATAGCCAGATTGCATATCGCCGAACATTCTTCCGGAGAGGCACCAACCCCCTCCATCCGAAACCAGCTCAGGGAGACGACGGAGGAACAGCAGCTTTTTTCTACAGCAGGTTGACCTTTGGGCCGTCCTGCTGGGCGTGTTGGAGAGGGGTCTGGTCGCCCTCCGATTGAATGTTCGCGAAGCGGCGAAATGCAATCTGATTTCTGCCCGCCATAGGCGGGCAGCATTTCCGGGAGCTGCCCCGACAGGGGCGCGACAAATTCGAGCGGAGGGCGACCAGACCCCCCTTCGAGGAGGGAATGTCTCAGGTGGCGATCGGCCAGGGCTTGGAGACGAAGGGGCTGCCGGCGGCGCAGAAGCGCCAGGGGCGCTCGACGGCTTTGGTGATGCCGATCCGCGGGCCGACGACGACCGGGGGCGGCTCGCCGGCAGGCGGCAGCAGCTCAAAGGGGGTCGTGAGCAGGTCGGCCTCGTTCTGCTCGAGCCCGATGCCGAGCGCTTCGGTCAGCTTCCCCGGGCCCGAGCAGAGGTCGGCGTCAGCCTTGCCGCCGCGGCGCTGGCGCATGCGCTCGATGCCATGGGTCGGCTCCAGCGCGCGGATCAGCACCGCCGCCGCCTCGCCCTCCGCTTCGGCGACCGCGTTCAGCAGGCTGTGGATGCCGTAGGAGAGGTAGACGTAGGCGCGGCCGGGCGGCCCGAAGAGGACCCTGGTGCGCTCGGTCAGCCCGACGTAGGCGTGGCAGGCGGGGTCGCCGGCGTCGTAGCTCTCGGTCTCGACGATGGTGCCGCCGCAGCCCTCGAAGAGGAGCGTGCAGCCGATCAGGTCACGGGCGACCGCGTGGACCGAGCGATCGAAGAAATCAGCCCCCAACCGCCCTACGGGCGGCTGGGCCCGGCTTCCGGACCTTGGGGGGGTCAGCCGCGCTCCTCCTGGACCCGCGCCTGGACCGCCGCCAGGGTCGCGCGGGCCTCCGCGATCTGCGCCGCCAGCGGGGCCGAGCCGGTGCCGCCGGCGATTCGCTTCGACTCCAGCCAACTGCTCTGCCGCAGCACCTCGTAGTAGGAGTCGTCGAGGAGCTCGGAGCGCTGCTTCAGCTCGACCGGGGTCAGCTCGGAGAGCGACTTGCCGTGCTCGACCGCGTCGCGGACGAGGCCGCCGACGATCCCATGCGCCTCGCGGAAGGGGACGCCGCGGCGGACCAGCAGGTCGGCGACCTCGGTCGCCGCCAGCATCTCGTCGCCGGAGGCCGCCTCCATCCGCTCGCGGTCGAACTCGATCCCCTCGAGCATGCCGGCGGTCGCGTCGAGGCAGGCCTCGACGGTGTCGATCGCGTCGAACAGGGGCTCCTTGTCCTCCTGCATGTCCTTGCCGTAGGTCAGCGGCAGCGCGTGCATCACCCCCAGCAGGGTCTGGTAGGAGGCGGCGACGCGGGGGCTCTTGGCCCGCAGCAGCTCGGCCGAGTCGGGGTTCTTCTTCTGCGGCATGATCGACGAGCCCGAGGAGAAGGACTCGTCGAGCTCGCAGAAGCCGAACTCGCTGCTCGACCAGATGACGATTTCCGAGCCGAGGCGGGAGAGGTGCATCGCGCAGGTCGAGGCGGCGGCGAGGTAGTCGAGGACGAAGTCGCGGTTGGAGGAGCCGTCGATCGAGTTGTGGGTGACGTAGGCGAAGCCGAGGTCGGCGGCGACCGCCTCGCGGTCGATCTCCCAGTTGACGCCGGCCAGGGCGCCGGAGCCGAGCGGCATCACGCTGGCGCTGTCGAGCGCGAACTGGAAGCGGAGGACGTCGCGGGCGAGCATCCAGAAGTAAGCGAGGAGGTGGTGGCCGAGGTAGACGGGCTGGGCGCGTTGGAGGTGGGTGTAGCCGGGCATCGGCCAGTCGGCGTGGCGCTCGGCCTGCTCCAACAGCCGCTCCATCGCCGCGCCGCAGAGCTCGATCGCCCGCAGCGAGTGCGCCTGCACGACCATCGCCACGTCGGTGGCGACCTGGTCGTTGCGCGAGCGGCCGGTGTGGAGCTTGCCGGCCAGCGGCCCGATCTCCTCTCCCAGGAGGCGCTCGATCGCCATGTGGATGTCCTCGTCGGCCGGCTCGAACTCGAAGCCGTGCTCGGCCATGCGGGCCCGGACCCGGTCGAGGCCGGCCTCGATCTCGGCCAGCTCGGCCTCGTCGAGGACGCCGATCCCGCAGAGGCCGCGGGCGTGGGCCTTCGACTGATCGATGTCGTAGGGAGCCAGCCAAGCGTCAAAGGCCAGCGAGCGGTTGAGGCGCCAGAAGCGCGGATCGGGGTCCTTGCGGAAGCGAGACATGGAGCGGGCGATTATGCCGGGAGCGATGCCTGGCCGAGTGCTGCCGCCAGCTCCTGGCAGACACGCTCCACCTGCGCCTCCTCCATCGCCGGGAAGAACGGCAGCGCCAGCGAGTCCGCCGCGGCCGCTTCGGCGACCGGAAACTGGCCCTCGCGGTAGCCGAGCTCACGTAGGTGCGGGAAGAGGTGGATGCAGGGCAGATAGGCCTTGCTGGCGACGCCGCGCTCGGCGAGGCGGGCGATCGTCGCGTCGCGGTCGCTGCCCCGCGGCAGCCGCACCGTGTAGACGAACCAACTGCGAACCTCGCTGCCGCGGGCGGCGATCGGCGTCCGCAGGCCCTCGATCCCTCCCAGCCGTTCCTCGTACATGCGAGCGACGGCGGCGCGCCCCTCGAGCAGCGAGTCGAGCTTCTCGACCTGGGCGACGCCGAGGGCCGCGGCGAGGTCGGAGAGGCGGTAGTTGAAGCCGAGCCGGTCGTGGTCGAGCCAGCCCATGTCGACGGCCCGACCCTGGTTGCGCTCCGAGCGCAGTCGCGCCGCCTCGGGGGCGTCGCGGGGGACGATCATGCCCCCCTCCCCCGTCGTCATCTGCTTGTTGGCGTAGAAGGCGAAGGTGGCGAGGTTGGCGCGCGTGCCCGCCCGGCGGCCCTCGGAGTCGACGGCGCCGAGCGCCTCGCAGGCATCCTCGAGGATGCCGAGGCCGTGACGGGCCGCCAGCGCCTCCAGCTCCGGCATCGCCGCCGGGAAGCCGAAGATATGGACCGGGAGCAGGCCGACCGTCCTCTCCCCCGTCGCGGCGGCCGCCGCCTCGGGGTCGAGGTTCAGCGTCTCCTCCTCGACGTCGGCGAAGACCGGCCGCGCCCGCTCGTAGAGCAGACAGTTGGCGGAGGCGACGAAGCTGAAGGGGCTGGTCACCACCTCGTCCCCCTCGCCCCAGCCCAGCGCCCGCACCCCGAGGTGCAGGGCGGTGGTGCCGCTGGAGGTCATCACCACATCGGAGACCCCGAGCCAGGCCGCGAGGGCGCGCTCGAAGCGCTCCCCCATTGGCCCCAGCGAGAGCCGGCCGGAGCGCAGCACCTCCAGCACCAGCTCCTCCTCGCGGGCGCCGATGTCAGGCTGGGCGAGCGGAATCTTTTGGTTGTCGGGACTCACTGGAACGCATACTCCAGCGAATCGACCAGCGCCTCCCAGGAGGCCTCGATGATGTTCTCGGAAACTCCGATCGTCCCCCATTCGCGCTTCTCGTCGGCGGAGTCGAGGAGGACGCGGGTGACGGCGCCGGTGCCGTGGGCTTCGTCGAGGATGCGGACCTTGTAGTTGGTCAGCTCGATCTCGGCCAGGTGCGGGTAGCGGTCGGCGATCGCCGACCGCAGCGCCTTGTCGAGAGCGTTGACCGGGCCGTTGCCCTCGGCGGCGCGGAAGTAGCGCTTGCCGTCGACCTCGACTTTGATCGCCGCCTCCGTCGTCACCTCGCCGTCGGCCTGCTTCTCGACGACGACGCGGAAGCTCTCAAGCCGGAACAGCGGCTTGTATGAGCCGGCCTCGCGCCGCAGCAGCAGCTCGAAGGAGGCGGGGGCCGCCTCGTAGTGGTAGCCCTCGTGCTCGCGCCGCTTCAGCCGCTCGACCGCCCGCAGCGCCGCCGCGTCATCGAGCTCGAGGCCGACCCGCTCGGCCTGGCTGCGGATCGTCGCCTTGCCCGAGAGCTCCGAGGGCAGGACGTTGCGCTGGTTGCCGACCGCGGCGGGGTCGACGTGCTCGAAGGTGCGGGCGTCGGCCTCGACCCCGGCCACATGCATCCCGCCCTTGTGGGCGAAGGCGTTGCGGCCGACATATGGCGCGTCGGGGTTCTGGGAGACGTTGCAGAGCTCGTCGAGAAAGTGGACTGTCTCGGTCAGGGCGGCAAGCTGGTCGGCGCTGACGACGTCGTAGCCGAGCTTAAGCTGCAGGTTCGGCAGGATCGTCGTCAGGTTGGCGTTGCCGCAGCGCTCGCCGTAGCCGTTGATCGTCCCCTGCACCATCCGCGCCCCCTCGGCCACCGCCGCCAGCGAGTTGGCGACCCCGCAGCCGGCGTCGTCGTGGACGTGGATCCCGATTTCGACCTCGCTCCCCAGCGCCGCCGCCACCTCCCGCGTCGCCGCGGCGACCTGCTCGGGCAGGCTGGAGCCGTTGGTGTCGCAGAGGGTGACGTTCTCGGCCCCGGCGGCGACGGCGGCGCGCAGGCACTCGAGCGCGTAGCCGGAGTCGTCGCGGTAGGCGTCGAAGAAGTGCTCGGCGTCGTAGACGACGCGCTTGCCCTGCTCACGGCAGAAGCCGACCGAGTCGCCGATCATCGCCAGGTTCTCCTCGGGCGAGACCTTGGTCACCTTCTCCAGGTGCAGGCCCCAGGTCTTGCCGACCAGGGTCACGACCGGGGTGAAGGCGGCGACCAGGGTCCGCAGCGCCGGGTCGTCCTCGGGGGCGCTGTCGCGGCGGCGAGTCATCCCGAAGGCGCAGATCGTCGCCTGCTTCAGGTCCAGCTCGGCCAGCCGGGCGAACAGCTCCTCTTCCTTCGGGTTCGAGCTCGGGAAGCCGGCCTCGATCATCTGCACCCCGAGCTGGTCGAGAGCGAGGACCACCCGCTCCTTCTCGGCCGCCGAGAGCGACATCCCCTCGCCCTGCATGCCGTCGCGCAAGGTCGTGTCGTAGAGCTTTACCTGTTCCATCTGCCTGCTGCCTTTCGAGTCGGAAGATCGGGTGGTCCCGCGTGGGACCGGGCGCGCGGCCCGCCCGGGCCGCACCAGCCGCTAAGCGGCAGGGGTAATTCGCCCGATCGACTCGGAATCGGAAGCCGAGGAGTCGCCGGCCTCGACGAAGTCGAGCCACTCCAGGTACTCCTCGGCCTTGCCACAGAGCGCGTCCTCGAACTTCGCCTGCACGTGGCGGGTGATCTCGCCGGGGTCGCCGAGAGGATGGTCGTCGATCTCCCGTACCGGGACCAGCTCAGCCGCGGTGCCGGTGAGGAAAACCTCTTCGGCCAGGTACAGCTCGGCGCGGGCGATGTCGCGCTCGACCACGGTGTAGCCGAGGTCGCGGGCGATCTGGATCACCGATTTGCGGTTGATCCCGTCGAGGATCGAGGCGACGTGCGGCGGCGTCAGGATCTCGCCGTCGCGGACGACGAAGATGTTCTCGCCCGAGCCCTCGCAGACGAAGCCGCGTTCGTCCAGCAGGATCGCCTCGTCGTAGCCGGCGTTATAGGACTCGGTCTTGGCGAGGATCGAGTTGAGGTAGGAGCCCGAGGCCTTGGCGTGCGGGATCGAGCCGCCGGGGCTGATCCGGCGCCAGCTCGAGACCTTGGCGCGGATGCCGCCGTTCTTGCTCTCCTCACCGAGGTAGGCCCCCCAGGGGAAGGCGGCGACGATGACGTCGACCGGCGCGTCTTTCGCGTAGAGGCCGAGGCTGCCGTAGCCCCGGTAGGCGAGGGGGCGGATGTAGGCGGAGCGCAGGTCGTTGCGCCGCAGCAGCTCGTGCGTCGCCTGGCGGATTTCCTCGGCCGTGTAGGGCAGCTCCAAGTAGTAGAGCTCGGCCGACTTCTCCAGCCGGTCGAGGTGATCGGCGTGACGGAAGATCGCCGGACCGCGCGAGGTCTCGTAGCAGCGAATGCCCTCGAAGACGCCCGTCCCATAGTGCAATCCGTGGCTCAGCACATGGGTTTGAGCGTCCTCCCAGGGGACGAACTCGCCGTTCTTCCAAATCAAATCGACCGGATCCATGTTGGAGAAGTATGCCCGATCACAAAGGGCCTCAACGGGGAAACCGCGAATGGTGGTCGGGAACCAAACGAGAGGAGCCAGTCTCAATGTCGAAGTTTCCACTTCCAAAGCTCAACTACGCCAACGTGATCGCGACGATCGCGCTTTTCGTCGCGCTCGGCGGCGCCGCGGTCGCCGCCGGCCTGCCGAAGCACAGCGTCGGCCCCAATCAGCTGAAGCGCGGTGCGGTCACCCCGGCCGCCCTGCGCAAGGGCGCGGTGACCGCCGGCAAGATCGCCCCCAAGGCCGTCGTCGCCGGCAAGCTCGGCGCCAACGCGGTCCTGCCGGGCAACCTCGGCAACGGGATCATCACCACCGCCAAGCTCGGTGATGGCGCGGTGATCGCGGCCAAGATCAAGAACGGCGTCGTCACCACCAACAAACTGCAGAACGAAGGGGTCACGACCGGGAAGCTGGCGAAAGGCTCGGTGACGCTGTCGCGCCTGGCCGACGAAGTCGCGCCGCTGCTGGGCACGCTGAAACCGGGACAGACGCTGCGCGGGGTGTTCGACGTCGGCGGGACCGCCGTATCCGCCGGAGACCTCGCCCGCGGCGGGGTCAGCTTCCAGTTCCCGCTGCTGAACGCGCCGACCGTGACGGTGCTGAAAGAAGGCGAGACCAGCGCCAACTGCGGCGGCCTCGGCGGCGGCAGCACCCCGGCGGCCACCGGCGGCAACCTCTGCGTCTACATCACCAAAGCGGTCAACCTCGACGCCGTGCCGCTCGAAGTGGAGAACTCGACCCGGCTCGGCTTCGGTCTCCTCGCCAAAGCAGGCGGGACCACCGGTGGGTTCTATGCCTACGGCCAGTGGGCGGTGACCGCGCCCTGACCTCCGCGAATCCGCGTCGGTGCGTCCTCTAGGCGCACTGGCGCGGACTCGCGCCTAGGCGCCTAGCTCCTCCAGAACCGCCGCGGTCATCTCGGCGGTGCCGACTTCGCGCTCTGCCATCGGGTGCTCGCTGGTCGGCGGCTGGGCGACGGTGCCGGAGGCGAGGTCCGGGGTGCGAAGGCCGCGCTCGAGGACGGCGTCGACGGCGGCTTCGATCCGAACCGCGTCGTCGCCGCGGCCGAGGCCGTGGCGGAGCATCATCGCCGCCGAGAGGAAGGTCGCGAGCGGGTTGGCCACTCCCTGGCCGGCGATGTCGGGGGCCGAGCCGTGGACCGGCTCGAAGAGGCCGGGCTGGCCATCGGCGCCGAGGCTGGCCGAGGGCAGCATCCCGAGGGAGCCGGTCAGCATCGCCGCCTCGTCGCTGAGGATGTCGCCGAAGAGGTTCTCGGCGAGGACGACGTCGAAGTCGGCGGGACGGGAGACGAGCTGCATCGCGGCGTTGTCGACCAGGAGGTGCTCGAGCTCGACGTCGCCGTAATCGCCGGCGACCTGGCTGACCACCTCGCGCCAGAGCCGCGAGGTCTCCATCACGTTCGCCTTGTCGACCGAGGTGACCTTGGAGCGGCGGCCGGAGCCCTCGGCGCGCCGGCGGGCGGCCTCGAAGGCGGTGCGGGCGATCCGCTCGATCTCTTCGACCGAGTACTCGCAGGTGTCGTGGGCGACGTCGCCCTCGCGGCCGGAATCGCCGAAGTAGATGCCGCCGGTGAGCTCGCGGACGACCAGTAGGTCGGTGCCGGCGATCCGCTCCTGGCGCAGCGGGCTGGCTCCGACCAGCGCCGGGCTCGGCCGCACCGGCCGCAGGTTGGCGTAGAGGCCCATGCCCTTTCGCAGGCCGAGCAGCCCCTGCTCCGGGCGCGGCGCGTCGGGGTCGGTCGTGTCCCACTTCGGACCGCCGACCGCGCCCAGCAGGACCGCGTCGGCGCCCCGGCAGGCGTCGAGGACCTCTTCGGTGAGGGCGGTCCCGTGCTCGTCGATCGAGCAGCCGCCCATCAGGCGCTCGTCGTAGGAGAACTCGCCGAGGGCGTCCAGCACCTGGCGGGCGGCGCCGACGATCTCGGGGCCGATCCCGTCTCCGCCGAGGACGACTATGCGCGGGGCATCGCTCATCGGCGCCGCACTCTACGCATGATCAGGCGGCGACGGCCTCGATGTTGAGGCGGACGTAATCGAGGACGAGAGGGTCCCCCTCCTGGGCGAGGACCGCTTCGGCGAACGGTTGCCGTTTCTCCTCCGGCAGCTGGTCGAGGATCGGGCCGAGGGTGACGGTGGAGATGAACTCGAGCGGGCGCGAGGGCTGGACCGGCTTCGGCTGCAGCCAGCAGCGGATCCCCTCAAAGCCGGCGGCGGCGAGCCGCGGCTCGGTCTCCTCCGGCGTGGCAAAGTTCCAGAGCGCCTTGGCGCCGCTCAGGTGCTGGCCGAATCCCGGGTCCGCGGCGACGGCCGCGATCGCCTGGGTGTGGCTGGCGACGTTGCCGTGGCCGCCGCACTGGGCGACGAGCCGGCCGCCTGCTCTCAGCGCCGCGCGCAGGCGTCGGAACAGCGCCTCGTGGTCCGGAATCCAGTGGAAGGTCGCGGTCGAGAAGACGAGGTCGACCGGCTCGGCCAGCTCCAGCTCGAGCAGGTCGGAGACGCGGTAGTCGGCGCCCTCCCCCAGCCGCTCCCGCGCCTTCTCGACCATCGCCGCGGAACCGTCGACGGCTATAACCCGGCCGCGGGGCAGGCGATCGACTAGCTCCGCGGTGACCCGGCCCGAGCCGCAGCCGGCGTCGACCGCGACCTCGTCACCGCGCAGCTCGAGCCGCTCCAGCACCTCCATCCCCCACTCGAACTGGGGATCGGAGACCGCGTCGTAGGTCTCGGCGTCCCACTCGCGGGCGCCGGTGTTCATCGGCTCCTTGAACTCGTCGGCCATGCCCTCAGAGGCTGGTCGTGACCGGGCCGAAGGCGGCCTGCGGCTCGGCCTCGAAGCGGTCGATCGCGGCGGCGTCTTCGAGGGTGATGCCGATGTCGTCGAGGCCGTTGAGGAGCCGGTGCTTGACGTCGTGCTCGATCTGGAACTGGAAGACGCCGGCGGCGCAGTTGACGGTCTCGTCGTCGAGGTCGATGCGGGCCTCCCCCGCCTCGGCGACGGCCCGGCAGTGCTCCTCGTCGAGGATCGCCGGCAAGAGCCCGACCTTGGTGCAGTTGGAGTAGAAGATGTCGGCGAAGGAGGGCGCGATGATCGCCTGGAAGCCGAAGTCCTCCAGGGCCCACGGGGCGTGCTCGCGGGAGGAGCCACAGCCGAAGTTGGCGCCGGTGACGAGGATCGGGTTCGGCTCCAGCTCGATCTCGCCGTCGCGGATCCAGTCGTAGAAGAGGAACTCGCCGAAGCCGGTCCGCTCGACCCGCTTGAGGAACTGCTTGGGGATGATCTGGTCGGTGTCGACATCGGCCCGGTCCAGGACCGACACCTTGCCCTCGATTACGTCGATCGGCCTCATGCTCAGCTCCAGTCTCGGATGTCTACGAAGTGCCCCTCGACGGCCGCGGCAGCGGCCATCTTCGGGCTGACCAGGTGGGTGCGCCCGCCCTTGCCCTGGCGCCCCTCGAAGTTGCGGTTCGAGGTCGAGGCGCAGCGCTCGCCTTCACTCAGCGTGTCGGGGTTCATCCCCAGGCACATCGAGCAGCCCGCCACGCGCCAATCGAAGCCGGCGCTCTTGAAGACCTCGTCGAGGCCCTCTTCCTCGGCCGCCTTCTTGACCTGCTGGGAGCCGGGCACGACCATCGCGCTGACCCCGCTGGCAACCTTGCGGCCGTCGACGATCGCCGCCGCCTCGCGCAGGTCCTCGATCCGGGAGTTGGTGCAGGAGCCGATGAAGACGCGTTCGGGGGCGATCTCGGTCATCGGCGTGCCGGCGGCGAGGCCCATGTAGGCGAGGGCGCGTTCGGCCGCTTCGCGGTCGCCGGGCGAGTCGAGCTCGGCCGGGTCGGGGACCCGGTCGGTGACCTCGACTACCTGGCCGGGGTTGGTGCCCCAGGTGACCATCGGCGAGATGCCGGAGGCGTCGATCTCGACCTCGGTCTCGAAGCTGGCGCCGGGGTCGGTCGGCAGCTCGCGCCAGCGTGCCAGAGCTGCGTCGAGGTCGGCCGGAGCCGCCGGGCGTCCCCGCACCCACTCGAAGGTGGTCTCGTCGGGGGCGATCATCCCGGCGCGGCCGCCGCCCTCGATCGTCATGTTGCAGATCGTCATCCGGCCCGGCATCGAGAGCGCCTCGATCGCGGGGCCGGCGTACTCGACCGCGTAGCCGGTCATGCCGCCGGTGCCGAGGCGGCCGATCGTCGCCAGGATCAGATCCTTGGGAGTGACCCCGTGGCGGAGTTCGCCGGCGTAGGAGATCCGCATCGTCTTCGGCCGCTTCTGGACCAGGCACTGGGTCGCGAGCACGTGCTCGACCTCAGAGGTGCCGATCCCGAAGGCGAGCGCGCCGAAGGCGCCGTGGGTGGAGGTGTGGCTGTCGCCGCAGACGATCGTCATCCCCGGCTGGGTCACCCCAAGCTCCGGGCCGATCACATGGACGATGCCCTGGCGGTCGGAGCCCAGCGAGTAGACGGGGATCCCGAACTCCTCACAGTTGCGCTCCAGCGTTTCGACCTGGACCCGGGAGAGCTCGTCGGCGATCAGCCGCGCCGCCATCGTCCCGTCGGTGGGGGTGTTGTGGTCGGCGGTGGCGAGAGTCTTGTCGGGGCGGCGGACCGGGCGGTTGGCCAGGCGCAGCCCGTCGAAGGCCTGCGGCGAGGTGACCTCGTGGACCAGGTGCAGGTCGATGTAGATCAGCCCCGGCGATACCTCGTGGGACTCCCAGATCTTGTCGAACATCGTCTTTGGCATTTGCTTAGGACCTCCTGAGGCCGGCGGCGATCACGGCGAGGAACCTGGTCGGCTCCGCGCCTTCGTTCTCGAAGTGGTGCGGGAGATCGGCGTCGAAGGTGACGCTGTCCCCCTCTTGCAGCTCGTGGCGGGCCCCGTCGATGACCAGCGCCAGGGTGCCGGCGAGGACGACGGTGGTCTCGCGGCTGCCCGGCTCGTGCATCGGCGGGTCTTCGCGGCCGCCGGTGGTGGCGCCGGGCTCGAGCGTGTGCAGCGAGACGTCAGCCCGCTGGCCGGGCAGCGGCGGCGTCAGCTCCTCGACCCGATGGCCGCCGCGCTCGGAGCGGCGGCGGCCGGCGGCGCGGCTGATCGCCACGTGCTGTCCCTCGTCCAGGCGCAGTAGCTGCGAGAGCGTCAATTCCAGCCCGGCGGCGATCTTTCCGGCGACCGCCAGCGTCGGGCTCGTCTCCCCGCGCTCGACCTGAGAGAGCATCGGCGCGCTGACGCCGGAGCGCTCGGTCAGGTCGCGCAACGAGAGCCCCATCGCCTCGCGCAGGGCGCGGACGCGGGGTCCGATCGCAGTCGCCGGATCCTTCGCCGGAGAAGCTGTGGCGGTTGGGGTCTTGGTCACAGTGGGGGCCATGGTTTGTACGTTATCACGGACGCTTGTATTACTGAGTCCGCAGCAAAGCCCGGAGGTCGGCGGCGATCCGCTCCGGTTCGTCGTCGAGCTGCGCCCAGGTGATGCGGGAGACGCGATAGCCGGCGAGGAGCAGCGCGCGGTCGCGGGCACGGTCGGAGCGGAATGCGGAGCGAGTGCTGTGGGCCTGCCAGGAGTCGAGCTCGACGATCAGGTGGGTGTCCGGCCAGTGGCAATCCACCTGGTAGCGCTTTTCGCCGAGGACGATCCAGTCGTTGAAGCGTGGCTGCGGCAGGGCGTGTATTCGGAGGAAGGCCGCAAACCGCTCCTCGAGTCCCCGGCGGCGCCGGCCGGGCGGATCGTCTTCGAGCGCCTCTAAAGCGAGGCGGACCCTTCGCACCCCGCGCCGACCCGGATAGCGCTTGATCAGGTCCAGGAGGGACAGCTTGTCGCGGTGTTCGCGAAATTCCGTCTCGCGCAGCAGGTTCTCCACCGCGTCAACGGGCACGGTCGCGGCCAGGTCGAGAATCGTCCGCGGCACAGTCGTCACCGGAATCCCCTCCCTCACCGTGACCTCGTCTGGCGGCAGGGCTTTGTGGTGGCGCTTGACCCCCTTCCACGAGCGGCTCTTCCAGGGAGCGGTCACGTCGATGATCTCCCGCGAATTCGCGCGGATCAGCCACAGGCCGGCCGCGGACCAGTGGCTGAGGACTGCGGTCGGCCCGAACGCGAGCACCGCCGCCATCCATCGTCCCTCCTGCTGAACCAGCCCGTGCCCCACGCGATAGACGCCGGCGTGCAACGGATGCAGCCTCCCGTGCGCTATCCGAGCCCTGATCGCCCCATCGCTCCACCCCTCCCCCAGCAACTGCCACCGCCCCACCACCCCGTACTGCCGCTCCGCCAGCGCCGCCAACCAACGATCGTCGTCGCGAGACCGCAAAAACCGCTCTCCAGGAGTGGTTTTTGCGGTTTCGCGGGAGGGCACCCCGCTACAAGGGCCGCGGCGGCTTCGGCTCTCCCCCGGCGCCTGTCGGCGGGCGGGCGCTTGGGCGCCGGCGGGCGCTACGGCCCGGGCGTGCGCTCGGCCGCGGCCGCGGCGGTGGCGGCCTCGGCCTCGCGCGTCGCCGCGCCTTCGAGGGCGTTTGACAGCGCTCGCACGTAGGCGCGGGCGCTGGCCTCGAGGATGTCGGTGGCGACGCCCTGGCCGGTCGCCAGGCGGCCGGCGACGCGGAGCTGCACGGCGACTTCGCCGAGGGCGTCCTCTCCCCCGGTCACCGCCTCGACCTTGTACTCGACCAGCTCGCATTCGGTCTCGACCGCGTCCTGGATCGCGTGGAAGATCGCGTCGACGGGTCCGTCGCCGCCGGATTCGCCGACCGACTCCTCGCCCGAGGGCAGGGTCACCGCGACTTTCGCCAGCGGCGGCCGGCGGCTGCCGGCCTCGACCTCGAACCAGGCCAGCTCGTGGGCTTCGGCGCGGTCGCGCATCTCGTCGGAGACGATCGCCTCGAGGTCGAGCGCGGTCACCTGCTTCTTACGGTCGGCGACCTCCTTGAAGGCCTTGAAGGCGTTGTTCAGCGCCTGCCCTTCGACCTTGAAGCCGAGCTGCTCCAGCGCGTCTTTCAGAGCGTGGCGCCCGGAGTGCTTGCCGAGCACGATCGAGTTCGACTCCAGACCGACTTCGGTCGCGTCCATGATCTCGTAGGTGCTGCGCTCCTTCAGCACCCCGTCCTGGTGGATGCCGGACTCATGGGCGAAGGCGTTGCGCCCGACGACCGCCTTGTTCGGCTGCACGTGGTAGCCGGTCAGGCGGCTGACCATGCGGCTGGTGCGGGCGATCTCCCGCGTGTTGATCCCGGTCCGCAGCCCGTGCACGTCCTCGCGCACCTTGACCAGCATCGCGATCTCCTCCAGCGAGCAGTTGCCGGCGCGCTCGCCGATCCCGTTGACGGCGCACTCGACCTGCCGCGCCCCGGCCAGCACCCCCGCGTAGGAGTTGGCGACGGCCAGGCCGAGGTCGTCATGGCAGTGGACCGAGAGCTCGACCCTGTCCAGCCCCGGCACCAGCTCATACAGCCGCCGCAGGTAGCCCGCGTACTCCTCGGGCGTGGTGTAGCCGACCGTGTCGGGGATGTTGATCACGGTCGCCCCCTCCTCGACCGCGATCGCGCAGACTTCGGCGGTGAACTCGAGGTCGGCCCGGGTCGCGTCCATCGGCGAGAACTCGACGTCCTCGCAGTAGGACTTGGCCAGCGTCACCGCCGCCCGCGCCTGCCCCTTGACGTCCTCGCGGTCGGTCTGCAACTGGTGCTCGATGTGGATGTCGGAGGTCGAGATGAAGGTGTGGATGCGCGGCCGGCCGGCGTCCTTCACCGCCCCCCAGGCGGCGTCGATGTCGGCTTTGTGGGTGCGGGCGAGCCCGCAGATGACCGGACCCTCGACCTTGCGGGAGATCTCCTGGACCGCCTCGAAGTCGCCGGGCGAGGTGATCGGGAAGCCGGCCTCGATCACGTCGACCCCAAGCCGCGCGAGCTGCTGCGCGATCTCCACCTTCTCGGCGGTGTTCAGCGAAATCCCGGGCGACTGCTCGCCGTCGCGCAGGGTGGTGTCGAAGATGTGGACGCGGTTGGCGTCGGATTTGTTGTCTGCTGCGGGCCCCATCGGACCTCTCCTTCTCTCTTTGCTTCGAATGGCCTTCTGTCTCTCGCGGCTATCGCGCCGCCCAGCGCTATTCCCCCCGAGGGGGGAGGAGAAGGAGTAGCGCGAGGCTGTCGAGCCGGCGGCCCATTCGGCTCCGAAGGTTAGCGTAGGCTGCGTCGATCGCAAGCTCGCGGCGCACCAGTTGGCTTGCCCTCCTGGCGATGGGAGTGGCGGTGGTCGTGATCGCCAACGACTTCTCGGCGATCAACGTCGCCCTGCCCGCGATGGAGCGGGACTTCGACACCAACGTCAACACGATCCAGTGGGTGGTCAACGCCTACGCGCTCACCTTCGGGGTGATGATCGTCACCGGCGGTCGCCTCGCCGACCTCTTCGGGCGCCGCAACGCCTTCTTCGCGGGAACGCTGATCTTCGCCTCGATGTCGGCCCTCGGCGGCGCCGCCCAGAGCGAGACCTGGCTGATCGTCACCCGCACCCTGATGGGGATCGGCGGCGCCCTGATGTGGCCGGCGATCCTCGGCATGACCTACGAGCTACTGCCGGAAGAGAAGGCCGGCCTCGCCGGCGGGATCATCATCGGCGCCGCCGGGCTAGGCAACGCCGCCGGGCCGTTGATCGGCGGCGTCCTCACCGACGAGCTGAGCTGGCGCTGGATCTTCTTCCTCAACGTCCCGATCTCGATCTTCGCGATCGCCGTCACCTACTTCCTCGTGCACGTGAAGGAGCCGGAAAGCGACGAGCGCCGGATCGACTACGCCGGGATCACGACGATCTCGGTCGGGCTTGTCTCGCTGCTGATCGCCCTCGACCAGGTCGACGACTGGGGTTGGGGGGATCCGAAAGTGCTCGGCCTGCTGGCGCTCTCGGCGGCGATGCTCGCCGCCTTCGTGCCGATCGAGCGGCGGGCTGGCGCCCACGCGCTCGTCCCCCGCGAGGTGATGCGCAACGAGAGCTTCACGGCCTCCTGCGTCGCGATCCTCTTCATGTCGGCGACCTTCTTCGCCGCCCTCCTCTACCTGCCCCAGTTCATGGAGAAGCAGCTCGGATACTCGGCGCTGGAAGCGGGAGTCGGGATGCTGCCCTTCCTCGGCACCTTCGCCGCCGTCTCCTTCGCCGCCGGCCCCCTCTACAACCGACTCGGGGCGAAGCCGCTGGTGGTGCTCGGCGCCGCCTGCATCACCGCGGCGCCCTTCGCCTTCTCCCTGGCCGACGCCAGCTCCGGGTACGGCTCGCTGATCGCCGGCATGGTCGTGCTCGGAATCGGGATCGGCAGCTTCTACCCCACCGCCACCACCGCCGGCGTCACCTCGGTCGACGAATCGCAGACGAGCCTCGCCGGCGGCATCATCTACATGTTCCAGATCGCCGGCGGCTCGATCGGACTCGGCCTCACCACCACCGTCTTCTCGGCGGCGATACCGCCCTTCGTCGACGGGATCCAGGCGGGGTTCCGGCTCGACGCCGCCCTCTCCCTGGTCGGCCTGCTAGTCGCGATCGCCTTCGTCGGCGGCCGGGGTTTCGGGCGGACCCCGAAGTCGGCGCCGGAGACCGCCTGAGGCGGCGGGTCAGCCCAGGGCCGGACGGGCGAGGACGTCGTTGCGCCCGGGTCCGCCGTTGACGAAGTCGGTGCCGTCCCCGCCTCGGAGCTGATCGTCGCCCGGTCCGCCGAAGAGGCGGTCGTCGCCAGGGCCACCGAAGATCCAGTCGTCGCCGCGGCGGCCACCGAGGACGTCGTCGCCGGGTCCGCCAACGATCTTGTCGGCGGCGCCTCCGCCGATCAGCCGGTCAGAACCGGGGCCGCCCCGCAGGGTCGCCGGGACCGGAATATCGGGGGTGAGAACGACGATGTCGTCGCCGGCGCCCGCCCGCACCTCGAAGCCGGCGATCGCCGGCGCCTGGCAGCGCAGTTCGGTCGGGTCGCCCGCGGGATGGGTGCAGAGGTCGCCGCCGACTTCGAGCGGGGCGACCGAGGTGATCTCGTAGTCGCGGCCGTCGGGGCTGAGCGAGATCTGGATCGCGTTGTCTTCGGCGCCGCCCGCCAGCAGCAGGGTGACCGGTTCTTCGGCAGCCGCCGACGCCACGGGCTGGGCCGCGATCAGCAGCAGTGCGATCAGGATTCCCTTCTTCATCGGATCGTCGTCACCGCACCCAACGAGCGGCACTCCTCGCTAACAGGCAAGAAACCCCGATGTTGCGGCCTCCATGGCCGCAGAAGGTAGGCGATCGGAGGGATCTGTCTAAACGTCGACCGAGCGACCGGCGGCAAAACCCTCGACGGCGAGGATCCTCTCGACCGTCTCCGAGCGCACCGCCGCGTCGGTCGTCAGCGCCATCACCGCGTGCTCGCCGGTGCTTTCGGCGCCGACCGCGGCGGAGACGATGTTGACGCCCTCTTCCCCGAGCAGGGTGCCGACGACGCCGATCATCCCCGGCCGGTCGGCGTAGCGGAAGACCGTGATGTGCTCGGCGAAGGGCAGGTAGAAGCTCTCGTTCCAGGCGGCGACGAGATAGGGCTCGTTGCGGGGGCCGACGCTGGTGCCGGCGACCTCGACATCGCCGGCCGCGGTGTGGACGCGAACCTTGACCAGCTCGGTGAAGTCCTCGGCGCTGGCATCGGTGGTCTCCGAGAGCTCGATGCCCCGCTCCTCGGCCATCTGCGGCGCGTTGACCAGGTTGACCGGCTCCTCCGTGTGGCCGGAGAGGATCCCGACCAGGACGGCGATCCCCAGCAGGCGGGTGTCGTGGGAGGCGATGCGGCCGCGGAATTCGGCGCTGACCTTTGCGACCGAGCCGTCGCCCAGCCCCTGGGCGAGGCGGCCGAGCTTTTCGCAAAGCGGCACGAACGGCGCCAGCGCCTCCATCGCCTCCGGTCGGACCGCGGCAATGTTGACCGCGTTGGTGACGACGCCGCCGGTCAGCGCCTCGGTGACCTGTTCGGCGGTGACGACGCCGGCCCGGTCCTGGGCCTCCGCCGTCGAGGCCCCGAGGTGCGGGGTGACGACGACGTCGCCGCGGGCGAAGATCGGGTGCTCGGTGAACGGCTCGGAGGGGAAGACGTCGAGGGCGGCGCCGGCGAGCTTGCCCGACTCCAGCCCGGCGAGCACGGCGTCGAGGTCGACCAGCTCGCCGCGGGCGCAGTTGACGATGCGGGCGCCGTCCTTCATCGCCGCGATCGCGTCGGCGTCGATCAGGTTGATCGTCTCCGGCGTCTTCGGCGTGTGGACGGTGATCAAGTCGGCCCGCCCCAGCAGCTCCTCGAGCTCGGAGACTCCCTCGACGCCGAGGTCGCGGAAGCGCTCGGCGGAGACGAATTTGTCGAAGGCGACGACGTTCATTTCGAAGCCCTGGGCGCGCTTGGCGACAAGCTGGCCGATGCGGCCGAAGCCGATCACGCCGAGCGTCTTGCCGTAGAGCTCGGCGCCCTTGAACTTGGCGCGGTCCCAGCGACCGTCGACCAGCGAGCCGTGCGCCTGGGGGACGTTGCGGAAGAGGGCCAGGGCCAGGGCCAGGGTGTGCTCGGCGGCGGCAACGGAGTTCGATTCCGGGGCGTTGGCGACGATGATGCCGCGGCGGGTCGCGGCGGGGATGTCGACGTTGTCGACCCCGGTCCCGGCGCGGCCGATCACCTTCAGGTTGCTGGCCAGCTCGATTAGCTCCGGCGTCATCTTCGTCGCCGAGCGGATCAGGATCGCGTCGAAGTCGGCGATCCGCTCGCGCAGCTCCTCGTCGGACATCTCCAGCCCGAGCTCGACGTCGAATCGCGAACGCAGCAGGTCGACGCCGGTGTCGGCGATCTTCTCCTTGACGAGGACCTTCACGCCGTTCTCACGCCGTCCACGTTCTCGACGACCCAGTCGATGCAGGCGGTCAGCGCCTCGACGTCATCCGGGTCGACCGCGGGGAACATCCCGATCCGCAGCTGGTTGCGGCCGAGCTTGCGGTAGGGCTCGGTGTCGACGATGCCGTTGGCGCGCAGCGCCGCCGCGAGGGCGGCGGCGTCGATGCTCTCGTCGAAGTCGATCGTGCCGACGACGAGCGAGCGCTTGGCCTGGTCGGCGACGAAGCAGCCGGCGAACTCGCTGCGCTCGGCCCAGCCGTAGAGGCGACCGGAGGAGTCGGAGGTGCGCTCGACGCAGCCGCGCAGGCCACCGAGCTCGCCGAGCATCCACTGCACCTGCTCGTCGAGCAGCAGCAGGGTGGCCAGCGCCGGCGTGTTGTAGGTCTGCTCCTTGCGCGAGTTGTCGAGCGCCGTCTGCAGCGAGAGGAAAGCGGGCTGCCAGCGGTCGCCGGCGCCGTCGAGCTCCTCGATGCGGGCGATTGCGGCGGGGCTGAGGACGGCGAGCCAGAGTCCGCCGTCGGCGGCGAAGCCCTTCTGCGGGGCGAAGTAGTAGGCGTCGGCCTCGATCATCTCGACGGGCAGGCCGCCAGCGCCGGAGGTGGCGTCGATCAGGACCAGGGACTCGGCGGCGCCCTCGGGGCGGCGGACGTCGACCATGACGCCGGTCGAGGTCTCGTTGTGGGCCCAGGCGATCACGTCGGCGGCGGCGTCGGCGCTGGGCGCGGGCGCGTCGCCGGGCTCGGCCTCGATCAGGATCGGGTCGCCGAGGAACGGCGCCGCCGCGGTTGCCTTGGCGAACTTCTGCGAGAACTCGCCGTAGGTGAGGTGCAGGGCGCGCTCGCGGACAAGCCAGGCCGCGGCCGCCTCCCAGAAGGCGGTGGTGCCGCCGTTGCCGAGGGCGATCTCGTAGCCGTCGGGGATCGAGAACAGCTCCCCCAGCCCCTCGCGCACCCGCCGCACCAGGTCCCGCACCGGCGCCTGGCGATGCGAGGTCCCCATCAGATCCGAGCGCTCGGCCAGGGCGGCCAGCGCCTCGGGGCGGACCTTCGAGGGCCCGCAGCCGAAGCGGCCGTCGGCGGGCTTGAGGTCGGTGGGGATCTGCACGGTCGTCTGCGGCGCCATCGGGGCGACAGGTTATTGACCGGGGCGGTGGACTGCCGCCGGGGTCCCGAATAGGCTCGGCGGGGCCGCTTCGCGGACGTCCAACTACAAGGGGAGTGCGATGTATCCAGTCAGCTACGAAGCCGATTTCAACCCCGCTCCGAACCGGTGGACCACCTTCTTCCGCCCGATCCTGGCGATCCCATGGTTGATCGTCGCTCTCTTCTGGGGCCTGCTGTTCGCCTTCACGCACGTCATCGCCTGGGTGGCGATCGTGATCCTCGGGCGCTACCCGGAATGGCTGTTCAACTTCAACGGCGGCGTGGTCAGGTTCGGGGTCCGGATCGGAGCCTGGTTCTACCTGCAGACCGACGAATGGCCGCCGTTCGGGCTCAGCGACGATCCGGCCTACCCGATCCGCGTCAACATCGCCCCGAGGGCGGAGCGCCAAAGCCGCCTCAAGGCCCTCTTCCGGCTGATCTTGGCGCTGCCGGTCGCGCTCGTCGTCAGCTACGGCACCCGCGTCATCCTCGCCGGGCTCTTCGTCGTCGCCTGGCTGACGATCGTCTTCCGTGGCTACATGCCGGAGGCGGTCCACAACGCGCTCACCTTCGTCAACGGGCTCGATGCCCGGGTGATCGGCTACATCGCCTTCCTCACCGACGACTACCCGCCGATCGGGTTGGAGCGGGCGCAGAGCGGCACGGCTGTTGCTCCGCAAGCGCCGCCGCAGCCGCCGGCGCCGCAGGCGAGCTGAGGACGAGATGGCGAGAACGGGGTGACCAAGGGCGACGGCTATGCCGTCGCCAACCTCGACGACCTCGGCGAGGGGCCGGGCTTCCGCAAGATCCGCACGCCGCTCGGCCTCACCGCCTTCGGCGCCAACGCGATCGTCCTGCCCCCCGCCTACGCCACCGGCAGCCACTACCACGACGAGCAGGAGGAGCTCTACTTCGTCCACAAGGGTGAGGTCGAGTTCGAGTTCGGCGACGGCTCGACCCAGCGCCTCGGCCCCGGCGGCCTGGCCTGGGTCGATGCCCCGACCCAGCGCCGGATCCGCAACCTCAGCGACTCCGAGGAGGCGGTTTACGTGATCGTTGGAGGCAAGGGCGGGTACGTGGGGCGGGACGGCAAACTGTCGCCGGGTGAGACGCACCGGTAGGGACGAGCGTTTGTCTTGGGGCGCGAGACAACTGCTGGATCGGTAGGGGGTCCGGGTAACCCTCTTCGCTCGCCTACCTGGCTGTATCGCCTTCAGCCTTCCGAGATTGGAGTTTGGCCAGCGGCGCAAAACGCGAAGAGGGTCACCCGGACCCCTTGCGACAGGATTTGCCTAGGCGACCACTACGAACGAGACCCCAGGGCTCGCTCAAGGGCTGGAAGCTTCAACGGCAGACCGTCGCGACTCCCGGTTTTGGAGCTTTCAGGGGATGAGCCTTGGCGGGCTGTTGGGGGGAGGCGGGACCCCCTCTCACAGAAGCTCAGGGACGGACGTACCGAAGCTTGGGGCTCGACTCAGCTGCGCGACGGCTTCTGGGAGAGGGGGTCCCGCCTCCCCTACCGGCTAGACGCCTCAGAACTCCTGGTTGATCCAGGGCATCATGTCGCGGAGGTCGTGGCCGACCTCCTCGATCTCATGCCCCGCCGCTTCCTTGCGCATGCGGTCGAAGGACTCGCCCCCGGCGCGGTTCTCGCCGATCCACTCGCGGGCGAACTCGCCGGACTGGATCTCGGAGAGGATCTCCTTCATCGCCGCTCGGGACTCCTCACCGATCACCCGTTTGCCGCGGGTCATGTCGCCGTACTCGGCGGTGTTGGAGATCGAGTAGCGCATCCCCTGGATGCCCTTTTCGTACATCAGGTCGGCGATCAGCTTCAGCTCGTGCAGGCACTCGTAGTAGGCGAGGCGCGGGTCGTAGCCGGCCTCGACCAGGGTCTCGAAGCCGGCGCGGACCAGCTCCGAGGCGCCGCCGCAGAGGACCGCCTGCTCACCGAAGAGGTCGGTCTCGCACTCGTCTTTGAAGGTCGTCTCGATGATCGCCGCGCGGCCGCCGCCGATCCCGGAGGCGTAGGCGAGGACGAGGTCGTGGGCGTCGCCGGTGGCGTCCTGGTGGACGGCCATCAGGCAGGGGACGCCGCTGCCTTCCTCGTACTGGCGGCGGACCAGGTGGCCGGGCCCCTTCGGCGCGACCATGCCGACGTCGACGCCGGCGGGCGGCTCGATCTCGCCGAAGTGGATCGCGAAGCCGTGGGCGAAGAGCAGCAGGTTGCCGGGGGCGATCCCGTCGGCGATCTCCTCGCGCCAGACCTCGGCCTGTTTCTCGTCCGGCAGCAGCACCATCACCAGGTCGCCGCGGCTGGCGGCTTCGGCGATGTCCAGCACCTCGACCCCGGCCGCTTCGGCCTTGGCGCGGCTGGAGGAGTCTGGACGGAGGCCGACGACGACCTGGACGCCCGAGTCCTTCAGGTTGAGGGCGTGGGCGTGACCCTGTGAGCCGTAGCCGAGGATCGCGACGGTCTTGCCGTCGAGCTTGCTGAGGTCGGCGTCTTTGTCGGTGAAGATGTCGTCGGTTCGCATGGCGAGGCAGGCTACCTGAGAGCCCGCCTCATCAGCTTGCCCGAAGGGGTGCGGGGCAGCGCCGCCGCCAGCTCCACCCGCTTCGGCACTTTGAACCCTGCCAGCGACTCGGCGCAGTGGCGCCGCAGCTCGTCCGGGGTGACATCGGAACCGCTTTCCAGCACCACCACCGCCGTCACCGCCTGCTGCCACTCCGGGTCCTCGCGGCCGATAACGGCGGCGTCGGCCACCTCCGGGTGGCGCAGCAGCACCTCCTCCACCTCGGCCGGGACGACGTTCTCGCCGCCGCTGACGATCATGTCGTCGATCCGGTCCTGGACGTAGAGGAAGCCTTCCTCGTCGATGTAGCCGAGGTCGCCGGTGTGGAGCCAGCCGTCGGCGTCGGCGCTGCCGGGGGCGACGGTCGGGCCCTGGACGAGGATCTCGCCCTCGCGGATCCGCAGGTGGGTGGTCAGCAGCGGTCGCCCGGCGGAGCCGAGCTTGCGCTTGGCGTCCGCCGGGGCCAGCGTCGTCACCTGCGAGCAGGTCTCGGTGAGGCCGTAGGTCTGGACCACGGTGGCGCCCTTCGCCAGCGCCTCCGCCAGCGGCTCCTCCGGCACGGGGCCGCCACCGACGAGGATCGCCCGCGGGCCGGAGAGGTCGACGCCGGCCTCGAGCAGCCGGGTCAGCATCGTCGCCACCAGCGAGACGACGCTGATCCCGTCGCTCTCCAGCGCCGCCCCGACGCGGTCGACGTCGAAGCCGTCGTGGACGACGGCGGTGGTGCCGTAGATGACCGAGCGCATGACGATCCCGAGCCCGGCGATGTGGCTGAGCGGGACGCAGCAGAGCCAGCGGTCGCTCGGCTCGACGCCGATGTTGAAGGCCGAGCCGACCGCGTTCCAGAGGAAGTTGCCGTAGCTGAGCGGAACCGGGTGCGGGGCACCGGTGCTGCCGCTGGTGAGGACGCGGCAGCAGATCGCGTCCATGTCGTGCTCGCCCAGCAGCGGCATGTCGGCCTCGGTCTGGGTCAGCTCGCCGGGGTCGTCGAGGTCGATGATCGGCTCCTCGGCGCCGACGATCGCCGCCCGCTCTGACTCGGTCAGCCGCGGCCCCAGCGGCAGCAGCACCGCCCCCACCTTCATCAGCGCGTGCAGGAGGACGACCTGCTCGCGGCGGGGATGCATGGTCAGCGCCGCGGTCGAGCCGCGGCGGACGCCGTGGGCCGCGAGCCGGCGCGCGACCCAGGTCGCCTCCGCCTCCAGCTCGGCATAGGTCATCTCCGCGCCTTCGGCGACGAGGGCCGTCCGGTCGGGACAGCTCTGCGATCTCTGGGAGAGCCAGTCGTCGAGCTTCATCGGGATATCGTGCCCATCATGCCCAAACGCCACAAAGGGGCTCCGCCCGAGCAGGATCTGTACGCCCCGATCGAATGGACGTCCGGTCCCCACGAGTACGAGGACATCCGCTACGAGACCGGCGGCGGGATCGCCAAAGTGACGATCGACCGCCCCGACGTTCTCAACGCCTTCCGGCCGCAGACGCTGATCGAGGTCTCGGCGGCGATGGAGCTGGCCCGCGAGGATCCGGAGATCGGCGTTGTCGTCCTGACCGGAGCCGGCGAGCGCGCCTTCTGCGCCGGCGGCGACCAGACCGTCCGCGGCGACACCGGCTACATGGCCGAGGGCGCCTCGGTCGGGCGCTTCCACGTCACCGACCTGCAGATCCAGATGCGGCGCCTGCCGAAGCCGGTGGTGGCGATGGTCGCCGGCTACGCGATCGGCGGCGGCCACATCCTCCACCTCTGCTGCGACCTGACGATCGCCGCCGACAACGGCGTCTTCGGCCAGGTCGGGCCGCGGGTCGGCTCCTGGGACGGCGGCTACGGCGCCTCGCTGCTGCGCGACCTGGTCGGGACCAAGAAGGCGAAGGAGATCTGGCTGCTCTGCCGCCAGTACAGCGCCGAGGAGGCGCTGGAGATGGGCCTGATCAACACGGTGGTGCCGCTGGCCGAGCTCGAGCGTGAGACGGTGGCCTGGTGCCGGGAGATGCTCGCCCTCTCCCCCTTCGCGCTGCGGCTGGTCAAGGCCAGCTTCAACGCCCACGAGGACGGCTACGCCGGGATCCAGCAGCTCGCCCACGACGCCAACCTGCTCTTCTACGGCAGCGAAGAGGCGGCCGAGGGACGGGAGGCGTTCAAGCAGAAACGAGCGCCGGACTTCTCCAAGTTCCCGAGACGCGCATGAGGCGACAAGCGAGCGGGGGCAGGCGATGAGGATCTGGTTGATGGCGGCGCGGCCGCGGACCCTGCCGGCGGCGGTGGCGCCGGTGCTGGTCGGGACGGCGGCGGCGGTGCAGTGGCTCGGCCACCTGCCGCGCTGGGGAGCCTTCGTGGCGGCGCTGATCGGCTCGATCTTCATCCAGATCGGCACCAACCTCGCCAACGACTACTCCGACGCCAAGCGCGGCGCCGACACCGCCGACCGGCTCGGGCCGGTGCGGGTGACCTCGGCCGGCCTGGTGACGCCACAGCGGGTGATGCGGGCGACCTGGATCGCCTTCGGCATCGCGGTGCTCGCCGGGATCTACCTGGCGATCGTCGCCGGCTGGGTGATCCTCGTGATCGGCGCCTTCTCGATCGCCGCCGGGGTGCTCTACACCGGCGGCCCGCGCCCCTACGGGTACGAGGGCTTCGGCGAGGTCTTCGTCTTCATCTTCTTCGGCCTGGTCGCCGTCAACGGCTCCTACTACGTGCAGCTCGAGCAGCTCGACGCGCTGCCGCTGGGTCTCGCGATCTCGATCGGCTTCCTCGCCACCGCGATCATCGTCGTCAACAACGTCCGCGACGTCGAGACCGACCGCCGCGCCGGCAAGAACACGCTGGCGGTGCGGATCGGCCGCGACGCGGCGGTGCGCCTCTACGGGCTGCTGGTGCTGGGGGCGTTCGTGGTCCTGCCGATCGCGCTGGTGGCGGGCGAAGCCAGCATGCTGCCGCTGATCGGCCTGCTGGCGGCACCGCTGGCGGTCCCGCCCTACAAAACGTTGGCCGAGCACCGCGACGGCCCGGCGCTGAACGGGGTGCTCGCCTCGACCGGGGCGCTGCTGGGGGTCTTCAGCCTGCTGATCACGGCGGGCCTGCTGATCTCGGCCTGAGTGGGATGCTTGGGACGTGCGCCTCTCCTCGGTAGAGGTCATCCCCTACGCGCTCCCGTTCAAGGAGCCCTACGTGACCGCGCGCGGGACGCTGACGCGGCGCGAGATGGTGTTGCTGCGGCTGCGCGACGAGGACGGGGTGGTCGGTCTGGGCGAAGCGGTGCCACTGTCGCTGCGGGGAGGCACGAGCCTGGAGCAGGTGGTGAGGGAGCTCGAGGGCTGGGCGGAGGCGATGGATGCCGGCCATAGCCCGGACGGCGCGGGCCTTTCGGCGCCGGCTCATTGCGCGGTGGAGACGGCGCGGGCGGACTTGCTGGGTAGGAGGGCGGCGACCGGGGTTGGTAGCGGTGACGAAGCCGTGCCGTGCAACGCAACGCTGGTGGCGGGCGCTCCGCACGAGGTCGCGGCACAGGCGCTGGCATGGGCAGCAGACGGTTTCACCACCTTCAAGCTGAAGCTCGGCGCCGAAACCGCAAAATTGGTTCCTGGAGGATCAATTTTGCGGTTTCGCGATACCGAGACGGTGCGGGCGGTGCGCGAGGCGCTGGGGTCCTCGGTGCGGATTCGGGTGGACGTGAACGAGGCCTGGGACCTGGAGACGGCGAAGCGGTCGCTGGCGGAGCTGGAGCCGTTCGGGATCGAGCTGGCGGAGCAGCCGGTGGCGGGGCTGGAGGCGATGGCGGAGCTGGCGGCGTCAACGACCATCCCGCTCGCCGCCGACGAGAGCGTGGCGAGCCTCGAGGAGGCCGAGCGGGCGGCGGCGCTTGGCGCCTGCGCCTACACCGGGATCAAGCTCTCCAAGGTCGGCGGCCCCGAGGCGGCGCTGGCGATCGCCGACGCCCTCCCCGCCTATGTGACCAGCGCCCTCGACGGGCCGGTCGGGATCGCGGCCGCCGCCCAGGTCGCGCTCTCCCTCGCCGAGACGGACCACCCCGAACGGCTCCACCTCGCCCATGGGCTCGCCACCCAGCGCCTCTTCGCCTCCACCGTCGCCTCGATCGAGTGCGAGCTGCGCGATGGAATGTTGCACCTCCCTCCCGGGCCGGGACTCGGGGTCGAGATAGACGAGGATGCCCTGCAGGCGCACCGCATCTAGGACGCACGATGGACCCGACCAACGCCAACACCGCCCTCGCCTCTGCCTTCGCCGAGGAGCTCGCTCGCGGCGGCGTGCGGCTGGCGGTGATCTCGCCCGGCTCCCGCTCGACGCCGCTGGCGGTGGCGCTCTGGCGCCAGCCGGAGATCGAGGTCAGCGTGATCGTCGACGAGCGCTCGGCCGGCTTCTTCGCCCTCGGTGCGGCCCAGGCGAGCGGCGAGCCCGTGGCGCTCCTCTGCACCTCCGGCACCGCGCTTGCCAACTACCACCCCGCCGTCTGCGAGGCCGACGAATCGGCCGTGCCGCTGGTCGTCCTCAGCGCCGACCGGCCGCCCGAGCTGCGCGGGATCGGCGCCGGGCAGACGATCGACCAGATCAAGACCTTCGGCTCCTCGGTGCGCTGGTTCTGCGAAGTCGGGACCCATGCGGCCGACGACGAGGGCCTCCTCCACTACCGCGCGGTCGCCTGCCGCGCCATCGCCGACGCCCGCGGCGAGATTCGCCCGGGCCCCGTACACCTGAACCTGCCCTGGCGCGAGCCGCTGGCGCCGATCGCGGTCGACGGCGCCGTCACCGCCACCGACCCGCTGGCGCTGGAGGGGCGCGAGCGGCGGCCGCTGACCGCGGTGACCCGGGTCGACCTCGAGCCCTCGGCCTTCGTCCTCGACGAGGTCGCCGCCCACATCGGCGACGCGATCGCCGGGGTGATCATCGCCGGCCGTCAGCTCGACCCGGAGCTGCGCGAGCCGCTCGCCCACCTCGCCCGCGTCTCCGGCTTCCCGATCCTCGCCGACCCCACCTCGCAGCTTCGCTGCGGCCCCCACGACCGCTCCCACGTCATCGCCAGCTATGACCTGCTGCTTCGCGAGGAGCACTTCGCCCGCTCGGTCGTCCCGGAGCTAGTTCTCCGCTTCGGTGAGATGCCGACCAGCAAGCCGCTGCGGGCCTGGCTCGCCGCCTCCGGCGCCGACCAGATCGTCGTCGACCCCAAGGGCGGCTGGAACGAGCCGAGCCGCCGCGCGGCGGCGATCCTGCGCGCCGATCCCACCGAGCTGGCGGCGGGATGGGCCGCGCGCCTGGACCGCCAGGGACAGGAACGAGGCGACCCGGAGCCGTGGATCACGGCCGAGCGCGCCGCCCAGGCCGCACTCGAGGAAGCGCTCGCCGCGCAGCCACAGATCTCCGAGCCCGCGCTCCACCGCGCCCTCGGCGCCGCCCACCGCGACGGCGACCTCGTCTACACCGCCTCGAGCATGCCGATCCGCGACCAGGAGGCCTTTCTCGCCGCCGACGAGACCGACGTCCTCTTCCTCTCCAACCGCGGCGCAAACGGCATCGACGGGCTCGTCTCCTCCGGGATCGGCGCCGCCCGCGCCAGCGGCCGCCCCACTACCGTCGTCACCGGCGACCTCGGCCTCCTCCACGACCTCGGCAGCCTCGCGGCCCTGCGCGAAGTCGAGACCCCGGTCCGCGTCGTCGTCATCGACAACGACGGCGGCGGCATCTTCCACTTCCTGCCGCAGGAGGAGGCGATGGAGCCGGGTGAATTCGAAGCGCTGATGGGAACCCCGCGCGGCGTCGACGCGGCACGGGCCGCGGCGCTCTTCGACCTCCCCCACCACCGCCTCGAGTCGCTGGACGAGCTGCCGGGTGCGTTAGCCGCGGGCACCGGCTTGATCGAGGTCAAGACGGATCGGCAAGCAAACGTCGAAGCGCACCGCGAGCTGACCCGCCGCGTCCACGACGCCCTGCCGAGCTAGCAGGAGATCGGCCCGGCTTCGCGCCCCGATCCGGGCTGCCACACGGCGCTGTAGAGCGTCGTTTCCCGGTCGGTGTAGACCTTCTTCAGGCAGGTTCCGTCGGCGTTGATCGCCATCAGCGCATCGCCTTTCTTCGGGTCGTCATAGCCGTTTTCGGTGACCCGGGTGCGGATAAACGCGAGCCGCTGTCCGGACGGGTCCCAACTGGGCCGAACCAGCAACTTGTGACTGCGCAGCAGGAGCCGGGATCGGGGGAAGGTGCCGACCCGGGTGACCCGCAGCTCGTCGATCGGCGGCGAGCCGTCGTCTACCCAGCTCGTCCTCCAGTTCTTCCAGCGGATGAAGGCGACTTCCGAACCGTCCGGGGAATAGGCGGGTTCCGACGCTTCCTTCGCCAGCAGCGAGACACGGCCGGTGCGGAGGTCGACGGCGACCGCGTCGCCCGCTCCGGACCCGTAGAGAGTCGTCCCGGCGAGCTTCGAGCCATCTGGAGAGAACGAACTCGGTTCGAATGCCGTCTGCAGCCGCCATGGGATCACCCGCCGTACCGAGCCCGACTTGACGTTGAGGAGCCAGATGGAGCCCTTGTTCAGATAGGCGACCGTCTGTCCGTCCGGCGCCATCACCGGATTGTCACCTTCGAGTGAGGCGCGCCGATAAAAGCGGAGCCCAGGACCGTTGGCTTCGGCGACCGCAACCACTTCCCCACTCCACTCTCCATAGGACCCGAACGCGAGCAGGTTGCCGTCGGCCGACCACGATGGTCGGCTCCAGCCAGCTTCATTGATCACGGCCTGAGGGGAGGCCCCGTTGGGCCCCATCGTGATGATGTCCTGCCCGCGCTCGACGGAAAAGGCCAGGACCGTGATCCGCGGTCCTTCCGGGGCGGCCGCCTGCACAGGCAAGGCCATGCCCGCGAGGACAACGATGCATATCGCCAGCAGCAGAGCGGAAGCGCGACTCACGCAGCGACCCTACTCAGCCAGCAACGGCAGCAGCGCCCCGAGCTTGACCTCGGTCTCGGCCAGCTCGGCCTCGGGTTCGGAGCCGGCGACGACGCCGACGCCGGCGAAGAGGTGGGCCTCGCGGTCGCGGAGAAGGGCGCTGCGCAGGGCGACGCAGAATTCGCCGTCTTCGGTCGCGTCCATCCAGCCGACCGGGGCGGCGTACCAGCCGCGGTCCATGTTCTCGAGGTCGGCGATGGCGCGGGCGGCGGCGGGCCAGGGCTCGCCGCCGACGGCGGGCGTCGGGTGCAGGAGGCCGGCCAGCTCGATCGCCGAGTGGGGCTCGGCGAGCTGGGCGATGACCGGGGTCGCCAGGTGCTGGATGTTGGCCACCTTGGCGATCTCCGGCTCGGCCGCGGCCTCGACCCAGACCGCGTGCGGACGCAGCGAGCGGACGATCCGCTCGGCGACTATCCGCTGCTCGCGGCGGTTCTTGTCGCTGCGCAGGAGCTGCTCGCCGAGGTGGTCGTCGACGGCGGGGTCGGAGCTGCGGCGGGTCGAGCCGGCGAGGGCGACGGTGGAGACGCTGGCGCCGGAGCGGCGCACCAGCAGCTCCGGGCTGGCGCCGATGAAGGCCGCCTCCGGGGTCCCGCAGCAGAAGCAGAAGCAGGTCGGGAACTGTTCGCGCATGGCGCCGAAGACGGCGGCGGTGTCGTGGGCGGCGGCGGCGCTGACGATCACCTCGCGGGCCAGCACCACCTTGCTCATCTCGCCGGCGGCGATCCGCGCTGTGGCGGCCTCGACCGCGCCTTCGAAGGCCCGCGGCGGCAGCGCGCTGCGGATCTCGGCGTGGGCGGTCGGGTGCGGGTCGAGCAGCGGCAGCGGCTCCTCCAGCCGCAGCGCGGCCAGGCGCGCCCCCAGCCGCTCGGCCAGGCTGGCGGTGTCCTCCCCCGGTCCGACCAGGGCGTTGACGGTGAGGAAGGAGCGCTCGTCGGCGCGGCAGATCGAGACCTCGGGCAGGGACAGCGAGGCGGGCGACAGCGAGGACCAGGCGGGGCTGGCGCCGCCGTCGGCGTCGAAGGCGAAGCCGCCGGCCCAGACCGGTCCGGAACCCGCCGGCAGCCCGCGCGGCTGCTCGAGGACGGGATCCCGCGCCACGGTCAGGCACTCGCTGGCGACGTCGCGGAAGCGCTCCGCCCCCCGTGAGGCGGCCTCGTAGGCCACGCCCAGACCCGCCAGGGCGAAGCCCCGGTCGGGCTGCTCCCAGCAGAACCAGCGCTCGCTCGCAAGCCGCGAGGCGAAGACCGCGGCGCAGGGGTCGGCGACCTCGACCTCCCGGGTGACGCTTACGAGGGTGCGTCGTCCCCTGGCGGCGCCTAGCTCCAGCGCACCGCGAAGGTCACTAGTCGTGACCACGGCCGATCGCGATCTCTCCCGTTCGGACCATTTCGACCAGCCCGTGCGGGCGGACCATGCGCTCGAAGGCTTCGATCTTGTCGGCGGAGCCGGTCACCTCGATCGTCATCGTGCGCCGGGCGACGTCGACGATCTTGGCCCGGAAGATCTCGGCGAACTGGATGATCTCGGCCCGGTTCTCGACCGCCGAGGAGACCTTGAAGAGGGCCATCTCGCGGGCCACCGTGTCGTCCGGTTCCATGTCGCGGATCTTCAGCACGTTGACCAGCTTGTGCAGCTGCTTGGTCACCTGGTCGATCGGGTGGACCGCACCGTCCAGGGTGAGGGTGATCCGCGAGATTGTCGGGTCGTCGGTCGGCCCCACCGCGAGGGTGTCGATGTTGAAGCCGCGGCGCGAGAAGAGCCCGGCGACGCGCGCCAGCACCCCCGGTTTGTTCTCGACCAGGATCGAGAGGATGTGCTTGCGGCCGGTCAACTGCCCGGGGACGTGAAGGTCCTCCAGTTTGACGACCTGCGGAGTGCCGGCCTCCATCATCGCCTCGCTTTCCGCGGCGCCTCGACCATGTCACGGGCGGCGTTGCCCGGCGGGATCATCGGATAGCAGTTCTCTTCGCGGGCGACGCGGACGTCGAGCAGGACCGGGCCGTCGTGCTCGAGGGCGGCGACCATCTGCTCCTCGAGGTCGGCGGAGTCGTCGCAGCGCATGCCCTTGGCTCCGAAGGCCTCGGCCAGCTTCACCCAGTCGGGACTGGAGCCCATGTCGACCGAGCTGTAGCGGCGGTCCCAGAACAGCTCCTGCCACTGGCGGACCATGCCCATGTAGCCGTTGTTCATCAGGAAGACCTTGACCGGGACCCCCTCGGTGACGCAGGTCGCGAGCTCCTGGATGTTCATGATCAGGCTGCCGTCGCCGGCGACGCAGACGACCTGCTCGTTCGGGCAGGCGACCTTGGCGCCCACCGCGCTCGGCAGGCCGAAGCCCATCGTCCCGAGGCCGCCGGAGTTGATCCAGCGCCGCGGTTTGTCGAAGCCGTAGTACTGCGCCGTCCACATCTGGTGCTGGCCGACGTCGGAGGTGATGATCGCGTCCCCCTGGGTGGCGCGGTGCAGCGTCTCGATCATGAACTGCGGCTTGATCTCGCCGTTCTCGCCGGGCTCGTAGTAGAGCGGGTGCTCCTGCTGCCAGCCGCGCAGCGTGTTCCACCACTCGTCGAGCCGGCTGGAGTCGGTCTGCAACGCCCGGTACTCACGGGTCAGCTTCGGCAGCACCTGCTTGGCGTCGCCGACGATCGGGATGTGGGCGCCGACGTTCTTCGAGATCTCGGCCGGGTCGATGTCGATGTGGATCACCTTGGCGTGGGGCGCGAACTCATCGAGTTTGCCGGTGATGCGGTCGTCGAAGCGGGCGCCGATGGCGACGATCAGGTCGGCTCTGTCCATCGCCCAGTTGGCGGCGACGGTGCCGTGCATGCCGAGCATCCCCAACCAGTGCTGGTGGGAAGCCGGGAAGCCGCCCAGCCCCATCAGCGTCGAGGTGACCGGGAAGCGGTCGGATTCGGCCAGCTCGCGCAGCTCCTCGGCGGCGTTGGCGTTGACGACGCCGCCGCCGGTGTAGAAGACCGGCCGGCGGGCACTGGCCAGCGCTTTGGCGGCGATCCGGATCTGCTTGATGTTGCCCTCGGTCGAAGGCTTGTAGCCGGGCAGCTCGACCGGCTCGGTGCGCGCTTCGTACTCGATGTCGGCGCGCGAGAGGTCCTGCGGGATGTCCAGCAGCACCGGCCCCGGCCGCCCGGTCGAGGCGAGGTGGAAGGCCTGGTGAACGTAGTCGGGGATCTGGCGCGGATCGGTAACCGCGAAGGAGTGCTTGACGAAGGGCAGGGTGGCGCCGAGGATGTCGGCCTCCTGGAAGCCGTCGGTGCCGATCAGCTCGGTGCGGACCTGGCCGGTGATAAAGACGGTCGGAACCGAGTCCATCATCGCGTCGGCGATCGCCGTGACCAGGTTGGTGGCGCCGGGTCCGGAGGTGGCGAAGGCGACGCCGACCCGACCCGAGGCCTGGGCGTATCCCTCGGCGGCGTGGCCGCCGGCCTGCTCGTGGCGGACCTGGACGTGGCGGAAGTCCGCGTCGACCATCGCGTCATAGGTCGGCAGGTTGGCCCCGCCGGGGATGCCGAAGACGTCCTTGACGCCCTCGGCCTTGAGGGATTCCATCAACGTGTCGGCGGCCCGCATAGGAACTGGCGATGGTACCAGTGAAGCTACGCCTGGCCGGCGGGCGACTTCGCCGGGTTCCAACGGGTCTTCGGGTCGATCGCGGTCTCGATGACCCGGCCCTTGTGACGCTCGATCGCGTGGATGATCGACTCCACCAGCTCCTCCCCCAGCAGCGTCGGCTGCAACCCGAGGTCGAGGAGCTTGGTGTGGATCGCGTTGTAGTAGTGCTCTTCCTTCTCGACCCGCGGGTTCTCGACGTGGTCGATCGAGACCGTGTAGCCGAGGTGCTCGCCCGCCTGCTTGACCAGTTCGGCCAGCTCGAGGACCGAGAACTGCTCGGTGAACTGGTTGAAGACGCGGAACTCGCCGCGCTCGGCCGGGTTCAGCGCCGCCAGTTCGACGCAGGCGAGGGTGTCGCGGATGTTGAGGAAGCCGCGGGTCTGGTGGCCGGCGCCGTAGACGGTCAGCGGGTGGCCGATCACGGCCTGGACGCAGAACCGGTTGAGGACGGTGCCGAACAGCTCGTCGTAGTCGAAGCGGGTGACGAGGCGGTCGTCGCGGGCGGTCTCCTCGGTCTCGACGCCGTAGACGACGCCCTGGTTGAGGTCGGTCGCGCGCAGGCCCCAGGTGCGGCAGGCGAAGTGGATGTTGGTCGAATCATGGACCTTGGAGCAGTGGTAGAGCGAGTCCGGCAGCTTCGGATACGGCAGCGTGTCCTTGCGGCCCTTGTGCTCGATCTCGATGTAGCCCTCCTCGATGTCGATGTCGGGCTGGCCGTACTCCCCCATCGTCCCGAGCTTGACCAGGTGCGCGTCGGGGACGTGGTCGCGCATCGCGAAGAGCAGGTTGAGGTTGCCGATCACGTTGGCGTGCTGGGTTTCGACCGCGCGCTCGCGGCTCAGCATCGAGAACGGCGCCGAGGCCTGCTGGCCGTAGTGGACGACCACCTCGGGCTTGGTCTCGGCCACGACCTCGTCGAGGAAGTCGCCATCCTCGACGGCGCCGACGTAGCTGCGGATCTGCTCGCCGGAGACCTCGCGCCAGGCGGCGATCCGCTCGTCGAGCTCCCCGATCGGGGTCAGCGAGGCGGTGCCATGTTCGGTGTGCCAGCGGCGGCGGGAGAAGTTGTCGACGACGGAGACTTCATGACCGCGGGCCGAGAAGCGCATCGCGGTCGGCCAGCCCAGGTAGCCGTCGCCCCCGAGGATGAGGATTCGCATGAAGGCGGCAGCTTAGACGTTCGCGCGGCGCCCAGCCGGCCCTGCTAGTTGAATCTGGCCGATGGACGGCGGCCAATCCCCCCTCGCGGCGCGCAACGGCGGTCGCCTGGGGATCGTCGCGCTCGTCGCGGTTCTGCTGCTGGGGCTGGGACTGCGCCTCGGCGAGGCCTGGGACGGGCGGGCGCCGGTCTACGACGCCGCCGCCTACGCGGCGATCGCCGCCAACCTCGAGGGCGGGGACGGGTTCACGGTCGGGCCCGGCGCGACGCAGCCGTCGAGCAACTACTCGCCGGGGCTGCCCCAGTTCGTGGCGGCGGTGTACGGGGTGACGGGCGGCGTGCATGAGCGGCTGGCCCGGGTGGTCCTGGCGTTGATCGGGACCCTGAGCGTGCTCTTCGCGTACTTGATCGGGAGGCGACTGACGCGCCCCGGCAAAATTCAGCGGACGCTGAAAATGAGCCCTGATAGGGGCCAAAATTCAGCGGGCGCTGAATTTTGGCCGGCGCTGGCCGGGGCGCTGGCGGTGGCGGTGTACCCGGCGTTGCTCGAGTACCAGGGGATGCTGATGAGCGAGCCGCTGGCGGCGACCCTGCTGTCGGGCGGGGTGCTGGCGGTGCTGTGGGCCTGGGAGGACGGCTGGGCGCGGTGGCTGCTGCCGGGAGCGCTCTTTGGGGCGCTGGCGCTGGTGCGGCCGGAGTATCTCGGGGTGGCGGCACTGGTCGCGGTCGTGGTCTTCGCGCGGGAGGCGAAGGTGGATTGGCGTCAGTCCCTGCTGCGGGCCGGGATCTTCGTCGGCGGCCTCGTCGTGATCATCGCCCCCTGGACGATTCGCAACGCCGTCGCCCTCGACCGCCTCGTGCCGATCTCGACCGGCGGCGGCCAGGTGCTCTTCGCCGGCACCTACCTGCCCTCCGACGGGGATCCGGAAAGGGTCGGCGCCGAGGTCGTCGCCGAAAACCCGCGGCTGTTCGCGCCCCAGGACGCGCAGCGGTTGCGGCTGGAGCAGATCCTCGCCCGCCTCGCCCACGCCCGCTATCCCGGCTTGGAAACCGACCAGGCGCTCTCGAAGCTGGGCAAGAAACAGCTCTGGGACGACGTCTCCGAAGAGCCGGCCGAATACGCCGGCTTCCTCGCCACGAAGGTCTGGCGAATCTGGTCGCATGGGCCGCGAGCCGTGATGCGGGAGCCGGGCTGGGAGGTCATCCACTGGGCGCTGGTGCTGCTCGCCCTCGCCGGTCTCGGCGTCCTCGCCTGGCGCCGCCGCTGGGAGGCGCTGCTGCTAGGGACGATCCTCCTCGCGATCACGCTCGCAAGCGCCCTCCTCGTCGCCTCCCCCCGCCGCGTCCTCGTCCTGGTCCCGCTACTAGCGGCGCTGGCGTCGGTCGGTGGAGCATGGTTGGCGACTTTGACTCGCTATAGGCGGCTTAACTCGCCAACCGCGGCCGCCCACCCAAGTAGCCTGAGCGCGCCTTGACCGCCGTCGCCGACTGGATCCGCGCGCTGCCGCAGCGCTACGGCAAGCGGACGCTGATCGCGCTGGCGGCGATCGCGCTGCTGGGGTTGGTGGTGCGGGCCTACGTGGTCGTCAACCCCGTCGCCAACCCGGCCGACGACTCGCACGCCTACTACGCGATCTCCAAGGCCCTCTACGAGGAAGGCAGCTTCGGCGGCCCCGAATTCGAAGATTCCAGCGACTGGTCGCCCGGGGCGCCATTCCTCTACGCGGGCGCCTACTACGCCACCGGCGGCGCCCGCGAAGGGACCGCGCGGATCGTCGAGGCGCTGCTCGGCGTCGCGACGATCCTCGTCGTCTTCGCCCTCGGCTGGCGCCTCGGCGCTCGCCGCGGCCGCTTCGTCGGCCTCTTCGCCGCCTTCTTGGTCGCCGTCTACCCCCCCTTCATCCACACCACCGGCGAGCTGATGAGCGAGCCGCCGGCGATGCTGACCCTGCCGGCGGCGATCCTCGCCTTCCTCTGGGCCGCGGACCGCAGTAAGAACGCACTCGTCCCCGGTATGCGGGGACGAGTGCGTTCGCTGTGGCCTTGGCTGGTGCCCGGCGTGCTCTTCGGTCTGACGGCGATGTTCCGCCCCGAGTACCTGCTGGTCGGCGCCGCCTTCGTCCTCCTCGCCGCGATCCAGACCTGGCGTGAGCGCGAATGGCGTCTCGGCCTGGGCGCCGCCGCGATCCTCCTCGCCGCCCTCCTGCTCCCGATCCTGCCTTGGACGATCCGCAACGTCGTCGTCCTCGACCGCGTCGTCCCGATCTCCACCGGCGGCGGCAAGGCGCTCTACGTCGGCACCTACCTCCCCGCCGACGGCGAATACCAGCGGGTCAAGGCGATCCTCGTCAAGCGCTACGAAGGGAAGGAACTAGCGCCGAGCTCGGAAGCCCTCGACAAGGTCAACCCCACGCCGCTGTTCGACGCGGTCGCCGAAGAAGTGACCGAAGAGCACCCCGGCCTCACTCGTGACCAGGCCCTCGGCAAGCTCGGCAAGGAAAACCTCTCCAAGTACCTCGGCGAAGACCCGCTCGGCTACCTGGCGATGACCGTTCGCAAGGTCGGCCGGATGTGGAGCAGCGGCGTCGGCGAAGCGATGAGCACGACCGCCGGCCGGGCCGTCCAGATCGCCCTGGTCCTGCTCGGAATCGCCGGTCTCGCCCTGCTCGGCGCCTGGCGCCGCTGGTGGGAGCTGGTGGCGCTGGCGACCCCGATCGCCCTCGTCACCCTGGTCGGCGCGGCCTCTCTCGCCGCCCCCCGGCGCAACGAGGTCCTGATGACGCTCGTCTTTCCGCTAGCCGGGATCGCCCTCGCATCCGGCCTTCCGGCCATATTCTCTGGCCGCGAATGGTCCCGCTCGCAGGCATCTTCCCGGCCGAACTGACGGCGCTCCGCGCCGTCGGGCTGCTGCTCGCGGCGCTGCTCGTCGGCTACGCCGTGGCGCGGCGGCGCTCGCTGCGCAACGCCGACGTCGTCATCCTCTTCCTCTCCGGCCTCGGGCTCGTCCTCGTTGCCGGGACCGAAGTCGTCAACGGCCTCCTCTCCGCCTTCTCCTTCGAGAAGGGCAACGGCGGCCGCATCCTCGGCCTCGCGGTCTTCGCCATCTTCGTCCTCTTCCTGCTGATCCTGCGGGCGCTCTCGCAGGGAGCCCGCAACGCCCGCCAGCTCTCGGCGGCGCTGGAGGGCCTGGCCTGGGAGGAGTTCCGCCAGGCCGGTCTCCCCGACCGCTTCCGCGGCAAGGTCGCGATCCTGATCCCCGCCTACAACGAGGCGGAGAACATCGGTGTCGTCCTCGGCCAGATCCCGGCCGCCGTCTGCGGGGTCCGCACCGAGGTCCTGGTCGTCGACGACGGCTCCCGCGACGGCACCGGCGACGTCGCCGCCGAGCACGGGGCGCTGGTCGCCCGCCACGTCACCAACCGCGGCGGCGGCGCGGCGCTGCGCACGGGCTACCGGCTGATGGTCGAATCGGGGGCCGAGATCGTCGTCACCCTCGACGCCGACGGCCAGCACCGGCCCGACGAGATGGAGCGCCTGGTCAAGCCGATCCTCGACGGCGAGGTCGACGTCGCCCACGGCTCCCGCGTGCTCGGCCGCGCCGACCGCAACCACTTCGCCCGCGAGCTCGGGATCGTCTTCTTCAACCGCCTCGTCTCCTTCATCACCCGCACCCACGTCACCGACTGCTCCAACGGCTACCGCGCCGTGCGCACGGCCGTCCTCCCCCAACTGGTCCTGCGCCAGGAGCAGTTCCACACCTCCGAGTTCATGATCGAGGCGATCAAGCGGGGCATCCCCGCCAAGGAGATCCCGATCACCGTCGAACAGCGCCTCCACGGCCACTCGAAGAAGCCAGCGGTCATCCGCTACGGCGTCGGCTTCGCCAACGCGATCGTCCGCACCTGGCTGCGCTGAGCGCGGGCGCTCAGCGCACGCCCGGGTGCCGCACTGCTGCCGGGTCCGGGAGGTAGAGGTCGGTGCCGCAGCGGGGGCAGACCTGGACGTAGAGCTTGAGGCTCTTGTGGCAGTTGGGGCACTGGCGTTCCGGTTCGTCCTTGTCGACGCGGTAGAGGATCACGGCGATCAGGCCGAGCAGCGTCAGCACGGTCCCGATCAGGAACCAGATGAAGAACGAGCTGCCCTTCGAGCGGCCGATGAATCCGGTGGCGAGACCGAAGAAGAAGGCGATGACGAGGTACTCCACGCCCCCCATTCTTGCGGGTCGGAGCTCTCGATCTAACGTCCAGCGGGGAGCGCCGATCTTCAAGCGCCGCCGCGACGGGCCGAGGTGAGGAAGAGGGCCTGTGCGGCCCGGGTCTGGGCATGGCGATTCCGAGAGAGCAACCAGTCGCGCCGAAGCGGAGGCACCATCCCCGCAAGCGCCGCCGTGTCTGGAGGGACAAGCACTTCCGCTGGGTGCCCGACGGCCAGGGCGGCTGGCGCGTCCAGGGCTACATCTACACCCACCATCACAAGCCGAAGAAAGGCCACTTCCGCGGGCCCGGCCGCAAGCCGCCGCGGCGGGCGCTGCCGGCGGCGGCGCCGGCCCCCGCGACCTCCGACCCGCGCCCGCCCGGTGCCTACCAGGAGCCCTTCGGCCGGCCGCAGGCGGTGCGCCTACTGGAGCGGGCCGGCTTCGGCGCGGTCCCCGGCCAGGCTGAGGGGCTCGTCTCGCTCGGTCTGGTCGGCGCGGTCCAGTCGCTGACCCGCCCGACCGGCGGCGCCAGCCTCAGCGGTCCGGCGCCGACCGACGACGAAGGCAACCCGCTCGCCCCCGCCGACGCCTGGGGCCACGACCACCTCTGGTGGCTCGACCGCATGGTCCGCGGCAGCCAGCCGCTGGTCGAGCGGATGGCGCTGGTCTTCCACGACTGGTTCGCGACCTCGAACGCGAACGTCTCCAAACAGCAGCAGATGATCGACCAGTCGAACCTCTTCCGCGCCCAATGCTTCGGCTCGTTCCTCGACCTCTTCAAGGCGGTGACGATCGACCCGGCGATGCTGCAGTGGCTGAACGGCAACGAAAACTACAAGTGGGCGCCGAACGAGAACTACGCGCGGGAGATGATGGAGCTGTTCTCGCTCGGCGCCGACCGCGGCGCCTACAGCGAGGACGACATCCGCGAACAGGCCCGCGCCCTGACCGGCTGGCGCAACAGCTGGTCGAGCGAACAGGGCGCCTACAACTTCCGCTTCGACCCCAACTGGCACGACACCGGGACCAAGACCGTCTTCGGCCGGACCGGCAACTGGGGCTGGGAAGACGCCTGCCGGCTCTGCGTCGAGCACCCGCTCCACCCCTCCTTCTTCGTCGAGAAGCTCTGGAGCTACTTCGTCCCGCAGCCGCCTTCGAGCGCGCGCCGGGACGAACTGATCGGCCTCTATACCGGCTCGGGCTGGCAGATCCGCCCGGTCCTGGAGACGATCCTCCTCTGCCCCGAGCTCCACGAAGGGCCGCCGATGGTGAAACCGCCGGTGGTCCAACTCGCCTCGATGCTGCGCTGGCTCGGCCGCGGCGTCGACACCGAGGCCTGGGTCTGGCTCTGCGAAGAGGCGGGCCAGCGGCTCTTCTGGCCGCCCAACGTCTCCGGCTGGGACGACAATCGCTGGCTCGACACCTCGCGGATGCGGGCCCGCTGGAACATCGTCGACTACGCCCTCGAGGGAGTCTCGGTCGACGCCTGGAACGACGACTACAGCATCACCGAGACCCCGGATGAGGCGCTGGCGCGGGCGCTGGCCTCCTGGTCGAACCCCGAACTCGGCCCCGAGCACCGGGAAGAGCTGCTCGACTTCGCCCGCCGCGCCGAGACCAAGATCCAGGCGAACTGGCAGCGCGGCCCCTACCGCGCCCTGCGCCAGAACGCCCTCCTGCAACTGATCGGGATCAGCCCGGAGGCGATCCTGCAATGAGCGCCCGCCACCACTCCTGCTGCGACGGCTATACCCGCTCCCAGCTCTTCCGCTCGGCCGCCGCCGAAGCCGGCAAGGGCCTGCCGGCGATCGAGCCGGGGATGCCGGAGCCGGCGGGCACCGGGCTCTCGCGGCGCCGCTTCCTCTCCCGCAGCGCCGGCCTGGCGCTGGCGGTATACGGCGCCTCGAAGATCCCGCTCTCGGCCTTCGAGGCCGGGATCGCCCAGGCGGCGCCGACCGAAAAGATCCTCGTCTCGGTTTTCTTCGACGGCGGCATCGACGCGCTCAGCGTCCTCGCCCCGGTCGGCGACGCTAAGTACTCGCAGCTGCGGCCCAACCTCGCCTTCGCCCCGGGCGCCGGGCCGACTTTCAGCGAGGACACGCGCCTGCAGTGGCACCCGGCGGCGGCCGGATTGGCGACGCTGCACGCGGAGGGCAAGGTCACCGCCTTCCCGGCGATCGGCTACGACCACCCCGACCAGTCCCACTTCACCTCCCGCCACTACTACGAGATCGGCGAGCTGCAGGTCGGCTACCGGACCGGCTGGCTGGGGCGGTACCTCGACGCCGTCGGCAACGACGAAAACCCGCTGCAGGGGCTCTCGCTGGACGGCGCCCTCTCGCCGATGCTGGCGACGGCGGAAAAGCCGGTGGGGGCGATCGACAGCGTCGACGGCTACGACCTCTGGGCGCCGGTCGGCGAACCGATCGAGGCGGAGATGTACAAAAGCTTCGCCCGCTTCGGCTCGCTGCCGTCGAGCTCGCCGGCGATGGCGCAGGTGCGGCGGGCGACCGCCCAGACCGACAAGCTGCGCCAGGACCTCGGCGGGGTCGGCGACTTCAGCAGCCCGGTCGCCTATCCGGAAACCTGGTTCTCCCACAAGCTCGCCGGGCTCGCCGCCTACATCGCCTTCGGGCTACCGCTGCGGGTGGTGACGATCCGCGCCGCCGGCGGCTACGACACCCACGCCGACCAGGCCGCCGACCTCGAAGACAGCCTGCGCCAGACCTGCGAAGGGCTGCTGGCCTTCCAGCGCGACCTCGAGGCGCGCGGCCTCGCCGACCGGGTGATGATCGAGGTCTGGAGCGAGTTCGGCCGCCGACCGGAAGAGAACGGCTCCCTCGGCACCGACCACGGCGCCGCCGGCTGCGCCTTCCTGATCGGTTCCAAAGCCCAGGGCCAGATGGTCGGCGAATTCCCCGGCCTCGCCAGCCTCGACGAAGACGACAACCTGCGGGTGACCAGCGACTTCCGGGCGATGTACTGCTCGCTGCTGGAGCAGTGGCTGGAATTCGACGCCGAAGCGATCATCCCCGGCGCTTCCGGCTTTGCCCGGCCGACTCTGGTCAAGCCATGAGGCGGGCGGCGCTCCTCGTCCTGGCGCTGGCGCTCCTCGTCGCGGCCGCGGCTCCGGGCGGCTCGCCGCGACTACAGCCCGGCGCCGCCCACGCCGCCGAATGCCGCTGGAAGCGGCAGACGAAGCGCGTCGTCAAACGGGTGCGGCGCCACGGGAAGCTGCGCCGGGTCGTGCGCCTGCGCCACCGCTGGATCTGCGTCCCGGCCGTCGCCGCCACGGAGCCGGCGCTGGTCCTGCCCCCGCCGAACCCGCCGCCCGTCCCCGGACCGGAACCCGAAGAAGAAGCGACCGCGAACCGGGTCAGCGTCAAATCGGTCGAGTACGCGTTCACCCTCTCCCGCCCCAGCGTCGCCGCCGGCGCGGTGACGATCGAACTCAACAACCAGGGCCAGGACGCGCACGACCTCAACCTGCGGCGGGAAGGCGACGAAGGCGCGCCGCTGGCGCTCCCGGAGACCAACTCGCTGCAGCGCAGCGTCGCCCACTTCGACCTCGAACCGGGGACCTACCGCCTCTGGTGCTCGCTCCCGACCCACGACGAAGAAGGGATGCACACGACCCTGGTCGTGGAATAGCTAGGCCAGCGGTTTGCGATGGCCGATCGAGCCGACCTCGGCGGTGTCACGCCGGAAGGGCAGGCCGGCGGTCCAGTCGAGGACGGCGCGGACCTTGCGGGCGGTGCCCGGGATCTGGCTCATGTGGTAGCTGCGGGCCAGCCACCAGGCCGGGAAGCCGCGGAAGGTTCGGTCGCCGATCCGGCCCACCGCCTTGTAGCGGCCGAGGTTGACGAAGGCGGCCTCGGAGCGGTACTCGAAGGGCCGCGGCGTTCCGATCCCGAGCTCGGCGGCGATGTTGCGGGCGGCGACCGGCCCCTGGCGCACCGCGTGCTGGGCGGTCGGCGGGCAGAGACCGCCGCGCGGGTCAGGAGCGGCGGCGCAGTCGCCGATCGCCCAAACCGAGTCCATCCCCTCGACCCGCAGGTAGGAGTCGACGGGGACGCGGCCGCGCTCGTCGAGCGGCACGTTCAATTGCTTGAGGATCGGCTGCGGCGCCACCCCGGCGGTCCAGACGACGGTTTTGGTCGCCAGCACCTCGCCGCTGGAGAGGCGGGCACTGTCGGCGGTGACCTCCTCCAAGGTGGTCTCCATGCGGATGTCGATGCCGCGTCCCCGCAGCTCCCGCAGCGCGTAATCAGCGAGCTGGCGGTCGATCTCCGGCAGCACCCGGTCGGCGGCCTCGACGAGGATCCAGCGCATCCCGTGCAGACGGGCGCGCGGGTAGTTCTCCATCGCGTCGGCGGCGAAGTCCTGCAGCTCGGCCAGCGCCTCCAGCCCGGCGTAGCCGCCGCCGACGAAGACGTAGGTGAGGAGCTCTTCGCGGCGCGCCGGGTCCTCGGTCGCGTTCGCTTCCTCCAGCGTCTCGATCACGTGGTTGCGGAGATAGATCGCGTCGGCGAGGCTCTTGAAGCCGACCGCGTGCTCGGCCAGCCCCGGCACCGGGAGCACCCGTGAGACCGAGCCGAGCGAGAGCAGGAGCTGGTCGTAGGGCAGAACCTCGGTCTCGCCGTACTTCGCGCGCAGGGTGACCGTCTTCGCCGCGGGGTCGTGGGCGACGATCGAGCCGAGGCGCAGGTAGGTGCGGTTGAGGATCTCCCGCAGCGGCGTCACCACGTGCCGCGGCTCCAGCGTCCCCGCCGCTGCCTCGGGCAGGAACGGCGTGTAGAGCGCGAAGTTGGTCTCGTTGACGAGGACCAGCCGCGCCGACTGCTTCGGTAGGACCCGCTCGAGCTCGCGGGCTGCGGCCGCGCCCCCGAATCCACCTCCAGCGATGACGACGTTCCATGCCATGCGCCCACGCTAGCACTTTGTAACAACGTGTTACAAAGTATCGAGAGCCACAAATCCCCCGCTCAGGGGGTTTCGCCAACCCCCCTCAGGGGGTCAGTCGTTCCTGCAGCAACCGCTGGACCTCGCCGCCGTCGGCGCGGCCCTTGGTCTCGCGCATGATCGCGCCGACGATCGCGCCGATCGCCTTCTTGTTCCCTTCGCGGACTTTGGCGACGGCTTCGGCGTTGTCGGCGATCGCCTGGTCGACGATCGCCTCGAGCTCGCCGGAGTCGGAGATCTGGGCGAGGCCCTCGCGCTCGACGATCGCGACCGGGTCCCCCCCGCCCTCGACCAGTTGCGCCAGCACCATCTTGCCGCTGCCGTGGGAGACCTTGTTCTCCTGGACGAGCCCGACCAGCGCCGCGAGCGCCTCCGGCGTCACCTTCGAAGCGGCGGCACCGCCCTCGCCGCCATCTTGGCGCAGGGCGGCGGCGAGCTCGCCGGTCACCCAGTTGGCGACAACCCGCGGCTCGACGCCGGCGGCCGCGGCGGCGACCTGCTCGAAGTAGGCGGCGGTCTCGGGGTCCGTGGCCAGGGTCAGCGCGACGTCGGCGCTCAGCCCCAGCTCCGATTCGTAGCGGGCGATCCGCGCCGCCGGCAACTCCGGCAGCGCCTCGCGCGCCTCGCGCAGCATCTCCTCGGTCGGCGCAAGCGGCACCAGGTCGGGCTCGGGGAAGTAGCGGTAGTCGTGGGCTTCCTCCTTCGAGCGCAGCGAGGTCAAGCCGCCGGTGCGAGGGTCGAAGTGGAGCGTCTCCTGCTCGATCGCCCCGCCCGCCTCGATCACCGCGCGCTGGCGCTCCAGCTCGGCCTCGATCCCGCGCTGCAGGAAGCGGAAGCTGTTCATGTTCTTCAGCTCGGTCTTCGTCCCCAGCTCCTCGCTGCCGGCCGGCCGCACCGAGACGTTGGCGTCGATCCGCAGGCTCCCCTCCTCCATGCTGACGTCGGAGACGCCGAGCTGGCGTACGGTCTCCCGCAGCAGCCGCGCCCACTCCGCCGCTTCGGCGGCGCCGCGCAGGTCGGGCTCGGTGACGATCTCGACCAGCGGCGTGCCGCCGCGGTTGAAGTCGACCAGGGAGGCGCCGGAGCCGTGGATCCGCCCCGACTCGCCGACGTGGATCATCTTCGCCGCGTCCTCCTCGAGGTGGGCGCGGTGGATGCGGATCTGGCCGAGCTTGCCGTTGCTGGCAAGCGGGATGTCGTACTGGCTGATCTGGTAGGCCTTCGGGCTGTCGGGATAGAAGTAGTTCTTGCGGTGGAAGATCGAGTGGGGGGCGATCTCGCAGCCGAGCGCGAGGCCGATCTGGATGCCGTAGCGGATCGCCCGCTCGTTGGGGACCGGGAGGACCCCCGGGTGGGCGAGGCAGACGGGGCAGGTGTGGACGTTCGGCTCGTCCCCGAAGGAGAGTTCGCAGCCGCAGAACATCTTCGTCTTGGTCGCCAACTGGACGTGGATCTCCAGCCCGATCACCGCTTCGAGATCAGCCATCCGCGTCTCCCGGGCGGGCGTCGAAGCCGATCCCCTGCTCGAGCGCGTAGGCGGCGTCGAGGAGTCGCTGCTCGGCGAAGGCGGGGGCGGCAATCTGGAAGCCGACCGGCAGTTGCGGCCCGCCGCCTTCCGGCTCGGCGAGGCCAGCGGGGATCGAGATCGCCGGGATCCCGGCGAGGCTCATCGGCACCGTGAAGAAGTCGTTCATGTACATCGCCAGCGGGTCGTCGGCCTTCTCCCCCAGCTTGAAGGCGACCGAGGGGGTGGTCGGGGTGACGACGAAGTCGACGTCGGCGAAGGCCCCGTCGAAGTCCTCGGCGATTCGCGTCCGCACCTTCTGCGCCTGGCCGTAGTAGGCGTCGTAGTAGCCGGAGGAGAGCGCGTAGGTGCCGAGCATGATCCGCCGCTTCACCTCGGTCCCGAAGCCGCGCGAGCGCGTCGTCTCGTACATCTCGATCAGGTCGCCGTCGCCTCCCTCGCGGACCCCGTAGCGGACGCCGTCGTAGCGGGCGAGGTTGGAGGAAGCCTCGGCGGGGGCGATCACGTAGTAGGCGGAGATCCCGTGCTCGGCGTTGGGCAGCGAGACCTCGGCGATCTCCCCTCCCAGCTCCTCGATCTTCGCCAGGGTCCGCTCGAAGACCTCGCGGACGCCGGCGTCGACGGCGTCGTGGGCCAGCTCGGCCGGGACCCCGAAGCGCAGGCCGCGCAGGTCCTCGCGGCCGGGCAGCGAGATCCCGCCCTCGATCCCGACCGAGGTCGAGTCGCAGGCGTCGCGCCCCTGCAGGATTCCGAGCAGGAGGGCGGCGTCGCTGACGTCGCGGGTGAAGGGCCCGCACTGGTCCAGCGAGGAGGCAAAGGCGATCATCCCGTAGCGCGAGATGGCGCCGTAGGTCGGCTTCAGGCCGACGATGCCGCAGAAGGCGGCGGGCTGGCGGATCGAGCCGCCGGTGTCGGTGCCGATCGCCCAGGGCGCGAGGCCGCCGGCGACCGCCGCCGCCGAGCCGCCGGAGGAGCCGCCGGGGACGCGCTCGCGGTCCCACGGGTTGAGGACCGGGCCGTAGGCCGAGTTCTCGTTCGAGGAGCCCATCGCGAACTCGTCCATGTTGGTCTTGCCGAGGATCGGCAGCCCGGCCTCGATCAGCCGCCGCACCGCCGTCGCCGTGTAGGGCGGGCGGTAGCCCTCGAGGATGCGCGACGCAGCCGTGGTCGGGACCCCCTCGGTGCAGAAGATGTCCTTGACCGCGATCGGGGCGTTCCAGTCGGCCTGCACCTCGATCGCAGCGGCCTCGGCGTCGCGTTCGTTGCGCCAGAGATAGGCGTTCAGCGCGTCGGAGGCGGCCGCCTCGAACCAGGCTTCGGAGTGCTCCTGCGGCGAGAGCTCGCCGGCCACTTTGGCGGTATGGGCCTCGAGGACCGAGAGGTCGAGGATGTCGGCCATCTATTCGGCCTGCGGCGAGGGGGCGCGGAAGGCGCCCTCGAATGGTTCGGGAGCGAGCGCCAGCATCACGTCGCGCGGCCAGCTCGGGCGCGGCTCGTCGGCTCGCAGGACGTTCTCCAGGGCGACCACGTGCGAGGTCGGCTCGACGCCCTCGAGGTCGAGGTTGGCGATCCGGTCGACGTGCCCGAGGATCCCCGAGAGCTCCCCGACCATGCGCTCGACTTCCTCCTCGGAGAGCCGGAGGCGGGCCAGTTTGGCGACGTGGAGCACTTGGTCACGCTCGATCATGGTGGACGATTCTAAAGTGGAAGGCGCCGGGGTGGCGACTGGCTGCCTGGCCAGTTAGAGTGCGCGGCGATGCAGGGACCGCGCGCCGAGAGATTCGTCGTCCTCAACCTGCGCCTGCTCGCGGTCACCTTCGCCGTCGTCGGCATCCTCTTCATCGCCGTGCCCAGCGGCGTCCTCGATGTCCTCTCCGACGTCGGCGAATGGTTCGGCAACGACCACCGCGCCCCCCACACCCAGGAGTACCTCTGGCTGGCGCTCGGCTTCGCTTACATGGTGGTGATCACCGGCATCTGCCTCCTCGCCCAGGCCGACGTCGTCCGCTACCGGCCGCTGCTGCTCGTCCTCGCCGCCGGCAAGACCGCCTCCTCGCTCGCCTCCCTCGCCTTCTTCCTGATCCAGGAACCGGTCTTCGCCTGGCTGCTCAACTTCCTCGTCGACGGCTTCCTGGCCGTGCTCGCCCTCTGGCTCTGGGTTCTGGCCGGCCGCGTCGGCCGCCCCGCCGAGCCCGGTTGACAGCGCCCGCCAGGGCTCCGCGCCGCTGAGCAACGAACCCTGAGCGCGATCTGCGCCGCGATGGCCCCGGGGATCGACGGGCTACCCGCGGCGGAGCGCGAGGTCGACGTCTCCGGCCCCGTCGCCGAGTTCCTGCGCTCGGTCTCGCCGCCGGTGCTGCTGCGGCTGCGCCTCGGCCTGCGAGCCTTCGAGTGGCTGCCGTTCCCCTGGCGCTTCAGCCGCCTCGACCCGGAGGCAGCCGCCGACTTCCTGCACCGTCTCGAGCGCTCGCGCTTCTCCCTCCACCACGACCTGCTGCTGATGGCGAAGCTCTTCTCCACCCTCGGCTACGCGGTCGCTCCGCAGGTCGAAGCGAGGATCGGCACGGTGACCAGTTGCGCGCTGGCCGACGGCACGCTGCCGGAGGCGGCGGGATCGCTGGGGGACACCGTGGCCCGCGGCGAGGGCGAGGAATGCGACGTCGCGATCGTCGGCTCGGGGGCGGGCGGCGCCGTCGTCGCCGCCGAGCTCGCCGCCGCGGGACTCGACGTGCTCGTACTCGAGGCCGGGCCCCACTTCAACCGCGACAGCTACCCGGCCGACCGGCTCGAGGCCGTCGCCGAGATCTACCGCGACGCCGGCCTGACGATCGCCGAAGGGCGGCCGCCGATCCCGGTCCCGGTGGCGAAAGTGATCGGCGGCACGACCGTGATCAACTCCGGCACCTGTTTCCGCGCCCCCGAGCCGGTCCTGCGCAGTTGGCGCGAGGACTACGGGGTGACCTGGGCCGGGGACCTCGACGCGGACTACGCCGAGGCCGAGGAGTTCCTCCGCGTCACCCAGCTCGACCCCGAGCGGATGGGCCGCAACGGCCAGCTAGCGATGGAGGGAGCGGCGGCGATCGGCGCCAGCGGCGGCCCGATCCACCGCAACGCCGGCAACTGCGTCCAGTGCAGCTCCTGCCCCTACGGCTGCGCGATCGACGCCAAGCGCGGGATGCACGTCAGCTACCTGCCCCGAGCCGTCGCCGCCGGCGCCCGGGTGCGTGCCGGCGTCGAGGCGCGGCGGGTGCTGGTCGAGGACGGCCGCGCCGTCGGCCTCGCCTGCAGCTCCCGCGACGCGGGCGGCCGCCCCCGACCGTTCACGGTTCGAGCCCGGCGGGCGGTGATCGCCGCCGGCGGCGCCCTCGGCACGCCGGAGCTGCTGCTGCGCTCCGGCCTCGGCGGGGCCCAGGTCGGCCGCAACCTCCACATCCACCCGGCCTGCTGGGTCGGTGGGCGCTACGAGGAGGAGGTGCGCGGCTGGGATGGCGTCATGCAGAGCTACTACGTCGACCAGTGGGAGGACCGCGGAGTCCTGCTCGAGGCGACCTTCACGCCGCTCGCCTTCGGCGGCGCCTGGCTGCTCGGCACCGGCGCCGAGCACCAGCGGGCCCTGCTCCAGTTCGGCCGCGTCGGCTCGATCGGCGTCCAGCTCGCCGACCGTTCGCAGGGCCGGGTCGGGCTCGGCAACGCCGGCGCCTTGCGCGCCAGCTACCGGCTCACCCGCGACGACGCCGATCGCATCGCCTTCGGGATCGCCCGCGCCGCCGAAGTCCACTTCGCCGCGGGGGCGACCGAGGTCTACCCGAACATCCCCCGCGTCGGGGCGCTGAGGCCGGGTGATCTGGCCGACTTCGAGGCGACCAGGGTGAAGCCGGCAGAGCTGCGGCTCGAGGCCTTCCACCCGATGGGCACGGCGCGGATCCACCGTGACCCCGGCCAGGGCGTCTGCGCCGCCGACGGCTCGGTCAACGGCACCCGCGGCCTCTACGTCGCCGATGCCTCGCTCTTCCCCACCGCGGTCAGCGTCAACCCGATGATGACCATCATCGCCTTCGCAAAGCAGATAGCCCGCGGCATCGCTGACGGCAATGCCGCGGGCGGCGGCCCTACTGCGGCGGCGGGCCGCCCGGGCCGGAGCTCGGCGGCGGGGGCGGAGGCGGAGGCGGAGGCGGCGGCGTAGCGGAGGGCGGCGGGGGCGGTGCCTGGACGCCGCCCGAGCCCGAGCCCGGGCCCGCTGAGCGACTGCTGCCGAGGCGGTCGCCGAGTTCGCCGAAACTGGTCCCCTCTTCCTTCATCGCCCGGTAGCCGCCGTAGGCGATCCCAACCGCGGCGATCAGGCCGAGGAAGACGCCGATCGCCGGGTTGACGTCGACCGAGACGCCGCCGAAGCTGCCGCTGTCCCCCGGGGTGTCGATGATCCGGTAGAGGATCAGCAAAGCCGAGATCCCGCCCAGGATCGCGACCACGGCGTTCATCGAGAGCTCCGGCTCGAAGTCGGCGTCGGTGAGCCGGATCACGGCCACGCCGACGGCGGCGACGATCGCGAGTAGGAGGATGAACGGGATCACGTCGAGCCAATCCCAGGCGTTGCCCGAGCCGAGGCCGCCGACGAGGCCGCCGGTGCCGGAGACGTCGACGCTGAACCAGTCGAAGAACATGAAGATGAAGAGCAGGATCCCGGCGGCGCCGGCGATCTTCTCCCCCGTGCTGAGCCTGTCCAGGTCCATCTGGGCGTCCCTTCACTCGGAGTGGGCGGTCGGCGCCGACCCTACACCGGGAATCAGCGGAAACCGGCCCGGGCCGCCTGCAGGGTGTTCGAGAGCAGCATCGCGATCGTCATCGGCCCGACCCCGCCGGGCACCGGGGTGATCGCCGCGGCGACCTCGGCCGCGGCCTCGTAGTCGACGTCGCCGACCAGGCCCTCCTCGAGGCGGTTGACGCCGACGTCGATCACCACCGCCCCCGGCTTCACCGCCTCGGCCCCGAGCAGCCGCGGCACCCCCACCGCGGCGACGAGGACGTCGGCGCGGCGGCAAACCTCGTCGAGGTCGCGGGTGCGCGAGTGGCAGACGGTGACGGTGGCGTTGGCGGCGAGCAGCAGCCGCGCCACCGGGACCCCGACCAGCTTCGAGCGGCCGACGACGACCGCCTCGGCACCCTCCAGCTCGACTCCCTCGTGGGCGAGCAGCTCCATCACCCCCGCCGGCGTGCAGGGGACCAGGCCCGGCGCGCCGTGGGCGAGTAGCCCGGCGTTGACCGGGGTCAGCCCGTCGACGTCCTTGCGCGGGTCGATCGCGGCGACGATCGCGTTCTCGTCGATGTGTGCTGGCAACGGCAACTGGACGAGGATGCCGTCGACCTCGTCGTCTTCGTTCAGCTCCTGCACCAGATCCAGCAGCTCCTCCTCGCCGATCGAGGCGTCGGGTTGGTGGTGGATCGAGCGCATCCCGATCTCCTCGGAGTTGCGCCGCTTCATCCCCACGTAGACCTTCGAGGCCTCGTCCTCCCCGACCAGCACCGTCGCTAGGCCAGGCACTCGCCCCGTCTCGGCCTTGTAGGCGGCGACGTCGACCTTGACCCGCTCGCGCACCGCGGCGGCGACCGCTTTGCCGTCGATCACCCGCGCCGCCATCTCACCTTCTCCTCACCGGCGCGTAGTCGGCCATCAGCTTGCGCTCCGAGCCGTCGCCGGCGAAGCGGACGATGATCACTCCGCCCGGCTCGACCCCGGTGACGACGCCGTCGCCGAAGCTGGCGTGGACGACGTCGTCGCCGGTCTGCAGTTCCAACGCCGTGGTCGGGTCGAGCGGCTGGGCCGCCCCAGGGGCCGGGGAGACCTCGTTCATCGTCGGCGTCGCCCAACTGGTGCCGATGCTGTGGGCGGCGGTCGAGTGGCGCTCGGTCAGTTCGACCGGGAGCTCGTCGACGAAGCGCGATGGCAGGTTGTGCTCGGCCCGCCCGAACAGCCGCCGCTCCCGCGCCCAGGTCATGTAGAGGCGTTTGCGGGCGCGGGTGATGCCGACGTAACAGAGCCGCCGCTCCTCTTCTTCGCCGCCCTCCTCGAGCGCCCGCATGTGCGGGAAGGCCCCCTCCTCGCAGCCGATCACGAAGACCGTGTCGTACTCGAGGCCCTTGGCGTTGTGGAGGGTCATCAGCGTCACCAGCTCCTGCTCCTCCTTGAGCCCATCCTGCTCGGTGTAGAGCGAGATCTGCTGCAGGTACTCCTCCAGCGGCGGCACCTCGCTGTCGCCCTCGCGTTCGCGCTCGAGGTCGAACTCGGCGGCGCCGCCGACCAGCGTTTCGAGGTTTTCCGCCCGCCCTTCGGCTTCGACCGTGCGCTCCGCCGCCAGCGCTTCGAGATACCCGCTCTCGTTCAGGACCGCCTCCAGCAGCGTCGCCACCGGCCCGCCTTCGTCGGCGCGGTCGCGCAGCCCCGCCATCGTCTCGTAGAAGCGGGAGACCGACTTGATCGCGGCCCCGCTCAATCCCGGCACCTCCTCGGCCCGCTCCATCACCTCCCAGATCGGCATCCCGGTGGTGTTGGCGTGGGAGGCGAGCCGCCCCTGGCTGGTGTTGCCGATTCCCCGCCGCGGCGAGTTGATCACCCGCGTGAAGGAGACCAGGTCGGCCGGGTTGACCAGCAGGCTGAGGTAGGCGACGGCATCCTTGATCTCAGCCCGCTCGTAGAACTTGGTGCCGCCGATGACCTGGTAGGAGACGTCGAAGCGCTTCAGCGTGTCCTCCAGCACCCGGCTCATCGCGTTGGTCCGGTAGAAGATCGCGACGCCGGCGCGGGAGACCCCCTGCTCCTCCTCCAGCCGTTCGATCTCTCCGGCGACCCAGCGCGCCTCCTCGTGCTCGTCGGTCAGCTCGGCGAGCTGGACCAGGTCGCCGCCCGCGTCCTCGGTCCAGAGCTCCTTCGGGCGCCGCTCGCGGTTGCGCTCGACCACCGCGTTGGCGGCCGAGAGGATGGTCTGGGTCGAGCGGTAGTTCTGCTCCAGCTTGACGATGTCGGCGCCGGGAAAGTCGCGGTCGAAGTCGAGGATGTTGGAGACGTCGGCGTGGCGGAAGCCGTAGATCGAGTTGTGGGTAACAATTCCTTCGGCAACAAAGTTGTGCGTCCCCTCGACGTTGATGTCGTATACGGGCCGATCGAGGGCAACCACTTCAACCCTCGTCACGACGTCATATCCCCCGTCATCGGTGAACATCGCCATCCCCGGGCGAACCGATGCGGCAGGGATGAAAGGCAGCGAGCTCCCAGACGGGTGCCCGGGTCCGCGCTCGCCGAACCTACCGACCAACCGCACGTCGACCGAAAGCACACGGCTGATAGTCCCCGCGATGCGAATTGCCTCGGCAAAGTCCTTGTGACAAGTCTCGAAACGCCACGAATCGGAGCCCTGCTTCGCAGGCCGTACGCTCAGTCCGATCCGCTCCAGTGCCCGTCGTCCCTCCGCATCACGTCCAGCCAGGGCAATCCGGTGCATCGGCGTTTCGCCGCGCCTCTCCCCGCATAGGGATATGCGAAGGACACGCCTCCTTCCATCGGAGGTGGCGGGAGCGTAGTGGGGGTGCTGCAGGCTCAGCCCCTCGTCGGACAGGAGTCGATGCCCACCGGTCTCCGAGTCGACGGTCATGAAGACCTGGTCGATCAGCTGCTGGTTGCCAATGAAGCTCTTTCCGGAAGCCGATTTTCGGCGATAGAACGGGATGGTCGGCAGCCCGTAGCGAAGGGACAAAGTCATCTCGGCGGCACGAGCCTCCGCGTCGGTTTCATGGACAGAGACCACCCAAACTGCATCAGCATGCTCGTGCTTGCAGCGCTGCTTGATCCCAACCTCGGATTTCCCTCGCTGGGTGTACACGCCGGACGTTCCCACCCGAAATCCCATGCCTCGCTTCCACATCAGATAGGTGACGTGCATTTGGGGAGCGTCCCCGAGGCGGTAACCAGCAAAATGCGTGTGCTCTGGGGTGCTGACTATGCGGCGTCCCGCGAGCGTCTCAATGGCAACCCCGGCTTTCTGCCATGACTTGAAGACGCCGGTTACAGATGCGGCTCGAAAATTGCCTCCTCCATATGACGAAAGAACCTGGTCACCCTGCTTGATCTGCTCGATTGGCATTTCCGAGCCATCGGCCATGGTGATCCGAGTCCCCTCCACGAGACACTGGTCCTCGTCGCCGACGACCATCAGGTTGCCGTGCTCGGAGGCGAGTAGCTGCAACAACCGGTACTGGGCGTGGTTGGTGTCCTGGTACTCGTCGACGAGGACTTGGCGGAAGGTGCGGCGCCAGCGCTCGCGAACGTCCTCGAAGAGCTCGATCACGTTGACGGCGCGGACGAGGAGGTCGTCGAAGTCCATCGCGTTGGCTTCGAGCATCCGCTTCTCGTACAGCGGGAAGGCCTCGGCGACGATCTCCTCGAATTCGCCGTGGGCGCCATCGGTATATGCGGCGGCGTCTACGAGCTGGTTCTTGGCGCCGGAGATCTTGGCGCGGATGGCGCGGGGCGGGAACCGTTTCGGGTCCACATGGAGCTCGGTGAGGCAGCGTTTCAGCATCCGCATCGAGTCGCCCTCGTCGTAGATCGTGAACCCCTTCGAGTAGCCGAGGCGCTCACCGTCGACCCGCAGCATCCGCGCGCAGGCCGAGTGGAAGGTGGTCACCCACATCGCCCGCACCGAACGGCCGACCAGCTGGCCGACCCGCTCGCGCATCTCGGCGGCGGCTTTGTTGGTGAAGGTGATCGCGAGGATCTCGCCCGGCAGCGCGGCGCCGGTGGCGAGGAGGTAGGCGATCCGGTGGGTGAGGACCCGGGTCTTGCCAGACCCTGCCCCGGCGAGGACCAGCAGCGGCCCCTCGCCGTGGACGACCGCCTCCCGCTGCGGCCCGTTGAGGCCGGCGAGCAGCCGCTCGACCCGGTCGGCGCCGGGCTCGGTCGGCGCCGCGGGGACGGGCGCGGGGCCCTCCGCACCGCTGTCGAACTGCTCCTGCAGGCTCACCCGCCGAGCATAGCCAGGCGCTCGGCGGGGGCCTCAGGGGCGGGAAGCCGCTATTCGCAGCTTTCCGCCAGTTCGACGATCGGCTGCGAATCGTTCGTCAGCACCAGCGATTCGAGCGCTTCGTCGGGGATTTCGTCCAGGCCTTCGACGATGCAACTGGCGATCCGCGGTTCGATCGCATCTTCTTCTTCGAGTTTTTCGCTCAGGACGCTGGTCAGTTCGCCGCGGTCGAACTTGGCGAAGCCGGCGACTTCGTCGAGCTTCCAGTCCCCGTCTTCTTCGACCAGGGCGATTTCGAGCGTCTGGCCGTTGAAGCTGCCGCCCTTGAAGGCGGCGTTGGCGGTCGCCTTGCCGCCGTCGACCTCGACCTTGCTGACCGCGACCGAGTCGGGGTTGTTTTCCCCTGCCTTGGCTTCCGCTTCGCATTCTTCTTCGGCTTCCTTGCCGCTGGAGCCGGTGGTCTGCTCCATGAAGTTCAGCGTCTCGGTTTCCTTGCAGACCGCCGGGTCGGTGCTGGTCGCGGCGGTTTCGACCGCGCTGACGATCTTGTCTTCGTCGCTTTCGCCGCCGCCGCCGCAGGCGGCGAGGCCGACGGCGAGGGCGAGGGTCAGGAGGACGGACGGCAACAGCAGGTGAAGCTTTCTCACGGGCGCCTTTCAGGTGGTTTCGAAGAGGCGCTGACGCTACATCAGCCGCCGGCCGACGAGCGCCCGGTGCGGGGCTTGATCTCGCTGCCGTCGGCGTCCGGGCCGTTGCCGCCGTCGAGCTGGGCGAGCCGCTGCTCGACCGCGGAGAGCCGCTCGGAGAGCGCCTTCATCGCGTCGGCGATCGGGTCCGGGAGGTGGATCCAGTCGGCGTCCGGCCCTTCCACCCGCCGACCTTCGAGCCGCACCGGGTGGCCGGGGTTGCCGACGACGGTGGCGCCGGACGGGACGTCCTCGACGACGACGGTGTTGGCGCCGATCTTGGCGCCGTCGCCGACCGCGATCGGGCCGAGCAGCTTGGCGCCGGAGCCGACGGTGACGTTGTCGCCCAGGGTCGGGTGGCGCTTGCCGCGCTGGAAGCCGGTGCCGCCGAGGGTCACCCCCTGGTAGAGAGTCACGCACTCGCCGATCACCGCGGTCTCGCCGATCACCACCCCGGAGCCGTGGTCGATGAAGAAGGATTTGCCGATCACCGCCGCCGGGTGGATCTCGACCCCGGTCACAGCCCGGGTCAGGTAGGCGATCAGCCGCGGCAGGAAGGGAACGCCGGCTTCGAGCAGCGCGTGGGCGGCGCGATGAGCGAGCAGCGCCTGCACCCCGGCCCAACTGGTGAGGATCTCGAAGCTGGAGACGCCCTGGGCCGCGGGGTCGCGCTCGCGCGCGGCCACGACATCCGATCGAATCTCCCTTACCAGCCGTTTCCAGCGACTCATGGTGAGAAGAAGGGTAGGGACATGTAGCGCTCGCCCGAGTCGCAGACGATCGTCACCACCCTCTTCCCGGCCATCTCCGGGCGCCGCGCCACCTCCAGCGCCGCCCAGATGTTGGCGCCGGCGGAGATCCCCGCGAGCACCCCCTCCTCCTTCGCCACCCGCCGCGCCGTCTCCAGCGCGTCCTCGTCGCCGACCGCCAGCACCTCGTCGATCACCTCGCGGTCGAGCACCGCGGGGACGAAACCGGCGCCGATCCCCTGGATTTTGTGCGGTCCAGGAGCGCCGCCGGAGAGGACCGGCGAGCTGGCCGGCTCGACCGCGACCACGAGCGCCTCCGGCGCCCGTTCCCGCAGCATCCGCCCGACGCCGGTGATCGTGCCGCCGGTGCCGACGCCGGCGACGAAGGCGCCGATCTCGCCGTCGGTGTCAGCCCAGATCTCCTCCGCCGTGGTGCGCCGGTGGATCTCCGGGTTGGCGGGGTTGGAGAACTGCATCGGCATGAAGCCCTTGCGCTGCTCGCGGATCTCCTCCGCCAGCGCCACAGCCTCGTTCATGCCGCCCAGCGAAGGCGTCTCACGGACCTCCGCCCCGTAGGCGCGCAGCAGCTTCGCCCGCTCGCGGCTCATCCCCTCCGGCAGGGTGAGGATCAGCTCGTAGCCGCGGGCGGCGCAGACCATCGCCAGGGCGATGCCGGTGTTGCCGCTGGTCGGCTCGACGACGACGGCGCGGCCGGGCTTGATCAGCCCCTCCTCCTCGGCGGCGTCGATCATCGCCACCCCGATCCGGTCCTTGACGGAGCCGCCCGGGTTGAAGTACTCGAGCTTGGCGCAGACCTGCCCCGCCGCCCCCTCGCCGAGCCGGTCGAGCACGATCATCGGCGTGTTGCCGACGACGGCGGATGCCTCAGCGCCGATTCGCATGCTCGGGATCCTGGTGGCCGTGGGACATCGAGCCCAGCAGCCTAACGGGCGCGGCCGAGGGCCCTTTCAGGAGCCCTCGGCCGCGGTTGCCGCGTCTAGATCTGAACGTCTGGCCCTACGGTGTCTCGCGGACCACTGTCTTCCCATTCGCCGCTGTCGCGTCGTGGAACGACGCTTTGAGTGTGGCGGGTTTTTTGGCGACCGTCAGTTCCGAGCCGCTGGTATTGCTGAATTCTTCGGTGTGGATGTCGACTGTCTGGGAACGGAGTTTCCCTTCGAGCGGGTACGAGCCGGCGATGGCGCAGCCTTCCAGCGTGATCGTGGCCAGTTTGCTGCCTTCTTTGGGCGCGAACAGCGTGCGCATAATCGCTCCCAGGAGGTCTTCCGACGATTCGCTCAACTGCACCGTTTCGATCGGTTTGACGATGCATCCAGCCGGTTCGGACGCGACGCAGCCGGACATTTTGATTTTGCCTTCGCCTTTGAACCCCGTGCCGCCGATTTCTTCGTAATTCGAGACGACTTTGGATCCCGACAGCGCTTCGCAGGTGATCGCGGTAGGCGTACTGGAGATTTCCGCGTGGATTGTGATCGTGCTTGTGTTTGTCCGATTCAGCAGTGCATTCGGTTTGACCGCGACTGTGTGGTATTCGCCTTCGGTGTTCGATTCGGTGCAGTTCGAATCGAGGAAGTGCTGCGATGTGAACGTCTCCCCCACTTCTGGGATTTTGCACTCCTCTGTTGTGCTCGCGGCGGCGCTGCTAACGCCGAACGCGCCGAAAGCGAGGAGGCACAGAGCGCTGGAGAACAGCGCCAATAGTGGTTTGCGCAAGGTCATTCGGTCTCTCCCTAATGTTGGTTTCTTCCGGTTTGGGGCGGACGACCGGCGGCCGCGCTCCCCACGCGTGAACCGTCCGTGGAGCCGATACTTGCCTTGCTAATTCAATTAGTCAAGATACTTCTATGTATTACTGGCGCTACGCGGCTAGATGAAGTACATGCCGCTGCTGGCCTCTTCGGCCTCGCGCCTCGCCACTTCGGCGATCGTCGTCTGGGCGAAGACCTTGCGCAGAGCGGCAACGCCCTCGGCCCAGATCCCCCCCGCCTCGTCGGCCTCATCGCCGACCTTGCCGTCGAGGGCCTGGACGACTTCGAGCACGGTGATCTCTTCAGCCGGCCGCGAGAGCGTGTAGCCACCGCGCATGCCGCGGTGGCTGGTCAGTAGGCCCGCCCGCCGCAGGGTCGAGAAGAGCTGCTCGAGGAACTGCTCGGGAATGTCGCGGCGCTCCGCCAGCTCCTTGATCGGCACCGGCCGCTCGCCGGAGCGCGCGAGCTCGGCGAGGGCCACGACGGCGTATCTGGACTTCGAGGTAATCGAGATCACAACGGGTTTCTACCGCACCCCCGTCCCCTGGGCTAGGATCGGTCGAGCGGGCGCGGGGAGGCTTAACCGGTGCCCACACGGCAAACGAATGATCGGAACGCAGCCCTGAGCGAGCGCCCACACTGCCTTGTGATCGACGGTCACCCCCTCGTCCGCCTCGGGGTTCGGAAGACCCTCGAGGACGGCTTCGTCGTGCACGAGTGCGAGAGCCGCGAGGAGGGCCTCGACCTCGTCCAGAACGTCGGCGACTTCGACGTCGCGATAATCGACATGCGCTGGCGCGGCGAGGGCAACGGAGCCGCGATCCAGATCAGCGGCCCGCAGGCGATCAAGCTGTTGGCCCGCTCGGCCCCGAGCCTTGGGATCGTCGCTCACGGCGAGTTGCCCGAACGGCACCTCGCCAGCGCCGCGATGCAGGCCGGCGCCGCCGCCTACGTGGCCCGCACCACCGGCCCAGCCGAGCTGCGGCGGGCGGTCGACGCGGCCGCCTCGCAGGAGACCTTCGTCGACCCCGCCGTGCCGCCGAAAGGAAGCCGCGGCAAACTCACCCGGCGCCAGCGCCAGATCCTGCAGCTTCTCGCCAACGGCGAGTCGACCACCGTCGCCGCCCGCGAGCTCGACGTCAGCGAAGAGACCGTGAAGACGCACACCAAGCACGCCCTCGCCCGGCTCGGCGCCAGAAACCGCACCCACGCGGTGGCGATCGCCCTACGCGAGTGCCTGATCGATTAGTCGCCTACCAGGCGATGTCATTCTGGGTGGTGCGATCGGGAGACTGCGTGGGCGTCGGCCCCGTCCAGGCCGGCCGGCGAACCCGCACCAGCGAGCGCCGGCGCCACTCGGTGTGACGCTCGTCGCGCTTCGCCTGCAGACGCGGGGCGTGCGACTTAAATCCAGCCACGGTCGCGGGCCGTGAGCACGGCCTGGGCTCGGTCAACGGCTCCGATCTTGCCGTAGACGTTGTGCAGGTGGGTGCGGATCGTCGAGACGGAAAGGTGCATCTCGCTGGCGATCTGCTTGTAGACCATGCCTTCTGAGAGGTGGCGGAGGACGTCGAGCTCGCGGGCCGAGAGCGGGCAGGGCTCGCTGACGCGGTTGTGGTCGTGGTGGGCGAGCGGCAGCTCGTAGAGCAGATCACGCAGCCCTTCGACGCCGAGGCCGCAGCGCTCGGCGCTGACGCGCAGGCGCTCGGGGGCGATCGCCTCACCGTGGGAGTAGTGGGCGACCATGTCGGCGGTGGCGACCATCGCCGCCAGGCCCTCGGCGTCCTCGGCGTGGTGGCGCTCGATCGCGACGGCGATGCGCTGGGGAAGGTTCCAGCGGCGGGCGAGGACGCCGCCGACGAGGGCGTGGTCGATGCCGAGCTGCTCGCGTTCCTCCCGCAGCCGCTGCTCGGGGGTGCGGGAGACCGCGTCGAAGTAGACCTTGGAGCCGGGGTGCAGGCGCGAGATGACCAGCCTGCCGACGTCGTGCAGCAGGGCCGCGACCGCGAGCTCGTCGCGTTCGACCCAGCCGACGATGCGGCCGATCTCGGCGGCGGCGCGCTGGACGGCGAGGGCATGGACTCGGAAGCGCTCGGGCTTCAGCTCCCAGCCGCCGTTGGACTCGAAGAAGTCGAAGCTCGGGGCGGTGCCGGCGAGGGCGAGGACGCCGGAGGGCTTCAGCGCCTCGACCGCCTCCGGGATGCTGGCGACCCCGCCGGCGACGCGCCCGCCTTTGTTGGCGTAGCGCAGGACGGAGATCGCCAGGGCGACGTCGGCCTCGACCGCCTCGATGATGTCGCCGATCCGGCTCGTCTCAGCCGTGGCGGCGGCGATTACGCGGTCGCGGGACTCGAGCAGGACGGGGAAGCGCTCGACCGCCTCGAAGGCCTCCGCCAGGCGGCTGCCTGGGGCGGGACCCGTGCGGTTGCCGGCTTTGATGGCATCCGGGGAGGACACCTTTCCGTTGCTTTGGGCGGTGGTGGCAACGCTCATTTGCGAACTCATCGGCAGAGAACGCGGATTTATTTAGCCCAAACACCTTGTCCAACCCAAATTCGGGCCTGTTTTCGGCTTGGCAGAGGGGATTCGCTAGCTGACGGTAAGCCGCGCCGAGGCGGCGCGAATCCGCTCCAGCGCCCGCTCCCGGCCCAGCACCGCCAGCGACTCGAAGATGCCGGGCGAGACCGAGGTCCCGGTTATCGCCACCCGGATCGGCTGGTAAAGGCGGCCCGGCTTCAGGTCGTAGCGCTCCAGCAGCGGTGCCAGCGCCGCCTCGATCGGCTCCGGCTCGAACGGATCGACCGGCTCCAGGGCCTCGGCGACCGCCCCCAGCACCTCTCCCGTCCCCTCTTTCATCACCTTCGCCCACGCCTTCTCGTCGGTCACCGGGGCCTCGAAGAGGAAACCGATCAGGGGCCACACCTCGGCCAGCGTCTGCGCTTTCTCCTGGGCGATCTCACAGGCGCTCAGCAGGCGCTCGTCGGCGTCGCGGCCGAGGTGGCGGGCGACGGCCGCCGTGTATTCCTCCAGCGGCATCTCGCGCATGAAGCGGCCGTTCAGCCAGCGCAGCTTCTTCTCGTCGAAGATCGCCGCCGATTTGCCGACGTCGTCGACGCGGAAGCGGGAGACGAGTTCCTCGGTCGACATCAGCGTGGTGTCGTCGTCGGTGCCCCAGCCGAGCAGCGCCAGGTAGTTGCGAACAGCGGCCGGCAGGTAGCCGGCGTCGCGCAGCTCCTGCACCGAGGCGGCGCCGTGGCGCTTGGAGAGCTTCTTGCCGTCGGGGCCGTGCAGCAGCGGCAGGTGGGCGTAACGGGGCGCCTCGAAGCCGAGCGCTTCCAGCACCAGTAGCTGCTTCGGCGTGTTCGAGAGGTGGTCATCGCCGCGGACGACGTCGGTGACCCCCATCTCGGCGTCGTCGACCGCGACGGCGAAGTTGTAGAGGCCCGAGCCGTCGGCGCGGGCGATGACGAAGTCGTCGTAGCTGGCGTTGGGGAAGGCGACCGGGCCGCGGATCAGGTCGTGGACGACGGTCTCCCCCGCGTCGGGCACCCGCAGGCGGATCGCGGCGGTGGGGTCGTCGGTGGGGGCGCCGCGGTAGCCGCGGCCGGTCCCGTGCTCGGCCTTCCAGGCCTCGACCTCCTTGGCGGTGGCATGGTCGCGGTAGGCGTGGCCGGACTCCAGCAGCTTGCCCAGCGCCGCGGCGTGGCTTTCGGCGCGCTCGACCTGCGAGACCGGGCCGATGTCCCAGTCGAGCTCGAGCCAGCGCAGCGCGTCGAGGATCTGCTCGACGTTCTCCGGGGTCGAGCGCTCGCGGTCGGTGTCCTCGATCCGTAAGACCAGCTCACCGCCCTCGTGCCTCGCGGCGAGCCAGTTGTAGAGTGCCGTCCTCGCTCCGCCGATGTGCAGCGCACCGGTCGGCGAGGGGGCAAACCTGAGACGGGAGTTATCGCTTGGCATGTTGATCGGAGCCCATGTTTCCACCGGCGGCGGACTCGCCAACGCGGTGCAGCGCGGCAAGGAACGCGGCTGCGAATCTATCCAGATCTTCCACCAGAGCCCGCGGATGTGGCGGCCGACCAACTACGGGGAGGCCGATTTCGCCGCCTTCCGCGAGGCGATGGACGCCTCGCCGGTCGAAGCCGTGATCATCCACGCGGTCTACCTGATCAACTGCGCGACCAAAGACAAAGAGCTGCGAAAGAAGTCGCTGACCTCGCTGACGCACGCGCTGCGGATCGGCGACGGCATCGGCGCCGCGGGCGTCGTCCTCCACCCCGGGTCGACGAAAGGCGAGCCGCACGGGCCCTCGATGAAACGGGCGGGGAAGGTGATCGCCGCGGCGTTGAAGGACAGCGACCACTGCCGCCTGCTGATCGAGCAGACCGCGGGCCACAAAGGGCTGCTGGGCCGCAACTTCGACGAGACCGCCGAATTGATCGAGCTGGCCGGGAGCAGCTCCCGGCTCGGCCTCTGCCTCGACTCCTGCCACCTCTTCGTTCAGGGCTACGACATCACCGACGAGGCCCACCTCGGCGCGGTCCTCGACGAAGCCGACGCCAAGGTCGGCCTCGAGCGCCTCGGCGCCGTCCACGTCAACGACGCCGCCGTCCCCCTCGGCGCCTGCCTCGACCGCCACGCCAACATCGGCAAAGGCGAGATGGGCAAACGCGGCCTCTCCGCCTTCCTCTCCGAGCCCCGCTTCGAGGGCCTGCCGGCGACCCTGGAGACTCCCGGCCCAGAAAAGAAGGGCTCCTCGAGGGCCGAAGTGACGGCGGCGAAGCGTTTGCGGCGGGAAGGGCTCAAACGGCGCGGGACTAAGCGCTCCCGGTAGGAGGGGTCGGTGGCCCTCCTCCGGAATTGACCTCCCCTCCGCTTCGCTTCGGGGAGAACTTGGTGCGGGCTTCGCCCGCAAAGACCAGATTGCATATCGCCGAACATTCCTCCGGAGGGCCACCGACCCCTCCCATCAACCGAACTCCCAAAGACGCCGTGGATCAATCCGCAGCTCCAGTTCAGAAGCTCTCGCGAAGATCGGCGTAGCTTCGGAGCCCCGGACCTTCGAAGCGTTTGGTGGGGGTCCGGTCGTCCTCCGCGGGAATGTTCGCGAAGCGGCGATATGCAATCTGATTTCTGCTCTCCATAGGAGAGCAGCATGTTCAGGGAGCAAGTCCCGAAGGGACGCGACAAATTCCCGCGGAGGATGACCGGACCCCTTACCGCCACCCACTCCGCGACAGGCGATGAGGGTCGGCCCCCCTGAGCCGACCCTCGCCTTTTTCCCGCCGTAAGCCTTATTTGATGTGGAGACCCGAGATCGCGCGGGAGATGACCAGGCGCTGGATCTCCGAGGTGCCCTCGAAGATCGTGTAGATCTTCGAATCGCGGTGCATCCGCTCGACCGGGAACTCGCGGGTGTAGCCGTTGCCGCCGAGGATCTGGATCGCCCGCTCGGTCACCCAGACGGCGACCTCGCCGGCCTTCAGCTTCGACATCGAGCCCTCGGCGTTTTCGAATTTGTGGCCGTTGCGGCCCATCCAGGCGGCGCGCCAGACGAGCAGCCGGGCGGCGTCGATCTCGAGCTTCATGTTGGCCAGGTCGAAGGCGATCGACTGGTTTTCGATGATCGGCCGGCCGAACTGTTCGCGCTCTTTGGCGTAGCCGAGCGCGTACTCGTAGGCGGCCCGAGCGATGCCCAGCGCCTGGGCGCCGACCGTCGGCCGGCTCGCCTCGAAGGTCTGCATCGCCGCCTGCGATTTCGCCTTTTTGCCCTCGCGGACCCGGGCCAGGCGTTCGTCGAGCTTCTCTTTGCCGCCCAGCAGGCAGGAGCCTGGGACGCGGCAGTCGTCGAGGTGGACGTCGGCGGTGTGGGAGGCGCGGAGGCCGTGCTTCTTCACCTTGGCGCCCTGCTCGCACCCCTTCGTGCCCGGCGGGATGACGAAGGCGGCATGCCCCCGGGAGCCGAGCTCGCGGTCGACGGAGGCGATGACGACGTGGACGTTGGCGATACCCCCGTTGGTCGCCCAGGCCTTCTGGCCGTTCAACACCCACTCGTCATTCGCCTCGTCGTACCGCGCGGAGGTGCGGATCCCAGAGACGTCGGACCCGGCGTCGGGCTCGGACGCGCAGAAGGCGGCCAGCTTGACGTCGTCCGGGGTGCCGAAGCACTGCGGAATCCACTCCCCCATTTGCTCCGGGGTTCCCTGCCCGAAGATCGCTGCGACCGCGAGGGTGGTCCCCATGATCGCCATGCCGATTCCCGCGTCTCCCCAGAACAGCTCCTCGTTGGCGATCGGCAGGGTGAGGCCGGTCTCGTCGGCCCAGAACTGCCCCATCGCTTCGAAGCTGTAGAGGCCGATCTTGGCGGCCTCCTGAATTACCGGCCAGGGAGTCTCCTCGCGCTCGTCCCATTCCTCGGCGGCGGGACGGATGACGTTCTCGGAGAAGCCGTGGACCCAGTCCCGGATGTCCTTCTGGTCCTGGTTGAGCTCGAGCGTGAACTTCGGTTCGCCCTGTGGCTCGGCGGTTGAGTTCGCCTCGTCCAAGAGCGCGTTCGCGTCGACGTCGGCCACGGTGGCGGAATCGGCCATCGCGCCAAATACTACATGGAACGATGTCGCCTTTCAGACGTCGCGGAGATCAAACGCCCGCAACCCCTCGCTGCCCTCGTCGGTGCAGTCGAAGAAGCGGCGGTTGACGCATCCGTAGGAGTCGCCTTCGCCCTGATAGGCCCGCTCGACCGAGAACTGGCAGTGCGGCAGCGGCTCGCCGGTCATCTTGACGCCTCCGAAGCCGCCCGGCTCCAGCACCGCCGTCAGCTCCACCTCGGCCCCGTAGACCTCCTGCATGCAGCCCACGTACTGGGTGCCGGTGAAACGGTCGACGAAGCTGTAGAGGAAGGGGCAGCCGAGTTCCACGCAGCCCCGCGGCTCGACCATCTTGTCGCAGAAGGAGCGGCACTGGCGGCACTCCCCGGCGGTTGCCTTGGTTGCGGGCATGAGGGAAGTCTAGGGATGCCAGACCGCGGAACCAAGCGGTCTGGCGGGCCTAAGCGGCGATCGGAGCGGCCTTGAGAACGTCCTCGAGCTCCGTCCGCAGCATCCCGGACGGCTTCACCCGATACTTCTCGCCGACGCGGTAGCGGCGCTCCCCCACCACGAGATGGACCTCGGCGTCGCCGCGGTGGTGCTCGAGCACCGCCTTCAGTTCCTCGCAGAGCCCGTCGCTCCAGTGGGCGAGGTCGATCGAGACCTCGAACGGCCCCGACGGAACCGGCGCCAGCTTGCTCGCCTCGGCGATCTCCTCGGCGTCAGGTTCGAAGCGCTGCGCCTCCTGCACGACCAGCTTCGTCTCACCGCGGTCTTTGTGGTCGAGGCGGCCGCGGACGAGGACGATCGCGTCGGGCTGGATCACCGCCGCGCTCTCCGCCTGGTCGGCCTTGAAGACCAGCATCTCGACCTGGCCCTCGACGTCGTCGAGGGTCGCGAACATCATCTGGTTGCCACTCTTGGTGCGGATCTTCTTGCAGTCGACGACGATCCCGCCAACCGTCACCCAGGCGCCGTCGGGCTTGCCGCCCAGCTCGGCCAGGCTGCAGTCGACCCGGCTCCGCAGCGCCGGTCCGACTTCGGTCAGCGGGTGCGAGGAAAGGTAGGTACCGAGCGTCTCCTTCTCCATCGCCAGCAGCTCGGCGCGGTCGAACTCGGCGGCGGAGATCGGCGGGCGCTGGTGATGGGCCTGTGACTGCGAGGGCCCTGCCGATTCGTCGCCGAAGTCGAAGATCGAGCCCTGGCCCAACTGCGCGTCGGCCTGCGCCTTCTGGCCAGCCGACTGCGCCGCCGGCAGCGCCTCCAGCATTCCTTTGCGGCTGGCGCCGGTGGAATCGAGGGCGCCGCACTTGATCAGGCATTCGATCGCCCGCTTGTTGACGGCGCGGCTGTCGACCCGCTCGCAGAAGTCCCAGATCGACTCGATCGGCTGCTCCTCGCGGGCCCGGAGGATCGCCTCCACCGCCGAGTGGCCGACGTTCTTGACCGCGTCGAGGCCGAAGCGGATCGCCTTCTCGGAGACGACGAAGCTGTGGTCGGAGGAGTTGACGTCGGGCGGCAGCACGTCGATCCCCATCTCCGCGCAGCGGTTGACGAAGAAGGGCACCTTGTCTTTGGTGTTCATCACCGAGGAGATCACCGCCGCCATGTACTCGGCGGGGTAGTTGGCCTTGAGGTAGGCCGTGCGGTAGGAGATCAGCGCGTAACAGGCCGCGTGGGACTTGTTGAAGGAGTAGTCGGCGGCCGCTTCGTTCAGCTTCCAGAGGTCCTGGGCGACGTTCGGCGTGGTCCCGGACTGGGCCAGCCCCTCGAGGAATTTGTCCTTCATCGTCGCCATCAGATCGCGCTTCTTCTTGCCGATCGCCTTGCGCAGGTCGTCCGCCTGGGACGGGCTGAAGCCGGCCATCCGTTTGGCGATCTCCATCAGCTGCTCCTGGTAGAGGACGCAGCCGTAGGTCGACTCGGTGAAGGCGCGCAGGCGCTCGTCGGGATAGCGGACCGAATCGGGGTTGCGCTTGCCCTTCGCGTAGGCAGGGATGTAAGCCATCGCGCCGGGTCGGTAGAGGGCGACGAGGGCGACGATGTCGGCGAACTCGGTCGGCCGCACCTTCTTCATCGCCTCCCGCATCCCCTCGGACTCGAGCTGGAAGACGCCGGTCGAATCGCCGCGGGCGAGCATCTCGTAGGTCTTGGCGTCGTCGATCGGGATCTGCTCCATGTCGATCCGCTCTCCCCGGGAGCGCTCGATGATCTCGATCGCGTCCTCGATCACGTCGAGGTTGCGGAGGCCGAGGAAATCCATCTTCAGCAGCCCGATTTCCTCGATCGGGTTCATCGAGTACTGGGTGACGATCTTGTACTGGCGCTCGGGCTTGGCCGAGCCGTTGCCGTTTGCGACGGCAGCCGGGGCGCTGCGATCCTCGGCCAACTGCAGGGGGACGATTTCCTGCAGCGGCCGGTCGGCGATCACCACCGCGGCGGCGTGGATCGAGTTGTTGCGGATGATCCCCTCGAGGCCCTGGGCGACGTCGAGGATCTTCTTCGCGTCGGGCTCCTCGTCATAGGTGCGGCGGAGCTCCTGACCCGGCGCCAGGCACTCCTCGAAGGATGGGTTGCGGCCCATGATCGGCTCCGGGATCTGCTTCGCCAGGCGGTCGCCGGTGCCGTAGTCGTAGCCGAGCACGCGGGCGGCGTCGCGGGTGGCGGCGCGCGGCGCCATCTTGCCGAAGGTGATGATCTGGGCGACCGATTCGCGGCCGTATTTCTCGCCGACGTAGCGGATCATCCGCTCGCGGCCGCGGACCGAGAAGTCGATGTCGATATCCGGCATCGATTTGCGGCCGGGGTTGAGGAAGCGCTCGAAGAGCAGATCGTTGGCGAGCGGGTTGAGGTCGGTGATGCCGAGGCAGTAGGAGGCGATCGAGCCGGCGGCGGAGCCACGGCCGGGCCCCACCGCGACCCCGTTGCTCTTGGCGTAGCTGACGAAGTCCCAGACGATCAGGAAGTAGGAGGCGAAACCCATCTCCTCGATCACCCCGAGCTCGAACTCGAGCCGCTCGACCGCCTCGCCTGGGGGCGGATCGCCGTAGCGGGCCCGCAGGCCTTCCCCGGCGACCCGGCGGAGCATCGCCTCCGGCTCCTCGCCGTCGGGGGTCGGGTAGCGCGGCAGCAGCAGCTTGCCGAGCTCGATCTCGATCTCGCAGCGCTCGGCGATCTCCAGCGTCGTCGGCACCGCCTCCGGCCACTCGGCGAAGGACTCCGCCATTTCGCGGTTGTCCTTGATGTAGAACTCGTTCGTGTCGAAGCTCATCTTCGGCGCTTCCAGCGTCGACTTCGTCTGCACGCAGAGAAGTGCCGCGTGGTTGTCGAAGTCCTCGCGCCGCAGGTAGTGGACGTCGGCGGTTCCGACCAAGGGACGGTTGAGCTCGCGGGCGAAGCGGGCGATTCCGGCGTTCGCCTTCTCCTGGTCGTCGATCCCGTTTTTCTGGACCTCGAAGTAGACCTGCTCGGGACCAAATGCCTGGATCAGGTCGTCGAGGTGGGCACGGGCGTCGCCGTCGCGCTCTTCGACGAGACGGCGGCAGAAGCGCGACTGCAGGCAGCCGGTGAGGGCGATGACGCCCTCGGAGTGGCGCTCCAGTAGCTCCATGTCGACGTTGGCCTTGCCGCGCGAGAAACCCTCGAGGAAGCCGGCCGAGGTGAGCTTGACCAGGTTCGAGAAGCCCGCGTCGTTTTCCGCCAGCAGGGTCAGGTGGTTGCGCTCGTAGCGCGTCTGCTCCTTGATCGCGTGGCGATCGTCGACGAGGTAGGCCTCGAGCCCGACGATCGGCTTGATTCCGTGCTTCTTGCAGGCCTTGTAGAGGTCGACGGCGCCGTTCATGACGCCGTGGTCGGTCAGCCCCAGCGCCGGTTGACCGAGCTCCGCCGCCCGCGCCGCCATCGCGTCGATCTTGCAGGCGCCGTCGAGCAGCGAGTACTCGCTGTGGGCATGGAGATGTACGGCTGCACCGGAGCTCACGAGGTCCGTCGATCATGGCAAGGGGACCAGATGCCAAGACCGGGTCCGGCGACGCTTTCGCGCAAGTTCCGGGACGATTCAGGAGGCCCTGGTAGGCCGGTCCCGGCAGGGCCTTCACTTAACTTTTTTCAGAATCGTCTCGGGCTGTCGCCCGATTGCCGCCAGGAAAAAAGTACAAGACGTTCCGGCCCTACCGGGACCAGCTTCGAGCGGCAGCAAAGGCTCGTCAGTGGGAGCTGAAAAACAAGCGGTCCCGCCCGCTGGCTGAAGATTGCTGCCGTTGAATCCGGGGGCTCGGGTAGGGGCGGAACGTCTTGTACTTTTTCCCTGACCAGCTTCGGGCGAAAAGCTGGCGCGGGTTCTGGAAAAAGTTAAGTGCAGCCCCTACCCGAGCCCCCGCCCGCAAGCGACCCAGAGCTATCCCGCCACCACGGCGGCGAGGACCGCGGCGACGATGCTGGCGGTCATCGTCACGAAGCCGATCACCATCGTCCTCTGCAGCGAGTCGAAGCCGGCTTTCATCTCGCCCCGCAATTCGCGGATGTCTGCTTCGACCCGATCGAATCGGCTGTCGACCTCGTCGAAGCGCTTCTCCATCCTCACGTTGAGGTCGTCGAGGCGCTCGTCGGTCCAGGCTTCTCTCGCGGTCACGGGCACGATTGAAGCCTACGAGGCGTGTTGTCTACAGTGGCACGCGGAAGGAGAAATCTTTGCGCCGGGTGTGAAGCGGTTAGGTGACCTCAGCCGCAGACCCAGGCGCTGGAGCCGGAGTCGGCCCAGATTTCGGCGGCGATCCGGTCCTGTTCGGCTTTGGGGGCATTCTGGGGTTCCCCCTGTCCGCCGTACAGTTCCCAGGTCGAGGGGAGGATCTGGTAGGCGCCGCCGGCGCCGCTGGAGGGGTTAACGGCGCTGTAGTTGCCGCCCGACTCGCACATCACGATGTAGGTCGGGATCGAGTACGGCCCGCCGAGCCAGCGGCCGACTTCTTCTTCGGCTTCGGCGTCGGTGGCGGCGCGCGCTTCGGCCGCCCGCGCCTTCTGGATCTCCTTCACCCATTCGCCGATGTCGGCTTTCAGCTTGCCCAGGGAGGCTTCGCGACTGGCCTGAATCGACTGCAGTTCGGCGGCGGCGGCTTCGGCGGCGGCGCGGACGGCGCCGATCCCATCACGGGCGGCGGCGAGGCGTTCGTCGTAGGCGATCGCCTCGTCGCGCAGCTCGCCGACCCGCAGCACCTCTCCCTTGACCGCGGCGCGGACTTCGGCGACGCGGTCGGCGAGGGCGCTGTCAGCTTCCGAGATCGCCCGCAGGTAGTCGGCCCGGGTGACGAAGTCCTGGTAGCTCTCCGAGTCGAGGATCAGGCTGGCGGTGCTGGGCGTGCCGCTCTCGTAGATCGCGACCAGGCGCTGGGCGAGGACCCGCCGCGCCCGCCGCAGCCGCGCCTTCTCGAGGGCGAGCCGGTGCCGGGTGGCGGCCAGCTTCGCTTCCAGCGCGGCGGCGTGTTCTTCGCCTTCGGCGAGCAGACCGCTGAGCCGCTCCTCGCGAGCTTCCGCCTTCGCCGCCTCGGCTTCGGCGCTTCCCAGCCTGGCGGTGGTCGACTGCAGCTCGGAGGAGATCGAGGAGGCCTCTTCGCGCGCTGCCGCGAGCTTGTCTTCGAGGGCGCCAGCTTCGGTCGCACCGGCGCTCGCGACGCGGATTCCGAGCACTACAAGTAGCGCCAGCAGCAATAGTGCCGAGCCGACGCCGAGCAGGTCCTTTCGAAGCGCGGGCAAGCGCACCAGACGGCTGAGGCTAGCGGGGCCCCAGCGGCCCCCAGCCGGGCTTTCGCTTGCCCGCAAGCGAACTTGCGGGCGGGCCGATCAGCCCTCGGGAACCTCGCGGGTCGCGAGGTAGGCCGCGATCGCGATCGCCACCACACCAAGGCCGAGGCCGATCCGCAGCTCGCGCCGGTAACGGCGTCGCAGGTAGCGGAGGGCGATCTTGACCGCGGCCTTGCCGACCGCCTCGTTCATCGGCCCTCCTCCCCGTTTCCGTCCCGCAGCCGGTGCGCCATCCGCGACTGCAGCGACCAGAGCTCGATGAAGCCCGGCGAGGCGTTCTGGTCGAAGAGGCCTCCGGACTCAGAGAAGCTGGCGAGCTGGGCGTCGTAGACGGCGTTGGGCGAGGAGCGGGTGACGACCCGAACCGAGCCCTTGAAGAGGCGCAGCCCGATCTCGCCGGTCACCTGCTTGTTGACGGCGTCCATGTAGGCGTCGAGGTCGGTCCGCAGCGGCTCCCACCAGAGCCCCGCGTAGACGAGGTAGCCCCACTTCTGATCAAGCGCCGGCTTGAACTGGTTCTGGTGGATCGTCCCGACCAGACGCTCCAGCTCCTCGTGGGCGGGCAGGATGATCGCCGCCGCCGGCACCTCGTAGATGTCGCGGACCTTGAGGCCGACGATCCGGTCCTCGATGTGGTCGACGATGCCGACGCCGTGACGGCAGCCGATCTCCGCCGCCCGTTCGAGCAGCGGCACCAGCTCCAGGCGCTCGCCGTTGAGCGTCACCGGCACACCCTCCTCGAAGCCGACGGTGACGAGCTCCGGCTCGTCCGGCGCCTCCTCGGGGCGAGTGACCAACTGGAAGACGTCGTCCTCGGGAGCGTGGTCGAGCTCCTCGATCCAGCGGCCCTCGGAGGAGCGACCCCAGAGGTTGTCGTCGATCGAGTAGGGGGCGACCTCGGTACCGCCCTTGACCGGGATCCCGTTTTCCCGGGCGTAGGCGATCTCCTCCTCGCGCCCCATCTCCCAGGAGCGGACCGGGGCGATCGTCTTCAGCTCCGGCGCCAGGGTGGCGATGGTCGCCTCGATCCGGACCTGGTCGTTGCCCTTGCCGGTGCAGCCGTGGGCGATCGTGTCGCAGTTGGTGCGGCGGGCGTACTCGACCGCCAACTGGGCGATCAGCGGCCGGCCGAGCGCGGTGAAGAGCGGGTAGCCGTTGCCGTAGACGGCGTTGGCCTTGATCGCCGGGACGAGGAAGTCGGCGGCGAAGCGCTCGCGGGCGTCGACGGTGAAACAGTCGACGGCGCCGAGCTGGCGCGCCTTCGCCTCGATCACCTCGTAGTCCTCGCCCGGCTGCCCGAGGTTGACGGTGAGGCAGACGACCTCGGCTTCGTAGGCGTCCTGAATCCACTTCAGCATCACGCTGGTGTCGAGCCCGCCCGAGTAGAGCAGGAGGACGCGGGCGACGGTGCTGGGATCGGCCTCGTAGCTGGCCGTCGGCTGGAAGTGCGGTTTCTCGACGCTCACGGGGAGCGGAAGTCTCGCACGCGGGGCAGGCACCGTGCCCCCTGCCACCTCAGGGAACTTCGACGCCTCCGCTGCCCCCTTCTTCGCCACCTTCTTCTTCGGGCGGCAGTTCTTCTTCTTCGGGGGCTTCTTCGCCTTCTTCGGGCGGCGTTTCTTCTTCTTCGGTGGGGGTCGTCGTCGATTCCGTGGTCGTCGTGGTGGTGCTGCTGCTTTCGGTCGTCGACGGGGTCGTCGAGCTGCTGGTCGTGGTGGTGGAGCTGCTCGAGTCGTTGCCGGCGATGACGATGATCGCGATCAGCAGGCCGACGATTACCGCGATCAGGCCGGCGATCAGCAGCCGCATGTTCCCGTGCGGGCGACCGCCGTCCCCTCCCCGGCCAGGGCCGCGGTCTTCGGGTCCCATCAGTCGAGTCGGGTCCTCATGCATCGCTAGTCCGTCACCTCAGTCCTCGGGTCCCATGATCGCGTCGAGGATCGCGGTCGCGTCCTCGATATCGAAGCCACTTCGGAGTCGGTGGGCGATCTCCTCCCTGCTGCTCCCGGAGACCGCCATCTGGGTCGCCAGCAGGCGGGCGCCGGCGGCACTGCTGGAGGCGCCGGCGCCGCCGTCGGGCGCCGCGGCCGGGGCCTCCGCGATCGGGGCGGCGACCGGAGTCAGGTGGGGGAGCCTGGAGACCTGGGCGGGCTGCTCCTCCTGCCCCTCTTCCGGCGGGCCCGGGGTCTCGGTGAGGCTTCCCTCTTCGAGCCGGCGCTTGGCCTCTTCCAGCGTCGCCTGCAAGCGTTCGGCCTGTCGCCGCAGCGCCCCGGCCTCCTCGAGCAGCGAGTCGGTCAGGTCCGCGAACGCCTCGACGCGGACCGAGCTTTCACGGTCCGCCTGCTCCCGGCTCTCCTGCAGGTAGCGGCGCGCCTGCGCTTCGGCGTCGTCGATCACGCCTTCGGCCGCCCGCTCGGCGGCCTCGACGATCGCCTCCAAGCGTTCGGCGGTGGTGGCCCGGAGGTCGCTATTCGACTGGTTGCGTCTACCGGCGCTCATCGAGCCGCGAAGCCTAGAAGCGAATCCCCGATCAGCGCAAGCGCGCGGTCGGCGTGGTCGGAATCGATCACCAGCGGCGGCAGCAGCCGCAGCGTGTCAGGCCGCGGCGCGTTGACGACGAGGCCGCGGCTGAGCAGGTCGGCGCCGACCGCCCCGGCGTCGATGCCCTGCTCGAGGCCGACGCCGATCATCAGGCCACGGCCGCGGGTCTCGCGGACGCCCGCGAGCGCCTCCAGCCCGGTCCGCAGATAGGCGCCGAGCTCGCGCACCCGCCGCAGCAGCGCCGGGTCGTCGACCACCTCGATCACCGCCAGGGCGGCGGCGGTCGCCACCGGGCCGCCGGCGAAGGTCGAGCCGTGGTCGCCGGGCTCGAGCACGTCGGCGGCCGCGGGCGCGGTGATGCAGGCGCCGATCGGGACCCCGCCGCCGAGCGCCTTGGCGCTGGTGAGGACGTCGGGACGCACCGGGGTCTGCTCGTAGGCCCAGAGCGATCCGGTCCTCCCCACCCCGGTCTGGATCTCGTCGAGGATCAGCAGCGCCCCGACCTCGTCGCAGGCCTGGCGGGCGGCTAGCAGCGCCTCCTCGCTGGTCTCGAAGACCCCCGCCTCGCCCTGGATCGGCTCGATCAGGACGGCGGCGGTGTTCTCCCCGACCGCCTCGCGCATGGCGGCGGCGTCGTTGCGGGGGACAGAGCGGAAGCCGGGCAGCATCGGGCCCAGCGCCTCGTTGGTCGCGAGCCCGGGGGTCGCCGCCAGGGAGCCGTAGCTGCGACCGTGGAACTCGCCCTCGAAGCTGACGATCTCCGGCGCGGTAATCCCCCGCCCGTGGGCGTGCTTGCGGGCGATCTTGATCGCGCACTCGTTGGCCTCCGTGCCCGAGTTGGCGAAGAAGACGCGGCCACCCAGGCTCGAATCCGACAGCCGCTGGGCGAGCCGCGCCATCGGCTCGGTGTAGAAGAGGTTGGAGACGTGCATCAGCCGCGCCGTCTGCTCCTCCACAGCGGCGACCACGGCCGGGTGGCAGTGCCCGATCGAACAGACCGAGATGCCGCTGAGGAAGTCGAGGTACTCCCTGCCGTCGGCGTCCCACAGCAGCGGCCCCTCGCCGCGGACGAAGTCGACCGGGGCGCGCTTGTAGGTACGCATCAAGTAGCGCTCCTCGAGCGCCCGGGCCTCGGCGAAGCCGATCCCCTCGGTCGTCTCGGTCATGGGGTCACCATCGTGCCGATGCCCGCATCGGTGAAGAGCTCGAGCAGGAGGCTGTGGGGGATGCGGCCGTCGATGATGTGGGCGGACTGGGTGCCGCCGTGGATCGCGTCGACGCAGGCCCGCAGCTTCGGCCGCATGCCGCCGCCCAGGTTCTCCAGCCGCGCCTCGACCTCGGCGACCTCGGCGCGGGAGATCAGCGAGCCCTCGTCCTCGGGGTCGGCGAGCCAGCCCTCGACGTCGGTGAGGAAGATCGCCTTGTGGGCGCCGAGGGCGGCGGCGACCTTGCCGGCCGCCTCGTCGGCGTTGACGTTGTAGGACTGGCCGCTGCGGTCGGAGGCCGAGGAAGCGATCACCGGGATGTAGTCGGCGGCGATGTGATTGAGGACGTCGACGTGGACGCGGTCGATCGAGCCGACGAAGCCGACGTGCTCGGCGTTGGCGACCGGCGAGACCTCGAAGAGGGTGCCGTCCTCGCCGGAGAGGCCGACGGCGGCCTGGCCGTGGCGGTTGAGGCGCTGGACGATTTCCGAGTTGAGCTTGCCGACCAGGACCATCTTCGCGATCTCGACCGTCTCCGAGTCGGAGACGCGCAGCCCCTCGTGGAAGCGGACCTCAAGGTCGAGCCGCTCCATGTAGCGGGTGATCTCGGGACCGCCGCCGTGGACGATCACCGGGTTGAGCCCGACGTACTTGAGGAGGACGACGTCGGTGGCGAAGGCTTCGCGCAGATCCTCGTCGAGCATCGCGGCGCCGCCGTACTTGATCACCACCGTGCGCCCGTGGAACTCACGGATGTAGGGGAGCGCCTCGAGGAGGGTGGCGACGCTGCTGCTGTCGTAGCGGCTGTTGACGATGTCTTTCACGTGGTGTATTCCGCGTTGAGCTTGACGTAGTCGTAGCCGAGGTCGGAGAACCAGACGTGGGCGGCGTGCTCGCCGCGGCCGAGGCGCAGGCCGATCTCGGCCTCCTCGACCTCGGCTCCGAGCTCGGCGGCGTCGATGTGCTCGGCGCCGATCTCCTCCAGGTCCTCGCCGACGAGCGCGGCGCCGGCGGCCTGGGCGATCCGCCCCCAGTTGGGGTCGCGGCCGAACAGCGCCGTCTTCACCAGCGGCGAGTTGGCGATCGCCCGGGCGACCCGCTCGGCCTCGGCCGCCGAGGCGGCCTCGCTGACTTCGACCCGGGCAGCGCGGGAAGCCCCCTCGCCGTCGCGGACGATCTCGATCGCTAGCTGCCTCAGCACCGCCTCGAGGAGGCCGGCGGGGAGCGGCTGACCGGAGCTGCCGGAGGCCTGCAGGAGAACCGTGTCGTTGGTCGACATCTGGCCGTCGACGGTGATCCGGTTGAAGGAGCCCTCGACGGCCTCGCGCAGGCAGGCGTCGGCGTCGGGAACGACCGCATCGGTCTGGATGAAGCAGAGCATCGTCGCCATGTTCGGCTCGATCATCCCCGCTCCCTTCGCCTGCACCGAAAGGGTCACGCCGTTGGCACGCAGGGTGCAGCGCTTGGGCCAGCGGTCGGTGGTGAGGATCGCGTCGGAGAAGGCACTGCCGCCGTCGGCGGAGAGGCTCGCGGCGGCTTCGCCGATGCCCCCGAGCACGGCCTCGATCGGCAGTGGCACCCCGATCGTCCCGGTCTCGGCGACCGCGACCCGCTCGGAGGGGATGCCCAGTTGCCGCGACGTCTCCTCGCACATCGCCAACGCGTCGGCGTAGCCCTGCTCCCCCGTCTCGGCGTTGGCGTTGCCGCTGTTGACGACGGCGGCGCGGATGCCGCCGCGCTCGCAGCGGTCGCGGCAGACGCGGATCGGCGCCGCGGCGGAGGCGTTGCGGGTGAGGACCAAGGCCGAGGTGACCTCCTCGGCGTCGCAGACGACGAGGCCGACGTCGGTGCGGCCGCCGCCCTTGAGGCCGCAGTGGGCGCCACCGGCCCGGAAGCCCGGCGCGAGCTGGGCGGGGTCGAGCTCTTCGACGCCGGCGGGAGCCTCGACCCAGCGACTGCGGAAGAAGGTGGCTTGGGCGGGCGCGCTCACAGCAGCCCCTCCGTCTCGTCCAGCCCCAGCATCAGGTTGAGGTTTTGCACGCCCTGACTGGAGGCGCCCTTCCAGATGTTGTCGATCGCCGCGAAGGCCATCACCCGCCCCCGCTCCTCGACGGTGACGTAGACGTGGCACTCGTTGCTGTCGCGGACGGCGCGCAAGTTGGGTGGGCCGTCGAGGACGTGGACGAAGGGCTCGTCCCGATAGCGGGCGTCGTAGAGAGCACGGATCGCCTCCGCCGAGGTCGGTTCGCTGAGTTGGGCGAAGCAGGTGGCGAGCTCCCCCTGGTCGAGCGGCAGCAGGTGCGGGACGAAGGTCACCGGCGCCGGGCTGCCGAGCGCCGCCAGCTCCTGCTCGATCTCGGGCCGGTGACGGTGGCCCTCGGTCTTGTAGGGGAAGGCGTTCTCGGTCATGTTCGAGAAGTGGACGAGGTCGTCGCTGGAGCGGCCGTAGCCGGAAGTGCCCTGCATGGCCGAGATGAAGACCTCGCCGAGCAGGCCCTTTTCCGCCAGCGGCGCCAGGGCGAGCACGCTCGCCGTCGGGTAGCAGCCGGGGGTCGCGACCAGCTCCGCCTCGCGCAGCTCCTCGCGGTAGAGCTCGCTGAGGCCGTAGACGCCGGTCCCGAAGAGCTCGGGCGCGCCGTGCTCGCCGTACCAGCGCTCGTAGGTCTCGCGGTCGCGGAGGCGGAAGTCGGCGGAGAGGTCGACGACGAGGATCCCCTTCTCACGCAGGGCAGCGACGGTCGGCGCGGCGGCGCCGTGCGGGTAGGCGACGATCGCGGCGTCGACCGCGGGTGGGTCGTCGAGGTCGAGCTCGGTCAGCTCGACCGGCACCCGGTAGCGCGGGTAGAGCTCGCTCAGGCGCTTGCCGGCATCGCTGCGCGAGGTGGCGGCGACCAGCTCCAGCCCTGGGTGGCTCCAGACGATCTGCGCCGCGAGGGCACCGGTGAAACCGGAGGCGCCGGCGACGAGGACGCGCTTACTCACGGAGGGACCCCCCGATCTCGCCCAGCTTGGCCTTGATCGTCTCCCGCAGGCCCGCGACCTCCTCGTCGGTGAGGGTGCGGTCCTCGGCGCGGAACTCGAGGTTGAGCGCGAGGCTCTTGTTGCCGGCGCCCACCTGCTGGCCCTCGTAGAAGTCGAAGACCTCGGCGGCGCGCAGCAGCTCGCCGCCGCCCGCCAGGATCGCCGCCCGCACCTCGCTCGAGGAAACCTCCCGCGGGACCACGACCGCGAGATCCTGGCGCACGGCCGGGAAGGTGGTGACGTCCTCGTAGGTCTCCTCACCCGCGCTCGCCGCCGCCAGCAGCGGCGCCGCGTCGAGTTCGAAGGCGACGGCGGCGGCGAGGTCCCAGGCGCGGCAGACCAGCGGGTGCACCTCGCCGAGCCAACCGACCGGAGCGCCGGCGACGGAGACCGCGGCCGAGCGCCCCGGGTGCAGGAAGGGCTCCTCGGCAGGGGTGAAGTCGAGCTCGGTGCCGAGCTGGGCGGCGAGCGCCTCGGCCACTCCCTTGAGGGTGAAGAAGTCAGCGGCCTCGCCGCCCCCACGCCAGGAGCGGGGGGCCAGGGAGCCAACGGCGATCGCGCCGAGCCGGAACGGCTCCGTGAACGGCGCCGGGGTGACGCCGGCGAACTCCCCCGCCAGCCTGCCGACGGGCCGATTTGCGGTTATCTCAACCGGTTTTCGTCCCGTCGGCGGGGTGGCGAGGTAGACGGCACCGGCCTCGAACAGCGCCAGCGACTCGACACCGCGGGCGGCGTTGCGGGCGGCGACGTCGAGCAGCGAGCCGAGCAGGGTCGTGCGCATCGCCGACTGCTCCTCAGAGAGCGGGTTGGCCAGCATCACTGGCCGCGCCCGCAGGTCGTCCGCGGGGATCCGCAGCCGCGCCGGCTCGCCGGGGTCGGTGAAGCTCCAGCCGACGGCCTGGTCGAAGCCGAGGTCCCGCAGGCCGTCTTCGGCCCGCCGCCGCAGCCGCTGCTCGCGGCTGAGGCCGCCGACAGCGCCCCCGACCGCGGGCAGCGTCGTCGGCAGGTGCTCGTCGATGCCGTGGACCCGCGCCACCTCCTCGATCAGGTCGACCTCGCGGGTGACGTCGTAGTAGCGGTCCGGCGGCACGACGACCTCGAGGTCATCCGCGGCCGGCGTCGCCTCGAAGCCGAGCCGTTCCAGATAGGTCTGCTGGTCGGCCTGGGAGATGTACATCCCGAGCAGGCCCTCGACCCGGGAGGCGCGCAGGATCAGGCGCCGCGGCGGCGGCTCGGGGGCGGCGACGTCGATCGTCCCCGGCACCAGCTTGGCGCCGCAGAGCTCGACCAGCAGCCGCGAGGCGAGCCGCTGGGCCCGCATCGTCAGCTCCGGGTGGAGCTGTTTCTCGAACCGTGCCGAGGCCTCGGAGCGCAGCCCCAGCATCCGCGAGGTGCGGAGGATGTTGGTCCCGTTCCAGCTCGCGACCTCGAGCAGCACCCGCGTCGTCGCCTCGGAGACCTCGGAGACCTGGCCGCCCATGATCCCGGCGATCCCGGAGGGGCCGTCGCGGTCGCAGACGAGGACGGTCTCGGCGTCGAGGGTGCGCTCGACGTCGTCGAGGGTGGTCATCTTCTCCCCCTCGGAGGCAGCGCGGACGGTGAGGGCGCCGCCGGGGACCTTGTCGAGGTCGAAGGCGTGCAGCGGCTGCGCGGTCACCAGCATCACGTAGTTGGTGATGTCGACGACGTTGTTGATCGGCCGCTGGCCGGCGGCGGCGAGGCGCGCCTGCAGCCAGAGCGGCGAGGGGCCGATCTCGACGTCGGTGAAGACGCGGGCGGTGAAGCGCGGGCAGAGCTCGGGAACCTCGACCGTGACCGAGGCGTAGTCGGAGGCCTCCCCCGCCCCTTCGGCGGGCGCGTCCTCGGCCCAGGGGTCGGGCGCCAGCGGCGCGCCGGTGATCGCGTGGACCTCGCGGGCGACGCCGTGAACGCCGAAGCAGTCGCTGCGGTTCGGGGTCACCTCGATCTCCAGCACCGGCTCGGCCAGGGGCAGCACCTCCGAGAGCGGCGTGCCCGGCGCCGGCCCCTCCTCGAGGACCATGATCCCGTCGGCCTCCTCGGCGACTTCGAGCTCGGCGGCGGAGAGGATCATCCCTTCGGAGGTGACACCCCGCAGCTTCGCCTTGCGGATCTTCATCCCGCCCGGCATCGTCGCTCCGGGCAGGACCACGGCGACGGTCTGGCCCGCGTCGACGTTGGGGGCGCCGCAGACGATCGTGCGCTCGCCGTCGCCGGTGTCGACCCTGCAGACGCTGAGCCGGTCGGCGTCGGGGTGCTGCTGGCGCTCCAGCACCTTGCCGACGACGAAACCCGCCGCCGAGGGCGGCCCGACGACGTCGAGCCGCTCGACCTCGGTCCCGGTCATCACCAGGCGATCGGCCAGCGCCTCCGGCTCGATCCCGGGGTCGCAGTACTCGCGCAGCCAGGTGTACGGGACTCTCATGCCCAGCCCCTCACGCGAACTGCTCCAGCATCCGCACGTCGTTGTCGAAGAAGCGACGCAGGTCGGGGACACCGTGCCGCAGCATCGCCACCCGCTCGACCCCGAGGCCAAAGGCGAAGCCCTGGACCCGCTCGGGGTCGTAGCCGTGCTCTTGGACGAACCCGAGGACGTTGGGGTCGACCATGCCGGCGCCGAGGATCTCGATCCAGCCCTGCCCCTTGCAGAGGTTGCAGCGCTCGCCACCGGCGAGCTCGCCGGTGCCGCCGCACTGGAAGCAGGAGACGTCGACCTCGACGCTGGGCTCGGTGAAGGGGAAGAAATGGGGCCGCAGCCGCACCTCGCGGTCGGGGCCGAAGATCGCCCGGCACATCGCCAGCAGCGTCCCCTGCAGGTCGGCGAGGGTGATTCCCTCGGCGATCGCCAGCCCCTCCATCTGGTGGAACATCGGGCTGTGGGTGGCGTCGGAATCGCGCCGGTAGACCTTGCCGGGGACGATGATGAAGATCGGCGGCGGCTGTGCCTCCATCGAGCGCACCTGCATCGGCGAGGTGTGGGTGCGGAGCAGCACGTCGGGGTGCGACTGCACGTAGAAGGTGTCCTGGAGCATCCGCGCCGGGTGCCCAGGCGGGTGGTTGAGGGCGGTGAAGTTGTAGTAGTCGTGCTCGATCTCCGGGCCTTCGGCGACCCGGTAGCCGAGGCCGATCATCGTGTCCTCGATCAACCGCGTGGTGCGGGCGATCAGGTGCGCGTGGCCGACCCGCCGGCGCGGCGCGCCGGGCAGGGTGACGTCGACCCGGTCGCTGACGAGCCTCGACTCCAGCTCGGCGGCGTCGACCCGCTCGGCGGTCTGCTCGAGCAGCGCCTCCAGCTCCTTGCGGGCGCGGTTGGCGGTGCCGCCGACCTGGCCGCGTTCGGACGCCGGCAGCTCGGCGATTCCGCGCAGGATCATCGTCAGCTCGGCTTTGCGGCCGAGATAGCGGACCCGCAGCTCCTCCAGCTCGGCGCTGCTCGCGGCGCCCTCGATCGCGCCGACGGCCTCGGCCCTGATCTCCTCGATCCGCTCAAGCATCGGGCCCGGTCTCCTGCATGGCGAGCGAAGATATCCGCTGGGCGGCGATCGCAGCGGCGGCAGCGACGTTGAGGGACTCCGGGCCGCCCTCGCGGAGGGGGATCGTCACCCGCCGGTCGCAGGCGGCGATCACCTCGTCGGGAAGGCCGTCGCGCTCGGCTCCGAGGCAGATCGTGGCGGCGCCGGCCAGGGAATCGAGCCCTTCGCCGTCGTGGGCGACCATCGCCACCCGCGGCCGCGGCGTCTCCTCCAGCCCGGCCCACATCGGCGGCCGCGAGACGACCGAGCCCATGCTCGCCCGCGCCGCCCGGGGCGAGAACGGGTCCGCGCACTCGGGGCCGAGGACGACGGTGGTCCCGATCAGGGCGTTGACGCTGCGGATGATCGTGCCGACGTTGCCCGGATCGCCGACCCCGTGGAGATAGACGCAGGGGGCGATCGGCCGCTCCACCGTGACCGAGGGCCAGACCGCGATCACCCGCGTCCCCGACTCGAGCGTCGAGGCTTCGGTCAGCAGGCCCGGCTCGACCTCGATCCCCGCGAGCCCGCTATCGGCGGCGACGAGGACGAACCGCGGCTCGGCGCCAGAATCCAGCCCTGCTTTCAGCAGGTCCTCGCCCTCGGTCGTGAACAGGCCCTCGCGCTCGCGGTGCTTGCGCTCGCGCAGCTTGCGGACCAGCCTCAGCTTCTCGTTCTGGGGGCTTTCGATCATCGTCGCTGTGGGTGCTCGGTCGGTTCTGTCTCTTCGTCTCGGCGGTTGCTTCTCCTGGAACAAAAAAGCGGGCCGAAATTCGGCCCGCCCGGGAAACTGGAGTGTCGGTGAGCCGTCAGGCGGCCGCACCCTCCCGGGCTAGCTCCACAAATCGGCGGAAGGCCTCGCGGTCGTGCACCGCGATATCGGCCAGCATCTTGCGGTTGACCTCGACCTCGGCCTTGCTCAGGCCGTGCATCAGTTCCGAGTAGCTCATGCCCTCGAGCCGCGCGGCGGCGTTGATCCGGGTGATCCAGAGCCGGCGGAAGGTCCGCTTCTTGTTGCGCCGGTCGCGGTAGGCGTACATCCCCGACCGCTGCACCTGCTCTTTGGCGAAACGGTAGGAGGAGTGCTTGCGCCCGAAGTAGCCCTTGGCTTCCTTCAGCACCTTGCGGCGCTTCTTGCGCGCGTGCACGCTGCGCTTGACCCGGCTCACTTGCCGCCTCCGAGCAGCTTCCGCACCGTCGGCGCGTCGCTCGGCGAAATCTCAACCGGCCGGGCCATCCGCCGCTTCCGCTTCGGCGACTTTTTCTCCAGGATGTGGCTGGAGTAGGCGCGACGGCCGCGCAGCTTGCCGCTGGCGGTCTTCTTGAAGCGCTTCTTGGCGCCGGAATGGGTTTTCATCTTGGGCACGGGGTCGCTTATTGAAGCAGACCGGCTGCCCGACTGGCGCCTGCCCCAGGCAGGAGGCGCGGGAGTTGCCGCGGCTAGGCCTCGGCGGGGGGCGCGTCGGCCGGCGCCGTGCCTTTTGCGGGGCCGAGCAGCATGCTCATGTTGCGGCCTTCCTGCAGCGGCGCGGACTCGATCACGGCGAGGCCGTCGAGGTCCTCGAAGAGTTTCTGCAGGAGATCGCGGCCGCGCTCCGGGTGGGCCTGCTCGCGGCCACGGAACATGATCGTCACCTTGACCTTGTCGCGGTGCTTGAGGAAGCGTTCGACGTGGCCCTTCTTGGTTTTGTAGTCGTTTTCCGCGATCTTCGGGCGCAGCTTGATTTCGCGGATGTTGACCTGCTGCTGATGCTTGCGCGCCGCCTTTTGCTTCTGCTCCTGTTCGTATTTGTACTTGGAGTAGTCGAGCAGGCGGGTCACCGGCGGCTTCGAGTTCGGCGCCACCTCGACCAAGTCGAGGTTGGCCTCCTGCGCTTTGCGCATCGCGTCGCTGGTGTCGACGATTCCCAGCTGCTCGCCGTCGGCACCGATCAAGCGCACCTGCGGTACCCGAATCCGCTCGTTGATCCGAGTGGTGTCGCGCTCTGGTGGGCGCCGATCGAACCTGCGTGGGACCGGCACTAGCTAAGGAAGCGGGGGGACAAGAGGACGAAGACGGTAGGCGGGCACGGGGCGCTCAGCGGCGGCGGTGGTTGTTCGTGCCTGCGATCAAGTCTGCCGGAGTATAGAGACCGGGAGCGGGTTCGGGGACGCCGCCGCTCACTTCGCCTCCGTCTCGGCCCGCACGCGGTCGGCGAAATCGGCCAAAGACATGGTCCCCAGGTCGCCCTCGGCGTGGGAGCGGACGGCGACGGCGCCGTCCTCCTCCTCGCGGTCGCCGACCACGAGCATGTAGGGATAGCGGCCGATCGTCGAGGCGTCGCGGATCTTCTTGCCGATCGACTCCGAGCGGTCGTCGAGGGCGACGCGGACGCCGAGTTCGCGCAACTGCTCGTGGGCGCGGCGGCCGTAGTCGTTGTGGCGGTCGGAGATCGGCAGCACCACCGCCTGGACCGGCGCCAGCCAGACCGGGAAGCGGCCGGCGTAGTGCTCGATCAGGATCCCGGCGAAGCGCTCCATCGAGCCCAGTAGGGCCCGGTGGATCATCACCGGCCGGTGGGCGGCGTCGTCGGTGCCGGTGTAGTAGAGGTCGAAGCGCTCGGGCATCTGGAAGTCGAGCTGGCAGGTACCGCATTGCCAGGAGCGGCCGAGCGCGTCGGTGATGTGGAAGTCGATCTTCGGCCCGTAGAAGGCGCCGTCGCCGGGGTTGAGCGTGTACTCGCGGCCTTGGCTCTCCAGCGCCTCGGCCAGCGCCGCCTCCGCTTTGCGCCACTGCTCCTCGCTGCCCATGGATTTCTCCGGCCGGGTCGAGAGCTCGACGTGGACGTCCTCGAACCCGAAGCGGGCGTAGAGCTCGTCGATCGCCTGGCAGATCGAGGCGACCTCGTCGCCGATCTGCTCCTCGGTGCAGTAGACGTGGGCGTCGTCCTGGGTGAAGGCGCGAACGCGGAGCAGGCCGTGGAGGACGCCCTCGCGCTCGTTGCGGGAGACGCGGCCGAACTCCGCCAGCCGCAGCGGCAGCTCGCGGTAGGAGTGGCGGTCGGAGCCGTAGACGAGGCAGGCGCCGGGGCAGTTCATCGGCCGCAGCGCGTAGCGGCGGTCGTCGTCCTCCATGAAGTACATCGCGTCCTTGTAGTTGTCCCAGTGCCCAGAGCGGTGCCAGAGGCTCTCGTCCATCACCTGCGGGGTGGCGATCTCCTGGTAGCCGCGCTTCAGTAGCTGCTCGCGGACCTCGGCCTCGATCGAGCGCAGCAGCGTCGTCCCGTTCGGCAGCCAGAAGGGCATCCCCGGCGCCTCCTTGCGCAGCATGAAGAGGCCGAGCTGGGGGCCGAGCCGGCGGTGGTCGCGTTCCTTGGCCTGCTCGAGGCGCTCGAGGTGCGCCTCGAGGTCCTTCTTCGAGAAGAAGGCGGTGCCGTAGATGCGGGTGAGGCTCTCGCGATTCTCGTCGCCGCGCCAGTAGGCGCCGGCGACCGAACTGAGCTTGATCGCCTTGATGCGGCCGGTGGAGGGTCCGTGCGGGCCGCGGCAGAGGTCCTCGAAGGGACCGTTGCGGTAGAGCGAGACGGTCTCGACGCCCTCGTCGCGGACGAGGTCCTCGATCAGCTCCACCTTGAAGCCCTGGTCCTGGGCGCGGAACGCCTCGATCGCCTCGGCGACGGGCACGTCGCGGCGGGAGAATTCCTCGTCGGCGGCGATGTGCCGGCGCATCGCCGCCTCGATCTTCGGCAGGTCGTCTTCGGTGATCCTTGTATCCGGCGGGAACTCGAAGTCGTAGTAGAAGCCGGACTCGATCGCCGGCCCGATCGTCACCTTGGTGCCGGGATAGAGGTCGACCACGGCCTCCGCCATCACGTGGGCGGCGTCGTGGCGGATCAGCGCCAGCGCCTCGGGGTCGCGGTCGGTGAGGATCGCCACCTCTCCCCCAGTCTCGGGCAGCGGCGCCACGAGGTCGCGCAGCTCACCGTCGACCTTGATCGCCAGGGCAGCCTTGGCCAGGCCGGGGCCGATCGCCGCGGCGGCGTCGGCGCCGGTGGCACCAGCAGGCAGCTCCAGCGGTTTGCCGTCGGGCAGGGTGAAGGTGACTTTGTCGGTCGCGGCCTCCATCGGAGGCCATGGTACGGGGAGCGGTCGGGTTCGGGCGGACCGGTCTGGGCCTACCGAGCGGGACCCTGCCGTGCCTGGCGGACGGCGATCAGCGGGCAGGGGGTCTGACCGGGGACGGGGTGATCGACGCGGTGGAGAGTCCAATCAGGCTCGTTGCTGATCACGAACCGCACACCCGCCGGCAGGCTCCCGCCTTCTTCGCTGGAGCGGATGCAAACCCGTCCCCCCCGCAGTTCCCAGGAGAGATAGGGGGTCCCATGTTCGTCTTCCAGAAGCTGCGGTGAAGCGACGATCAGCGTCGGTCCTTCGCCGACCACCATGCGGTAGTCGCTGAGCTTCGACGAGTAGGAGGTCGGCCCGACTGGCGCGTTGGCGAGCGCCAGCAGGGAGCAGGCCCCGGCAGCTAGGACGAAGAGCACACCGGCGACCGCCGCCAGCCGTCGCGGTGTTCCTTTTGCGCCCATAGGACGCAAAAGGCACACCGCGCGCTCGAGCAGGGGCAGGAGGATCGAAAGCGCGACGAGAGGCGCGCCGATCTCGATCGCCTTGGCGGCCGTGTATGGAGTGCCGCCAATCCGGGCGGCGGCGTAGGCGAGGGCGGCAGCGGCGAGACCGGAGAGGATCGCGGTCTCGCGGCGGCGCCAGAGCTGGACGACCCCATATATGAGGAGCGCTAGGGCGAAGGCGATGCCGAGGTAGTAGGCGGCCGCCGGCACCGCCCCGTCCCCCGGCGCCAACCGGAAGTCGCCGGAGGGCCAGATCCCCAGCGCCTCGAAGGGTGAGATCTGGCCGAAGAGGTTGCCGAGGCCGGGGCCGTTGGGGTCGAAGGTCTCGAAGGAGTGGAAGTCGATCATCCGCCCCAGCTCCGGGGCGGTGAGCACGACGAAAACGAGCAACCCAAGGGCGAGCGGCTTGACCGCCGGACGGACGAAGATCGCCCACAGGACCGCCGCCCCGCCCAGCCAAATCAGTCCCGGGAAGCTGTAGGTGTAGACGGAGCCGACGGCGATCAGCGCCGCGGGGACGTAGCGCAGCGAGAGGTCGCGCCAGTCGCGACCGGACTCCCGCAACGCCAGCACGAAGGCGAAGAGGAAGAGCGCCTGCATCGTCTCCTTGAAGGCGCCCTGGGCGAAGTAGGAGGCGACGACGTAGGCGAGGCCGACCAGCAGCGCACCGGCCGTCCGCGGCAGCAACGGCAGCTCGCGGAAAGCCGCCAGCGCGCTCAGCGGCGCCAACACCGCGACCGCGAACGTGAGCCCGCTGAAGCCCTGGACCAACCCGATCCCCAACCCCTTGTTCAGCGCGACGACCACCGAGTGCGGCCCCAGCGGGTACCCCTGGTGCAGCAGTTGCGAGCCCTGTCCCGCCGCGAGCCGGTCCGCCGTCAGCAGGTGCTGCGACATGTCGGGGTTGAAGCTCGTCCCGAGGATCCCGAAGTGCCCTTCGACGACAAACGGGATCGAGCCGCCCAGCAGCGCCAGCACCGCCACCGGCCAGCCGACCCGCAGCGCCTCCCCCGCCCCCTCGACCCGGCCCCACAGGTAAGCGACCGAGGCGACCGTCAGCGCCAGCACCACCAGCGCCGAAATCACCCCGTGCCCAGGCATCCGCATCGTCGCCCAACAGACCGCGCAGAGCAGCGCCAACCCCACCGCCGGCGCCAGCCACGACCAGCGCCGACCGCCGCAGAGCAGGATCGTCGCCTGTCCCAGCGCCAGCGAAGCCACGCAAACCGCCACCACCGCTGCATAGGTCCCGATCACGAGGCGGCGAGCCTAGAGGAACGCGGCACCCCTACGTCGGAGTTCGCAAGACGCTCCTAGATTTACTCGACTCCCGTCGCCCAACATCAGGAGGCTCCGTTGAAGCTCGCAGGATTAATCGTTTCCATCAGCGCGCTTGCAGTACTGGCGCTGCTCCCCGCCGCCGCCCAGGCGAGGGACTACGACTGCGCGGACTTCGCCAACCAGGCCGAAGCCCAGGAATACCTCCTGCCGGGGGACCCCTATCGCCTCGACGGCGACAACGACGGGGTTGCCTGCGAGGACCTGCCGTGCCCGTGCTCGTTCACCACGCAACCGCCACCCCCCGCGCCTCATTTATCCCGGATCACGGCTCGACGGGCGACCTGGCGGATCCTCCGCACGTTCAACCAGCGGAATTCCCGGGTCGAGACGACGAGGCTCAGGGGCTGCGATCGGCTCACGGACGAAGCAATCGACTGTCACGGGATCGCCGAAGGCAAGACCCCGACGCGGAAGACCAGCTGCCGCCTGAAGATCACCGTGCGGGGCGTAGACGGAGACTCGGATGCGCGCCTCGTCTCCGCCAACTGTCGCACCCAGCTGGCCCTGCTGCTGGCGCCCCTCGGGCCGCCGCACCCCTGAACCCACCCCCTACCCTGGTGGCGTGGCCTTCGTACCTCCCGCCCGCCACCTGCTGCGCGCCAGGGACCTCGCCGACGCGCGCTACTTCGAACCGCTCGAGGTCGAGGACCTGGCCAAAGCGGCGGGACTCTCGAAGGCGCACTTCAGCCGCGAGTTCCGGCGCGTGTTCGGTGAGTCGCCCTACGTCTACCTGCTGACGCGCAGGCTCGAGCGGGCGGCGGCGCTGCTGCGCAACACCGACCACTCGGTGGCGGAGATCTGCCTCGAAGTCGGCCTGCAGGGGGTCGGCTCCTTCACCACCAGCTTCAAGCGCATGCACGGGATGACGCCGACCGAATACCGGGAGGCGCACCCGCCGGCGGCAGCCGCCCGCCTTCCCGCCTGCGTCGTTCGTGCCTACGCCCGCCCCCAACACCGCACGATTCGAGAAGACAACGGATCGGAGCCGACCTAGCATCGCTCCAAGCTGATCCGACCAAGGAGGAAACGATGAAGATTTCAACCGCGCAGTTGTGGGTGCACGACCAGGAGGAGGCCCTCGCCTTCTACACCGAGAAGCTCGGCTTCGAGGTCCGCTCCGACGTCACCCTCGCCGAGATGGGCGACTTCCGCTGGCTGACCGTGAGCCCTCCCGGCCAGGAGGACGTGGCGGTCGTCCTGATGGCGATCCCGGGCCCGCCGATGATGGACGAGACGACGACCCGCCAGGTCGAGGACCTGATGGCCAAGGGCTTCGCCGGCACCGTCTTCCTCACCACTGACGACTGCCGCGGCGACTACGAGCAGCTCAAGGCCCGCGGCGTCGAGTTCACCGAGACCCCCGAAGAGCGCCCCTACGGAATCGACTGCGGCTTCCGCGACCCTTCCGGCAACAGCATCCGCCTGACCGAGGTGAAGCTGCCGGCGACGGTCTGAGCGCTACTTCCGCTCAACGCAGAGGGCAGCCCGCAGGCCGCCCTCTGCGCACCGCCTAGTCCAGGCCAAGTAGCCCCGGAAGCTCCGCCATCGACTCGAACACCGTCGCGCCCTCGTTGGCAAGGCGGCCTCCATCGCCATCGGGGGCATAACCGAATACGGGCATGCCGGCCGCCGCTGCGCCGATCACCCCAAATGGGCTGTCCTCGACGACAACACAGCGGTCGGGTGCTACGGACATGCGCGAGGCGGCATGCAAAAACAGGTCCGGCGCCGGCTTCCCCCGCTGGACTTCATCGCCGGAAAAGATGCGGCCGGCAAAACGGTCCCAAAGGCCGGTGAGGCCAAGGGTGAAGCGCATCTTCTCCTGGCTGCCACTGGAGGCGATACAGGTGGGCAGCTCGATCTCGTCGAGCGCCTCGACAACGCCCGCGACGGGTTGCAGCTCGGAACGGAAAGCATCGCGCACGGCCGCGTCCAGGTCCGCCTCCCACCCCGGCGGCAGCGGCCGGCCCAGGCGCTCGGTGAGGATCCGCACCGTTGCCGACATGCCCAAACCGAGGAAGTCGCGGACGCAATCCTGGTAGCTCGTCTGCAAGCCCAAAGCCGAGATCCAGTCCGCCTGGACCCGCAGCGAGATCCGGTCACTGTCGACCAGCACACCGTCGCAATCGAAGATCACCAGCTCCGGGGACACGGCGGCGCATTAAACACCGCGGGAGGCCTAGGGGTAGAGCGCGTAGATCTCCATATCCCAGCGGCGCCCGCCCGCTTCGTGGCTGCCCCGCCGGAGTCCCTCCGAGGTGGCGCCTAGTCGCTCGGCAACTCGATGGGATGCGGCGTTCTCCGGCAGAATCGCCAGCTCGATTCGCCCCAGGCCCATGACCTCGAAGCCCCAGCCCGCGAGCGTCAGCGCGGCAGCCGAGGCAAGGCCCCGACCGCGAGCGCCCGGCACGAGCCAGTAGCCCAGCGCGGCTTCGCGCCCGTCGGCGCTGAACCGGGTCAAGTTCACGTTGCCGACGACCGGACTGCGATCCGTTGCCGCGATGGCCAGCGAAAGGACCTCCCCCCGCGATCGCTTCTCGCGGTTGCGAACCACCCAGTTCGTGGCATCGGCGAGGGAATAGGACCAGGGAACCGAGGTGAACTGGCAGACGTCCCACTCACCGCAGACGGCCTCGAGCACCGGGGCGTCGTCCTCTCGCCAATCGCGCAACAGAACCGAACTGCCACTGAGAGTCAGGGTTTCGGGCAGGACAGGCATCGTCGGAGACTGGGCTCTGGATCCACCTGCGCGGGGTGCCACGGTCCGGATGGGCGTTACTGGGCTCGAACCAGTGACCTCCAGCTTGTCGAGCTGGCGCTCTCCCAACTGAGCTAAACGCCCGGGGTTCCGGAATCTAGCAGCGGGAATGCGGCGACCGGGTGGTGGTCGCCGGGCAGCTAAAGGATCTCTTGCAAGTGCCGATGCAATTGGTGCAACTTCTATGACCCTTGGGTGTTTATGGGTCGAGCTTCCAAAGCTGAGGACCGACGAGCCAGCGACTTAATCCTCTCTGGTGGCACGTCCTTCGGAAACAAAGGGCCCCCGCGCGGGGCCCTTTTCCGTTCTCCGAGCTTCCGGCCAGACGAGCGGTAATCAGACGTGGTCGCTGGGCAGGTGCCAGCGGCGCGGCGCGATCAGCCGCTCGGCCTCGGCCGGCCCCCAGGAGCCGGGCTCGTAGGCGATCGCGGCCGGCGGATCGTCGAGCAGCGGCTGCGAGATCTCCCAGAGCCGCTCGATCGCCTCCGAGCTGGTGAACAGGGTGCGGTCGCCGAGCATGACGTCGTGGATCAGCCGCTCGTAGGGGTCGAGTGACTGCTCGCCACCCCCGAAGGTGTCGGCGTAACTGAATTGCATGTGGGCCTCGCCGAGCTCGATCCGCGGCCCCGGCACCTTGGCGAGGAAAGAAACGGAGATGCTGGCGGGGTCTCCGAGCTCGAAGGTGAGGTGATCGTGCCCGAAGGACTCGGCGATCTGGTCGCAGTCGAGCGGGAACATCCGCCGCGGCGGCTGCGAATAAGCAACCGTCAACAGGTGCCGGCTCTCGGCCATCCGCTTGCCCGAGCGCAGGTAGAACGGAACCCCCTCCCAGCGCCAGTTGTCAACGAATGCCTTGACCGCGACGTAGGTCTCGGTCCCGGAGTCGGCGGCGACGCCGTCCTCCTCGCGGTAGCCCGCGTACTGGCCGCGGACGACGTCGACCGGCCGGATCGGCGGCATCGACTCGAAGACCTTCTCGCGCTCGATGCCCAGAGCTTTCGCCTCCAGCGAGACCGGCGGCTCCATCGCGACGAAGCCGAGCACCTGGAAGAGGTGGGTGACGACCATGTCGCGGAAGGCGCCGGTTTCCTCGTAGAAGGCGCCGCGCATCTCGATCGAGAGGGTCTCGGGGACGTCGATCTGGATGTGATCGATGTGGTTGCGGTTCCAGACCGGCTCGAACATCCCGTTGGCGAATCGCAACGCCAGCAGGTTCTGCACCGCCTCGCGCCCAAGGTAGTGGTCGATGCGGAAGATGCAGTTCTCGTCGAAGACCGACTGCAGCCTGCGGTTGAGCTGGCGCGCCGAGGCGAGGTCGGTGCCGAAGGGCTTCTCGGTGATCACGCGGGCGCCGCGGCCGATCCCGAGCTCCTCGATCTGCTCGATCGTCGCTTCCGCCGCCCGCGGCGGCAGCGAGAGATAGAAGAGGAGCTCGGCGTCGGCACCCAGCCCCTCCTGCGCCGCCGAGATCGCGCTGCCCAGCCGCTCGAACCCGTCGCCGACAGCGGCGAAGTCGAGTGAGGCGGCGAAGCGCTCCCACGCCTCCAGGTCCCCGGCCTTGCGGCTGGAGGCCCTGATCGCGTCGCGGGCAAACTCGCGGAATTCCTCGGCGCTGAGCGGCCGCCGCGCCGCGCCGATGATCCGGAATCGCTCCGGCATCAGCCCGACTCGCATCAGGTGGTACATCCCCGGCAGCAGCTTGCGGCGGGCGAGGTCGCCGGTGGCGCCGAAGAGGACGATCACCTGGTCAGCGGGAACCGCCGTATCCGACCTCCCCTCGGTTGGACTCACGGTCACCGTGCTCACGCCCCCAGGCTGACAGATGGACGTATCGTGGTGCGGCAATGGCCGTGAGGCAGACCGCGAACGGCGTCCCCTACGACCCCGAGGCACTCGACGAAGCGGAGCGCCACTTCTGGGGTGACATCTGGCGATCGGTCCCGAAGGGGGTCGCCGCCGCTCATGGGCTCGAGCTGCGCCGCTTCGGCGCGGTCCAGGTCACCATCGTCACCGACCTCGCTCAGGCGGGGATGCTGAACCTGGTTCTCGGCGCCGCCGAGGACGCCGCTGGCGGCGGAGCCGATCTCGCCGCCGCGGCGGAGTGGGCGCGCTCCCGGGGCGTCAACGCCTACGTCCCCGTCACCCCCGGCCTCCCCGGCTCGGAGGCCGCCGCCGCCTGGCTGCGCGGGAACGGTTTCGAGCCCGCCTACGCCTGGATGAAGTTCGTCCGCGACGCGCACGAGCCGCGCTTCGCCGCCCCCGAGGTCGAGGTCGTCGAGCTCAATGAGCCCGAGGAGGAGCCGTTCGGGATGATCGCCGCCACGGGCTTCGAGATGCCCGCCTGGGCCGCCGCGCTCTTCGCCGGCCTGCCGGGCAGGGAAGGTTGGCGCTGCTACGTGGCCCGCGTCGAGGGCGAGGCACAGGCTTGCGCGGCGATGCTGATCCATCACGGGATCGCCGAGTTCGGCATCGCCGCGACGCTGCCGGGAGCGCGCGGCGGCGGCTGCCAGTCGGCGCTGCTGCACCGACGGATCCGCGACGCCGCGGCGGCCGGCTGCCACACCCTCTTCGTCGAGACCGGCGAGCGCGTGCCCGGCCGCCCCGCGGCCAGCTACCGCAACATCCTGCGGGCGGGGTTCGAGGAGGCCTACCTGCGGCCGAACTGGAAACCGAGCGCGCAAGGCCAAGAGCCCGTAATGCCTGGGTAAAAGGATCGTAAACCGAGCCGCGCGCTTGAACTGGGCCTTTCCGGACCGCGTATGCCGGGCAATCCAACCACCCAGGAAAGGCAGCAAGAAAATGGCTCACAAGCGTGTCTCAGTCCTCCTCGTGGTCGTGGCGCTGGCGGCGACGGCGATGCTCGGCGTCCTTGCCACCCAGGCCCAAGCGGCCCTCCGGCACATCGACGGCACCGTCGTCTCCAAGAACGCCGGCGACCGCACCTTCAAGCTGAAGACCCAGAGCGGAAACCGGCTCACCATCCGCGTCAACGGCGCCACGGTCTTCGACCGGATCGGCGGCTTCGGCGGCCTGCGCAGCGGCATGGCGATCGAGGTAAACGCGGCGCAGACCACCTCTGGCCTGCTCGCCAAGCACGTCGAGCCCCGTGAAGGCGGCGGCGGAAGCGGCGGTGGCGGCGGCGCGGACGACGGCCCCGGCCACCACTAACGCCCGTCCCCACCGGGGGCCGCGAGTCCGCGTCGGTGCGCCAATGCGACGCACTGACGCGGACTCGCCCTCAGCTCCTAGCGCTCGCAGCCCCGGATCGAGTCGAGGCCGGCGCCGCCGAGGCAGCGATCGATGCCGCGACCGCCGCGGATCCGGTCCGAGCCCCGCCCGCCCTTGATCACGTCACCGCCGGCTGATCCCTTGAGCAGATCGGGGCCGCCGCGGCCAAGCAGGCGATCGCGCCCGGCGCCGGCGAAGACCCGGTCGCCAGCGGTCCCGGCACCGACGTAATCGTTGCCGGCTCCGGCGCAGACCAGGTCCGCCCCGGCGCGGCTGACGATGCGGTCGCTACCGGCGAGGCCGACGATCACGTCGGGTCCCGTGGTGCCAACCAGCAGGTCGTCGCCCGCGGTTCCGGTGACCGTCGCCGTCTCACCCCGGCAGGTGGCGGCACCGAGCACGCGAGTCGTCGCCGTCGCCTTGTTGTTGGCTCCCACCGGGTCCTTCTGCGTGCCCTTGACCGTGGCGGTGTTGCTGATCGAGCCGCTTTCGCGGGGGATGACGACGATCGTCACGGTTGCCTGCGTCCCGCCGTAGTTGACGCCGACCGGCGTCAGCGTCCCCAGCGAGCAGACGACTTTGCCGCCCTGGGCGCCGCAAGGTCCGGTGGGACCCGTCGCCGAAACCAGATCGACCCCGCGCGGCAGGTTGTCGCTGACCGTGACACCGGTGGCCGTGGCGGGCCCCAGGTTTTCGACTCCGATCGTGTAAGTCAGGTTGGCGCCGACCTGGACCGGATCAGGGCTGTCGCGCTTGGTGATCTTCAGGTTCGCGGTTTCCGCGGGCGCCGCCGAGCCAACGGCGACAAGGGCCGTAAGCACCGCCAGGGTGAGCATTCCCGCCGCTCCAGCCGCCCAGACGCGGTGTCGGGCAATCGTCAGTCGTCTCATCTTTGAGCTCCTCTCGTTTGATCTTTGTCTCTCCCTAGACAAGGACCAGACTCAGGACCGGGATGAGCCTCGCCTCTAAAGCTAGAACGGATCTCGGGCCCGTTCATCAGTGCCATTCGAGTGCCAATCGTCGCCGCCGACGACTGGACAGCCAATCTAGATCTTGGATTAAGACTGGTTGACGGTGCCCATCGCCCTTGTAAGGGTCGGGCCACCAGTCAGAGCCCCAATGAGCACCGCCGATCCAAGTCTACCTGTATATGACATGGATCGGTGCAATGTTAGAAGCAAAAAAATGGGGCGCCCGAAGGCGCCCCAAAATAGTGCGGGACTAGTCGCGGTCGTCGCGATCAGTCTCGTACGGCTCCCGCGAGCCGGACTTCGCCAGGCCACGGCTAACCATGTAGCCGACGGCGACGATGGCGACGTAGAGCCATGCCTGCTTGGCGATGAACTCGTCGGTCCCAGGGGCGGTGTCGCCACCCTTGATCGTGGCGGCGGCGACGAGGATGCCGACGATCACCACGACCATCGCCCAGAACTCGGTCGTCTTGAACGCCTGTTTGGTCTCGGTCGAGAGACGGCGAACCACTCCGCGCCTCGCGACGCGGTCAGTCGCACCTTCGTTTCCGGCTCGCGCCGTTGCTGACTCCATGCTGTCGATCCTCCTCAGTGGGGATTTGATTGCCCGAAGCACAGGCGCGAGACGGGGACGAGACGCGCGTGCCTGGGCCAGACTTGCTCCCCATAGGTGCCCCAACCGGTAACTCCAGAGGCATCACTTGGGATAGCTACCGGGTACCCCTTCCACCCCCCTCCGGAAACCTGGGATTCCCCGCTCAGAAGGCCTCAGCGGTCAACGGTTCGCTATCGCTGCGCTCCAAGACCGCGACTCCATCCGGGGCGCCGGTGAGGTCGAGAACCCGCCGGACCTGACCCCGCGGGTCGAGCAGGATCAGCACCCCGTCACGGCGGCGAGCTTCCACAGCGGCGTCGAAGATGACCGAGAGGGAGGCGCAGTCGATCAGCGTCAATCCATGCAGGTCGAGGACGACACGGCTCGCATCGGATTGAGCTTCACTCAGCGCCTGCTCGAAATGGGGGCGGGCGCAAAGGTCGAGTTCGCCGGCGAGGACGAGGCGGACCGAGCTTCCACCCTCTGACCTGTGCGTGCAGGAGAAGAGCGGCGGCGGCCCGAGGCAGGGACCGGCGGCTGACTGCAATTGAGAGAGAGGGTTGGACATCGCGGACTCCTCACGGTCGAGAACTTGGCCCGGAAGTCACTTGGTGTTGCCGGCTGGGAGCCGACCGCAGTGATGCCCTCCTCTACTCAGAGTAGCGCGGCCCCGCCCCCGCGTCGACGCCATCCCTAGCGTTTCCTAGCGGTTCGGAGGACCGAACATGAAGAGCTCGATCTCCATGTCGGGACCGACATGGGAGTTGGAAAGGAAGGCAATCACCTCTCGCCCGGAGAGGCGCTCCACCTCGTCGATGAACTTCTGCTGCATTGCCCGTTGGAAGGCGCTGCGCGTTTCCTGCACCAAGGTGCCGCGCTGCAGCTCGATCATGGTCTTCTCGACCTCGGTGTAGACGCCACCCATCACGCAGGCGAGGAGGTCGTCGCCGAGGAGCTGGGTCTTGGCGGTAACCGGGGCACGGTGGTGGTAGCGCTCGTGCAGAGCGACCATCGCGGTGGTCACTGCCCTGAGCAGTTCGTCGCCTTTCAGAGGCGGGGAGAGGGCCGACATGCCGGTTCTTCTTTCTCGTCCTCTGGCCGGAAGCGCGCGCGAGGCAGAGGGTGGAAGAACCCAACGAGCGGTTGGTCCAGCGTAGCGCGCTGGATTAGCATTGCCGTATCACTCGAACCGACCCCGATCCAGCGCAGGCGCACGCGACACGTGAAGTGAGGGGTCGCCACGGCGAAGAGCTGACCGAGATCTCTGACGGGCTGGTCGCGCTACTCAAGGAGTTCTACGGTCGCGGGCCGACCCAGGCAAAGTCCTATTACCAGGACGATCTCGTCGTCTGCGTCCTGCGCGGCGGCTACAGCCAGGTCGAGCAGACCCTGCTCGACGGTGGCCGGGGCTCGGCGGTAATCCAACAACGGATGGCCTTCCAGGAGCTAATGCGCGAGCGCTTCGAAGAGGTGATCGAAAGGGCGACCGGCCGCGAAGTGATCGGCTTCATGAGCGGCAACCAGCAGGAGCCCGACATGATGTGCGAGGTGTTCGTGCTGGCTCCTTCCGACCTCGTCTGAGCGCGAACCAACCGTTTCCCATCCCGGGGGTGGGGTACCTGACTCCTCCACGAGGAAGTCTGGAAGGGGCCGTGCAATGCCGGCTGCCGCACTGAGTATCCGAGTTCCGGCCGAGGCCGAGCAAATGGCGCCGATCAGGGCCGAGCTCGCTGATTACGCTCATGTTTTCGGGATCGCGAAGGTCGACGTCGAGGACGCCCAGACCATCGTCACCGAGGCCTGCGGCAACTCGATCAGGTACGCCTACGGCGACGCGCCTGGCGGGCCGATGGAGGTCGACGCCAGCGTCGAAGACGGCGAGCTGCGGCTGACCATCCGTGACTTCGGCTCCGGGATCGGCCGCCGCAGCACGGCCACCCTGCCTGGGCTCCATGCTGGACTGGCAATCATCGGTGCGCTCAGCAAGAGCTTTCGACTCACCAGCCGCCGCGGCAGGGGAACCGAGCTCGAAGCACGCCTCTCCCTCTCCGGCCCTGCCTAGCCAGGCCGCCTTTTCCCTGCAAAGCCTGGGTATGCAGGCCGAGACAACCGAAGGCGCCTACCAGAATCGAACTGGTGTAAACGGCTTTGCAGGCCGCTGCGTAGCCACTCCGCCAAGGCGCCGAGAACCGGTTGAAGGGTAGCGGCGGGCTGCCGCTCAGGCGTCGAGGGTGACCTTGACCTTGCTGCCCGGGACCAGCACCTTGCCGGGCTTCGGACCCTGCTTGGTCACCTTGCCGGTTTTCGCCGTGGCGCCGCCCAGCTTCTTCACGTGGCCGAGCTTGCAACCGGCCTTCTTCAGCTTCTTCTTGGCGGCTTTCAGCTTCTTGCCCTGCAGTTGCGGGACCTTGCAGCCCTGGTAGGCAAAGAGCTGAGCGCTGGTCGCGGTGCCGGCGACCGTGGTGACCGTGACCGGCACCTTTGCCAGCGTTTTGCTGGCGGGCGCGACGGCGGTGATCTGTCCTTCGTTGCCAACGGTGAAGCTCTTTGCCGGAGTCGAACCGAAGCTGACGCCGGTGACGCTGGCGAAGTTGGTGCCGGTAACGGTCACGGTGGCGCCCTTGATCGAGCCCTTGACGGGGCTCAGCGCCGTGATCGTCGGCGGCGGCAGGAGCGTCGCGCTGATGTTCAGCCGTTCTTCGGTGAAGGAGTTTTCCTCGGTGATCGTTTGCCCGTCCAGGGCAGCGCCTTTCCTGTAGCCGATCGAATCAGCAATGAGGCCGGTGGCGAACGAGCAGCTCGTGGTCCCTCCCGGCGCGACGCTGATGCCGAGAATGTCGCCCGCCTGGACGGGAACGTTGACGGCGAAGGTGTTGAGAGTGCTGGGACTGAGCGGACGCGGACCGTCGTGCCCGACCACCAGGTACGTGCCGATGCCGATCGGCCGGAAAACTTTCATGCCCAGCGCTCCGGTGCCCAAACCCTCGTTGATGCTCCAAGAGGTAAGAACGCCCGCGGTCGGCACCACGTAGCTGTTGCCGCCAGCGAGGGTCCGCTGGTATTCGTCGTACGGAGAGCCGAAAGTGCAGCCGGGTTCGGAACCCGGGTTCGAAGCAAGCTGCCCGACGACTATCTGAGCGCTGGCGCTTGAAGTGAATACTGCAGCAACGAACGCCGCAATCACCAACAGCCCCGCCATCGTTCCCCTCACTCGACTCACCGCACACCTCCGGTTTCGAAGTTCCGACCGCAAGAGAGCCTAACCGTTGTACCGGGGAACTACTGCTCGTAGTCCTCGACGGTGCCGCCGTCACGCACACTGGCCTCGTCGGGGTCTTCCCCGTACTGCTCCTTGGCGCGGCGCTGGCGGAGGTAGTCCCAAGCCTTGTCGAGCTGAAGCTTGAGCTCTTCGAGGCGGGCGTGCTCGTCGTCGTCGAGACCCTCGCCCTCGTGGCGGTGGAGCAGCCGCTCCTCTTCTTCGACGAGCTGGTTGATGCGATCGAGAACTTGCTGGTCGTCCATGGGACCAGCTTACCCGCGGCCGTGCGTGGCTAACGCGTGTTTCCCCTGGGTGTTCGGCTGAGGCCGCCGCCCGAACTTCATCGTGCCGTCGTCGAGCTCGCCGTAGCGCAGCGCCCGCAGGTCGAGCGGGTAGTTCTGCTTCAGCTTCCACGGCTCCTTCGAGCCCTGTTTCGGCAGCAGCTCGAGCGAGCGCAGTACGTAGCCGGAACTGAAGTCGAGCAGCGGCTCTTCGGTGATCGAGGGGTCACTTACCTCCGGCACGCAGTAGTCGTAACCGTGCTCGTCCATGTAATTGAGAAGGCGGCAGGCGTATTCGGAGGTGAGGTCGGCTTTCAGCGTCCAGGAGGCGTTGGTGTAGCCAACCGTGAACTCGAGGTTCGGGACCCCGCTCAGCATCATTCCCTTGTAGGTGAGGGTGCGTGGGATCTCGGGCTCGACGCCGTCGACGGAGATCTTCATCCCGCCGAGGAAGAGCAGGTTGAGCCCGGTGGCGGTGACGACGACGTCGGCCTCGATCTCCTCCCCGCCCCGCAGCCGCAGGCCGCGCTCGGTGAAGGTCTCGATGCGGCCGGTGACGACGTCGGCGGCGCCGCTGCCGATCGCCTCGAAGAGGTCGCCGTCGGGGACCAGGCAGAGGCGCTGGTCCCAGGGGTCGTAGCGCGGGTTGAAGTGGGTGTCGACGTCGTAGCCCTGCGGTAGGGCGTTGACGAGCCCGCGGCGGATCAGCTTCTTCATCAACCCCGGCCGCTTGCGCGAGAGCCGGTAGCTGAACAGCTGCAGGATGACGTTCTTCCAGCGCACGATCGCGTAGACCGCCCGGTGGGGCAGGAAGCGGCGCAGGCGCATCGCGAGCGGGTCCTCGCCGGGCATCGAGACGACGTAGGTGGGCGAGCGCTGCAGCATCGTCACGTGGGCGGCGTCCCCGGCCAGCGCCGGCACCAGGGTCACCGCGGTGGCGCCGCTGCCGATCACGACCACCCGCTTGCCCGCGTAGTCGGCGTCCTCGGGCCAGTGCTGGGGGTGGATCACCTCGCCCCCGAAGCGCTCGATCCCGGGGAACTCGGGCGTGTAGCCCTGGTCGTAGCGGTAGTAGCCGCTGTTGACGAAGAGGAAGCCGCAGCTCAAGCTGAGCCTCTCCCCGCTCCCGGCGTCCTCGACCTCGACGGTCCAGCGGGCCTCCTCACTCGACCAGGAGGCGGAGACGACGCGGTGGTGGAAGCGGATGTGGCGGTCGATCCCCGCCTCGCGAGCGGTCTCCCGCACGTATTCGAGGATCGAGGCGCCATCGGCGATCGTCTTCGCCGCAACCCACGGCCGGAACCGGTAGCCGAGGGTGTGCATGTCCGAGTCGGAGCGAATCCCGGGGTAGCGGAAGAGGTCCCAGGTGCCGCCGAGGTCGCCCCGCGCCTCGAGGATCGCGTAGGTCTTGCCGGGGCAGCGCTCCTGCAGGTGGTGGGCGGCGCCGATGCCGGAGAGCCCGGCGCCGACGATGAGGACGTCGAAGTGTTGGCTGGGGGGCACTGCCGTCGCCTCCGGTCAGGAGTCGCTTGACTCGAGCAGCTCGAAGCGTATGCCCGCTCCCTGGAGCCGAGTGAGAAGTGCGTCACCCATCGCGACCGCGGGGGTGAGCTGTCCAGAGCGCTCCGGCAGTTGATCGAAGGCGAGGCAGAGACCGGACTCGGCAAGCATCTTCGAGGTCTCCGAATAACCGGGGTCGCCGCCGGAGACCTGCGTCATCACCCGCTTACCGCCACCTTCGCCGATGAAGGTGACCTTGAACCAGCTCTCCGCGCGCCGCTCCTCGCTCGGACCCTCGCCCGGCGTTTTCATCTTCAGCAAGAGCTTGCGGGTCGGCGGTAGCTGAGCGAGCAGGAAGCCGGTGCCGACGCCCCCGGCCAGCGCTCCCACCGTCGCCAAGTGCTTGGAGACCATGTGATGGCCGTAGGTGAAGTCGGGTCCGTAGCGGTCGAGCGCCGCGGCGGAGCGGCGGATCACCGGGCCGTCGATGGTCGGCAGCGGCACCGTCCAGCCGCCGAGCTGGGCATCGCGGCGGATCCGCGCCGGCGCCGAGTGGATCTGCCGTCCGGCGGGGCGCTCCTCTGCCTGCCTCCGCTGCTTTGCCGCGCTCAGCGTCTGCCGCGCCCGCCCGAAGCCGTTGATCGCCGAGTGGTAGGTGCCGCCGGAGAAGCTGGCGTTGGTGCGGACGTAGCCGTTGAGGGTGATCGGCACGCCCTCCGGCAGTTGCTGGACCGTGAAATAGGCGCCGAGGTCGTGCGGGATCGAGTCGAAGCCGCAGCAGTGGACGAGACGGGACCCGGTGCGCCTCGCTTCCTCGTCGTACTTGACCCAGACCCGGTCGACGAACTCCGGCTCGCCGGTGAGGTCGGCGTAGCCGGTGCCGGCGGCGGCGCAGGCGGCGACCAGCGGCTCGCCGTAAAGCGCGTAAGGCCCGACGGTGGTGACGACCACCCGGGACGCCGCCGCGACGGCATCGAGAGAGGAGCGGTCGCTCGCATCGGCCTCCAGCAGGTCCGGCTTCGGCGCCTGCGGCGAGGCCGCGGCGAGGCGAGCGGCTACGGCATCGAGCTTGGAGCGGTTGCGCCCGACCAGCGCCCAGCGCATCTCCGCGGGGCCGTGGGCGGCGAGATAGTCGGCGGTCAGGCCACCGGTGAAACCGGTCGCCCCGAAAAGCGCGATGTCGTATCGCCGCTGCCCCTCCACCGGGCGGCATTCTCGCATGCGCCGGGAAGACGGCACGTGTAACGGGCGTCGCAGACGACCAGTCAACGGCCACGACGCCCGCTGCACGTGCAAGCCCTTAACGCGGTTTCCAGCGAAATGTCAGTCCAAAGTTCCGCCGCCCAGCGCTAAGGCCGTTGCGACGGGTCCGAGTCGGCCCTGCCGGCCCCCGCGCCCGGGCCCTCAGCGGGCCGTGGACGCTCCTTCTGGACCAGGTGCGAAGCGACGTCGTCGCGCAGGAGGCAGCGCGGACAGACCTCCAACGAGGCCGCCCGCTTGGAGTGGAAGCGGGCACCGCAACGCTCGCATTCGTACATCGCCAGACCTCCCGCAGTCGATGCTACAGCTGCCCGCGACGTTCCTCGAAGGTGAAACGCACCATCACCGCCGGTTCCTCCACGGGCCAGGCTTCGTAGATACCCGCCTGTCGGGCCGGCGGCCGCGCGGCGGCCACGGCGACGATCGCGTGTTCGGCCGTTTCGGCCTCGATCACGCTCAGCTCTCGCTCCCTATTCCGCCTCCGCTCCCAAGCGGCGACGGCGAAGTTGCGCATGCGCGCGAACCTATACGAGGTGGCCGACGCGCCGCTTCAAGACCCGACGTTTGGGCGGGTCACCAATTTTGGGCGGCGAACGGCGCCGGTGACACGACGATCGGTTCTGACCGGCGATGGGACCGACTCCGGGCTTGAGCCTTCCCAAAAAGTGCCCGATTTGCAGGCAAAAGCAAATCGATCACCAAAACTCCTTGACAATCAAGGTAACTCAACTATATTGCCAAACCTGTTCAATGTTCATCGGTTCTTGAACACTCATTCGCCCGTAGCTCAATTTGGTAAGAGCAGCGGACTATTAATCCGAGGATACGGGTTCGAGTCCCGTCGGGCGAGCTTCTGAAAAAGAGCAGGGGGAGCCAAGATGGAGCCGTCAGATTTGCCGAAGGAAGGATTAGCGCCAGGGGCCGCGCGGTCCGCCGAGGAGGACCGCTGGGGCTTCGTCTCCCTCTCCGAGGAGGAGCGCGACGAGATCGCCACCGGCCTCGACGACGGCCTGCTCGCCGACGAGGAGTGGGCCTCCGCCGCGTTTGGCACGACCAACTTCTTCGACCAGGCGGAGATCATCGAGGGTGTCCTCCCCCAGTCCGCCCGCTCGGCCCTTGCCGAGCTGCGGCGCGGCTCGCTGGACACGGTCGTGATCCGCGGGCTGCCCCACGACGACATCAAGACCGTCGTTCGCTCTGACGAGGGCAGCGAAGTCCCGCCGGCCCGCGGCCACGCTTTCGTCGCCACGGTCGTGCGGCGGCTCGGCTTCGAGTACTCCTACGCCAAAGAGAAGGAAGGCGCCCTCGTCCACAACATCTTCCCGACCCAGAAAGGCGCGACGACCCAGTCCAACGAGTCGTGGAAAGTCGACCTCAGCCTTCACACCGAGAATGCTTTCCACCCGCTGCGCCCGGACTTCGTCGTCCTCTACTGCGTGCGGACGCCGAAGGCGCCGCCGGCGACCCACCTCTCACAGTTGCGGGACATCCTGCCCCGGCTGACCGACGAGGAGATCTCGATCCTGCGCGAACCGCGCTTCACGATCAAGGTGGTCGACAGCTTCCTGGCCGGCGGCGAGGAGGGCGTGAGGCTGCCGCTGAGCATCCTCGACGGCGGCACCCGCATCCCCACAGTGCGTTGGCACGAAAACATCCGCGGGATCGACAAGCAGGCCGAAAACGCGATCACCGCTTTCAGCACGGCGGCCAAAGCGGCGGCCCAGGCGGTTCGTCTGCAGCCGGGTGACCTGCTGGCCTTTGCCAACGAAACCTGCCTCCACGGCAGGGACAAATTCGACGCGAGCCTCGACGGCAGCGACCGCTGGCTTCTGCGCTCCTACGTGAGGCGGGATCTGTCCCAGCTGCTGCCGTTCACGGTTGCTTCGCAGCCGCGGGCGATTCGCATGGACCTCACCGCCCGTGCCGTCAGCTGACGCCGTCAGCAGCGAGCCAACTCCCCGCGCCACGGGCGCAGCGAGGCGCTACGCCGCCGAGCTGATCGACGCGGTTGGCGAGGAAGTGCTCCTCTGCGGCTGGGTCGAGAAGATCCAGCGCAAGGGGCCGCGGGTGCGGATGACCATTCGCGACCGCACCGGCTCGGTGCAGGCAACCTGCGGCGAGCCCGACGCGGTCGCCGCCCTGGAGCCGGTGACGCCCGAGTGCGCGATCTCGGTGGTCGGGACCGTGCTCGAGGCGAGGGGCGGGAACGGCGCGATCCTCGGCGTCACCGAGGTCACGAGCGTCGCCCCGGCGGCGTCCCCCCTCCCCCTCGAAGGCAAGGCCGACATCCACGAGCGGCTCAACAACCGCTTCTTCGATCTCCGGGCGCCCGACAAATTCGCGATCTTCAACATCCGCGCCACGGTCGAGGCGGCGATGCGCGAATACCTCGACGGGCTCGGGTTCATCGGCATCCACACCCCGAAGATCAGCGGCGGCGGCAGCGAGTCCGGGGCGGCGGTGTTCCAGGTGCCCTACTTCGGCGAGTCCGCCTGCCTGGTCCAGTCGGTGCAGTTCTACGCGCAGATGGCAATCGCCGCGGGCTTCGACCGGATCTACGAGATCGGGCCGGTCTTCCGCGCCGAGAACAGCGTCACCAACCGGCACGCGACCGAGTTCACCTGCCTCCACATCGAGCTCGGCTGGATCGACTCCCACGAGGCGCTGATGGACCTCGAGGAAAACCTCATCCGCCACACGCTCGGCGCCGTCAGCGAGCGTCACGGCCCGGAGATCGAGCGGCATTTCGGACTGCGGGTGAAGCCGTTCGAGGAGCCGATTCCGCGGATCTCGCTGGCGGAGGCCGTGGAGGCGCTGGGAGAGGACCCGGAGATCGCCGAGACCGGGCAGGTCTCGGCCCGGATGGAGCGCGATCTCGGCAAGCACGTCCACGACAACTTCGGACACGACTTCGTCTTCCTCACCGACTACCCGCGGGCAGCCCGTCCCTTCTACACCCGCGTCGCCGACGCCGACGATGCGACCGCCGCTTCCACCCGCAGCTTCGACCTGCTCTGGCGGGGCGTCGAGATCACCTCCGGCTGCCAGCGCGAGCACCACTACGACAGCCTGCGCGCCCAGGCCGAGGAAGATCTCGAGCAGCAGGACATCGAGCACTACCTGGAGCAGCACTATCTCGAGATGTTCCGCTTCGGCTGCCCTCCCCACGGCGGCTTCGGGATCGGCATCGATCGCTTCCTGATGATCCTGCTCGCCCAGTCCTCGCTGCGGGAGACCTGCCTCATCTTCAGAGGTCCGGAACGGTTCATGCCCTAGCCGTATGATCGGCGGGGTGGCAGAGGGAACGGTGGTACCCCACGGGCCGGTGCAGCGCCGCCTCCTCGGGCTGCTCGCCGAAGAGTTTCCCGACCTCGGCTTCTCGACCGGCGTCGCGACCCGCTCGACCCTGGGCCCGGACACGCTCACCGTCAGGCCGATCGGCGACGCGGCCGAGGTCGAGAGGATCGCCGCCTGGCTCGACGGGCAGGAGAGCGTCGACGTCGCCGCGCCGAAAAAGGGTCAGTTGCACGTGCGCTTGACGGCCGAGGCGCTGCGGACCTGGTTCTGCGAGGGATGGGAGCAGGCGGACAGGGTGGCGGCTGGCGAGCTCGGTCCGGTGAGCCTCGCAGTTCCCGCCGAGGAGTCGCCCTGTTCGCTCGACCTCGCCCGCAAGGCAGTCGTCGCCCGCTCTCTGGCGGCGCTGCTGGAGGACCAGGGTCATACCGTCGAGGTGACGGCGTCGGCCGACGAGCAGGTCTGGCTCTCGGATGGCGATGCCTCGGCGCAGCCGCGGCGCATCGACGTCGCCGAGGTCGACGCCAAGCACGATCGGCTCCGCGCCAGGCACGGCGGCACTCTCACGCTCGAGAACCTGCGGGAGGACATTCGCGAGGACGCCATCCTCCTCGACGGCCGCGAGCGCGACGACCGCTACGCGGACACCTTCGTCGCCTACCTGATGACGCAGGTGCCGCGCGAACGCCGGCTCGGCATCGACGACGAGAAAGTCGGCCGCAAAGTGACCGAGCTGGACGAGATCCTGGCTGCGGCCGCGCTGGCGAAGGAGAAGAGCGCCGCGCCGGCCGGCGGGGAATCGGGGCTCTCGTCCGAGACCGAGCCCGTCGTCCGCGGCCTGATCGGACAGATCGAGCCGGCGCGGGATCTCGTCGCCTACGCGGCGAAGTCGCTGGATCCCGCACCCCTCACCCGCCTCATCCGTTCCCTCGCCGAGGAGATCGGGGCGGCTGGTGCGCTGCCGGCCGGCGACCCACTCTGGGCGGCGGCGGCCGAAGCTCTGGAGAACGGGCTACGGCTACTTGCGCCGGATGACGATCGGGGCCATGTCCCAGGCGTCGATTGAGGTGAAGCCGGCCGCGCCGCCGGTGCTGAACAGGCGCACGCCGAGGCTGTCCTCGCGGGTCGGGTAGATGCGCTGGGTGAGGCACTGGCGACCGTTGGCGAAGACCTCGAGGATCGATTTGTCCAGGTAGATGCGGAGCTCGAGCGCTTCGCCCGGCTCCAGCTCGAAGGGTGCTTCCTGAGCGGAGGTCACCGGTCTCTCCCCCTCGGGGAGCACGAACAGCGCCGGCAGGACCTTTTTGTCCTGCGAGGACTTGGCCAGCTCGATGTTGAGGAGCTTCCTCTCGGCGTCGTAGGCGATCGCCGTCTCCTCCAGGCCCTCTGGCGAGCAACGCACCTTGAGCCCGCACCGCGTCGCCTGCCCCGGATCGATCGTGACCCGCAGCTCCATGCAGTCGCCGCGAACGCCCTCGAGATCGAGCTCGGCGCCGGGCTCGACCGTGGCCGGCTCGAGCCGACGGTGGTTGCGCCGCAGGGAGTCGAGCTCCTCCGCGGGCTCGATCCCCATCAGGCCGTCCTCGCGCATCGAGAGAACGCGGGGCAGGGTCATGGTGGAGGGGCTGCCGTAGGCCCACGCCCAGAAGATCCGCCGGCCGCGCTCGTCGAGCAGCGTCTCGGGGGCGAAGCAGGCGCCGCCCGGCCAGTTCATGCGGAAGTGCCGCTCGGGGTGGAACCGCTCGCCCTCGAAGCGGCCGAGGTAGTAGCGGGCGCCGCGGGTGTGGCTGATGCAGAGCAGGACGCGCTTGTCGCCGAGCTGGAAGAGCTCGGGACAGGAGATGTCCTCGTCGGGCTCCACCTCCGGCAGGTCGTGGCTCAAGAGCGGCCCGACCAGGGTCCACTCGGCCTGATCGTCGTCGCTGCACCTGTAGAGCGCGGCGGCGGCGCCCGGGACCGTGGGTTCGGAGCCCGAGATCGAGTAGTAGACGTCGCCCTCGAGCCAGCCGAAGGGGTCCCAACCCGGGTCGGTCATCACCGGGTTGGCCGGGTGCTTGACGAAGCTGTTCAGCTCCTCGTCGCCGTCGTCGATGGCGACGCAGTTGCCGGCGCCGACGCCGTGGTAGTGGATCACCGCCCGCCCCTGTTTGTCGACGAAGGCGTTGCCGCTGAAGATGCCCTGCTCCGGCTCCCCGGGACACGGCGAGAGCATCGGCGGGTGCACCTTCCAGTCAACCAGGTCGGCGCTGGAGACGTGACCCCACCAGAAGTGTTTCGTGCACTCCTCGAACCAGCCGATGATGAACCCGAGGTGGTAGCGGCCCTTCCAGTAGATGGCGCCGTTGGGGTCGAACGGATAGCAGTCTTCTCCCGTGGGGCTGGTCAGGTGGTAGGTGGGCAGGGCGTCAGGCATGGGCGGTCCGGGGCGCGAGTCTGGCAGCCGTCGACCGGTCCTCCTAGAGCCACTTGCCGGGCAATGGCCCAGGCGGGCGCGGCGCCGGGCTGGTACTGATTGCGGTTCGCCTCAGGGACGACGACGAGGAGGGACCGGTGGGCGTGCTGGTGGCTGGCGTCGACTGCTCGACGCAGACGACGAAGGTGCTGGTGATCGACGCCGAAGTCGGCCGCGTCCTCGCCCGGGGCAGCGCGCCGCACGAGGTCTCCGGAGTCGGCGGCGTGCGCGAGAGCGACCCCGAGGGGTGGTGGGAGGCACTGCAGGCAGCGCTCGCGCAGACCGGCCGCGCCGGGGAGATCGAGGCGATTGCCGTCGCCGCCCAGCAGCACGCGCTGGTCCTGCTCGACGCCGCCGGCCGGCCGCTGCGGCCGGCGCCGCTGTGGAACGACACGACCAGCGCCGAGGACGCGACTGGGCTCGTCGAGGGCCTCGGCGGCCCGGCGACCTGCGCCGGCCTCGTCGGCAGCGTCCCGACCAGCTCCTTCACCGTCGCCAAGTGGGCGCGGCTGCGGCGGCTGGAACCGAAGGCGCTCGCCGAGGCGGGGGCCGTGCGCCTCCCCCACGACTTCCTCACCGAGCGGCTCTGCGGCCGCGCCGTCAGCGATCGCGGCGATGCCTCCGGGACCGGGTGGTGGTCCCCGTTGATCGAGGCCTACGCGGCCGAGGTGCTCGCCCACGAGCGTGTCGCGCTGGACCCGGCGCTGCTGCCCGAGGTGCTGACGGGCAGTGAGGCCGCCGGCACGGCCAGCGAGGCCGCGGTGGCGCTGGGCCTGTCGAGCGAGGCAGTCGTCGCGGCCGGGACGGGCGACAACATGGCCGCCGCCGTCGGCCTCGGGCTCGCTCCCGGCACTCCCGTCCTCAGCCTCGGCACCTCGGGAACCGTCTTTGCGGTCACCGAGCGGGCGTCGGGCGACGCGTCCGGCGTCGTCGCCGGGTTCGCCGACGCCGGCCGCCGCTTCCTGCCCCTCGCCTGCACGCTCAACGCGACGCTGGCGGTCGACCGCGTCGCCGCCTGGCTCGGGCTCGAGCGCGAGGACGTCGAGGCCGCCGGCGAGGTCGCGATGCTGCCCTACCTCGACGGCGAGCGCACGCCCTCCCTCCCCCGGGCCGCGGGCACGATCACCGGCCTGCGGCACGACACGCGCCCTCAGCAGATCCTCCAGGCCGCCTACGACGGCGTCGTCTTCGGGCTGCTCGACGCCCTCGACGTGCTCGGCGCGCAGACGGGCGGCGTCGACCCGGACGCGCCCCTGGTGCTCGTCGGCGGCGGCGCCCGCGGCGGCGCCTGGCGGGCGACCGTCTCGCGCCTCTCCGGCCGGCGCCTCGAGCTGCCGGGCGAGACCGAGCTCGCCGCGACCGGCGCCGCGGCCCTCGCCGCCGCGGCCCTGTCCGGCGGCGATACCGCCGCGATCGCCTGCGGCTGGGCCGCCCAGCGGCCCGCGACCGCGATCGACGCCGTCGCCCGCGACGATGCGCGGCTCGCACAACTGCGCCAGGTGCGGGCTCATCTCGCCGCCCTCAACGAAGGGGACTGAGCCCAGCCGCCCTCCGCCGCGGACGACCCTATTGTTGCCCGCCCTTGTACGACGCCTCTCAGCACCTGACCGGCGCCGGGGCGCGTGCCCGATCGCTTCCGGATTGGCCCGATACCCGACCCCTGCGCGCCTGGCAGGAGGAGGCGACCGAGGCGGTGCGGGCGCATGAGGCCGCCAGCTTCCTCGCCTCGGCGACGCCGGCGGCCGGCAAGACCACCTTCGGCCTCCACATCGCCCACCGGATGCTGAGCGCCGGCTTCGTCTCCCGCGTCGTCGTCGCCGGCCCGACCACCCACATCTGCCGCCAGTGGGCGGCCGACGCCGGCCGCTACGGCATCGACCTCGAGCCGAACCGGCCGAACTCGGACGGGCCGGAGTCGGCCGACTTCCACGGCGTCGCCGTCACCTACCAGACGATCGCCGCCGGGCCCGACGTGCACCGCCTGGCCGCCAGCCGCCAGCCGACCCTGCTGATCGCCGACGAGCCCCACCACATGGGCGACCAGGCCGCCTGGGGCGTGCGGACGCGCAAGGCCTTCGACGGCGCCCGCTTCCGGCTGCTCCTCTCCGGCACGCCCTTCCGCTCCGACAACTCAGCCATCCCCTGGGTCGCCTACGACGAGGACGGCCTCAGCCGGGCCGACTACGTCTACGGCTACCCGCAGGCGCTGATCGACCGGGTCTGCCGCCCGATCACCTTCCTCCCCTACGACGGCGAGATGGAGTGGATCTCGGACGGGCGGCTGCGCAGCGCCGACTTCGACCTCCTCCTGCCGGCGGCGGAGTCGGCGCGGCGCCTGCGCACGGCGCTGAGCCCCGACGGCGAGTGGATGGGCGAGGTGCTGCGCGACGGCGACGCGAGGCTGAGCGAGGTGCGCGCCGGCGGCCACCCCGACGCCGGCGGCCTCGTAATCGCGTCCGACCAGGACCACGCGCGGGCGATCGCGGCCCGGCTCGAAGCGGTCAGCGGCGAGCGACCCGAGCTGGTGATGAGCGACGAGCCCGGCGCCAGCCGGCGGATCGCCGACTTCGCCGCCTCCGAGCGGCGCTGGCTGGTCTCGGTGCTGATGGTCTCCGAGGGCGTCGACATCCCCCGCCTGCGGGTCGGCGTCTACGCGACGGCGGCCCGGACCGAGCTCTTCTTCCGCCAGGTGGTCGGCCGCTTCATCCGCACCACGCCCGGGCCGCGCCGCCAGATCCAGATGAGCTACCTGCTGATGCCGGCCGACCCGCGGCTGAAGGCCCTCGCCCACGAGATCGAGCTGGAGCGCCGCCACGCGCTCGACCTCGCGCCGCTCGAGGAGGACGAGGGCGAGGAGTTCGACGACGCCAAGCCGGAGAAGGGTGAGCCGGATGGCGGCTTTGCCGCCCTCAGCTCGGGCGACGCCGAGCTGGACCAGGCGATCATGAGCGAGACGGCACTCCAGCTCTTCCCGACCGAAGACCCCGCGCCGGCGACCAAGAGGGCCGCGGCGCCGGTGCGCCCGAAAGCCGCGGCGGAGGACGCCGAGCCCAAGCGCGAGTCGGCCTATGCCACTCGCGAGCGACTGCGCGGCGAGCGCTCGCGCCTGGTCGCCGACGTCGCCCGGCGCACCAACCAGTCGCACCGCGAGATCCAGGCCCGCGTCAACCGCGCCACCCGAGTGCGCTCGGTCGCCAGCGCGACGATCGAGCAGCTCGAGCGCGGCAACGAGATCCTCCGGCGTGAGCTGTGGCGGTGAGATCCTTCCCGCCAGGACTGCGAGCATTACAGTTAATTACTTAAAAAGGTCCTTTCATTTGCTCGGTAGGTGGGCGAGGATGCGGTAGGTCTCGGGAGGCCAAGCCGCAGTGGAACACCCCTACCCCTTACTCGGACTATTTCTCTGCCTGATGCTGCTCTCGGTCGGCCTACCGATCCTGCTGCGGCTAAAGGTGCGCACCACTGGTCCAGCGCCAGCGAGCTCGTCTTCTCGCGCTTTCCCGATCAGGGGGGCCATGGCCGCCCCGAGCGCGCCCCGGCCTACTGAGGCGGAAAAGGGAGTCGTGCGGTCGGAGCGAGCGAGGGTGACTGCCCCGGCGCCGCCAATCGAGGCATACACGGTGCGTTTGGCGTTGACCTTCGCCAACTGGGTTCACCGGCGGGTCGAGCGCTTCGAATTCATCGACGCCGAGACCGTACGGCGACACATGAGCGTCGACCTCACGCTCCCCGCCGAAACGGGGATGAGGGAGGGACAGGTGGTAGCGGTGCCGCTGATGCTGCACAAGAAGCGGATAAAGATTCTGCGAAGCCTCGACGTGGCCGACGCCTCCGGGCGAAGTCTCAACGTCCTGGAGAGCGAGAGAACCCGAAGGGTGATGATCGAAGGTCTCAGGGTGTTTATCGCGAGGCTCGGAGGCTCGGCGCCGCCGGAGGCGATGAGCGCACTTGAAGCGATAGTGAAAGGGGAGCCTGGGCCGGCGAGGGAAGAGGTGGAACTGGCGCTGGGCGAAAACGGCGCGATCGACGCAGCGCTCAGCGATGACGACACGGCCGCGGTCGAAGCGATCAGGGCGCTCATCCAGGAACTTGCCGAAGGCTTCACTCTGTTGGTTGCGCTCCCGTACAGCCCAGGAACGCCGCAGCTCCTCAAGTTCAGCTTCGACGAACCACGCGTGCCCCCGATGCAGGTCGAGGGCGAGGTGCGGATCGCACGCAAACGGCAGACGCTCAACCGTGCACTTTCAACCCTCGGTCTAACGGGGCGCGTCGAGTCAGTATGGGGCCTACCAGTGAGACTTGGGGCGAGCTATCACGCCGAAGTGCTACCCGCGCCGGGCACCTATTCCGGTGAAGCGCGCCTGCTGATCAGGGAGGCCAGTGAGGAGGTGGGAGGCAACCCCGTCAGCCGACAAGCGGTGATTCGGGAAGGCGTGTGCCGGGATGCGCACCGCACTCGCCCCCACCTCTGGGTCGGGGGGAGCGGACGGGGGACGAACCGCGGGGAACTCGGCGACCTACAGGTCGTTCTCTATGCCCGACGCGACGGACTGGTATTCCCACTCTTCTTCTCGGCGGCCGTTATCGCCGGTGTCCTGGCCTGGATTCCCCTGCAGCATTCACACCTCGACGGAATCACCCTCGGGGCGCTGCTACTGGCGCCGGTGGCGCTTGCCGCCTACTACGCGCGGAGCGACGAGAACGACTACCTGACGGTGGCCATGCGGGGCCTGCGCGGCGTGGCGACGATATCGGTGATTGCCGGCGTGGCCGTGATCGGATTGCTGGGCCTGGGCTACATCCACCCTCACGCCGGGGAGAGTTCGAAAGCCCTCGAAAACAGTTCGGCGATCGATGTTGCGCGCTGGGCCGGCCGGGCCGCCCTCGTCTGCGCAATCGAGCTTGGGCTTGCGGTCGTCGCACCAACGGTGGCCGAGGGGGCCCGACGGGCCTTTGGTGGAAAGCACAAGGCGGCCTGCCATAGGGCCGGGAAACGGGAAGAACTCCGGGATTTCGCCACCGTTACCCTCCCCGCACTGATCCTGGTTGCGGCCGGAGCCATCTTGGCTCTGTGGATGTTCGCCCTGCTGCCAATCTAGTCAGTATCTGCTGGTCGGTCGCACCGATGACCTAGAATTCCTCCATGGCCTCAAACCGCGCAGTGGATTCCAAGTTCACGATAGGGGCAACGGTCGAGAACGCCGGGGTCAAGCCGCGTGCAGCGAGCGAAGAGGACGTGGCCGACCTCGATCGCCGACTCAGGGATCTGCTCCACCGCCGCCGGACCGAGCAGCGGCAACGCGCCGACGTCCCGGCCGCCGCAGAGCAGCCGCTCGCCCAGCCCGACCCCAGGTAATCGCCTCCAAGACGGATCACGGCGCGGCACCACCTATTCGCGCGCCGCTTCGCCGGCGCGAGTGCGAAGACCCATTGCTTCGCGCTTTATCCGGACTTCGGTGTTAGGCCCGCCCCAGTTCGTCGGTGCGCCGGTTCTCGTTGCGCGGAATCCACTCGACTCTCCAGCTCTCGAACTGCGCCAACAGCTCCTCTGCCTGCGTCCGCAGACGGAGCAGCGCCGGATTTTTCGTCTTCCACTCGCGGTTGACTTGCTTCACCACGAGCGTCGAGTCGCCCTTGACCACCACATGCCGCTCGCCGTGCTTACGCGCCAGGCGCAGGCCGAGTATCAGCGCCTGCCACTCAGCCGTGTTGTGGGTCCCCTGGTCGAAACGCTTGACGGCCTGGTCAAAGGAGCCGTCGCTCAACTCGACAGTGCAGGCAGCTGTTACCGGGCCGGGACTCTGCCCGCCACCGTCGAAGTGGATGGTCGCCAACTTCATCACCTGGGGAGCATCCCACGGCCTGACCTCAGGCAACTCTTGGGTGCGTCCTCCTGCATGCTGAGGCAGGGTAACGAGGCAAATCGCGCCATCTGATTGGGCAGCAATGGGCAGCGAGGGCGGAAGTCAAGAAGTCGGGGCGGTTGCATAGCCGCCGCCCGAACACAGAAAAGCCCCGCCGGAGCGGGGCTTCCTTAGAGCGGCTGATGGGATTCGAACCCACGACCTTCTGCATGGCAAGCAGACGCTCTAGCCAGCTGAGCTACAGCCGCACTGGCAGGGCAGTCTACCGAGGCTCGGCTGGCTCGGCGGTGGCGGGGTCTGGCGGCAAGGCGGCTGCCAGGACTTCTGGGCGCGCTCACCTTCCTTGACACGCCCGGAATCCCAACCGCTAGCCTGCCCAGAAGGTCGAAGATGCTTTTCCGTCAGATCATCCACGAGGACCTGGGCTGCGCCTCCTACTTTGTCGCCGACCGCGAAAGCGGGGTCGCGGCGGTCGTCGATCCGCAGTGGGACATCGCCCCCTACCAGCGGCTGGCGCGGCTGCACGGGGTGCGGATCGGGCACCTGCTCGAGACCCACAACCACGCCGACCACGTCTCCGGCCACGGCCGGCTCTGCCGCGCCACCGGCGCGACCATTCACGTCCACGCGCTGGCCGCCGCCGAGTACCCGCACGAGCCCTTCGGCGACGGCTGGAAGCTGGAGCTGGGCGACCTCACGATCGAGGCGATCCACACTCCCGGCCACCGGCCCGAGCACACCTGCTTCCTGCTCAGCGATGCCAGCCGCGGCGGCGACCCGTGGGCGCTGCTGAGCGGCGACTCCCTCTTCATCGGCGACGTCGCCCGTCCCGACCTCGCGGTCGAGCCGCGGGAAGGCGCCCGCGAGATGTTCCGCTCGCTGCGGGAGCGGCTGCTGACGCTGCCCGACGAGGTCGAGGTCTGGCCCGGGCACCTCGGCGGCTCGCTCTGCGGCGGCTCCGGCCTCGACCTCAAGACCTCCTCGACGATCGGGTTCGAGCGCCGCCACAACCGGGCGCTGGCGATCACCGACGAGGCCGAGTTCGTCGAGGAGCAGGTCGGCTCGCTGGGGGACAAACCGCCGAACATCGAGCGCATCGTCGGCCTCAACCGCGGCCCGGTGGTCGAGGACTTCGGCAATCCGGATCCGCTCAGCCCGCACGAGGTCGAGGAGCTGGTCGAGGCCGGCGCGGTGGTGATCGACGGCCGCACCAACGAGCAGTTCGACGAGGCCCACATCGAGGGCGCCCTCAGCGCCTCCTCCTACGACACCGGCTTCGCCACCAAGGTCTCACGGGTGGCGCCGGAGGGGACCGACATCGTCATCGTCGCCGCCTCCAGCGGCGACGAGAAGGCGGCCGCCGAGCTACTGGCCTCCGTCGGCCTGGCCGTGCGCGGCTTCCTCGAGGGCGGGATGACCGCCTGGCGGGTCGAGGGGCGGCCGGTGCACCGGATCGAGCTGATCGACCCCGACGAGCTGGCGCGGCGGGTCGAGCACGGCAACGGGCCGGTGATCCTCGACGTCCGCAACGCCTCCGAGTATGCCGGCGAGCACATCCCCGGCTCCCTCCACATCCCCTACGGCGACCTCGCCGGCCGCCTCGACGAGCTGCCGCGCGAGCGGCCGATCGCGACGATCTGCCGCGGCGGCAAGCGCAGCGGCCTCGCCGCCTCGATCCTGCAGCGGGCCGGCTTCGAGGGCGTCGTCCACGTCGGCGAGGGAGTCGGCGTCTGGCGCAACGGCGGGCACCCGATCGAGAGCGGCGCCGCGGCCGCTACGGCGTAGTCCTCTCCCCGAGTAGCTGGGACAAGGAGACCGTGTGGTTAAAACGGTGCTCGCCCCGTTCACGAGCTCGGGCCAGCTCCTTCGAGACCGTTCGGGAATCGAGTTGGCGCTCGCCAGCCGCGATCCATCCCCACTCGCCACCGTGCTCGCGGCAGTAGTTCTCGACTAGATCCTGCCGAACATAGAGAAGATGCCCGCTCCACTCCCCGGCCACAGGCGATACCAGCCTCGCTGCCAACCGACCCTGGGCATCGACCCACTCCGGCCGATCGGGCAACGATCTCATGCTGGCGAACCACGCAAATGACTTGCCCGGAGCCGAGCCGGTCGACCTGGCGTTCAGCGGTAACCGGTTTCGGTCCCAACCGTTGGGAACGGCGAGGGGCTCCACCTCTGGCCCTGGCTCCAAACCCTCTTCGAGCCTGAGAGTCGTCCTGATAACCGTGCCATCGGCCGCGGTGGCATGGGCGTCGAAGGTCGGCGACCATGGCACCTCTCCGGCGAAGTGCTGATGATCGGGCGGCTTCGAGGGAAGGCGGCTGAAGTCGAGGCCATTCCTGCTGAGGTGACTCTCGACCGTGGACCATCCCTCGAGGGCGATGACTCCCTTGATCGTGTACTCGATCCCCCGGCCGCCGTGCCGCAGGCGTTGCTGGAGGAAGCCATCGACGGCAACAAAGGGAATAACCTCGGGCGATAGCGCAGCCCGCAGCAGACCGGCGGGCAGTTGGCACTCAGCGTTACTCAGCCATTCCGCGTCGGGGCCTGGCCAGTCGGCCCACTCCGGGAGCGGAAGCCGCATTTGCACGGCCGGGGCCGGGAACGACGGGTCGATCGGCATCCGAAGCCGCCACCCATCCTCCGGCCCGAAACGAAACCCGGCTTGATCTGACATTCGCCCCATCGCCTCGTGGAAGGCCAGAAGGCCGTACTTTGCGCCATAGGTCCCGACCCCGCCCGTGTCGAGAAGCGGAGAGCCCGCAAGAATCTCGGCATCCAGATCCCTGAACCGGGTCTCGGTCCAGCCGAATTCGGCGATCCGCGCCCTCACCTCTTCGAGGATTGGGTCAAGGTCCTCCACCCCCGCGCGTGCGCCTCCGCTGGTGGGGAGCATCGCCAACATCCGTTCGGTCAGGCGGCGGACAAAAGCCCCGTCCACAGCGTGCCAGTCGGGACTGTCCCGTTTCAGCCGGGCAACGGCGCCGTCGGCCCGGCGCATCGGAGGCTGTTCAGGGTTGGTCGGCGCCTCGAACTCGCCGCCGGAGATCCACGCGGCAAGCTGCAGGGTTCGGTAGGCGTACTCGCGGAGGAACCAGTTCGTGGTTGGAAGTGGCGGACCATCGTCGAAGAGACGCCGCCGCAGGTGAGACGCGAACCGGATCACGGCCCTTTTCGAGCCTGAATCTGGATCCTGCACTGCCATCGCGACGCCATACGAAGCCGCCATTAATCCTTCGGCAACGAGCGGATCGCTGACATCCAACATGTCCTGAGTTCGCTCGAACAGACGCTCCGGCGTCACACGACCGATGCGATACAGGGCGTGAATGATGTCGTTATGCAGGTGCCAGTCAGTGGTCGTTAGCAGCCAGCCGAGCCAGACTAAAGCGGCCTCACCGACTTCCTCCCCCGCCTCCGCTTCAGTGGCGAAACGCCCTACCTGAGCGCGGATGGTGTCGCCCCTCTCCCGCACCCACTCCGTCCAGGAGAGATCTCGCTCCCACGGGGCCAGATGCCGCAACAGATGATCGAGCACGGTGGCGTTGAGCACATGGCCTTCGGTGAACGCCGTCGGGAAGAGGGCATCCAGGGTGTCCTCTGGAGCCTGCGCGAAGACCTTCTTGATCGCCCGAATCGAAGCCGGCTCCACCTCGGAAGCGGGGAGTCGAGGGAGAGCGAGGATGGCCGCGCGATGGAGGAGTTCCCGCCCCGCGACGATATGCGTGAGGTCAACCCCACGCTGACTGAGCAAGCCACTCAGCCCCACCACGATGTCTTCGAAGAGCGGATGCTGTTCAAGTTCGATCAGGAACCCCGGACTTCTTAAGACGCCCCAGTCGGAAGTGCGCTCGACAATGCTCTTGGCGATCACATAACCGGCTAGGAGGTCATAGCTCCAGAGCACGTGGTCCACCCCATCCACCATGTCCCGGACCAGCAGCTCCTCGGACTCCAACTGAAAACGCAGTGAGTCAGTCCAGCGCGCGCGCAGATCGTCACCCAGCGCCAGGTCCGTCTCAGGCCGAGGGAGACCGCGGAGGGATTTTGCGAACAGGCGGTGAGCGAACTCCGAGACAGCTGAGCTGATTGTGTCCGCGTCGATCTCCATCACGCCGGCGATGCGGCGGTAGACGTCCGTCAGATAGGCCTCAAAGACCTTCGTAAGCGAGTCCGGCAGTTGGGCGGCAATGATCTCCTGTGACCGATCCGGGTTGACCGTCCGGCAGAAAATGCTGAGGAGAAGCGGATGGGACGGAGGCCACCAATGGAGATCCCGAGGATCGGCCTTGATCCGGTAGTAACGGAAGTAGCGCTCGATCGCCTCGTCAACCACTCCGACGAAACCGGGAAGGTCGATCCTCGGCAAGTCGTCGGGAAGGGCGAACTCGACATAACGGGGCCTCACCGTGACGATGCCGATCACGTGTCGCAGACTGCCGAGCCGGACGCCCAGTCGGGCGAGGGCGTCCTGCCATTTGCGCGGATCATCGGACTCGTTGAGGCCATCGATCAAGAGCGGCACCCGGCAGCCCGTCCGAGCGCCGCGCGCCTCAAGCGCCTCGAGCAGTTGATCGCGGGACACGCCAGGAATTCCGGCAACCGACGCCAACTGGTCATCCCCGATCTCCCCGCCGAATTGACGTCCCAGCAAGAGAAGACCCCTGGGCCTGTCGTCGGGACCCGAGAGATGCGCGGCGAGATGAGTCTTACCCGCGCCCGCACCGCCCACGACCGCGAGCAAGGGCGTGGCGAGCCCCCGCGCCAAGCGGTCCAGGAGATCCCGAGCGCGAGGCAGCAACTCCATCCCTGAAGTAAAAGTCGACAGCAGTGAGCTCCGGGCGTCCAATTCGAGCTCCTGAATGACCATCTCGAAGGCGCGCGTTTCAAGCCCAGGATCAACCGATGCCACAGTTTCCGCGTCTGGAATGTCGCCGTTGGCAAGGGCGTCGTGAACCTCGCGGAGCTGCCTAGCAGAGGCGTGAAGCGCAGCCCGCAGCTGCCCGTAGAGTTTCTCGGCATTGCGGCTCATCCCGTCCCCGCGCCATGATCGAGCGATTGCCTCACGGGCGCGCAGGGTCGCCTCTTCGCAGCTTTTCAGTTCGACCAGGACATCCCGGTCGGGCAAAGACCAACGCAGCCCGAGCTCCGAGGGGGTTCGCACGTGAAGCGCGTCGCGGTAGCGCTGGCGAACCGGCGCCAGCGCCTCTTGACGGAGGCTAACCATCGACACATCGGTCAACACCAACTCGCCGAACCAGGTTTGCCGGAGCATCTCACTCCCGCCGTCGAGCAGCCCCACCACGGTCTCTTCGTCCCAGTGGTGAAGATCAAACGGCGCCGCTAAGCCCTGGAACCACTCGGCATCGGCCGCTCCCAGCTTCTCCCGAGTCCATAACACCCAGTCCGTCAGCGTTCCCAGGTAGGCAGCGCTCTTCTCGATCGCATCCTCGATGTCTTGCCGCTGGGATCTACGAAGACGTCCATCGCGACGAAGATCGTCGAACGCGTACCAGCGGCACTGCCATCCCCAATGCCGCGGCGGGTCCCCGAGAGAGCTGCCGCTGCGCGCGACCTGGAGATGGAACTCCACCCCCGGTTGCTGTTTGCGCGTTCGTAGCGGGCCACACCGCTCGTACTGTCTCCGCACCAGCTCCCTGCAGAAGACCTCCCAGTTCTTCCGGGGATCCCCGGGGAGCGCCAAGAACCCCTGCCAGGGTAAATCGGTCATTGGCGATTTCTACCGTCGAATCAGGATGTTGTACTGAAACCGCCTCCCAACTCAACGACCGCCTCAAGAACCGGTTCCTCGCCGGAGACGACGTCGAAGGTCATTCCAATCGTGTTGTCCGCGCCGAGGACGGCGGCGAGGACCGCGGCGACGTCGGCGCGCGGGATCTCGCCGCGCTCGAGCCGCTCGCCGATCCGGACCCGCCCGGTCGGGGCCTCGTCGGTGAGCCGCCCGGGACGGACGATCGTGTAGGCGAGGCCGCTGGCGGCCAGGGCGCGGTCGGCCTCGGCCTTCGCGCGCAGGTACTCGCCGTAGACCTCTCCCCCCTCCGCGGGCGGATCGGCGGCGCCCATCGCGCTGACCATCACGTAGCGGCGGATCCCCTCCGCCTTGGCGGCGTCGATCAGCTTCAGCGCCCCTTCCAGGTCCATTGACCGCTTGCGCTCGGCGCCGCTACCGGGCCCGGCGCCGGCGGCGAAGACGACCGCGTCCACTCCCTTGACCGCCTCACCCACGTCATCATCGCCCTCGAGGTCGCAGATCACCGGCTCGACCCCGATCGCGTGCAGGTCATCTTCCTGCCCCGGGTCGCGGATCAGCCCGAGCACGGCGTGTTCGCGCTCGACCAGCAGCCGCCCGAGGAGCCGGCCGATCTTCCCGTGTCCCCCCGCTATCGCTACCTCCATCTCGACGCTCCCTTCCAGGTCATTTGTTGAGCGAGCTGTTTGCGCTACCCAGTATTGGGTATAGTCATCGCGTTTCCCTGATCCGACCCACCCACCCGGCGCGACGCAGAGGAGGAATTGTGAACCGAATCAGGACCGCAGCCGTCATTCCCCTGGCCACGGCTGCTCTGTTGTTCCTCCCGAGCGTCGCGTCGGGGTGGGCCCCAGCCTCGACCGCCAAGGTCCACCCCGGCGTCCAGACCTTCACCGCCGGCGCCCAGTGCACCTCCAACTTCGTCTTCCAGGAAGGCTCGACCGTCTTCATCGGCCAGGCCGCGCACTGCTCCGGCACCGGCGGCCAGACCGAAACCGACGGCTGCACCAGCGGCTCGCTGCCGGTTGGCACCGCGGTCGAAGTCACCGGCGCCACCAAGCCGGGCACCCTCGCTTACAACTCTTGGCTGACGATGCAGGCCGGCGGCGAGACCAACCCCGACACCTGCGCCTACAACGACCTCGCCCTGGTCCGGCTCGACCCGAGCGACGTCGGGCTGGTCAACCCCTCGGTGCCCGGCTTCGGCGGGCCGACCGGCGTCGGCGGCGTCGGCGGGCTCGGCTCGACCGTCTACTCCTACGGCAACTCGGAGCTGCGCGGCGGCATCACCAAGCTGAGCCCGAAGGAGGGGATCGTGATCGAAAACGAAGGCGGCGGCTGGAGCCACATCGTCTCCACCCTCACCCCTGGCATCCCCGGCGACTCCGGCAGCGGCTTCATCAACGAATCCGGGCAGGCGATCGGCGTCCTCAGCACCCTGCAACTGGCGCCGCTGGCCGGGACGAACGGCGTCGGCGACCTCGCCAAGGAGCTTTCCTACGAGCGCGCCCACGGCCCCTACCCGAACCTGCAGCTTGTCTCGGGGACGCAGGCGTTCAAGCCGAACCTCGTCGAAGCGATCCTCGGCGCCTAAGACCCGGGCCTAAGCACGCAGCTCCGCGAGCAGGTCGTCGAGGTCGAGCGGGTAGGTGCCCATGGCCAGCCCGCCGTCGGCGCTCGTCGGCCACTGGTCGCGGGGACGGTCCCAGTAGAGCTCGACGCCGTTGCGGTCGGGATCGGCGAGGTAGAGCGCCTCGCTGACCCCGTGGTCGGAGGCGCCTTCGAGCGGCCAGCGCGCTTCGCTCAGCCGCCGCAGCGCGTCGGCCAGTGCCCGCCGCGTCGGGTAGCGGATCGCCGTGTGGAAGAGCCCGGTGCTGCCGGGCGGAGGCGGCGAGCCGCCCTTCGAATGCCAGGTGTTGAGGCCGATGTGGTGGTGGTAGCCGCCGGCCGAGACGAAGGCCGCGTCGGAGCCGTAGCGCTGGGTCAGCTCGAAGCCGAGGATGCCGCAGTAGAAGTCGAGCGCACGGTCGATGTCGGCGACCTTGAGGTGGACATGGCCGATGTCGACGCCGGGGTCGATCGGCTCCGGTGTGAGCCCGTCCCGCTCCCCCGCCTCAGCCATCGCCGTCCAGCGCTTCGTTGACGAGCCGGTCGGCGTCGGCGTTGTGCTCGCGGCGGACGTGGCGGATCGACCAGGAGTCGAAATCGCGCAGCGCCGCCTTCGTCTTTTCGTAGAGCTCCTTCATGCCGGCATTTTTGACTTTGTAGCGACCTTCGACCTGGCGCACCACCAGCTCGGAGTCGCCGATCAGCTCGAGCTCGGTGCCGCCCAGTTGCTTCGCCAGCTCGAGGCCCAGCAGCAGCGCCCGGTACTCGGCGACGTTGTTGGTCGCCTCGCCGATCCGCTCGCCGCGTTCGGCCACGACCTCGCCGCCACCGTCGCGGACGACGACGCCAATCGCCGCCGGGCCGGGGTTGCCGCGGGCACCCCCGTCGACGTTCACGGTCAGCCGGCTCATCAGCGCGGCGCCGGCTCCCCGGCGGCGGCACGCTGTCCCGGCGCGCCGAGGCTGACCTTGCCGTCCTCGTCCACGGTCGCGTTCCACTGCCGGGAGGCATAGTCGAGCTGGTCGAGCTCCTGGCCCTTGTCGAGCTGGAAGACCGGCCGCAGCTCGTCGCCGATGTCCACCCCCCACTGGTACCAGGAGAGCTCCCAGGCGACGGTGATCCGGACCTCGTCGGGGGCACCAGCCAGCGCCCCGACAGAAACCCAGGGCTGTCCGAGGGTGCGGCAGAGCCCGGCGACGGTTCGGCCAGCCTCGCTCCCGTTGAAGCGAGCGACCGCGCGTTGCGCGGGGCTGGAGCCGAGGGGGTCGGTCGGTGGCGCTAGACGAGTCCGCTTTGGCGGCGCGGCCGGGTCTGCCTTCGACAGCGAAGCAGCCGGCGGGGTTGGCGTGCTCGGACGGCGGCGCAGCAAGCCACGCAAGCGGCCCCGACCCTCGTGCGCCCCCTGCGAGCGCTCCGGCTCCGCCTCGCCGGCGGGGCGCCAGCCGAGGCGCTCGGCGCGGGCGACGCAGAGCTCGCAGACGGTGTGCTCATCGGCGCCCTCGACGTAGCCGTGCACCCGCTCGCCGGCCAGGATCGTACGGCCGCAGATCGCGCAGGTGGCATCGGCGCTCATGCTGTCGCCAAGGTAGCAACGGGAGGCCCCTGCCCCCCTTGGCGGTCAGGCCCCTTGCAGATGGGATTTCAGCCGCATCACGGCCTTCGTGTGGAGCTGGGAGACCCGCGACTCGGTGACCCCGAGAACCTCGCCGATCTCGCGCAGCGTCAGGTTCTCGTAGTAGTAGAGCGCGACGACGAGCTGCTCGCGCTCGGGCAGTGAGCCGATCGCCTCGGTGAGACGGTCCTTGACCTCGGTCGTGGCGAGGGCCTCCTGGGGGTCGGCCGCCCCGTCGTCGGCGATCGTGTCGAGCAGCGAGACCTGGTCGCCGGAAGAGTCGGAGACGGTCCAGAGCTCGTCCAGCGCGTAGACCGAGGAGTTGGCGATCTCCAGCAGCGCGCTCTGCAGTTCTTCCTCGGTCATGTTCAGCTTGGCGGCGAGCTCGGCCTCGCTCGGCGCCCGCTGCAGCTCGTGCTCGAGCTTGGCCTGGGCCGCTTCGATTTCGCGGGCCCGCGAGCGGACCGAGCGCGGCACCCAGTCGAGCGAGCGAAGTTCGTCGATGATCGCGCCGCGGATCCGCGTCATCGCGAAGGTCTCGAATTTGATCCCGCGCTCGGGCTCGAAGCGCTCGATCGCCCCGATCAGTCCGACCAGCCCGTAGGAGATGAGGTCGGCGTCCTCGACATGGGAGGGCAGGCCGGCGCCGAGCCGGCCGGCGACGAACTTGACCATCGGCGAGTAGGCGACGACGAGCCGCTCGCGAGCGCCCTCGTCCCCCCCGTCCTTGTAGCGGCGCCACAGATCGCGCAGCTCCACCTCTTTGACGCCGGTGTCCATGACTCAGGCGATTCTATGTGCCGGTGCGGTGGCTTTATTCATGCGCGGGGGTGACTGGCGGCGTAGGTGTCGCGGAGTCGGGCGGCGTCGACTCGGGTGTAGACCTGAGTGGTCGAGATCGATGCATGGCCCAGCAACTCCTGAATCGTACGCAGATCGGCGCCACCCTCGAGCAAATGCGTTGCAAAGGAATGCCTAAGCGAATGGGGTGAGACCCCCGCCGCGAGCGCCGCCTCGCGCGTCCAGAGCCCGAGACGGCGGGTGACATCGGAGTTGGAGAGCCGGCGCCCGCTCTTGGAGAGGAACAGCGCCGCCTCCCGCGGATCGTGGGCGAGGGCGTGGCGACCGCGGTCGAGATAAGACCGCAGCGCCCGCTGCGCGGGCTCCCCGACCGGCAGCAGCCGCTCCTTCGAGCCCTTGCCGAGGACCCGCAACTGCTCGGTCTCGAAGTCGAGCGCGCCGACGTCGAGGTTGACGATCTCCTCGCAGCGCAGACCGCAGGAGTAGGCGAGCTCGAGCATCGAGCGATCGCGCAGCTCCAGCGGCGTCCGTGCCGGGATCCGCTCCAGCAGTGAGCGCATCTGCTCGGTGCTCAGCACCTGCGGCAGCTTCTCGGCCCGTTTCGGGCTGGAGACGAGCTCGGCCGGGTTGGCGCCGGCGCGGCCGGTGCGGACGAGGAAGCCGAAGAGGCCACGGATCGCCGCCAGCTTGCGGGCGACGGTGGCCGGCGCCGCGCCAGCGTTGGAGAGGCCGGCGCCGAAACGGCGCACGTCGCGGTGCCGCAGGTCGCCGGGGCCGAGCCCCTGCTCCCCCGCCCACTCGGCGAAGCCACCGAGGTCGACGCCGTAGGCGCGCCGCGTCCGCTCCGCCGACCCACGCGCGCGCAGGTCCCGGTCGTAGAGGGCAAGTGCTTCCTCCCAGTTCACGGGCACTTGTTCTCCCTATATCCCTCCGCTCCTCTGAGAGCGGGGGCGGCGGTCAGCCCCCGATGTAGATGGGGGTTCCGACTTCGACCAGGTCGTACAGTTCTTCGACGTCCGGGATCGCCATCCGGATACAGCCGTGGGAGCCGGCGGTGCCGAGCGATTCGGTCTCTTCGGTGCCGTGGATTCCGGCGCCTTCGTAGATACCCATCCAGCGCGCCTTGATCGGGTTCGACGGGCCAGGCGGGATCGTCTGCCCGGCGAGGCTGCCAGCCCAATCCGAATTCGGCACGCGCCAAACCGGGTTTTCTTCCTTTTCCTGGATTTCGTAGAGGCCTTCGGGCGTTTCCAGGCCTTCCATGCCGACGGCGACGGTGTATTCCTTGGCCAGCTTCAGGTGCCTCCAGAGCCGCAGGGTGAAGGTGCCGCGATCCAGCGTCAGATAAGAGGGGTACTCGGCTGCGACCTGCTTGCGGGTGACTTCGGGCTTGGTCGGGTGCACCGCGGCGACGATCACGTGCGGAGCGTTGGCGTTGAGGACCGCGTCTTCGAGCTGTTTGGCGAGCAGGTTGTCGCGCAGCTTGCGTCCGTTGTGGCCGGCGGCGACGTCGAGCCCGTCCGGGCCCGGTTCGACGTCGGCGTCTTCGGGTTCGCGGTTGACTTCTTCGGCAACCTGGCGGACGAAGCGGTTGATCGCCGGCTTCGAGTAGGCGACTTTGGGGGTGATGCTTTCTTCGACTTCGCCGCCGGTGACGTAGCGGACAAGGCGACCCGGGAAGCCGCCGTCCTGGCTGTCCTCGAGCGCTTGTTCGACCGCGCCGTCGATTTCGGCGCGGATCTTCAACTGCTTACCGGGGAGGGTCCAGCTCTCGCCGTCGAAGTGGACGGCGAGGGAATGGCGCAGCGGCGCCAGCAGCCGATGGCGGACCAGCGCCGCGGCTTCTTCTTCGCTCAGCCCACCGACGTCGATGCCGCTGATCGTGACGCCGTCGGCGATCTTGTCCTTCTGCGAGCTGTCGTAGGCGTAGGCGCCGCCGACAACGGCGATCAACAGGAAGGCGACGATCAACGCCGCTATCGAAGACTTTTTACCCATCTGCTCTCGACTGGTCCCCTAGCTCTTCTCTCCACTTGCGAAAAGTCTAGGCATTCGGTTCATTCGCCCTGAAGGGCACCCCAACCTGCAATTTCGCGTGTGTGGGGGTTTTATCGGCAGGTGCGGCGGATATCTTTCGCGCAGATGCGAGGGAAGGACGAGGTCCGCAAAGAGGTGTGGAAAGCGATGGAACGCGAGGGCGTCTCGCGCTTCCCGGGGGCCGAGGGGCGGATCCCGAACTTCGCCGGGGCCAAACTGGCGGCCGAGAAACTGGCCGCGCACCGGCTCTGGAAGCGCTCGCGGGTGATCAAGGCCAACCCGGACTCGCCGCAGACGCATGCCCGGCGGATCGCCCTCGAAGAGGGCAAGACAGTGATCATGGCGGTGCCGCGGCTGCGCGACCCCCACCCCTTCCGCGTGCTCGAACCGAAGAAGCTCTCGAAAGCGGCGATGAAGGAGGCGGCGACGATCAAGGGGGCGCTGAAGCACGGCCGCGTGGTCGCCCTCGACGACCTGCCGGAGATCGACTTCGTCCTCTGCGGCTCGGTCGCGGTCAACCTCAGCGGCGCCCGGATCGGCAAAGGCGGCGGCTACCACGACCTCGAGTACGGGATCCTCACCGAGGCCGGGAAGATCGACGACCACACCGTCGTCGCCACCACCGTCCACCCGATCCAGATCCTCCGCCAGCATCTGATGTCGACCGCCCACGACCTGCCGGTCGACCTGATCGCCACCCCCCGCGCGGTGATCGAAGTCGAGCGCCAGTACGACCGCCCCCGCGGGATCCTCTGGGACCACCTGCAGCCGCCGCAGATCCGCGAGATCCCGGTCCTCGAACGAATGGGATACGCGTGAGCGGGGCGTCAGACCCTGGCTCGCAGACAATGCCCGAACCAGCTGCCGAAGAGCCGACCTTTTCAGCCGACGACTACGGCCGCAGCGACGGGGAGTGGCCGAAAGTCGATTGGCGCGAGCACCTGCGCCGCATCGACCTGCCCGGCGCCGAAGTGAACTACGTCGACATCGGCGAAGGCGAGCCGATCGTCTTCGTGCACGGGATGATCAGCTGCTGGCAGACCTGGCTCGAGAACCTGCCTCACTTCGCGCGCCGCTATAGAGCGATAGCGCTCGACCTGCCGGGCTTCGGCCGCAGCCCGATGCCCTCCTGGGACATCGACATCCCCGCCTACGGCCGCATGCTCCACGACTTCTGCGAGAAGCTCGGGATCGAGCGCAGCCCGATGCTGGTCGGTAACTCGCTGGGCGGCTTCGTCGCGGCCGAGGCGGCAACGGCAGCACCCGGGCGCTTCGAACGGCTCGTCCTCGTCTCCGCAGCCGGCATCGTCAACACCTGGCGCCCCGAGCAGAGAGCGGTGGCGACGACCCTCGCTTGGAAAGGGTTCGCATCCACCTTCGGCCGCTCGCGCATGAAGGCGATGCTGCACCGCCCGCGCTGGGGACAGCTCATGATCGGGCCCTTCGTACATCAACCGACCCGGCTGCAGGAGGAGCTGATCTATGAGCAGGTGATGGGCTCCCTCCCCTCCCACGCGTTTGGTGACGCCCTGCATGCGACGATCAGCCACGACATCCGTGACCGCCTCCCCAAGGTCGAGATCCCAACGCAAATCGTCTGGGGGTTCTACGACCGCATCATCCCGGTTCAGGCAGCACTCAGCTTCCGCCGCCGCATCCCCGGTTCGAGGCTGGAGATATTCGAGCGCACCGGCCACCTCGCTCAACTCGAGCGACCATCGCGCTTCAACGCGCTGCTGGATGATTTCCTGACCTCATAGCAGCACGTCAGAGCACCCCGCGCGGCGCTCGGAGACGCCCTCCTAGCCGGTGATCGCGCCCAGCGAGGCGGAGCTGACCGTCGCCGCGTACTTGGCCATCACGCCGGGGCCGAAGGGCGAAGGGGGCGACTGGTAGGCCGCGATGCGGGAGGCGATCTCCTCGTCGCTGAGCTCGACCGAGAGGCTGCGGGCATCGATGTCAACCGTCACCCGATCGCCCTCGCGCAGGGCCGCGATCGGGCCGCCTTTCGCCGCCTCGGGGGCGACGTGGCCGATCATCAGGCCGCGGGTGGCTCCGGAGAAGCGGCCGTCGGTGACCATCGCGACGGTCTCCCCCAGCCCCTCGCCGACGATCGCGGCGGTCACCTGCAGCATCTCGCGCATTCCGGGGCCGCCGACCGGCCCCTCGTTGCGGATCACGACGATGTCGCCCGGCTTGATCTGCTGTTCCTTGACGGCGCGGAAGCATTCCTCTTCGGACTCGAAGACCCGAGCCGGGCCGGTCTGCTGGCGACGCTCGGTGCCGGCGACCTTGACGACCGCGCCCTCGGGGGCGAGGTTGCCGCTGAGAATCGCCAGGCCGCCTTCGGGCTTCAACGGGTCCTCGAGCTGGCGGACGACCTCCTGGCCCTCTTTCTCACTCGCGGCCCCGGCTTCCTCGCCGATCGTGCGGCCGGTGACCGTGATGGCGTCCTCATGCAGGATGCCCTTGGCGGCGAGGCGCTGGAGGATCACCGGCACGCCGCCGGCCGCGAAGAGGTCGGTGGCGACGAAGCGGCCGCCGGGCTTGAGGTCGGCGTAGAGCGGCGTGTTGCGCGAGATGCGCTCGAAGTCGTCCATCGTCAACTCGATGCCGACCTCGTGGGCCAGCGCGATCAGGTGAAGGACGGCGTTGGTCGAGCCGCCGGAGGCGCAGACGCAGGCGATCGCGTTCTCCAGCGAGTCGCGGGTGATCACCCTGCTGGGCGTGATGTCGTCGGCCAGCACGCCGAGGACCAGCTCGCCGATCCGCTCGGCGACCGTGCCCTTCTCGTCGGCTTCGGCCGGCACCATCGCCGAGCCGCCGGGGCTCATGCCCAGCGCCTCGAAGGCGCAGGCCATCGTGTTGGCGGTGAACTGGCCGCCGCAGGCGCCGGCGCCCGGACTGGCGACGCCCTCGAGCTCGTTCAGTTCCTCGTCGCTCATGTCACCGGCGTTGTGGGCGCCAATCGCCTCGAAGATGTCGAGGATCGTGACGTCGCGGCCATGCCAGTGGCCGGGGGCGATCGAACCGCCGTAGAAGAGCACCGAGGGCACGTCGAGGCGGGCCAGCGCCATCGCGCAGCCGGGGATCGTCTTGTCGCAGGCGCAGAGGGCGACGATCGCGTCGAACTGGTAGCCGCGCGCCATCAACTCGATCGAATCGGCGATCACCTCTCGGCTGACCAGCGAGGCCTTCATGCCCTGCGTGCCCATCGTCACCCCGTCGGAGACGGCGACGGTGTTGAACTCCATCGGGGTGCCGCCCGCGGCGCGAACGCCCTCTTTGACGTGCTCGGCGAGCCCGCGCAGGTGGAAGTTGCAGGGCATCGCCTCGGTCCACGTGTTGGCGATCCCGATCGTCGGCCGGCTCAGCGCGTCGTCGTCGAAACCGATCCCCTTCATGTAGGCGCGCGCGTGGGCGCGGTCGGGGCCGTCGAAGACGGTGGCCGAGCGCGGGCGGGGTAGCTTGGTCTGGGTGCTGCTGCCGTTGGTGCTCATGACCCGAAATCTACTGAGGCTGCTCCGAGGCGAGACCGAAGACATCGACGGGGCCGGGCCCCGAGCCAATCTCACGCAGGCCATTCGCCACCGCTTCCGAGGCGACCTCGCGCGCACGCCTGGCGGCCTCCAGCGGCTCGCAGCCATGGGCGAGAAACGCGGCCAGGGCCGAAGAGTGGGTGCAGCCGGAGCCGTGGGCGGCGCCGTCGGGATGGCGCTCGCCGGGGATCTCGACGACCTGCTCGCCGTCGAAAAAGACATCGACGAGCTCCACGAGATCCCGGGCCGAAGGCACCCCGACGGCGCCGCCCACGGCTCCGGCTGCACGCACAGCAGCGCGCTCGCCGCCCACCTCGCGCGTGGCTTCACGCCCCGAGAGGCAGCGACCGAAGCGCGCA
>DASSHE010000031.1:0-131441 GCA_035693065.1 Solirubrobacterales bacterium
CCGAGCAGCGCCTGCAGGTCACGGGCGCCCTCGGCGATCCGCTCGGGCGGCACGCAGACGTCCTCGACGATCAGCGCCGTGCCGGGGATGCGGATGCGGCCGATCAGGCCGTGCAGGCCCTCGCGCACGCGCCAGGCGAGCTCGATCTCCTCGGCGTCGCGGCTGAAGACGAACGGCTGGATCGTCTCGTGGCCGGCGAGGATCTTCTCGGCCTTCGACACCTGGGCGGCAAGCTCGTCCTCATCGGCGCCGCCGTACTCGACCAGCAGCACCGCCGACTCGGGCGGCAGCTCTTTCCACTCCTGCGGCGCCCCGACCATGTTCCAGGCGGCGGTGATCAGCGCCGGCGCCACCATCAGCTCGACCGCGGAGGCCCCCGAAGCGACGAAGTCCCGCACCGGCGCGATCGCCTCGTCGATCCCGGGGAAGTGGATCCAGGCGGTCGTCGTCAGCGGCGGCAGCGGCACCGTCTCGAAGACGACCTCGGCGACGAAGGCCAGCGTGCCCTCGGAGCCGACGAGGAGGCGACGGAAGATCTCCAGCGGCTCGTCGGCGTCGAGGAAGGCGCAGAGGCGGTAGCCGGTGGTGTTCTTGATCGCGAACTTGCGGCGGATCCGCTCGGTGAGCTCGGCGTCGGCGCGAATCTCGTCGCGAATCGCCTCCAAGCCGGCGACCAGCTCCGGCTCGGCAGCGGCGAAAGCCTCGGCGGCACCGGGCGCGCCGGTGTCGATCTTCGTCCCCGAGGGCAGGACGAAGGTCAGCTCGCGGACGGTCGAGTAGGAGTCCTTGGTGACGCCGCAGCGCATCCCGCCGGAGTTGTTGGCGACGACGCCGCCGACGGTGCAGACGTCGGTGCTCGCTGGGTCGGGGCCGAGTTTGCGCCCGTGCGGGGCGAGGACCCGGTTGGCGTGGCCGAGGATCGTCCCCGGCTTCACCCGCGTCCGCGTCCCGTCCGCCTCGACCCGGACGCCACCGAAGTGCTTGCGGACGTCGACGAGGATGCCGTCGCTCTGGCCCTGGCCGTTGAGGCTGGTGCCGCCGGCGCGGAAGGTGACGGGGATGCCGCGCTGCCGCCCGAAGCGCAGGACCTTGGCGACGTCCTCGGCGTCGCGGGCCTCGACCACCGCCCGCGGGAAGAACCGGTAGGGGCTGGCATCGGAGGCGTAGGCGACGAGGTCTGAGACCCGGTGCAGGACGCGCTCGGCGCCGAGCAACTGCTCCAGCTCGCGCCGCAGCGGCGCCGCGGTGCCGCTCGCAAGCTCATCCGGCGCCCGGTCCGCCACGGGCTGGCTCGGCGGCGGTGGGACGCGCGTGGCCATTCCCTAAAAGAGGGACATCCCGGGCGCGACCGGGACTTCGACCAGCTCCGGCCGCGAGGAGGCGAGCGCGCTCGCCAGCGCCTCGGCGACCTCGTCGCGCTCGCGCGCCCGGTGCGCCTTCACCCCGTAGCCCTCGGCGACCGCGGCGACGTCGAGCTTCGGCAGATCGAGGCCGGGCGCCGCGTTGACCTGCTCGACTTCGGCGAACCACTTGAGGATCGCGTACTCCTCGTTGCGCAGGACCAGGAAGGTGACCGGCGCCTGGTAGGCGACGGCGCTCCAGAAGGCGGTGATCGCATACTGGGCGGAGCCCTCGCCGAGGACGCAGACGACCGGGCGGTCGGGCTGGGCGAGCTGCACCCCGACCGAGGCGGCGAGGCCGAAGCCGAGGCCGCCGCCGGCGCTGAAGTAATAGCTGCCGGGACGGGAGATCCGAAGCTGGTTGCGCAGCGCCAGGGTGCTGGAGGGGGACTCGAGGACGACGATCGCGTCCTCGGGCATCGCCTCGCGCAGGGCGCTGTGGACGGTCGAGGAGTCGAGCGGGTCGGCGGCGGGGATTTCGCTGGGGCCGGGGTTCGGATCCGGCACCGGGCGCGAGGACTCCGGCACCGCCTCCAGCAGCGCCGCCAGGGTCAGCCCGACGTCGGCGACGATCGCGTCGCCCATCGGCGCCCGCACCGCCTCGTCGGGATCGCTGGTGATCGCCACCAGCGCCGCCCCCTCGGGCAGCAGCGGCCCGGGGATGTGCGGGTAGTAGGGGAAGACCGAGCTGCCGACGACGAGGATCAGGTCGTGGCCCTCCAGGGTCTGGCCGACCGGACCGATCGCCGGCGGCAGGACGCCGCGGAAGTTGGGGTGGTTCTCGGGGAAGCCGAGGCGGACGCCGCCGGTCGCCGGCGAGGCCCAGACCGGGAGGCGCTGGCGCTCGGCGAGGGCGACCGCGGTCTCCCAGGCGCCCGCGGTGTCGACGTCGGGGCCGGCGACGAGGACCGGGTTGGCGGCGGCGTCGAGCCGCTCGGCCAGCGCGCGGACCGCCTCCGGGTCGGCGACGGCGCGGCCGCTGACTTTGCGAGAGATCGCGGCGCGGGCGTCGGCCTCGTCGACCTCGGCGTACCAGTCGTCCATCGGCAGCGAGACGAAGACCGGCCCGCGCGGGGCGAGGCCGGCGAGGTGGGCGCCGTGGGCGAGCGCCAGCGGCACGTCCTCGGCCCGCGGCGGCTCGTAGGACCACTTGACCAGCGGGTGCGGCATCCGGGTCGCGTCGCGGTTGGTGAGGTTGGCCTGGAGGGTGATCTGGGCGCGCGCCTGCTGGCCGGCGGTGATCAGCAGCGGCGAGTGGTTGGCCTGGGCGTTGAAGATCGCCCCCATCGCGTTGCCGACCCCGGGGGCGGTGTGGAGGTTGACGACGGTGGTGCGGCCAGAGGCCTGGGCGAAGCCGTCGGCCATCCCGACCACGACCGCCTCCTGCAGTCCCAGCACGTAGCGGAAGTCGCCGGGGAAGTCGGCGAGCATCGGCAGCTCGGTCGAGCCCGGGTTGCCGAACATCGTCGTCATCCCGTGCTCGCGGAAGAGGTCGAACGTCGCTTCCCTGACCGTCGCCATCGCATCGCAACCCTATCCGCCGTGTTTTGAGCGTTTGTTGTCTTTCGAGCAGGCGGAAAAGCAGGATTCAAGGCAGCCGCGTCGTAGCGCCGATAAAGCGAGGGTGAGCCACCGCCTCCTCGCCAGCAAGTGGACGCGACTCCTGGTCGCCTTCGCCGCCTCCCTCGCGCCGCTGATCGCGATCTGCGCCGGCGCCGAAGCGAAAGCGCCGGCCGGTGTCACCCGACTCGTCTACGCGCAGGGCGAAATCGTCCCGATCCCCGCCTCGGTCCCGCATGAAGAAGGCGACATGATCGACCGCCGGATCGTCCCCGACCTGCGCTGGCTCGCCAAGCGCTATCCCATCTACGTCACCGACGGCTACTCCGGCCCGCTGCCCAACGGCGAACACGCCGGTTGCCACAACTGCCACGTCACCGGCTCCGATCACTACAACGGCCTCGCCGTCGACATCGTGCCGCTGGAAGGCACGAACGGCAAATGCGACGCGACCTGGGCGCCGATCACGCGGCTTGCCCTCTGGGCCGAGCCGACGGCCGAACACCCGCGGCCGCCCTTCCGCTGGGTCGGCTACGAAGGCGACGCCGGCCACGGCTGCGGCAACCACCTTCACCTCTCTTGGAACCACGCACCCGCGCCGCGCTCCACCCTGGCCGAATGGGTCGAAGTCTTCCCGGTCAGCTTCACCGGCGTCGCCCAAGGGCGGCGGGGCAAGAAGATGACCCCGAAGGCGGCCCCCCGGGGACCCTCCGGCGGCATCTCCCAGGTCTCCACCGGCGGCCTCTCGCCCCGCGGCACCGGCGACTGAGCCGGCGCGACCCACGCCCTAGGATGCGGCGATGCGCCGCCTCACTCGCGCCTCGGTCCCCCTCGCCCTGATCGGACTTGCCTGCCTGCTCGCCGCCGGCTGCGGCAAGAAGGACAGCTCGACGCCGGTCGCCTGCCTGGAAGGGGCGGGCGCCTACGAAAGGGCGCTGGCGAAGGCGCCGGGCGAAGTGCTGCTGGGCGGGGAAACGCCGATCAGCGATTGCCTGGCCGAGAACCAGAGCGGCGGTGAGCTGGCCCAGGTCGGGGAAGCGATGGTGGAAACGGCGACGCGGCTGAACGCCGAGGCGCGGCAGTCCTCCGGGACGGCCGCCGTCCAGCTCGGCTACCTGCTCGGGGCCGTCCAGCGCGGGGCCGCGAGCACCGAAGGGATCCACTCGGACCTGGTCCGCCGGCTCACCGTCGCCGCCCGCTACGCCCCCGGCAAGCAGCCCCTCCCCCAGGCCTTCCTCGAAAGCTACGAAGAAGGCTTCGAAGCCGGCCGCGGCAACGGCTAGGCACCGGCCACCAGCGGGCGCGGAGGAATACCCTCCAGCTCTCAACGATCTTCGACGGAGGCTTGACTTGACTGAGCAGCTCTGGGGTGGCGAGACCACCAAGGCGGTTGACAACTTCCCCGTGTCCGGCGAGCGCGTGCCGGTACCGGTGGTGCGCTGGCTGGGCCGGATCAAGGGCGCCGCCGCGGAAGCCAACGGCGCCCTCGGCAAGCTCGACGGCGACCTCGCCGAGCGCATCGCCGCCGCCGGCAAGGCGATCGCCGAGGGCGAACACGACGACCAGTTCCCGGTCGACGTCTTCCAGACCGGCTCCGGCACCTCCTCGAACATGAACGCCAACGAGGTGATCGCCAACCTCGCCGGCGACGGGGCCCACCCCAACGACCACGTCAACATGGGCCAGTCCTCCAACGACGTCTTCCCGTCGGCGGTGCACCTGGCCGCGCTCGACGAGGTCACGCACGACCTGCTGCCGGCGATGGGCGGCCTCGAGGCCGCCCTGGAAGCGAAGGCGAAGCAGTTCGCCGACGTGGTCAAGGCCGGCCGCACCCACCTGATGGACGCGGTTCCGGTCACGCTCGGCCAGGAGTTCGGCGGCTACACCGCCCAGGTGCGCCTCGGCGTGCAGCGGGTCGAGGGGACGCTGCGGCGGGTCGGCCAGATCCCGCTCGGCGGCACCGCCACCGGCACCGGCCTCAACACCCACCCCGAGTTCGCCGCCAAGGTCCGCGAGACGCTCGCCGCCGACACCGGCCTGCAGATCTCCGCTCCGCTCGACGCCTTCGAGGCGCAGGGCAACCGCGACGCCCTGGTCGAGCTCTCGGGCGCGCTCAAGGTCTACGCGGTCTCGCTCAACAAGATCGCTAACGACCTGGCGCTGATGGGCTCCGGGCCGCGCGCCGGCCTCGCCGAGCTGCGCCTGCCGGAGCTGCAAAAGGGCTCCTCGATCATGCCCGGCAAGGTCAACCCGGTGATCCCCGAGGTCGTGATCCAGGTAGCCGCCCAGGTGATCGGCAACGACGCCGCGATCACGGTCGCCGGCAGCCAGGGCCAGTTCGAGCTCAACGTGCGGGTGCCGCTGATCGCCCGCAACCTGCTCGACTCGATCAAGCTGCTGGCGAGCGCCTCGCGCCTGCTGAACGAGAAATGCGTCGCCGGGCTGGAGGCGAACGAGGAGATGACCGAGCGCCACGCCGAGGCCACCCTCGCCACCGCCACCGCCCTCAACCCCCACATCGGCTACGACCGCGCCGCCGACATCGTCAAGGCAGCCGCCGAGTCGGGCCGCTCGCTGCGCGAGGTCGCGCTCGAGCGGGGGGTCGAGCCGGCGGTCCTGGAGGAGGCGCTGGACCACCGCCGGATGGCGCGGCCCCACGAGTAGAGGTACTCGTTAGTACCGAACAACTACCATCCTCGAGTGGGAGGAGGGCAAAGGACGTTTTCGAGGGAGGGCTGGTGGCTGATCGTCGCGATAGTCGCCTGCCTCTTGGTATGGGTGCTGCGCCCGCCTCTCGCGGCGGGGTCGACGACCTGGGCCCCGGAAATCCTCCCCCAGCCGCCTGAATCCGGCAACGGTCACGAAACCTATGGCGTTTCCTGCCTGACCCCGGACGACTGCATAGCGGTCGGCGGCAACTGGAGCCTCGCGGTGCACACCCGCGTGACCCTCGCCGAGCAATGGAACGGAGCGTCATGGGTGGTCCTTCCCACTCCGAATCCACCGGGCTTGGAGGAAGGCTGGATGTTCGAACGCTACGCCGTGCTCACCGGCGTCTCCTGCGTTTCGGCGAGTTCCTGCGTCGCCGTCGGCTACTACCGCGGGCCGAGTGAAACCCTTGCCCCGCTGGCCGAGCGCTGGGACGGCGAAGACTGGACGATGCAGGCCGTCCCCCTGCCGGCAAATTCGGAAAGCGGTTGGCTCGCCGGCGTCTCGTGCTGGGCTGGCGGAGGTTGCGTGGCCGTGGGTTCGTCCACCGATGAAAGCGACGTCGAAACCACGCTGGTCGAGGCACTGGACGAAACCGGCTGGGCGATCGTCGCCTCCCCAAATCCGCCGCTGACGACCCTCAGCCAGCTGCTCGCTGTCTCCTGTTCGTCGTCGACGGCGTGCACCGCCGCTGGGTTCTCCAGGATCGGGGAAACCAACAGCGCTCTGGCAGAGCGGTGGGATGGGGGCGAATGGTTGCTTCAGCCAACCGACGACCCGGCTGGGAACGAAGGGTCGAACCGATTCGAGGGGGTGTCCTGCCCCATCGCGACGGCGTGCGAGGCGGTAGGCATCCACCTCGAACGGGTTGGGACGAGCTACGCCGCAACCGCGTTGGTGGAGGCTTGGGACGGCGAAGAATGGTCGACCCAGGAAGTCCCGTTCGTGCCGGGAGCGGAATTAACCCACCTCACCTCGATCTCCTGTCAGACCGCGAGCTCGTGCACGGCGGCCGGGTACTATCGCGTCGATACCGGAACTGGGAGCCCAGCCGAGGTGATGGGCGTGCGGTGGAACGGGGCGGCCTGGTCGCTGCTCGACCTCGCCGGCCCCCCGGTCCCCGCCGGGTGGTGGCATGAAGATTGGCTCTATGGCGTGTCGTGCGCGGATGCCGAAGCCTGTATCGCGGTGGGCAGCAGTCTCAGCGCCCCCGAAGGAGACCTCTCGCCGATGCGCGCGCTGGCCGAGCGCGAGCTTTCGGCTGCCGCCGAAGAAGGTGGGAGCTCGCCGGAAGTCCAGCCCGACGTCCGAGGTGGGGGCGCGCAGAAAGTCCCGCCGGCGGGCTCACCGAGCTTCAAGGTCGCGAAGGTCATCCGGCGCCCCGGGGGCCGTGTCGTCCTTGTCCTCTACGCGACTGCTTCCGGTCGCTTCAGGGTGGTCGCGCTGGCACGCAAGCCCACGCGTCGCCGCCTTCTCTACGGCAAGGCTTCCTCGACCGCCCTCACCGGCGGCCGGGTGAAGCTGGCGATCGTCCCTAATGCTCGTGCGCGTCGGGTGCTCGGTTCCTCTGGCCACCTCGAAGTGCATCTCCAGATCGTTTTCAGCTCCGACGCCGGGCAGGTCGGCAGCGAGCGCACCGTCGTGGTCCACGGCTAGACCGAGACCGGCTCCGTCTCCGTTTAGCCTGCCCGCATGCGGCACAACCCGGCACACGCCGTCACCGACGAGGCTGTCGTCAGGAAGCTGATCGAGGAGAACCCGTTCGCGGTCCTCGTCAGCGCCAACGCCGGGCTGGTCGCCTCGCACTACCCGATCCTGCTCGACGAGGAGGCCGAGGGGCTGACGATCCTCAGCCACCTCGGCAAGCCCGACGACGAGCTGCACCGGCTCGGCGAGGGCGAGATGCTGGTGATCGTCCAGGGCCGCCACGGCTACGTTTCCCCAAGCTGGTACGCGCCCGGGGCGACGCCCGCGCCGACCTGGAACTTCTCCGTCGCCCACCTCTACGGCACGCCGGAACCGCTCGGCGAGGAGGAGAACCTGCGCACCCTGACCCGCCTCGTCGAGCGCTTCGAGGGCCGGGTCGAGAACCCGCTCTACCTCGACCAGGAGTGGGCGGCGCCGGTCTCCCGCGGCACCGTCGGCCTCCGCCTCCGGGTCGAGCGCTTCGTCTGCAAGCGCAAGCTGAGCCAGGACAAGGACCCGGTCAGCCGCCGCCAGGCGATCGCCGAGCTGCGCGGTGACGGGCCCTACGCACACCCCGAACTAGCCGACGAGATGGAGCGCGAGCTGCCGTGAGGTGGCGCCGCTCCGGCAAAGGGTCGATCCCCGGAGCGCGGCTGGAGAGCCTTAGCGATGAGACCGCGCTCGACCCCGGCACCGGGACCGTCGCCTCCCGGCAGATCGCCGAGGTGACCCTGCCGACGGCCGAGATCGAGCCGCTCTGGAAGGCGGAAAGCCTGGAGCGCCTCGCCCGCACCTACTGGAGCACCCTGCGCCGTTTCTTCCTCGGCCTCGTCTACGTCTCCTACACCGAGACCGGGCGCACGGTCGTCTTCGTCCACCCACGCCTGTCGCTGCTCAGCTTCCGCACCCCCGAATACGAGATCGAAGGCGACCGCGGCCTGGTGCGCTGGCGGATCGACCGGGGGCTGCTGGTCTCCCGCCGCGGCCGCGACGGCAGCGGCTATCTGCAGATCGAGGTAGCGCGCAGCGACGAACCGGAGTCGGCGCGGACGCGGCTGCGGGTCGAGGTCGAAGTCGCCAACTACTACCCGGCGCTGACCGGGGTCTCGAAACGGCTCTACGCCCACACCCAGTCGCGGATCCACGTCCTCACCTGCAACTACTTCCTGCGCCGGTTGCTGCGTCGCGACCTCGACGCCTCGCGGACCGGCAAGCTCAGGGCACCGGCTTAGACAGGTCCTCAGGGACGCTGCACGTCGCGGCCGGGGCCGCCGCGGAGCCGGTCCTTGCCGCGGCCGCCGGCGAGCAGGTCGTTGCCGCTGCCGCCGATCAGCGTGTCGCGGCCGCGGCCGCCGTAGAGGCGGTCCTTGCCGCGGCCGCCGCAAACCAGGTCGTTGCCTCCGCGCCCCCTGATCCGGTCGTTGCCGCCGAGGCCGGCGATGACGTCGCGCTTGGGGGTGCCGAGAAGGACGTCGCGCTTGCGGGTGCCGACGATCGTCGTCCGCTTGCCGGAGCAGCGGTGCGCCTTCTTCGCCAACGGAGGCGCGGGCTCGGGCAGATAGCGGGCGAGCCCGAAACCGCCCCCCGCCTGCGCGGCGACGACGTACCGGCCGGCGGAGTCGACTTCGACCGCCTGCCCGCCGGTGCCGAACCGGGTGAACAGCGGCTCGCGGACCAACCCGCTGCTTCCGAACGAGGCGTCGACCACCCCGTCGGGCCGCACCCTCGCGAGAAATGCTTCGGAGCGCTGCGGGAAGCCTTCGACGGTCCGAATCCCTCCCGTGACCAGGATCCGGCCCGAGGGATCGACGGCGACGTCGTTCGCCATGGCCGAGGCGAAGACGGGCAGCATCACCGTTCCATTGAGTCCGAAGGAACGGTCCAGGGTGCCTTCTGGGAGCAGACGCGCGACCAGCGCATCCTCGACTCCTTCCCGGCCCTGCCGCAGCGCGAGCAGGATCCGGCCCGAGGGATCCAACCGAACTCCGTTGGCGGCTTGCGGCCCCTGCCCGGGGAGGTCGAAGCTCTCCCAGCCGTCCTCGCTGAAGGTCGGGTCGAGCGGGCCACTGGAGTCGAGGCGGGCGACGAATACCTCCTGCTGGCTGAACACGACGGTACTTCCGGCGACGACGACGCGACCGGCGGCGTCGATGGCGATGCCGCGCAGGTCCCGGTCTTCGCCGAGGTCCGCAACGCCGTTTTCGCCAAACGTCGGGTCGAGCTCCCCACCCGGGGTGAGCCGGAAGACCTTTCCGCCGGCGGCGACGACTATTCGCCCCTGACCGTCGACCGCGACGTCGTTGCCGGTGTTTGGGTAGGCGGTGGGCAGGTGAACCACGCCGCCGCCGAAGAACGGATCGGGCACGCCGTTCTCCAGCAGGCGGCCGACTATCGGATAGGAGAACTTGCCCCCTTGAAGCGAGCCGGCACCTACCACCCGGTCTTGGCCATCGATCGCGATCGCGACCCCGGAGGCCAGGTCACTGAGGAAGCCCGCAAACCCGCCGAAGCCGAACGTCGCATCCAGCGAGCCATCTGACTCGAGACGAGCCGCCAGCGGCCAGAACGCGCTCGGGTGATCTTCGATGCCCACGACCACGATCCGTCCCTGGTGATCGATCGCCATGTCCTCGGTGTAAGGGAAGGAATCGATTCCGGGGCTGACAACCACCGTCCCGTCCCCGCCGAAGGTCGGGTCGAGTTCGCCGGCACCCGCTGACGCGGTCGCGGCAAGGGCGAGCGACGTCAGTACCGCGGCGAAAGCGACGGCCAGCGTCCGTTTCCCCTGAACCAGCATGGTTTCCCATGCTGCCCCTCCCTGCTGCGTGTGAGTACAGGGATTCCTGCAGACTTCGGTGTGGATTTACCCCTGCAGGGTGACGAAGCGCTCCTCGGTCAGCTCGTAGACCGCGTAGGCGGGGCCCTCGCGGGTGTTGCCGGAGTCCTTGACGCCGCCGTAGGGCTGCTGGTCGGTGCGGAAGGTCGGCACCTCGTTGATCAGGACGCCGCCGAACTCGAGGGTCCGCGCCGCCTCCAGGCCCTTGCCGATGTCGCGGGTGAAGACGCCGGCCTGGAGGCCGAACTTGGAGTCGTTGGCCATCGCCAGCGCTTCCTCGAAGAGGCTGAAGGTGTCGATCGTCGCGACCGGGCCGAAGATCTCCTCACACCAGACCTTGGCCTCTTTGGGCGGCGCGCCGAGCAGGGTCGGGGCGAGGCAGCGGCCATCGTCGACCAGCTCGCCGCCGGCGATCAGCTCCGCCCCCGCGGCGACGGCCTCGTCGACCCACTCCTTGACGCGGTCGCGGTCCTTCGGCGTGATCAGCGGGCCGACGTCGGTCGCCGGGTCCATTGGGTCGCCGACCTCGAGGCCTTCGACGTTCTTCTTCAGCCGGGCGACGAAGCGCTCGGCGACGTCCTCGTGGACCAGGATCCGCTGGATCGAGATGCAGCTCTGGCCGGCGTGGGAGAAGGCGTGGATCTGGGCTTTGTCGGCGGCGGCTTCCCAGTCGCCGTCGGCGTCGACGATCAGCGGCGCGTTGGAGCCGAGCTCGAGGTTGACCTTCTTGTGCGGGGTCTTCGAGCGGATGTCCCAGCCGACCGGGGCCGAACCGGTGAAGGTGAGCGCCCGGGTCAGCGGGTGCTCGACGATCGCGTTGCCGATCACCGAGCCCGGGCCTGGAATCACCGAGAGCCAGTTCTCCGGCAGGCCCGCCTCGTTCAGGATCTCGGCCAGCTTGAGGGCGCTGATCGGAGTCTGGCCGGCGGGCTTGAGGACGACCGCGTTGCCCGCGGCGATCGCCGGCCCGAGCTTGTGGGCGACGAGGTTGAGCGGGAAGTTGAAGGGGCTGATCGCGCCGACCACCCCGTAGGGCACGCGCAGCATCACCCCGAGCTTGCCGGCGCCGGCCGCGGCGGCCTCCATCGGCACCGTGCCGCCGGTCAGCTTGCGCGCCTCGACCGCGGAGAACTCGAGGGTGGATACGCAGCGTTCGGCCTCCACCGTCGCCGTCTTGATCGGCTTGCCGGCCTCGGCGGCGATCGTCGCGGCGAGCTCGTCGCGGCGCTCGGCGACCAGCTCGGCGGCGCGCTCGAGCACAGCGGCGCGCTGGTGCTGGGGGAAGTCGATGGTCTGGAAGGCCTCGTGGGCGGCCTCGATCGCCCGCTTGACGAGCGCCTCGTCCCCCTGCGCGACGCGGCCGACGGGGCTGCCGTCGTAGGGGCTCTTCACCTCGCCCCAGTCACCCGTCTCGATCCACTCGCCGGCGGCGAGGAGCTTGTGGTCGGTTGCCTCTACGGTGTGCGGCGCCATCGCTTCCTCCTCGATCTCACGTGTACATCCAGACTACGCAGCGGCCGTTGCAGGCCGCTACTCCGCAACGTTGAATCTGTTGGCCTAGAGATGTCCATTGCTGTCAACAAGCTCCGCGCGCTGATCGCTGCCGCCGCCGCGGCGGCGGCCCTGCTCTCCATCTACCCGGCGACGGCGCTCGGCACCGTTAGCTGGGTCGTCCACGGCCGCGGCTTCGGCCACGGCGTCGGGATGAGCGCCTACGGCGCCTACGGCTACGCCAAGCACGGCAAGGGCTACCGCTTCATCCTCGGCCACTACTACACGGGGGCGAGCCTGGGGACGCTGACCAAACCCCAGGTCGTCCGCGTCCTCCTCGACATCTCCAGCGAAGACGTCGGCTTCAGCGGCGCCACCAGCGCCTGCGGCCAGGTGCTCGACCCCAAACGCGGCTACGAGGCGCACCGCGCCGGCGCCACGGTCAAGCTGCGCAGCTCCGCCGGCAAAACCCTCGCCGACTGCGGCCGCAAGCTGCGGGCCGCCGGCAAAGGGACGATCACCGTCGCCGGCACGACCTACCGCGGCGCCCTGGAGACGGTGCCGACCGAAAGCGACCCCGGCTCGCTCAACGTCGTCAACGCCCTCTCGGTCGAGGCCTACGTCAAAGGCGTGATCCCGAACGAGTCGCCGCCCTCCTGGCCGCTGGCCGAGCTCAAGGCCCAGGCCGTCGCCTCCCGCTCCTTTGCCCTCACCGCGGGCGTCGGCGGCAACGGCTTCGACCTCTACGCCGACACCCGCAGCCAGGTCTACAAAGGGCTCGAAAGCGAGTACCCGCGCTCCAACGAAGCCGCCGATGCGACGCGGGGCCAGGTCGTTACCTACGGCGGCAAGATCGCCGAGACCCTCTTCTCGGCCTGCTCGGGCGGCCACACCGAGAGCATCCAGAACGTCTTCGGCGGCGCCGCGATCCCCTATCTACAGGGCGTCCCCGACCCCTACGACTCCTACTGCCCGCTGCACGAATGGACGCTCGAATTCAGCGGGCCGGAAATCAGCACCAAGCTCGCCGCCTACCTCGACGGGCGCCTCAAACAGGTCGTCATCACCAAGACCGGCGCCTCGCCGCGGATCATCAGCGCCAAGCTGATCGGGACCGGCGGCACCACCACCGTCTCCGGCACCGACCTCGCGAGCGCTCTCGGCGGCTACGACACCTGGATGACCTTCGAAAAGGTGGCCGCAGGGAAATAGGGCTCTCAGGGCAGCACCAGCTCGGCGAAGACCGCGCGATGGTCGGAGCTGGGGATTTCCTCGACCGAGTATTCGACGACGCCGAGGCGGCGGTCGGCGAGGACGTGGTCGATCGTCACCGGCGGGATCAGGTGGCCTTCGCGGGGGAAGGTCGGCTCCAGGCCCTTGCCGGCAGCGGCGCCGGCGTCGCGGTAGCCGCGGTCGACGACGGCGCGGAACTGCGACTGGTCGAAGGTGCCGTTGAAGTCGCCGGCGAGGACCCAGGGGGCGCCGTGGCCGGCTGAGGGCAGGCTCGCCAGAGCTTCTTCCCATTCGGTGGTCTGGTGGGGCTGCGGCGGGTAAGGGTGGACGCCGACGACCCGCACCGCGCGGCCGTCGGGGAGGCGGAGCTGCCCTCGCGGCATCCGGAAGAGGAAGCGCTCGGGCCCAGGCAGCCGCCGCAGCGGCAGCCGCGAATAGAGGCCGGCGCCGGAGGAGTTGCCGCGGATCTCCAGGATCTGCCGCGGCAGGCGCCGCTCGAGGCCGGCGGCTTCGAGCTCGCGGGCGAAGCGCGGCGTCAGCTCCTCGACGCTGAGGAGATCCGGGCGGAGGCGATCGACCAGCGCCACCAGGGCCTCGGGGTCGGCGCTGCCGCGGTGGACGTTCGCGGCGAGGACGCGCAGCGTCTCGCGGCCTTCGACCGCGACGGTTTCGCTGCCGACCGCGCGCGGCAGCACCGCCGCCGCCAGGCTTAGCGTCGCCAGCGTCGCCGCCGCCGTCGCCGCCCAGTTGCTCAGCGCCGCCGCGACGCCGGCGACGAGCAGCGCGGCGATCGCCGCGTAGGGGGTGAAGGCCATCATCGCCGCCAGCGGAAAGCCGTTGTCGATCCCGAACAGGCGCAGCAGCGCCCACACCGCCACCGGCGCCACCAAGACCCACGCCACCCAGTAGCGCCCGGCCCCCGCGTGTCGAGTTTGTTCCCTCTGGGGTAACAAAAACGACAGGCTCAACCGTCGGAGTACGGCTGGATCGGAATGCCGTGGGTGGTCTCGCGCATCCCCAGCTCGTAGGCGGCGCCGGCGTCGAGGGTGAGCTTCCGCGGCGGCAGCCCGGGGCGTTCGACGGTCAGCTCGAGGTCGGCGACCGAGCAGTTGACCGTGTGGTGCTCGGGACCCTTGGGGTCGGCGTAGACCCAGCCGACGAAGTCCTTCTCGGGAGCGGTGACGCGACCGTGGACGAGGACGTCCTTGCCCGGCAGCACAAACAAGCAGACGGTCGGGTGCTCCTCGATCTGGGCGGTGCGGATCGCCCCGAGGCCGCCGAGGCGGTGCGGCACGCCGTCGAGGACCAGCATCCCCGAGGGAATCCAGGGGCTGACCCGGGAGCCGAGCTTGACCCGGGCGGCGCCGGCGTCGAAGTAGGTGTTGGGAGCGTCGTGGAAGCCGGTGCCCTCGAGCCAGACCCAGCGCTCGGCGTGCTCGGAGCCCCAGTTGTGGCCGATCATCCCCGGCCAGCCGCTCAGCTCGATCGACTCCTCGCCGATTTCCAGCCGCCCTTCGAAGCGGGCGTCGGGAAAGGGCGCGAGGAACTTGGTTTTCGGCAGCGGCGCCTTGTAGAGCCAGTCCGCCGGCAGGTACTTGCAGGGCTCGGCGTCGCCGCTGAAGGTGAAGGACCAGGCGGCGGAGAGCGCCTCGGTCTCGACCGAGCCCTCGGCGCGGCCGGGGCCGATCTCGGCGTCGGCGACGCGGAGCCAGGAGCCGGCGGGAGTCGACAGCCGCGAGGCCGGCACCGTCACCTTGGTCGCCCGCGGCCGCTCGGCGGCGCGGTCGAAGAGGCAGAACCAGATCGAGGCGTTCGGCTCGGCGCCGGGGCGCTTGTGGACGGTGTGGCGGATCCACACCCCCATGCCCCCGTCCGGCCGGCAGGCCTTGATGTAGAAGCTCTCGTAGTGGCCCGCCTTCGCGGCTACCCCTGGGTACCTCGCCAGTTCCTCCATCCTGAGAACATAGCCCGGTGCGGATCTTCTTGGCTGGCGCGAGCGGGGCGATCGGGCGGCAGCTTGTGCCGCTCCTAAGCGCCGCCGGCCATGAGGTGGCGGGGATGACCCGCAGCCCGGAGAAGGCCGAGATGCTGCGCGAGCTCGGCGCCGAACCGGTCGTCGTAGACGTCTACGACGCCTCGGCGCTGGTCGAGGCGGTGGTCGCCTTCGAGCCCGAGCTGGTCATGCACCAGCTCACCGACCTACCGCCCTCGGCAGCGGAAATCGCCGCCAAAGGCGGGGCGGCCAACGCCCGCATCCGCACCGAGGGGACCCGCAACCTGCTCGCCGCCGCGGCAGCGCCCGAGGGGGAGCCGCGGCTGATCGCGCAGAGCATCGCCTGGCGGCTGCCCGGCGATGCCCACCGCTCGGTCGACGAGCACGAGGCGATGGTCCTCGACGCCGGCGGCGTCGTCCTCCGCTACGGGCGCTTCTACGGACCGGGGACCTATCACCCGGACGACGGCGATCGCCCGGAGCCGCCGGCGATCCACGTCGCCGAGGCCGCCCGCCGCACCGTCGAGCTGCTTGACGCCGAGCCCGGGACCGTCGAGGTCATCGAGTAGCGGTGTGCTTTATGGGCGCTATAACGCCCAAAAGGAACACCGCTAGACCTTGATCGTGATGACGTCGCCGTCCTGGACCACGTAGTCCCTGCCCTCGATCCGCAGCAGGCCCTTGTCGCGGGCGGCGACGTAGCCGCCGCAGGAGACCAGGTCCTCCCAGCCGATCACCTCGGCTTTGATGAACGCTTCCATGATCTCGGTGTGGATCGTGCCGGCGGCCTGAAGGGCGGTGGTGCCGCGGGCGATCGGCCGCGCCACCGCCTCCTTGCCCTCGCCGGCGGTGAAGAAGGTGATCAGCTCGAGCAGGTCGTAGGCGGCGCGAACCAGGCGCGCCAGGCCGGAGCCCTCGACCCCGTAGCTCTCGCGCATTTCCGCCGCTTCCTCGGGGTCGAGCTCGGCCAGCTCGGCCTCGATCCGGGCGCTGACCGCGACCACCCCGGCACCGACCGCATTGGCGTGGGAGACGACCGCTTCCGGCGGCTCGGCATCGCCCTCGTCGACGTTGGCGACGTAGAGGATCGGCTTCGTCGTCAGCCCCTGCAGGTTCCGGGCGGCATGCGGCGCGGCTTCCGGCACCGGGATCGAGCGCGCCGGGCGGCCGGCGGCGAGCGCCTCGTGCACCGCCTGCAGCCACTCGTGCTCGACAGCCGCTTCTTTGTCGCCCGTCTTCGCCTGCTTGCCGACGCGGGGGAGCCGGCGCTCGACCTGGTCGTAGTCGGCGAGCACCAGCTCGGTCTCGATCGTCTCGATGTCGGCGAGCGGGTCGACGCGGCCGTCGGGATGCGGCACGTCGGATTCGGTGTGGCAGCGGACGACGTGGCAGATCGCGTCGGTCTCGCGGATCGAGGCGAGGAACTGGTTGCCGAGCCCCTCCCCTTCCGAGGCGCCTTTGACCAGGCCGGCGATGTCGTGGAAGTCGATTTTGGCCGGCACCAGCTCCGAGGCGCCGACCGTCGCGGCGACCTTCTCCAGTCGCTCGTCGGGCACCTGGGCGACGGCGACGTTCGGCTCGATCGTCGTGAACGGGTAATCGCCCATCTGCGCGCCGCCCTTGGTCAGCGCGTTGAACAGGGTCGACTTGCCCGCGTTCGGCAGCCCGACTATGCCCACCTTCATCCGACGCCCTCCATCAGAAGGTGAGCGGCACGATCAGGCCGAGGCAGATCCCGAGCAGGGCGCCGGCGAGGACGTCGGAGGGGTAGTGCATGCCGAGGTACGGCCGCCCGAGCGAGAGCGCCAGGGCGACGAGGAAGGCGGCCGAGGTCGCCGGGTCGACCCGGCACATCGCCGTTGCCACCGCGAAGGAGGAGGTGGCGTGGGCGGAGGGGAAGCTGAGCGAGCTGGGAGCACCGCCGAGCGGCGGCAGGCCCTCCAGCACCGGCCGCGGCCGCCGCACCACCAGCTTGACCGCGTAGTTGAGGCCGATCGCGAAGGGCCCGAGCAGGGCGCAGATCAACCACGATTCCCAGCGCCCGTTGTCGATGATCGCCAGCGCCGCCCCGAGCAGGAGCCAGACGAGGCCGTTGTTGCCGGCCTTGCCGAGGGCGACGGCGGCGTCCTCGATCGCCGGGGTGTGGCCGTGGGTGCGCATCCAGCGCAGCGCTTTGAGGTCGAGATCCCGCACGGCGCGGGAGGATGACGGAACCCGACGACTTGTGTCGGGTCAGAATGAGGGTGATGGCCTCCGTCCCCGGCTACGTCCACACCCCCGGCAACCACTGCGGGTCGACCGCGCTGCGCAACCTGCTCGCCTTCCACGGGGTGGAGATCAGCGAGGAGATGGCGTTCGGGCTCGGGGCCGGGGCCGCCTTCTACTACCTGAACATGGACGAAGCCTCGCCGAGCCGCTGGTTCAACGGCCGCACGGCGCGGCTGGAGGAGAGCTTCCGCGACCTCACCGGGGCGGCGCTGGAGCTGCGGACCTTCGCCGAGGAGGCGGGCGGCGAGGCCTGGGAGGCGGCGCGGGCCGAGGTCGACGCCGGCAAGCCGGCGCTGCTGCTGACCGACCTCTACTACCTCGACCACTACGGCAACTCGGCCCACTTCCCGGGCCACGCGGTCGTCCTCGCCGGCTACGACGAGGAGGTGGCGCAGCTCTCCGACACCGGCTTCGAGGAGCTGCAAACCACGCGGCTGGAGAACCTCGCGCGGGCCCGCCACAGCTCCCACCCCGCCTATCCGCTCGAAGGCCACATGTTCACCGTCGGCGAGGAGCTCGACCCCGAGGCGCTGCTGGCGGCGGTGCCGCGGGCGATCGCGCGTGCGGCAACGGAGATGCTGGAGTCGCCGTGGGCGCCGTACGCCGGGCTGGCGGCACTCGACCGCCTGGCGGAGGAGGCTGGCTCCTGGCCCGAGGCGGTCGAGGACTGGCAGTGGTGCGCCCGCTTCGCCTACCAGGTGATCGAGCGCCGCGGCACCGGCGGCGGTTGCTTCCGGCTGATGTACGCGCGCTTCCTCGAGGAGGCGGGACGCGACGAGGCGCCGCTGGCGGCCGAGGCGGCGGCGCGCTGGACCGAGCTGGCCGAGGCGTTCAAAGCGGCTAGCGAGAGCGAGGAGCCGCGGCCAGCGCTTTGGCGCGAGGTCGGGGTCGGGGCCGAGCGCGTGCGCGACGCCGAGCGGCGGCTCTGGGGCGCCCTCGGCGATCCGTCTAGCTGAAGCGCGACCGGTTTGACGCCTCCAACCGGGGGTAACTATCGGCCATGACGATCGGAGCAGGCATATTCCTCATCGCCGTTGGCGCGATTCTCAAGTTCGCGACCAACATCCACATCCAGGGGGTGTCCGTCGACACCATCGGCGTGATCCTGATGATCGCCGGCGCCGTCGGCCTCGTCCTCGGGATCTTCCAGGAACTGATCTGGTCTCGCCGGCGCGGCGTCGCCCCCGGGGCACCAGCCGTCGAAGAACGGCGGGAAGTCCGGGACCCCGGATACCGCGAAGTGCCGCCGCGCTAAAGCGCCGCGCACTCCGCAGCCACCGAGCGAGCCCGGCGAGCGCTCAGAACCTCAGGCCTTCAGAGCCCGAGGTTGCGGGCGCTCGCCAGGTTCAGCCACTCGACCCTTGCCGGGGGACCGTCGATCCCCCCTTCCCGCAGCGCCTGGCCCAGCCGCTCCTCCATGAAGCGCTGCTGGTCCGCCTGCGAGGCCCAGACCTCGTAGACGACGAAGCCGCCGTCTTTGCCGCCGGCGCTGTGGAAGAGGAGGCCCTGGGGCCAATCCCCCTCGCCGCTTGCCATGTCGATGCCGAGCTTGCCGTTGACCCGCTCGTACTCGTCCAGCCCGTAGCCCTCGAACTCCAGGATCAACCCGTCAGCCATAACCGTCTCCTCTTGTTCTCTTTTTGATCTGCGATTACCGCCCCGAAGCTCTCACGCGCCCCCGAGGGCGTCAACGGCGGCGCAATCAGCCGTCGGAGCCAGAGGAGCCGGGCTCGAACGGCACCCAGCGCTCGGAGCGCAGCGGCACTCCCTGCCGCCGCACCGTCGCCTCGACCTTCGGCAGCAGCCCGGGGAGGTCCTCGCAGATCGAGCGCAGCAGCAGCTCGGCGTCGGCATCGGGCCCGAGGGCCAGCCGCGCGGCGTGGTCGAGGAGCTGACGCTGGCTGTAGGCGGGGGCGGTGCGGCCGCGGGCCGGGACCGCCGCCAGCGCCGCCGGTTCGCCGTCGATCTGGAAGGTGCCGAAGCGGGAGGCGAAGACGAGGACGTCGTCGAACCCGACCTCGGCCTCGGCGACCTCGAAGCGGGTGTGGAGTCGGCCCAGCCGGTAGGTCACCTCCGACCAGGTGAGCTGGGTGAACTGGTCCGGCGTCACCCAGAGGAGCGCCGCCGCCACCGCGGTGCCCGGGCTCTCGAAGGGGGTGGCCGGCATCGAGCCGTAGATCGTCGGCTGCGCCGCCGCCCCGATGTCGAACTCGTGCAGGTGCCCGGCCAGGGCCAGCACCGCCCGCTCCTCGCCGGGCGGGAGGTGGCCGAACTTCCGCTCCAGCACCTCCGGCGCCGCGTTCGAGCCGATCGCCAGCAGCGGCAGCCGCGGCCCCTCCCCCTCCGCGTAGCGGGCGATCAGGCGCTCCCGCTCGGGCTCGGTCATCGCCGCCAGCGCCCTCACCTCGCCGTCGCGCCACTCGTAGGAGCCCGGCGGCCGCTGCCAGGGGTAGCCGAGCGCCCGCTCGACCATCCCCGGCTCGAACTCGCGCCGCGGGAGGGCCCGCGCCAGCTCGGTGACCATCGCCTTGAAATCCTCGTCCGGCAGCGCCAGACGGGCGAGCAGCTCCGGCTCTGAGATCGGCGGCCAATCGGACATCTCGTCGAGCCTAGAGGCGGCGCCCAGGCAGGACCACTGAAGAAAAACTTCGTTGAGCTACCTTTAGTCGTAGAGCCAGGGAATGCCCAGCATCTCGAAGAAGCCAGAGACCGTCATCGTCCGCTTCGCGGGCGATTCCGGCGACGGCATGCAGCTCGTCGGCGACCGCTTCACCGCCGCCACCGCGCAGGTCGGCAACGACCTCTCGACGCTGCCGGACTTCCCGGCCGAGATCCGCGCCCCGGCCGGCACGCCGGGCGGGGTCTCCGCCTTCCAGATCCACTTCGCCTCGCGCGACATCCTCACCCCCGGCGACCATCCGAACACGCTGGTGGCGATGAACCCGGCGGCGCTGAAGGCGCACCTCGGCGCGCTCGAGGCCGGCGGCACGATCATCGTCAACGAGGACGCCTTCGGCGACGCCAACCTGCGCAAGGCCGGCTACGCGGAGAACCCGCTCGAGGACGGGAGCGTCGAGGACTACCAGGTCTTCAAGGTGCCGATGACGACCCTGACGACGCGGGCCACCGAGGGGATCGAGGGGCTGAAACCGGCCGAGGCGCAGCGGACCAAGAACCTCTTCGCGCTGGGGCTGATCTCGTGGATGTACGGGCGGCCGCTGGAGGCGACGATCTCCTGGCTGGAAGCGAAGTTCGCCGAGCGGCCGGCGATCCTCGCCGGCAACGTCGCCGCCCTCAAGGCCGGCTACAACTTCGGCGACACGGCCGAGATCGCGGCGACCCCGATCGAGGTCGAGCCGGCGCCGCTGGCCCCCGGCGAATACCGCAACGTCAACGGCGCCAACGCCCTGGCCCTGGGCCTGGTCGCGGCGAGCGTGCGCAGCGGCCTGCAGCTCTTCTTCGCCAGCTATCCGATCACCCCCGCCTCCGAACTGCTGCACCACCTGGCTCGGCACGAGCGCTTCGGGGTGCGGACGATCCAGGCCGAGGACGAGATCGCCGCCGCCAACATGGCGCTCGGCGCCTCCTTCGGCGGCCGCCTCGGGGTGACCGCGACGAGCGGGCCGGGGATGGACCTGAAGGCGGAGACGATCGCGCTGGCGGTGGCGACCGAGCTGCCGCTGGTCGTGATCGACGTCCAGCGCGCCGGCCCCTCGACCGGGCTGCCGACCAAAACCGAACAGTCGGACCTGCTGATGGCGATCCACGGCCGCCACGGGGAGTCGCCCCTGCCGGTCTTCGCGCCGGCGACGCCGGCCGACTGCTTCGACTCGGCCCTGGAGGCTGTGCGGACCGCGGTCCGCTACCGGACCCCGGTGATCCTCCTCGCCGACACCTTCCTGATGAACTCCTCCGAGCCCTGGCGGCTGCCGAACGCAGGCGGGATCGCGCCGATCGACCCCGACTTCGCCACCCAGCCGAACGCCGGCGACGAGTTCCTCCCCTACCTGCGCGACGAGCGCGGGGCGCGGCCCTGGGCGATCCCTGGGACGCCCGGGCTGCAGCACCGGCTCGGCGGCCTCGAGAAGGAGCACGGCACCGGCCTGATCAGCTACGACCCCGCCAACCACGCGTTGATGACGAAGCTGCGGGCGGAGAAGCTCGAGCACCTGGCGCGGGAGCTGCCGCCGCTGGAGGTCGACGCCGACGAGGACGCGGAGCTGCTGGTGCTGGGCTGGGGCTCGACCGCCGGCGTGATCGGAGCGGCGGCGCGGCGGGTGCGGCAGAAAGGGATCCCGCTGGCGACGGCGCACCTGCGCTCGCTGGAACCGATGCCGGCCAACACCGGCGAGGTGGTGCGCGCCTTCCCGAAAGTCCTGGTGCCGGAGCTGAACACCGGGCAGTTGCTGAGCCTGGTCCGCGACCGCTTCCTCGTCGACGCCACCGGGTTCAACAAAGTCGAGGGCCTGCCGATCCTCGCCGAAGAGCTCGAGCGGGCGATCCTGGAGAAGGTGTGATGAGCGAGAACGGCACGACGACGACGCTGACCAAGGCCGATTTCCAGTCGGGGGCGGAAACCCGCTGGTGCCCCGGCTGCGGCGACTACGCGATCCTCGCCAGCGTCCAGGCGCTGCTGCCGGAACTGGGGGTGCCGCCGGAGAAGACGGTCTTCATCTCCGGGATCGGCTGCGCCGGGCGCTTCGTCTACTACATGGACACCTACGGGATGCACGGCATCCACGGCCGGGCGCCGGCGCTGGCGACCGGGATCGCGACCGCCCGCGAGGACCTCTCGGTCTGGGTGGTGAGCGGCGACGGCGACTCGCTCTCGATCGGCGGCAACCACCTGATCCACGCCCTGCGCCGCAACGTCCCGATCAAGCTGCTGCTCTTCAACAACCAGATCTACGGCCTCACCAAGGGCCAGTACTCCCCCACCTCGGAGACCGGCAAGATCACCAAGTCGACTCCGTTCGGGTCCGAAGACCACCCCTTCAACCCGCTCGCCCTCGCCCTCGGCGCCGACGCATCCTTCGTCGCGCGGACGATCGACACCGAGAAGAAGCACGTGGCCGAGACGCTCCGCGCCGCCGCCGAGCACCCCGGCGCCGCCTTCGTCGAGATCTACCAGAACTGCAACGTCTTCAACGACGGCGCCTTCGACGCGGTGCGCGGCAAGGCCGGCGCGCCGAACCGGATCCGCCTCGAGCACGGCCAGCCGATCCGCTTCGGCGACGAAGGCGAGCGCGGCGTCGTCCGCTCAAGCTCGGGCGGGCTGGAAGTGGTCGAGGTCGCCGACGTCGGCGAGGACGCCTTGGTCGTTCACGACGCGCAGCTCGAGGATCCGAGCCACGCCACCGCCCTCGCGCGCCTGGCCGACGCCCCCACCGGGCCGACCCCGATCGGCGTCTTCCGCAAAGTCGCCCGGCCGGTCTACGGCGAACGACGCCAGGAGCAGCTCGAGAGCGCCCACGCGGGCGCGACGATGGACGACGTCGACGCGCTGCTGCGCAGCGGCGACACCTGGGTCGTCTGAGGCTCGGCGCCCTAGGGGCGCTAGCTCCGCAGTTCCAGCGTCGTCCGCAGGACCAGCGCGCCGGCGCCGAGCAGCAGCATCAGGAAGGCCCAGCCCGGCGAGCCGAGCAGGGCAGTGAGGAGCGCGATCGCCATCGCCCCGTAGAGGACGATCCCAAGCCCGTCGAGCAGGCGCTCGGTCGTTTTGAGGTCGAGATGGGGAAGCATCGGCACCGTCTTCGACGCCGGGGGGCGCGTGCCTTCCTAAGTGGAAGACGCACCCCGGGTCGCCGTCTTAGATCGGGTTGTACCTAAAAGAGAACATCTAGATACTCTGCTGCGCCTACATGGTGCGACTTCTTCGAGCAGCCGGTCGAATCGCGCCGGCCTCCCTCCTCGTCCTTTGCCTGGCCGCGGCCTGGTGCGGGGCCGCCAGCGGGCAGGACCTCAGCGCCGCGGTGGTCGACGCGGAATCCAGAGTGGAAGCGGTGCATGGAGAACTGGCCGGGCTCGAAGCCGCTGTTACCCCGAAGGAAGAACGCTTCGCGGCAAGCGCCAGACGCGCGGCGCCGGTGGCAGCCGCCGCCCGCGGCGCACGGCGCGACGCCGCCAAGCTGGAACGACGGTTGCGAGCGCGGCACCTGGCTGCGGTCGCCCGGGTGTCTCAGCTCGAGCAGGAAAGGCAGGACGCTGCCGACAAGCACGATGAAGAAGTCCGTAGCGGCATCGGGTTTGGCCTGGCGATGCTCGTGGCGGCAGCGATCGTCTTCGCCTGGGACCGGTTCCGCGTCTCCGCCCCGGTCGCCGCCTTGACGCGGATCTCGCTCGGCCAGGCGATCGGCCTCTGCGTCGGAGTCGGGCTGCTGATGATGATCGTCGGGGCGGCGGTCGCCGGGGCAGGAGGAGTCGCCGGCGCCCTCGGCGTCGCTCTGGTGGTTCTCGGCTTCGTCCTCCCCAGTGTCTTCGTCGTCGCCCGCCGCTCCGTCGAGGTGCAGGAAGGGCGGTCGAAGCCGGTCCTGCGGCGAGAGCGCTGGCCCCGCCGCGCGACCCAGGTAATCGCCGGCGTCCTGGCCTTCCTCTTCCTCCTCGGCCTCGGGTCGGCCGTCTTCGCCGGGGAAGACGAGACCTCCCAGGCCTCGGCCGCGCTCCGCGAGGAAGCGCGGAGCGAGCCGAATACCCCGGCGCTACTGAGGGCGACCGAGAGGGCGGAACAGCTTGAAGAGAGGGCCTCGGGTCTGGTGGCGGCGGCGCGCGCCGATCGCGCCGCGCTGCGCGTAGCCCGGCGTCAGCTCGGCCGTGCTGAATCCCGCCTCGCGCGCGCCGAAGCCGACGTCGCGTCCTACACCCACCGCCTCGCCGCGGTCACGGCCAGGGAAGAACGGGAAGCCGCGGCCGAAGCCCGCCGCGCGGAAGAACGGGCCGAAGAAGAAGCCGAAGAACAGGAAGAAGCGGCGGCCGAAGAATGCGACCCCAACTACAGCGGCTGCCTCGACCCCTACGCGAGCGACTACGACTGCGAAGGCGGCAGCGGTGACGGTCCTCTCTACACCGGGACCGTCGAAGTCCTCGGAGTCGACCACTACGGCCTCGACGAGGACAGCGACGGGATCGGGTGCGAGTAGTCGGATAAGCGGCGGGGACGCCAAGCGCCTCGCGAACGCGACCTAGGCTGGCTCGGCGCCGAGCCAGCGGCGCAACCCCTCCGCGGCCTCGGCCGCGCCGTCCAGCTCGGCTTCGGCGAGAGCCTCCTCGACCTCGGCGCGGGCCCGATCGGCGTTCCTCAGCCTGATCGCGTCGGCCAATCGCAGGCGCGTGACGAGGGCCGAGGGATCCCAGCGCTCGGAAGACGACGCGATCTTGCCCTCGAGCGCAAACCGGAACAGGTCCTCCGCCCGGTCCCCTTCGCCGGCCGCCATGTGGACGTCGCCGAGTTCGTGCAGGACCACGTACGCGGATTCGCTTCCCAGCCTGCTGATCTTCGCCAGCTCGTCGAGGCAGCGGGCAAAGAGGCGGCCAGCCTGCTCGATGTCCCCCTCCTCTTCGGCCAGGACCCCGGCGACGAAGATGGAGGAGGCCTTGCCGGCGCCCAGCAGGAGCTCCACGGCCTGGGCATCTTCGCCGCCGGCTTCGAGCAGGTCCGCGGCCAGAGCCTTGGCCTCGGCCTCGGCCGCGGCGTCGCTCCCCGCGGAGGCCCAGACCCGTGGCAGGAACTCGAACAGCCCGACCTGCTCGACCAGACCGAGCCGCAGGCCCATGCGAAAGGCGAGCAGGGCCCCGGCGGCACCCTCGCGGCCCTGCTCGTCGCTGGCGCCGGCGAACACCGTCCGGGCGAGCCAGCGGCGCACCGCGCGGTTTTCGTTGAGGGCAATCAGCCCGGGCCGGGCCGGAGGCTCCGACACCTCCGCGGCTTCCGGGGCGACCGGGCCCAGCAACTCGCCGTCGAGCTCGGCGGCGGCCGCTTTCACGATCTCGCAGGAATCCACGAATGCCTGCCGCGCCTCGTCGGAGACTTCCTCCATCGCTTTCCTGGTGTCGCTCGGGAGGCTGCCGAAGTACCGGGTGACTTGCCCCGCTTCGGCACCGGGCCTGCGCCCGAGGCCGATTGAAGGGATCCCCGCCATCGAGGCGCCGGAAAGGGCGGGAAGGAAGAGGAATCCGACGCTGGTCATGATCACGTCGGCCAGGCGCGAGGCGAGCGCCGCCAGCCGTGGGTCGTCCGCGGGAACGAGGCCGGCGGCCACGATGCACAGGGACAGGGCCAGCTCGGTCGGCGTGTCCTCTACAACCCCGCCTCCCGAGCCGTTTTTCGCGACCACGGCCCGCAGATCCTCCTCGACCCGCAACCGCGCCGCCCGCCGCGCCGCCGCCCCCGCCTCCTCTGAGCGACCCGCCCCGGTCAGGAGCAGGATCTCATGGCGAAAGAGCCCCTCCAGCGCCCTCGGCCCGAGGCCGTTCGCTTCCAGCTCCGCGTGGGCGCCGCGCAGCCACTCAAGCCCGCGTTCGACGTCCCTCAGGGAAAGCTCGCTGACGATCGCGTGAATGGTGTTGAGGACCCAGTCGCTTCCCAGGCTCTCCAGCCCGGTGTGCTCGATCTTTCCGGCCAGCGCGTCCTGATATCGATCGAGCGCGAGCCTCTGGTTGCCTCGCGTCGAGGCGATTTCCCCGAGCTCGTGCAACATCGCATAGGTGATCGGGATCTCCGCTTCGCCGAGCGCCTCGTTTTCGGCGAGGGCCCGCCTGAACAGGCTTTCGGCCTCCCCCCACTCAGCTTCGGTTTTTCGCACCCTCGCCAGGGCGGTGAAGAAGCGTGACTGGGTGGCGGCGACCATGTGCTCGACTTCCTCGTCGCTCAGGCCGCTCACCCGCCGCAGGTCCTCGGCGATTAGGGCCATCTCGGATCGCCTCACCTCCTCGTTGCGGGGCGCCGACCTGATCTCGCTTATCTCGGGCCTGAGCGGGACGTCGGCGGCGAAGCCGAGCCGCAGGTGCATACAAAAGATCAGCATCGTGAGCAGCCCGCCGATGCACAATTCGGCGTCTTCGGGGTTAAAGAGCGCCGTCCGCGCCAGCCAGCCGCGCATCGCCCGGTCGTCGACCAGCGTGCCCGGGTCCGAGGGCGAGGACGAGGACAGTGCGGCGACAATCGGGTTGGCGAGCGCACGCTCGATCGAAGCGTCGATGATCACGATCCCCTCGATGACGAAGTCGAGGTAGTTGGGGATCGCTTCGGCGATCCTCCGCCCGCTCCATTCGAATCCGTCGTGGCTGGCCGCTTCGACCGAGATCCCGCCACCTCCGGCTCCGTTCTGGACTTCGGGCGGCAGGAAGCCTTCGACGGCCGGGTCGGAGACCTGCGCGACGATCAGCGACCCGACCGTTTCGCCGACGGCGTCAACGAGCCGGGAGGCAAGCGCCGCGAGTCGCAGGTCGCCGCCGCCAAAGACCTTAGCCGCGAGCGTCGCGGCCTGGACCGCGACCGGCGTCAGGTTGGTCGCGTCGGCGCTCGGTTCGACACTCGCTTCGAGAATCGCGCGCAGTACGAGCTCGTCGATGTGCGCGGTCTGGACCCGCCTCACGACGGCGACAGCGTCATCGAAGCGTCCCGCGTTGGAGAGCAAGGCGACTTCCAACTCGCCGATCACCAGCGAGTACCTGACCTCGCCCGCCTCCAGCTTCTCCCGCGCGGCCTTCAGCCGCTGCAGCGCCTTGTCAACGTTCTCCTTTGCGATCTCGGTCACCAAGGCCTTGAGCGTGTAGATCACCCCGGGGTCGGCGTAACCGCGTATTTCCGCCTTTCCTTCGAGCGCCGCCTCGTAGTGCCCGAGCGCACGGTCGTGTTCCTCGCGACCGGCGGCGACGTCGCCGAGGTCGTGCTCGATGACGAACTCGGGGTACCTCTGGGTCTCCCCCCCGAGCTCAGCCAGCTCCTCCTGGGCCCGCTTGTAGAAGCGTTCCGCCCGGTCCCAGTTCTCCTCCCGCTCGGCCGCACGCGCGACCACGAAGGGCAGAACTGGCCGGAAGCGCCTGACCCGGTCCAGCTCCTCCTCGGGACCGTCCTCGAGCCGAGCCGCGGTGGCCTCGAGGACCTGCTCGGCTTCATCGATGTCGAGCAGCGCGATCGCCTGGACCAGCGCCAGCGAGGTCGTGACCGTGTCCGCGTGAGAGGCGCTACGGAGCCGGATCTTGCCGGCCTCGGCGGCCCGCAGGAAGTCGACCGCGTCCTCGAGAGAGCCCATCGCTTCCGCCGCCAAGCCGCGGTCGTGCATCACCACGAAGGCCAGCTCGGAGTCCTCTTCTCCGACCGCGGTGAGCTGCCCGAGGGCCTTCTGGTAGACGTCGTCGGCGATCCTGTGGTCGCCGTCGCCAGCGTAGCTGCGGCCGAGGTCGAGCAAGAACGACGCGAGGTCGCGGTGGGGAGGTGGCTGCAGCGTCGAGATCTCCGCGATGCGGTGCTCGGCCCGGTCCCTCTGACCCGACTTGAGATCGAGCGAGACGGCCCATCGCACGATCTCGAGGTAGCGCGCCAGATCCCATCTCCGCGCCTCCAACTCCTGGTCAGCGATCCGCTCGACGTGGCGGCGGATAAGCTGCAGGGCGGCGTCGCGGGTGGGGTCCGCCGCTTCGACGCCGCTGCCGTCCCCGAGCCTGTCAGAGCGCTCCGAGGCCGGTTCGAGAAGTGCCAGGGCGTTGGCAGCTACCGCCGCCGCGGCGATCGTGGTCGCGAACGACTCGCCGACGTCGGCGCCGCTCTCCAGCCCCGCCTCGGTGGTGCCGAGGGCGCCGGGCAGCAGCGCGGCGAGGTGGCGGCTGAGGATCTCGCCGAGCGCCGTGCGGGCCAGGCCGGCCCCCTCCAGGTCCGAGTTGTTCGCGATCCGCGTCAGCACCCTGAGGAGCCGCTGGGAAGCCGGCAGCGGCATGCTCGCGACCAGCTCGGTCAGCTGCGCCACCTTGACGATCCCTCCCTGCTTGTCGACGGCGTCAGAGCGCTCGCCGAGAGCTCGCACCACCAGGTACTCGCCGACGATGTCGGGCTCGACGCCGCGGACCGTGTCGGAGCTGGTCGCGTACACCGATCCCCACCAGCCGGCGACCCGCCTGCGCTGCTCCTCGTCAGCGAGCCAGGGCAGGGCGGTTAGCGCGGTTTCGAAGTCCTGCCTGGAGGCGCCGCCGATCAGGGTGGCGACGACGGCGACCTGGTTCATCCGTTCCTCGGGCAGGTCGATCTCCGCGTCGAGCGCTTCGCGCGACTGCACCCAGTATTTGCCCTCGTGCACGAGCACCCCGCGTATCAGCTGCTCGGCGCCGGGCGCGACGCCGGGCTCGGCGTCGTCGGCCACGCCTCCCGTCGAGTGGCGGTGGGCGTCGAAGAGGACGTAGAGGGGTCGCTCGAAAGGCGGGTTGGCGAGGTAGCCTGGCGCCCGGACGGAGCTGCCCAGGATCTCGCTCGCCGCGTCCCAGAGCTTCTGCCGGTCCCGCGCCTCGGGCAGGCTGTCGACCAGGGAGATCTCCTCGACCCGGTCGTTGGCGAGCAGGCGGGTGCCGCGCGCTTCAAGGTCGGCGAGCCCGCCGAGGCGCATCGCCCACGTCTCCGTCTGCAGCTTCCCCTCCCGGACGAGGAGAATCACCCGCAGCGGCGCTTCCCCTCGCGCCCCGAGCAGAGGCTCGGCGAAGAGGTGCTGCAGGTCGACCCGGCGCGCCTCCGAGTAGTCGATCGCGAGCGCCAGCGGCCGTGAGGGGAAGGAGAGCTCCTCCCAGACCTCGGAGCCCGGCTCCGGCGTGACCAGGAAGCCGGCGCGCCACGTCTCGTCGAGGAGGGAGAGGATCTCGGCGGCGAGCCTCGTCTTGCCGGCGCCGGCGGGGCCGTGGATGACCATCACCCGGTGGTCGTCGCCGCCGCCGGGGGCGGGCTCCGCCAGCCAGCGCCCGGCGCGCTCCAGGATCTCGTCGCGGCCGACCAGGGGGAAGCGGCGTTGCGAGGCGCGCAGCATCTCCAGCAGCGAGGCCGAGTCGGCCGCAGCCTGCGGGCCGGCGCCCTCGGCAAACGGTCGCCGCAGCGGCAGCTTCTTCGCTCCGGCCGTCGCCTCGACGACCTTCTTCGGCAGCGCCTCAATCGCCTCGTGGTTCTTGGTCGCGTCAGTGTGGGCGGCGCTGCGGTCGCTCGCCTTCACCTCGTTCACGGCCTCCGCCGCGTGCCGAGCGACGATCGTGCCAAACTCGCTCGCCGAGAACCCCTCGGGCCACCTCACCTCGTCCTGCATCAGACGGGCGACGAGGACGGCAAGGGAGTTGCGGGCAGTCGGCACCTGCTTGCCCTCGAGCAGGTGCACCAGCGCACCCCGCGTTTCGGGCTGCGCCCGCAGCGCGGCGGGGAGCTTGCGCGCGAGCTCCTCGCGCACCGCGTAGTCGACGTCGGCATCCGCCTTGACCCGGGCGGCGGTCGCCTTGATCAGCCGCGCCCCCTCCTGGTCCTTCAGCCAGAACGACTTGACCTTGGTGCCCGCCGCGGCCACCAAGGTAGCCGCCAACTTTGCTCCGATTCCGGCCAACGGAGACGGCATGCGCGCGCACCATAGACGAATTCGACAGAGATGTCTTTAACAGTCAAGTTTCTCATTCCACACCTTTACGTGGCTACGGAGAAGGCCCTACCTGAACGGGTTGACGACGGGAAGCCGTCACCCGGAGTGGGTCGAGAGTGCCTTTAGGTGCGGGCACAGCAAGAAGCGGGAGCGACGGGACTCGAACCCGCGACCTCCGGCGTGACAGGCCGGCGCTCTAACCAACTGAGCTACGCCCCCAGGGGACTTCGGATGGGCCGTCGGGGAGCGGCCCGGAGGCAAATCTAGCGGGTAGCGGGGATCGGGGACGCCCGATCTTTACCGGCAGTTGACTTGCGCTGAAGGTCGGGCGGGTAGATGTTAGGGGGACACGATTCGAGGAGGAAGAAGATGCCGCAGATACTCGTCCTTGCCGACGCTCCCCAGGGGAACGGCGAGGTGGTCTATCGAGAGCGCGTGGCCCGGTCCTGCCTGGAGTCCGAGCACTTCTCCCACCAGTTGCTCGAGAGGGTTGGCTGGGCGGTGGAGGACGCCGACGTCCGGGAGCACGAGACCGGGGGGAATGAGCCCAGGGAACCCGAGGTACACGAGACCGCGGAGGTGGCGGCGCTGGAACCGCAGCCTGCCTGGCATCCCCCGCTCAGCGCCGTTCGGTAGTCCTCCCCCTCCCTTCTGCGCCAAAGACCTGATGGCGCTCCCGCCATACGCCCCTAGCTTGGGCGTATGGCGGACTCAGGGACCTTTCAGGTGCGGATTCACGGCCGTGGCGGCCAGGGGGCGGTGACGGCAGCGGAGCTGCTGGCGATCGCCGCTTTCGACGAGGACCGTCACGCGCAGGCCTTTCCCAGCTTCGGCTCCGAGCGCACCGGAGCCCCCGTCGTCTCCTTCTGTCGCTTATCCGATCGGCCGATCCGGACGCGCGAACCAGTCGCCGCGCCGGACGCGCTGATCGTCCTCGATGCCACCCTGATCCATCAGGTCAAGCTCTTCGAGGGCCTCGGGCCCGACGGCTACCTGCTGCTCAACAGCAGCAGGTCCCTCGAGGAGCTTGGCCTGAGCGATCTTCTCGGCCGTCTGCGCCCAGGGCGGATCCTGGGCATCCCGGCCGGCGAGATCGCCCGGCGCCACCTGGGCAAGCCGCTGCCGAACGCGGCCCTGCTGGGCGGCTTCGCGGCCTTGACCGGACAGTTGGGACTGCCCTCCGTGCAGGCGGCGATCCGCGAGCGCTTCCCCGGCACCGCCGGCGTCGCCAACGCGACCGCGGCTGCCGAGTGCTTCTACACGGTCCGCGAGTGCGTGGAAACGCCCTCGCATGCTTAGGCAGATCGAGGGCTCCGCCGCGGTCGCCGAGACCGTCGCCCGCTGCCGGCCCGAGGTCGTCTGCGCCTACCCGATCTCCCCCCAGACCCACATCGTCGAGGGCCTCTCCGACCTCGTCCGGGCCGGCGATCTCTCCCCCTGCGAGTACATGACCGTCGAGTCCGAGTTTGCCGCCCTCTCGGTCTGCATCGGCGCCGCCGCCGCCGGCGCCCGCGCCTACACCGCCACCGCCAGCCAGGGCCTCCTCTACATGGCCGAGGCCCTCTACAACGCCTCCGGCCTCGGGCTGCCGATCGTGATGACCGTCGCCAACCGGGCGCTCGGCTCGCCGATCAACATCTGGAACGACCACTCCGACTCGATGTCCCAGCGCGACTGCGGCTGGCTGCAGCTCTACGCCGAGGACAACCAGGAGGCGGCCGACCTGCACGTGCAGGCGTTCCGGATCGCCGAGGAGCTCTCGCTGCCGGTGATGGTCTGCATGGACGGCTTCATCCTCACCCACGCCGTCGAGCGGGTCGACGTGCCCGAGGCCGGGCCGGTCGACGCCTTCCTGCCCCCGTTCGAGCCGCGGCAACTGCTCGACCCCGCCGAACCGATGACGATCGGCGCCATGGTCGGGCCCGAGGCCTTCGCCGAGGTCAAGTACCTGGCCCACGCCAAGCAGCTACAGGCGCTGGACACGATCCCCGCCGTCGCCGCCGAGTTCGAGCAGTCCTTCGGCCGCTCCTCCGGCGGCCTCGTCCGCGGCTACCGGCTCGAGGACGCGGAGACCGTGGTGGTCGCCCTCGGCTCGGTCCTGGGGACGATCGAGGAGACGATCGACGCGATGCGCGAGGAGGAGGGCATGCCGATCGGGGCGCTGGCAATCAAAACCTTCCGGCCCTTCCCGATGGAGGCGGTGCGGGCGGCGCTGCAGGGCGCGAAGCGCGTCGTCGTCCTCGAGAAGGCGCTCGCGGTCGGGCGCGGCGGCATCGTCTCCGCCGACGTCCGCATGGCCCTCTCCGGGATCGAGCTCGACGGCCACACCGTGATCGCCGGCCTCGGCGGCCGCCCGATCACCGGCGCCTCGCTGCGCCGGCTCTTCGGTGACGCCGTCGCCGGGCGCCTCGGGCCGCTCACCTTCCTCGACCTCAACTGGGAGCTGATCGAGGCCGAGCTGGGGCGGATGGGCGAGGGTGGCCGCAGCGGCCCCCACGCCGAGAACATCCTGCGCGAAGTCGGCGTCGTCGCCGGGGGGTCGCACTGATGGAGCGCCACCAGCGCGTCCGCTTCTACCAGGTGGGGAGCCACGTGGTCGGCAACCGCCTGCTCGACCCCGAGCAGCGCACCGTGCAGGCCCGCATGGACCGCTCCAACACCCTCACCTGCGGCCACCGTGCCTGCCGCGGCTGCGGCGAGGCGCTCGGCGCCCGCTACGTCCTCGACGCCGCCAAGCGCGCCGCCGACGGCAAGCTGATCGCCGCCAACGCCACCGGCTGCCTCGAGGTCTTCTCCACCCCCTTCCCGGAGACGAGCTGGCAGCTTCCCTGGATCCACTCGCTGTTCGGCAACGCGCCGGCGGTCGCCTCGGGCGTCGCCGCCGCGCTGCGGGCGAAGGGACGCGACGACATCCGCGTCGTCGGCCAGGGCGGCGACGGCGGCACCGTCGACATCGGCTTCGGCTGCCTCTCCGGAATGTTCGAGAGAAACGACGACGTGCTCTTCGTCTGTTACGACAACGAGGCCTACATGAACACCGGCGTGCAGCGCAGCGGGGCCACCCCGCCGGCCGCCCGCACCGCCAACACGAAGCCAATCGGCGAGCACCTCGGCAACCGCTTCGGCCAGGGCAAGGACCTGCCGCGGATCGCGATGGCGCACGGCATCCCCTACGTCGCCACCGCCACCGTCGCCGAGCCGCACGACCTCGAGCGCAAGGTGGAGACGGCGATGGCGATCCACGGCGCCCGCTATCTCCACGTCTTCGTCCCCTGCCCGCTCGGCTGGGGCTCGGAAGCCCACGACACGATCAAGCTGGCGCGGCTGGTCAAGGAGACCGGCCTCTTCCCCGTCTTCGAGGCGGTCGAGGGCGAGGTCGTCGGCGTCTCGCGGATCCGCCGCCGCACCCCGGTCGAGGAGTACCTGAAGCTGCAGCGCCGCTACGCCCACCTCTTCGGCGACCCTGGCCACCCGGAGATCGTCGCCCGCCTGCAGGCCGGCGCCGACCGCAACATCCGCGAGTTCCACCTGCTCGACCCGGCCGGCGAGGAGGTGGCCTGGTGAGCGCCGGCAAGGGGCCGCGGCCCTTCGCGATCACCCTCGACGTCGGCTCCAGCCGGGCCAACCACACCGGTAGCTGGCGCGACGAGCGCGCCGTCTACGTCGACCGGATGCCGCCCTGCAACGACGGCTGCCCGGCCGGGGAGAACATCCAGGCCTGGCTCTATGAGGCCGAGGAGGGCGAGGGCGGCTACGAGCGCGCCTGGCGCAAGCTGGTCGAGGAGAACCCGTTCCCGGCGATCATGGGGCGGGTCTGTTACCACCCCTGCGAGACCGCCTGCAACCGGGCCCAGCTCGACGAGGCGGTCGGGATCCACTCGGTCGAGCGCTTCCTCGGCGACCTCGCGATCGAGCGCGGCTGGAGCTTCGATCCGCCTGGGAAAGGCAGCGCCGGCGGCGGGGGTGGCCAACGAGTCCTCGTCGTCGGCGCCGGTCCTTCCGGCCTCTCCGCCGCCTACCACCTGACCCGCCTCGGGCACGCGGTGACGATCTACGACGCCGGCTCCGAGCCGGGCGGGATGATGCGCTACGGCATCCCCCGCTACCGGCTGCCCCGCGAGGTGCTCGACGCCGAGGTGCGGCGGATCCTCGACCTCGGGGTCGAGCTGGAGACGGGCCGCAAGGTCGAGAACGTGCTGGAGGAGATGGAAGCGGGCGGCTTCGACGCCGCCTTCCTCGCCGTCGGCGCCCACATCGGCCGCCGCGCCTACGTGCCGGCCGGCGAGGCGGAGCGGATCGTCGATGCGGTGACGATGCTGGAGGGGCTGGAGACGGGCGAGCCGCCGCGCCTCGGCCGCCGCGTCGCCGTCGTCGGCGGCGGCAACACCGCGATGGACGCCGCCCGCACCGCCCGCCGGCTCGGCGCTCACGACGCCGTCGTCGTCTACCGCCGCACCCGCGAGCGGATGCCCGCCCACCCCTTCGAGGTCACCGAAGCCGAGGAGGAGGGCGTGGAGATGCGCTGGCTGGAGACCGTGAAGAGCTTCGAGGGCGGCGAGCTGGAGCTGGAAAAGATGGAGCTCGACGAGAGCGGCTTCCCGCAGCCGACCGGGGAGATCGAGCGGCTGGCGGCGGACTCGCTGGTGCTCGCCCTCGGCCAGGAAGCCGACCTGGCGCTGCTCGAGGGCGTGCCCGGAATCGAGGCCGAAGACGGCGTCGTCCAGGTCGCCCGCAACATGATGACCGGCCACCCGGGGATCTTCGCCGGCGGCGACATGGTCCCGGCCGAGCGCACGGTGACGGTCGGGGTCGGCCACGGCAAGCGCGCCGCCCGCCACATCGACGCCTGGCTGCGAGGCGCCGATCCGGAGCCGCCGCCGCGCCACCAGCTCGCCACCTTCGACACCCTCAACACCTGGTACTACAGCGACGCGCCGCGGACCGAGCAGCCGCGCCTCGAGGCCGCCCGCCGCGCCTCCGGCTTCGCCGAGGTGGTCGCCGGCCTCGACTCCTCCAACGCCCTCTTCGAGGCCCGCCGCTGCCTCTCCTGCGGCAACTGCTTCTCCTGCGACAACTGCTACGGCGTCTGCCCCGACAACGCCGTGATCAAGCTCGGCGGCCCCGGCGAGCGCTACGAAATCGACCTCGACTTCTGCAAGGGCTGCGGCCTTTGCGCCGAGGAGTGCCCCTGCGGGGCGATCGAGATGGTGCCCGAGGTGGGCTAGACGCCCGCCAGCTCGGTGCGTTCGAGCTCCGGGACCGCCTCGGGGCGCTCGCCGGCGGCGATCTCTTCGAGGGTGGCGCGGAGGGCCTCGATCTTCTCGCGGCCGTAGCGGCCCATCCAGCGCTTTTCGACCTCGGCGAAGAGGCCGAAGCCGTGGGCCTGGGCTTCTTCCCCTTTCGGGGTCAGGCAGATCAGCTTGGCGCGGCGGTCCTCGGGGTCGGGGATGCGCTTGACGTAGCCGAGGGCGACGAGGTCGTCGACGATCTCCCCCGCCGACTGCTTGGTGATGCTCGCCAGCTCGGCGAGCTTGGTCAACCGCATCCCGTGGTCGCGGACGAAACGGAAGACGCAGCCGTGGGTCGGGCGCAGGTCGGCAAACTCGGAGCCCTCGAGCTCCTCGCGGAACTCGTCCAGCATCGACTCCAGGGCGACGTCGAGGAGGCCGGTGAGGGGGATGCGGGCGGGTTTCTTCGGAGCGGGCGTCATTTTGTCAGGGAGCCTGATAAGGTCACCTTGTCGTAAGGATTCCTGACAAGGCTTCCTTACAAATTGTACCCGACGCCCAGGGGGCATCAAATGGAATCGAACACGAACCGCAAATGGTGGACGCTGGGGGCGGTCTGCGTCGCCACTTTCATGCTGCTTCTCGACATCACCGTCGTCAACACCGCCCTGCCCGCGATCCAGAAGGACCTCGGCGGCAGCTTCAGCGACCTGCAGTGGGTGGTCGACGCCTACGCGCTCTCGCTGGCCGCGCTCGTCCTCACCGCCGGCTCGCTCGCCGACCGCCTCGGCCGCCGGCGCGTCTTCGCGATCGGCCTCGGGGTCTTCGCGCTGGCCTCGTTGCTCTGCGCCCTCTCCCCCGACCCGACCTTCCTCAACGTCTCCCGCGGCCTGCAGGGGATCGGCGGCGCGATCATGTTCGCGGTCAGCCTCGCCCTGGTCGCCCAGGAGTTCCCCAGCGGTCCCGAACGCGGGATGGCAATGGGAATCTACGGGGCGACGATCGGGATCGCGGTGGCGATCGGCCCGCTGGTCGGCGGCCTTTTGACCGACGGCCTCGGCTGGGAGTGGGTCTTCCTGCTCAACGTGCCGATCGGGCTGGCGGCGATCGCCGTCACCTACTGGAAGGTCGCCGAGTCCCGCGACCCCAACGCGACCCGGATCGACTGGGGCGGCCTGGTCACCTTCTCGGTGGCGCTGTTCGTCCTCGTGCTGGCGCTGGTGCGCGGCAACGACGAGGGCTGGGGCAGCACCCTGATCGTCTCCCTGTTCGCCGCGGCGGCGGTGCTGCTGGCGGCGTTCGTGGCGATCGAGCGGCGGGTGGCGGAGCCGATGCTGCCGCTCGGCTTCTTCGGGCGCCGCGCCTTCACCGGCGTCCAGTTGGCGGCCTTCGCCGTCTCCGGCTCGATGTTCGCGCTGTTCCTCTACCTGACCCTGTACCTGCAGAGCTTCCTCGGCTTCTCGCCGATCGAGGCCGGGGTGCGCTACCTGCCGATCACCGTCGCCTCGTTCATCGTCGCGCCGCTTTCGGGGATGGCGCTGGCGAAGGTGCAGGCCCGCTATCTGATGAGCGGCGGGCTGGCGCTGACCGGACTCGGCCTGCTGCTGATGGGCAACCTCGACATGAGCTCGGAATGGACGGCGCTGCTGGCCGGGTTCGTCGTCAGCGGGATCGGGGTCGGCTTGCTGAACCCGGTGATCGCCGACGTCGCCCTCAGCGTCGTCCCGAAGGAGCAGAGCGGGATGGCGGCCGGGATCAACGACACCTTCCGCCAGGTCGGGATCGCGATCGGGATCGCCGCCTGGGGCGCGATCTTCCTCGGCGCGGGAGCCGCGAAGACGCAGGAGGTGGCGGGCGGAGCGCTGAACCACACCGAAGCGCGGCAACTGGTGGAGGCGACGTCTTCGGGCGCGCTGCCGCAGGCGGTCCAGTCGCTGCCGGCCAAGACGCAGGAGGTAGCGACGAACGCCGCGCAGCAGGGCTTCCTCCACGGGTTCAACGAGATCCTGCTGATCGGGGCGCTGCTCTCGTTCGCCGGGGCGGTGCTGGCGCTGTGGCTCGTGCGGGAGAGCGACATCGAGCGGGAGACGCTCGAGGGGACCGCGTTCGAGGCGGAGCCCGAGCCGGAGCCCGCGACCGCGTAGGGGGAGGCGGGGACCCCCCGCCTCCCTACTCGGGCCGTTGGCTAGGGTCCGGCTGACTATGCGGGTGGTTACGTTCGATGCGGGAGACGGGGCACGCGCCGGAGTTCTGGAGGACGACCGGGTTGTCGATGCTTGGGCCTTGCTCGGGGAGCCGCACCGGGGGTCGCTTAGGGAGCTTCTGGCGGCTGGGAAGGTCGATGAACTTCGGAGCCGGCTCGGGGATACGGGAGCGCCTTCGCATCCGCGCTCGGCGGTGGAGCTGTTGGTGCCGATTCCGGACCCCGAGAAGATCGTTTGTATTGGGCTGAACTATCGGAAGCACGCGGCGGAGGTGGGGGTGACGGAGCTGCCGTCTATGCCGACGTTGTTTGCGAAGTACCGGAACTCGTTGGTGCCGGATGGGGCGACGGTGAGGCTGCCGACGGCGAAGACGGACTTCGAGGCGGAGGTTGCGTTCGTGGTCGGGAAAACGGCCAAGGACGTGGACGAGGCCGATGCGCTGGATTACATCGCCGGCTACACGCTCCTCAACGACCTCTCCGCCCGCGACCTGCAGGGGGCGACGGCGCAGTGGATGGCGGGCAAGGTCTTCGACGGCGCCGCGCCCTGCGGTCCCTACCTCGTCACCGCCGACGAGGTCAGCTCCCCTGACGCGATCGAGATCCGCCTCACCCGCAACGGCGAGGAGATGCAGAACGGCGGCACCGACGACCTCATCTTCAGCATCCCGGCGCTCGTCTCCCAGCTCTCCTCGCTGATGACGCTGGAGCCGGGGGACATCGTCTCCACCGGCACCCCCGAGGGCGTCGGCCAGGGTCGCAAGCCGCGGGTCTGGCTCGAGGACGGTGACGAGCTCGTCGTCGAGTCTCCCCAGCTCGGCCGGCTGACGACCCGCCTCGTCAGCTAGGAACCCCTCCTAGCCACAAGACCAATCCCGTGGTTCCTTTCGGACCTATCTCGTCCGTAAGGAACCACGCGACTAACGGGTGGGGGCGGGCGGGATCTCGTAGGCCTTCGCCGGCAGCGAGGCCGAGAGCGGCTGGCGCGCCGGCCGGGCGCGGCGGGCGGCGGCGCTCGTCGAGGCGGCGCGGGCCGTCACCGCGGCCCAGCGGGCGCGGTAGGGCGTGTAGGCGAGCAGGGCGTTCCAGGTTTCGGTGTCGACGATCGCGTTGGCGGGGAGCCCGTGGGCTTCCTTGAAGAGACGGACCGCACGGGCGGTCTGCTGGCCGAAGAAGCCGGTCACCGGAAGTTCGGCGCCGGCGCCGACCAGGTGCTCCTGCGCCCAGACCACCATGTCGCCCGCAGCTTTGCGCTTGAGCAGCGGGTGGACGACTTCGGTGCGGTAGCCGGCGACCGGCCGCAGGGCGCTCTCGGCGCCGAGCGCCCCCCACTCCCTGCCGGTCGTCTCCTGCCAGTCCCACCAGCTCGGCGGCAGCCCGCCGTAGCTGGCGGCGAAGCGGCGGAAGAGCCGCAGCGAGGCGCTGCCGGGCCCTTCGTAGGTCTGGCCGATCGGGTAGATCGGGTGGCCCCAGATGCGGTTGTAGGTGTAGGTGTGCTCGTAGACGGCGCGGACCGAGGTGCCGATCGTCTTCCAGTACATCTGCGGCTGGTTGTAGGTGGCGCCGCCCGGCCCGAAGAAGACCGAGTAGGGGAAGGACGGGTGGTAGTCGACGTAGGGAAAGCCGGCGAGGGAGACCGGGAAGGTTTCGCCGATCCGCGCCCGCAGCGCCCGCACGTAGCGGTCGGCGGCGGCGTACTTGCCCTCGTAGTCGCCCTCGGCGTCGATCACGAAGCAGTCGGCGCCCTTGCTCACCGCCGCCGCGGCAGCCTTCGCCTCGGCCACCGGGCGCTCGCCGTAGACGAACTGCCAGGCGCAGACGTCGAGGCCGCCGGCGTGGAGCGCCTGCACCAGCGAGCGGCTGAACTGGCTCCAGGCGCCGCCGCCGTCGGCCGCCTTCACGTAGACGGTGCCGATGTCGAAGCGCTTGGCGCGGGCGATGATCGCGCTGGGGCTGCCGCCGTCGGAGCGGGAGACGTACCAGACCCACATCCCCTGGCGGTCGAAGGCGGTGTTGCTGAGGGTGCCGCCCGGTTCGACCTGACCGGCGCCCCCGGTTTCGGCACGCGCCCCGGCAGGGGCGATCAGGGCCATGGCCAGCACCGCGAGGACGGTGAGGAGCGCCGGCGCGCCAACGCGGCTCTGAGACGGATGACTCACAACTGTTCTCAACACGGTAGGGGACGGGGTGCTGCGCCTAACATGGACAACCCTCGCGCAACCGCCACCAGCTCCCCGGCCATCGCTTCCCCCCGCAAGATCCTGTGCGCCCTCGCGCTCCTCGCGAGCGCGCTCCTGACCCTGCCCGAGGCGGCCGCGGCGGCCTCGCCGCAGGGCGAGCTGCTGGCGCACGCTGGGCTCTCGCAGGCGGGAAGAGATTTGATCCTGACGGTGCGGACGTCCCGTCCGGTCCCGCTCTCGCGGCTGCAGGCTCGACCCGACCTCCGCCGCCGCGGGGCGAGCTACCTCTGCTTCGGCTTCGGCCGTCCCCCGCAGGCGGGAGTGCGGTTGCTATGCCTTGGCGGAGCGAAAGCGCACCGGCGAATCGGCGTCGAGACCGTCGGCGGCGGCGGCAGACTCAGCCGGGCCGGCAGCATCCCGGCGAGAGTGAAGCGGCCGCAGCCGGACAAGCTGGTCGTCGCTCTGGAGCCGGCGGACGCCGGCCTCGCCCCGGCTCGCTACAGGTGGCGGGTGCTTGCCTCAAACGGCTGCGAGGTCCCCCGGCAGTGCGTCGAGATGCTGCCGGCCCGGGGGGTCTCGACCTACCGCCTGCGCCCGGTCCGCGCCGTCGGCTGCACCGGCGGCAGCGCCGGGCTCGTCACCAACGGCCCGCGCGACCGCAAGGTCGTCGCCCTCACCTTCGACGACGGCCCCTCCGAATACACGCCGGAATTCCTCCGGGTCCTGCGCGAAAAGGGTGTGCCCGGCACCTTCTTCGAGGTCGGCCAGGAGATGCCCGGGCGCGAAGACGTGATGCGCCAGATCCTCGCCGAAGGCGACGAGATCGGCGACCACACGATGAACCACGTCGAATTCCCCGGCTCCTCGCAGATCGCCGGGGCGGCGGCGCGGATCAAGGCCTACACCCACTTCCAGCCCTGCCTCTTCCGGCCGCCGGGAGGCGGCGTCGACTCCGGCGTCATCTCCACCGCCGGCAGCCTCGGGATGCGGACGATCAACTGGGACGTCGACCCCCGCGACTGGTCGCTGCCCGGGACCGGCGCGATCTACTCCAACATCGTCGGCCACGCCGAGCCGGGCTCGATCATCCTCATGCACGACGGCGGCGGCCCCCGCAGCGAGACGCTCGCCGCCCTCCCCCAGGTGATCGACACCCTCCGCGCCCGCGGCTATGGCTTCGCCACCGTCTCCGAGCTGCTCGGCTACAAGATCCTCTACCGCCCCTTCGGTTGATCCGGATCGAGATCCCTTTCCGTAGGGAGGAGCGATGAAGATCGCAATCGTCGGAACCGGGATCTCGGGCCTGGTCGCCGCCCACCGCCTCCACCCCGAGCACGAGATCACCGTCTACGAGGCCGGCGGCCGGATCGGCGGCCACACCCACACGGTGGCGGTCGAGGCCGAGGACGGAACCCACTGGATCGACACCGGCTTCATCGTCTTCAACGACCGCAACTACCCCGAGTTCGAAGCGCTGCTGGCGGAGCTGGGGGTGGTGGCGCAGCCGTCCCACATGAGCTTCTCGGTCTCCGACGGGCGCGGCGGCTTCGAGTACGCGGGGACGCCGCGCGGCCTCTTCGCCCGTCCCTCCCACCTCCTCAGCCCGACCTTCCTCGGGATGCTGCGCGACTGGCGCCGCTTCAACCGCGAGGCGCGGGCGCTGATCGGGATGAACGGGACGGCGCCCTCGCTCGGCCACTGGCTCGAGCAGCAGGGCTTCTCGCGGCACTTCATCGAGCGGCTGATCGTCCCCCAGGCGAGCGCGGTCTGGTCGGCCGACCCGGAGCAGATGTGGAGCTTCCCGGCCAGCTTCATGGCCGAGTTCTTCGAGAACCACGGCATGTACAGCCTGCGGGACCGGCCGCGGTGGCGGACGGTGAGCGGCGGCTCGCGGAGCTACGTCGAGGCGATCACCACGCCCTGGCGCGAGCGGGTGCGGCTGCGGGCGGCGGTGCGGCGGATCGAGCGGCTGCCGGGGGCAGTGCGGATCGAGGCCGACGGTTGCGAGAGCGAGGAGTTCGACCAGGTCGTGATCGCCACCCACTCCGACCAGGCGCTGGCGCTGCTCGCCGACCCCAGCGAGGCCGAGCGGGAGATCCTCGGCGCGATCCCCTACCAGCGCAACGAGGCCGTCCTTCACACCGACGCGGCGCTGATGCCGCGTCGCCGCGCCGCCTGGTCGAGCTGGAACTTCCACCTATCCGAGGAGCCGGCGGCCGGGAGTACCGTCACCTACTGGATGAACAACCTGCAGCGGCTGCGCACCCGGGAGGACTACTTCGTCACCCTCAACCAGGGCCAGCGGATCGACCTGGCGAAGGTGATCCGGCGGATCGCCTACGACCACCCCGTCTATACCAAGGAGGGAGTCGGCGCCCAGGCCCGCCAGGCCGAGATCAGCGGCGCCGCCCACCGCACCCACTACTGCGGCGCCTACTGGGGCTGGGGCTTCCACGAGGACGGGGTGGTGAGCGGCCTGCGCGCGGCGGCGACGGTCGCGGCGGCGGCGCCGGCACCCGAGCTGCTGGCGGCATGACCGCTTCGGCCGTCTACGAGGGCTGGGTGCGGCACCGGCGCTTCGAGCCGGTCGAGCACTCGTTCCGCTACCGGCTCTTCCTCATGTATCTGGACCTCGGCGAGCTGCCGGGGGTGCTCGACCCCTACCCGCTCTTCTCCGCCCGCCGGCCGGCGCCGGCGCGCTTCCGCCGCGAGGACTTCATGGGCGACCCCGGGCAGCCGCTGGAGAAGTGCGCGCGCGAGACGGTCGCGGCGGCGATCGGCGAGCGGCCCGCCGGCCCGGTTCGCCTGCTGACCGGGCTGCGCTACTTCGGCCACTCCTTCAACCCGGTCTCCCTCTATTACTGCTTCGACGAGGCGGGCGAGCGGGTAGATGCGGTTGTGGCCGACGTCCAAAACATCCCCTGGGGCGAGCGCCGCCCCTACGTGCTTGCGCGCGGCGATCTGCGGGGTACGGTTTTGAGGGACGAGATCGAGAAGACCCTCCACGTCTCACCGCTGATGGGCATGGACCAGACCTACTCCTTCCGCGCCTCGGAGCCCGCCGAGCGCCTCGCCGTCCACATCGAGTCGCGACCCAGCGAGGCGGGCTCGGGCAAGAGCTTCGACGCGACGCTGAGCCTGCGCCGCCGCGAGCTCAGCCGGCGCACGCTGACCGGGCTGCTCGCCCGCTACCCGGCGATGTCGCTGCAGGTGGTGGCGAAGATCTACGCGCAGTCGCTGCGGCTGCGGCTGAAGGGCGCGCGCTACCACCCGCACCCGGAGGGGAGCCGCCCGAAGGGATTCGTCTCGCCGTGAGGGACGCGCTTGCCAGGGCCGGCGTCGGCGCCGTGCTCGGCCGCGTCCGGGCCGGCCGCATCGACGTGGTCGAAGGTTCGCGTGAGCGCAGCTTCGGCCCCGAGGACGCCGACCTGCGGGCGACGATCACGGTCCACGACCCCGCCGCCTGGCGCGGGCCGCTGCGCGGCAGCGTCGGCCTCGGCGAGACCTACGTCGACGGCCTCTGGGAGACCGACGACCTCGTCTCCCTGATCCGCATCGCCGCCCGCGAACTGGCCGAGCTGGACGGCGTCCGCGGCCTCGTCGCCCGCCCCCGCGGCCTCTGGCACCGGGTCCGCGGCCTCGTCCCCGAGAACACCCGCGGCGGCGCCCGCGAGAACATCTCCGCCCACTACGACCTCGGCAACGACCTCTTCGCCGCCTTCCTCGACGAGCGGATGATGTACTCCTGCGCCTACTTCCCAGACGAGGAGGCGAGCCTCGAGCAGGCGCAACTGGCGAAGCTCGACCGCATCTGCGAGCGCCTCCAGCTCGGCCCCGGGAATCACCTGCTGGAGATCGGCACCGGCTGGGGCGGGATGGCGATCCACGCCGCTCGCCACAGCGGCTGCCGCGTCACCACGACGACGATCTCCCGCCAGCAGTACGAGCTGGCGCGGCAGCGCGTCGCCGAAGCCGGCCTCGAGGACCATGTCACCGTCCTCCTCCAGGACTACCGCGACCTCGAAGGGCGCTACGACCGGCTCGTCTCGGTCGAGATGATCGAGGCGGTCGGCTGGCAGTACTTCGACGAATACTTCCGCCGCTGCGACCAGCTTCTCAGCGACGAGGGTCTGATGCTGCTGCAGGCGATCACGATCGACGACGGCATCTACGAGGTCGAGAAGGCGGCGAAGAGCTTTGCCAACACCCACGTCTTCCCCGGCGGCTGCCTGCCCTCCCAGGGACTGATTTCGAGCTGCCTCGAGCGCGCCACCTCGATGAAGCAGGTCTGGGTCGACGACATCACCGCCCACTACCCGCCAACCCTGGCCGCCTGGCGCGAGCGCTTCTTCGCCGCCTGGGAGCGGCTGCGCTCGAGCGGCTACGACGAGCGCTTCAAACGCCTCTGGGACTTCTACCTGAGCTCCTCGGAGGCGGGCTTCCGCGAGCGGCGGATCGGCGACGTGCAGACGCTCTTCGCCAAGCCCGGCGCCCGGTGAGCGCCGCCGCGGCGGGCGCGGGGCGCCCGGACCTGCTGCTGATCCACGGCCTCGGCGGCTCGCGCAGCATCTGGGAGCCGGTGATCCCGCTGCTCGAGGGCGAGCGCGAGGTCCACGCGATCGACATGCCGGGATTCGGCAAGGCGCCACCGCTGCCGGAGGGGACCGAGCCGACCGCGGCCAACCTGGCCCGGGCGCTGCACGAGGAGTGCGCCCGCAACGGGGTCGAGCGGCCGCACGTCGCCGGCAACTCGCTCGGCGGCTGGGTGGCGCTGGAAATGGGCCGCTTCGGCTGGGCCGCCTCGGTCACCGCCCTCTCCCCCGCCGGGCTCTGGTCCCGCCCCCTCGGGGAGCCGGCCGGAGGCGGCGCCCGGATGCTGCTGCGCGGCTCACCCTGGGTGAAGGCGGCGCGCCCGCTGCTGGCGGTCGCCCTGCAGTTCCCGCAAACGCGCCACCTCGCCTTCCAGTCGATCGCCGCCCACCCGGAGCGGATCCCTCCCGCCGCCGCCCGCGAGCTGGTCCTCGGCTGGCTCGACGGCGAGGGCTACGACGCCGCCAACCGGGCGATGCGCAGCCACGTCTTCGACCCGGCCGGCTACCCGGAGGGGGTGCCGGTGACGATCGCCTGGTGCGAACGCGACCGCCTGGTCGGGCCGCCGAAACGCCCCCGCCGCCCCGCCGGCGCCCGCTTCCTCGTCCTCCCCAAGGTCGGCCACACCCCCACCTGGGACGACCCGGAGCTGGTCGCCCGCACGCTCCTCGAGGGCAGCGCCGTAACCTCCCCGGTTCCCGCGAACAAGGAGGAGCAGTGATCGTCGAGAGGACCGAGAACCCGATGTGGCTGTCGAACGCCTACCTGGTCGCCGACCCGGAGTCGAAGACCGGCGTCCTGATCGACGGCAACGACGACCTCGGGCCGCTGCTGGAGCGAATCGAGCGCGACGGCATCGAGATCACCCACGTCCTCGTCACCCATCCCCACGCCGACCACGTCGCCGGCCTCGCCGAGGCGCGGGAGCGGCTCGGCAACCCACCGCTCGTCGCCCACGAGGCGACCGCCGCCGAGCTCGACGAGGAGGTCGCGGTGACGATGGGCGACGGCGACGTGCTCGAGGCCGGCGGCCTGCGGATCGAGGCCCTCTACACCCCGGGGCACGCGGCCGGCCATCTCGCCTTCCTCGTCGACGGCACCGACGTCTTCACCGCCGACGTCCTCTTCAAGGGGACCGTCGGCGGCACCATGGCCCCCGGCGCCAGCGGCTTCGCCGACCTCAAGGCCTCGGTGATGCGGCTGATGGAGCTGCCGCCCGAGACCACCGTCCACCCCGGCCACAAAGAGCCGACGACGATCGGCGAGGAGTGGGAGAGCAACCCCTTCGTGCGGATCTGGCGCGGCCTCGACGCCACCGGCGAGGAGGAGGTGACGGTCTGGGGACGGACGGCGACGCTGAAGCTGTGGGCCCCCGACTACGACGGCGGCAACAAGGCCTGGGTGGTCTTCGGCGACTCGGCCGAGGACGCCATAGTCGGGGGCTCGCAGGTCGAGCGGTGACGCGAGACCGCAAAATTGGCTCCTCAAGAGCCAATTTTGCGGTCTCGCGGCTTGGATGTCCTAGCGGATCACCGCTTCCATCAGGATCCAGCAGCCGTCGCTGCCGGTGGCCGGGCGGAAGGCGCTGCCGAGGGTCAGCGGCGAGGTGTAGATGAGGGTGTTGTCGCCGCCCGAGGAGCAGCGGACCATCGAGGTGATGTCACCCTTCAGCGCCAGTTGCTGGCCCTTCTTGACCGGGACGTTGACGCTGAAGCTCTCGACCCGGTAGTTGTCGGCTTCGAAGTTGGCTTCGGTCTGGCCCTGGTAGCTGATCCGGGGGCCGTTGTAGACGACCTTGGCTTCGTTGGTGCCGAACAGGGTTGAGCGCTTCACCTTGGCGATCTGGACCTTGAAGCTGCCGGGACCGCCGGCGATCAGCCTGATCTTCTTGATCGTGCCCGTCTTCGGAGCGAGCTCGCCGCCGTCGGGGCGACCGTAGGCTTCCTGCTGGACCATCGTGCAGGTGGCGCCGGGGGTCTGGTGTTCGCACATCAGGCCGGGGAGCGAGTTGGACGGCTGCACGGTCGGGTTCAGCGTCGAGCCGAACTTGACCGGGGCGGCGGCGCTGGCGGCAGCCGGGGCAATCGTCATAGCGAGGGCTGCAATCGCGACGAGGATGGTCTTCTTCATTTCGGGTTCCTCCTTGGGTCTGGGTTGGTCGACTTGCTGTCGTGGACCCAGATTCGCCCGGAACCGCCGCCGCTCCCAGGCACCCCAGGGGTGAACCCGCCCACCCCCGCGCTAAAGCTCGCGGCGGTTGACGACCCCCGCCTGCAGCGCCCGCTCGACCAGCGCCACCCGCTTCTGGTTCTGCGGGATGTCGCCGACCTCGAGCTTCTCGAAGAGGGCGCGCATGTGGGTCTTGACCGCGTCGACGCTGAGGTGGAGGGCCGCGCCGATCTCCTGGTTGGTCGCCGGGGTGGCGAAATCGCCGCCGTCCTTGTAGGGGCGGCAGAGCTCGATCAGGACCTTGCGCTGGGCCGGCGAGATCGTCGCCGCGGCGGGCAGCTCGCCGGCGATTACGGTCGCTTCCGGCGCGTCCTCGCCGGGACGGCGGTAGACGACGACGGTGCGGCCGAAGCGGACCGAGTCGCCGTCGCGCAGGTGGCGCCGCCCGTGCACCCGCTCCTCGTTGACGAAGGAGCCGTTGCGGGAGAGGCCGTCGTCGACCAGGGTGCACTCGTCCCGCACCACCTCGATCTGGGCGTGCAGGGCCGAGACCTCCTCGTCCCACTCGAGCCGCACGTCGGCGGAGCCGCCGCGCCCAACCCAGAGCTCGGCGTCGGGCTCGATCGCGCGGATCCGCTGTTCCCCCGCCCCGTCGCGGAAGACGAGGAAGGGACGACCGGCGCGTTCGGCCTCGATCTGCGCCTTCAGCTCAGGCGCACTTACGACACGTTTGTTGTTCATTTGGGTGGATCTTTAGCCCTCGCGGGTCAATTTGGACGAATGTGCGATTGGGGAATAGGCACTTCTTCTACACACTTCAGCGATGGCCGGGGAAATTCAGGAATTCTTCTTCAACTGGTATCCCGTCTTCGGCGTCGTCTTCATGGCGATGCTCCTCTTCGTCTTCATGAAAATGATGCGGGGGATGATGGGGTCGACCAAGCCGGAGACGGTGAAGGCGAGCAGCACCAAGCCCGTCCTCTGGGAGGAGGTGCAGGGAGTCGACGCCGCCAAGGACGAGCTGATGGACGTCACTGCCTGGCTGCGCGAACCGGACCGCTTCGCCGGCCTCGGCGCCCAGGCGCCGCGCGGCGTCCTCCTCTACGGCCCGCCCGGGACCGGCAAGACGATGCTGGCCCGTGCCGTCGCCGCCCAGGCCGGCGTCGACTTCTACGCCGCCTCCGGCTCCAGCTTCGTCGAGATGTTCGTCGGCCGCGGCGCCGCCCGCATCCGCCGCCTCTTCAAAGAGGCGCGCAAGTCCGGCCGCGCGGTCGTCTTCATCGACGAGCTCGACGCGATCGGCGGCCACCGCAGCGGTGGCGGCGACGGCGGCTCCTCCGAGCGCGAGCAGGCGCTGAACCAGCTCCTGGTCGAGCTCGACGGGTTCGAGAAGGACCCGGGGATGGTGATCGTGATCGCCGCCTCCAACCACGTCGACAAGCTCGACAAGGCGCTGCTGCGCCCGGGCCGCTTCGACCGCCGCGTCCTCGTCACCCCGCCCGACCGCAAGGGCCGCGAGGCGATCCTCCGCAGCCACGCCAAGAACAAGCCGCTCCACGCCGACCTCGACCTCCGCGACGTCGCCCGCAAGACCACCGGGATGACCGGCGCCCAGCTCGCCAACGCGCTCAACGAGGCGGCGATCATCACCGGCCGCGCCGGCCGCTACGCGATCTCCCGTGAGGACCTCGACGAGGCGCTGCTGCGCCAGGCCGTCGGCTCCCAGCAGGCGCGCCGGCTCAGCGCCAAGGAGCGGCGGATCGTCGCCTACCACGAGGCCGGGCACGCGCTCTGCCGCCGCCTCCTCGGCCTCGACCCGCCGGAGATCCTCAGCATCGTCCCCCGCGGGCCCGCGCTCGGCTTCGTCGGCCACTCGCCGCAGGAGGACAGCTACCTGAAGTCGCGCGAGGAACTGCTCGACGAGGTGGTGACGCTGCTCGGCGGACGCGCCGCGGAGGAGCTGGTGATCGGTGAGTCCTTCTCCGGCGCCTCCGACGACCTCAACCGGGTCCACCTGGTCTGCAAGCAGATGGTCAGCGAGTTCGGCATGGGGGTTGCGCTCGACCACGACGGCCCGGCGCCGATCGCCCTCCCGACCGCCGACTACGCGGTCTCCGACCAGACCCGGCGCGAGGTCGACCTGGCGGCGATGACGCTGGCCCGCGAGGCCTACCGCCGCGCCCGCGCCCTGATCTCCGCCAACCTCGAGGTGCTCGACCACCTCGCCGTCCTCGCGCTCGAGCGCGAGACCCTGACCCGCGAGGAACTCGACGAGATCTTCGCCTCGCACGAGCTCCGCGAACTGGTCGACTCGCCCCGCTCGGGCGCCGCGCTGGTGGCGATGAGCCGCGGTCCCCAGCCCCAGCGGTAGCATTTTTGGCCAGACGGCCAATGAGCGAGGGGCACTACTTTCCACCAGGGAGATCGATGGCGCGCCGGGTCCACGGCGAGCGCTCGGTCGGCCTGCTGTACGGGCAGCGAGCGCTGCTGGTCGGAGCGCTGGAGCCGCTCACCTACACCGGCACGATGCTCAGCACCAACTCCGGTAGCCATCCCTTCACCCGCCTCGCCCGCACCGCGAAGATCCAGGAGACGGTCCTGCTCGGCACCAAGGCCGAAGCCGACAAGGCGCTCGCCGTCGTCCATCGCCTGCACGAGCGGATCAGGGGCGAGCTGCCCGAGGCGGCCGGCGCCCACGCCGCCGGCACCCCCTACTCGGCCTTCGAGCCGGAGCTGATGCTCTGGACCCTGGCGGTGATCGCCGACTCCGGCCGGGCGATGTACGAGACGATGGTGCGGCCGCTCAGCGACGGGGAGCGCGAAGCGCTGTGGCAGGACTACGTCCGCTTCGGCGAGCTCTTCGGGCTGCCGCGCGAGTCGGTCCCCGCCAGCTACCCCGAGTTCGCCGCCTGGTGGGAGGAGAAACTCGCCTCGCCCGACCTCCACGCCACCCCCCACGCGCTGGAGATGGCGCCGCTGGTCGCCTTCGAGCAGCCGGTGCCGCGCTCGGCCCGCGGCAACATCGCCCTGCAGAACCTGGTGATCAAGGGGACGCTGCCGCTGCGGGTGCGCAGCATCTTCGGGATCCGCTGGAGCGGTGCCCACGAGGCCTCGTTCCGCGCCGTCGCCGCGAGCCATCGCCGCGCCCGGCCCGCCTTCCCGCGGCGGTTGCGGCGCGGCCGCAACGACGTCTTCTTCGACCTCGTCGCCAGCACCGAGCACCGGCGCGGCGGCACCCCCACCCCCCGGCTCGACTCGGGTGCCGCCTGAGCGGAGCCGCCCCGCGGCGGCCGAGCCGCGCTGGTGGTCCTTCCGGCCGGCCGCCAACCTGAAGCCGGCCACCTACCGCTGCCCGCTCTGCGGCCGCCACCTGCCGGCCCTCAGCGAGCACGTCCTGATCTGGCCCGAAGGCGACAAATCGCGCCGCCGCCACGCCCACACCGCCTGCGTGCTGCGCGCCCGCGAGGCGGGGAAGCTGCGGACCGAGGACGAGTGGCGCCGCGCCGAGCCGCGACCACCCTCGCTGTGGAGCCGGCTGCGCTCGCGCCTCCGGGGCCGAACTTAGACAAACTCTCGCCCATGCTCGAACTGCTCGCCGTGGCAGCGGCCGGAGTCGCGGCGGGCGCGTCCAACTCGATCGCCGGCGGCGGCGCGCTGATCACCTTCCCGACGATGGTCGCCCTCGGGGTGTCGCCGCTCTCGGCCAACGTCACCAACACGATCGGCATCGTCCCGGCCTCGCTCGGCGGCGCTCTCGGCTACACCGACCTCCTCCGCCAGCAGCGCGACCGCTTCGCGCGCATGCTGGTGCCGATGCTGCTCGGCTCGGTCGCCGGCACCGTTGCCCTCCTGCTCACCTCCAACGAGGCCTTCGAAGCGATCGTCCCCGTCCTCGTCGCCGGCTCCTGCCTGCTGCTGCTCTTCCAGCCACGGCTGATGCACCTCTCCCACGCCGGCAACGAGCGCTCGCCCTACCTCACCGCCGGCCTCCTCTTCGCCGGTGCCTACAGCGCCTACTTCGGCTCCGCCGTCAGCATCCTCCTGCTCGCCCTGCTGGCGCTCTTCGTCCTCGACACGATCCAGCACCTCAACGCGATCAAGATCGTCCTCGTCGGCTTCTCCAACCTGCTCGCCGGCGTCGCCTACGCCTTCCTTGCCCCGGTCGAGTGGCGCTTCGCCGTCGTCCTCGGGGTCTCCTCGCTGATCGGCGGGCGGCTCGGCGCGCACCTGGCCCGCCGGGTCCCGGGCGACGCGCTGCGGGTCGCGATCGCCGTGATCGGCCTCGGGGTGGCGGCGGCGCTGGCGGTGCGGGCATTCGGCTGACAATTCCTCCTAGGTGTAGAGAACCGAGCTGTTTTTCCCCGCAAAATGCAACCTTTCTATTGGACGAATCTCCCATGAGTACTTGACAGCGGTAAGGGTTAGGCAGACGAGCAAGGAGGAGCCATGCCCCGCGGTAAGCAGTTCTGCCCCTACGAGAACAATTACTTCCCGACCGCCGAGTTCACGGTGATCGACGGGACCCTGATCCACAACGCGCAGCCGATCCACCGCGCCACCGATGGCGTCGTGGTTCAAAAAGGCAAAGAAAAGCTGTTCCCAACCATGGACCGCGCCTTCGCGGAGGCCGACGAGGGGGAAGTGCGATGAGCTCGGATACGGCGAAGCCCTGCTCCGAGTGCGACAAGGTCGAACTGGAAAAGAAGCTGGCGGCCGAGGAGGCCCTCCACGCTTTCGAACGCGAAGAACAGAAAATCGGGCTCGAACACGCGAACGATCTCGACTCGGCCGAGGACACCGCCACCACTGAACTGCAGAAGGCCCGCTGGGAATCGGAGTTCTCGCTGGCCAAGCTCTTCCACGAAAAAATCTCCGAAGTCGCCGCCGGCTCCGTCGAACGCTCCCGCGACAGCGCCAAATACATCCAGACCGCCTCCGCGGCGATCGCCACGCTCTACACCGGCAGCCTGGGGCTCGTCTTCTCTGTCACCGATCACCCGTTGCCGCTGCGGGGCGTCTTTGCGACCGTCTTCCTCGGGCTCTCGGTTGCGCTCGCCGCCGCCTATCTGGCCTTCATCACGACGCCGCGACGGCTGAAAATGTTCGAAGGCGGCGCCTCGATGACCGAGCAGCAGATGAACCGCACCGCCTTCCTGATCAAATGGGTCAACACGACCGTGCGCGACCGGCGCTGGGCGATCCGCGCCAGCGTCCTCTGTCTCGGCTTCGGAGTCGCCTTCATCCCCGCCGCCTTCATCTCCAGCCACCGGCCAGCGGCGGTGCCGGCCGCCCCCGCGGCGCCAACCATCCCCGGCGAAGTGGCGCCGAGCTTGACCACCCAGGCGACCAAGCTCTTCGAAGCGCAGGCCAAAGGCTTTGAAGAAGCGGTCGAAGCCCAGAGCAGCGCGGTCACCAAGGCCTCCGAAGAATCAGAGGAAATCTCCGCCAAGGAAAAGACCACCAACCTGATCGCCCTGGCGCTGGCACTCGGCGCCCTGATCATGGCGCTGCTCGGGCCGGTGGTCTGGGAAAAAACCGTCGACAAGAAACGCGAAGAAAAAGAAGGGGATACCGGGATCGCGGCCCCCGCCGCCGCCGCACCGGCGGCGGGATGAGATGGGCGGTACTGGGCTCGAACCAGTGACCCCCTGCTTGTAAGGCAGGTGCTCTCCCAACTGAGCTAACCGCCCGGGCGGTTCCCATTATTGCTCGCTTGCGCGAGACTTCGCCCCGGCGATGGAAGAAGAACGACAAGAACCCCAGGTAACCCTGCCGCGAAATCACTTCATCGCCATCGTCGTCGGGGTCTGCGTGCTGGCGGCGGCGATCGGGTCGGGGGTGGCGCTGCTGGCGCAGACCGGCCCGGCGGGGCCGGCCGGCAAGCAGGGTCCGCGGGGGCCGGCTGGCCCGGCCGGGCCGGAAGGGGCCGAAGGGGCTTCGGCCGAAGCCGAAGTCGGGGCGCTCGAAGACGAAGTGGCGGAACTGCGCGAAGCGGTCGAAGAGGGCGGCGGTAACGCCGACCTCGAAGAACGGGTCGAAGAACTCGAAGGTGCGGTCGCCGAACAGGGCGAACTGACCTCTGAACTCTGCGCCGAAATCGAACTGATCTGCTGAACCCGGGGCGTCCGGCGGACGTATCGCCGGACATGACGACTTTGCGCAGGTATCGATGGCAGGGGGGCTTCGCGCTCCTGACGATGGCGGCGGTGCTGGGCCTGACGCTGCTCGGCCTGGCGACGGTACGGGAGGCGAACGCCTCCGGGGCCGCCGCCACCGCGAGCGCGGCGCAGCCGGTGAAGATCAAGAACTTCGCCTTCCACCCGGGGACGCTGCGGGTGAAGAAGGGGGCGAGCGTCGCCTTCACCAACGCCAGCCCGATCACCCACACGGCGACCGACCCGGGCGGCTTCGACGCCGGCCGGATCAAGCCCGGCAAGACCGCCGTCGTCCGCTTCAAGCAGAAGGGGACCTTCGCCTACCACTGCGAAATCCACCCCTTCATGAAGGGGAAGATCGTCGTCGAATAGCCTCGGGGGCATGGACGTCCCCACCCTCTGGCGGGCGGCGCTGCTCCAGCTCGCCGCCGTCGCCGTCCTCTCCCTGGCCCTCGGCCTCGCCCTCCCCCACAGCTTCTTCGTCGACTGGGGCTGGCTCGCCGGCCCCGCCGCCTGGATGCTCTGCGCCGTCTTCACGGCGCGGATGCTCCGGCTGCCGCTCGCGCCGACCCTGCTCGGCGCCGCCCTGGCCGGCCTGCCGAGCCTGGTCGCCGTCCTGCTCGACCTGCACTGGGCCGGCGCCGTGCTCGCGGTCGCCCTCTTCGCCCTTTGGTGCGCGCGCCTGCGCGACGGACGGCCGCGGGTCGCTTAGCGCTCCTTACTTGCTGGGGTCGTTCAGCTCGGCGATGGCGTCGGCGCGGGTCTCGTAGATCAGGCCCGAGTCGACGAGGCCGGCGACGGTGAAGATACGCAGCACCTGGTCGGAGCAGCCGTAGAGGACCAGGCGGCCGCCTTTGTCGTGGAGCTGACGGTGTGCCTGGAGGAAGACGGCGATGCCGGTGGAGTCGACGAAGTCACAGCTATCGAGCCCGACGACGACCTCCTCGTGCTTCTTCGCCACCCGCTGCAGCACCATCTGCAGCCGCTCGGCGCTCCAGAGGTCGAGCTCGCCCTCGAGCCGCAGCTCACAGCGGCCCAAGCCGATCTCGCTCTCGCCGATCCGCAGGATCCGCCCCCCACCCGTCGTCGCCATCGTCGGTGGATTACCCGGCGCCAGCGGCGTTCAACCCGCCAGTTCGGCGACCAGCGCGGCGGCGGGACGGACGGCGCCGATCCGCGCCACGGTCTCCCCCGCGTACAGCGCCCCGGCCTCGACCAGCGCCTCCGGACCGTCGTCGGTCGGCCCCGCCGGCGTCAGCAGCCGGCTCCCCGGCCGCTGCCCCCGGACCATCCGCTCCTGCGCCCCCGGCGGCGCGTATCGCACGCCCGCCGCCAGCAGCCGGTTGAGGGCCCGGTTCGCCAGCGGCGCCGGAGTCAATCGGAGGGATGGCTGCGCCTCGGCGGCGAGCCAGCGCTCGGTGGCGGCATTGGGGACGACGCGGTGGGGCGCCGGCCAGCCGGCGCCGAAGAGGTCGGTGAGCAGCGTCGCCTCGGCGCCCAGCAGCCGTTGCTTGTACTCGGGGTGGGCGCGACTCTCCTCGGAGAGGAGGAAGCGGGTGCCGGCGACGGCGGCGTCCGCGCCGGCGGCGAGGGCGGTCTCGACGTCGCCCCGGGCGGCGATCCCGCCGGCGAGCCAGACCGGGTAGTGCCGCGGCAGCGCCGCCCGCACCCGCTCCAGGAGCTGCAGCGCCGGCTCGCTCCCGCGCACGTGCCCACCCGCCTCGACTCCCTGGACGATGACGCCGTCGGCGCCCGCACCCCAAGCCCGGCGCGCCTCCTCGACCGACCCGCACTGGTGCAGCCAGACGCCGCCGGTCCGCCGCCGCGGCCGGCCCCAGAAGGTGACCACCGCGTCTGCCGCCGCCGCGGCCTCGAACCAGTCGCGCCGGGCGAACGGCAGCAGCAGGTTGACCGCCAGCGGCCGCCCGGTCAGCGCCCGCGCCGCCGTCAGCTCGCGCCGGATCGCCCCGGCGCCGTTGACGGCGATCGTCCCCAGGCCGCCCGCCTCGGAGACCGCCGCCGCCAGCTCGTGCCGGCTCAGCCCGCCACCCATGCCGGCCTGGACGACGGGCGCTTCCACCCCGAGGCGCTCGAGCAGCGGCGGCATCCTTCCCAGTCTAGGAGGGATTGGCGAAACCCCCGCGCGCGTCCGGCGGCGGCGGACAACGTCGCGGTGCGGCGTCCTCAGTCGGCCAAATAGCGCTGCTATTCGGCCTCCCTGCGTCCTTGCCCCGCTCGGTCCGGCGCTCGCCGGGCCGCACACGCGGGTTTCGCCAATCCCTCCAGGAGCGGCTTCCCGCTGTCCGGCTTGACCCGGCGCGCCGACCGTCTACCTTGAAGCCATGGGCGATCAGGGACTAGCGGCATGGAAGCTGCCGGTGATCGTCTCCGCGATCGCGATCTCGATCGTCGGCGGCTTCTACCTCGGCGGCCCCGGGCTGGGGATGGCGGTCGGAGCCCTCGCCGCCGCGACGATCGTTGCCATGGCCGTCCGCAACCCGCCGCGGCGGCCGATCGAGCCGCCGGCCCCCGGCGACGGCCGCGACCACCTACTGGTCGTGGTCGAGGAGCCGCTCGAGGACGGCGCCGCGATCGAGGAGGTCGCCGCCGCGGGCGCCGAGGCAGAGGTTCTCGTGCTGGCGCCCGTCCGCAACTCCTTCCTCGACCGCTGGGCCTGCGAGACCGGGCCCGGCCGCGAGCGGGCGCAGCGCAACCTCGTCCTCTCCCTCGCCTCGCTCGCCGCCGCCGGCGTCGCCGCCCGCGCCTGCGTCGGCGACGAGGACCTGGTCCAGAGCGTCGCCGACCGGCTCCAGGAGTACCCCGCCACCGAAGTGCTGCTAGTCAGCGGCGCCGGCGCCGCGCCCGGTCCGCCAACAGAGCTGCGGTCGCGTCTGCGCCCGCGGTTCCGGCAGCTAACCTGCCCCCCGGCAGCTCAAGCTGCCGCCTGTCGCTCGTTCCGGCTCCTCGACGGGGCCGGCGGGGGCGCTCAGCCGAGCGGGTCCGACTGAGCCCAGAGGTCGAGCATCAGGCGCAGCCAGTCTTCTTCGACGTCCAGCGCCCAGCGGGGGTGCCCCGGGGCGTTGCCGTTTCCCGTCCCCACCCCCACCGGGCGCAGGATTTGGCATCCCCCCAACGTCTTCAGGTGATAGGCGACGGTGGCCAGTTGCTCGTCGATGAGGTACGCCATCTCGACCGCCGAGGCGGAGCTCAGCGAGCGGTCGAGGTAGGCACGGAGGATCCGCCGACGCAGCGGATGGTTGATCGCGGTCTTCAGCTCGGACGATCCCGGTGGCATAGCTGAGCGCGGAGGAGCGAGCCACCATTCGGCCGAACTCCCGCGCTCAGCAATGTTAGGGCATAAATGCACTAACACACGGGTTTGTAAATCGAAAGGCTGGCGGGGCCGATGCCGCCCCAGCGCCGCAGCCAGCCCCGCTCGCCCGAGCACGCCGCCCTCGGCGAGGCGGTCCGCCGCCTGCGCACCGAGGCCGGGCTCAGCCAGGAGCAGCTCGCCGAGCGAGCCGCGACGGACCTCACCCAGGTCGGCGGCGTCGAGCGCGGCGTGCGCAACCCGAGCTACACGACCCTGGTCCGGCTGGCGGCAGCGCTCGAGGTCAGCGTCGGCCAACTGGCGACGCTGGCCGACGAGCTGCGGGGGTAGATCCTTTCCGGCGACGCCTAGCCCGCCGGCACCCAGAGCGGGCCGATCGGGTCCTGGCGGCCGGGGCCGGCGCGGAGGCCGCCGACCACCAGCCGCCGGTTGGCGCCCCGGGTGGTCACGGTGAGGATCGAGTAGCGGTAGTCCTCGCTGTGGCCGCCCCGCTCGTTGAGGCGCTGGAAGGTGAGGCTGCGGCCGTTCGGCGAGAAGGCCGGCTCGGTGTCGAAGACCGGTTCGTAGGAGCGGTCGACCGTGCGCCGGCCGCTGCCGTCGGCCCGCATCACGACGATCCGTTCCGGGCCCGGCCCTTCGCGGCTGGCGAAGTAGGCGATGCGCCCGTCGCGCGCCACCGCCGGCATCCGCGCTTCGCCGCCGCCGAGCGGGAACTCGCGGGAGCTGCCGAAGCGGACGCGGAAGAGTTCCGGCGTCCCCCGGGGGGAGCGGACGAAGACAAGCCCGCGGCCGTCGGGCATGTAGGCGGGCTGGAAGGCGACGCCGGCGCCGCTCGTCACCTGGCGCTGGTGGCGGCCGTCGACGTCGACGGTCCAGAGCTCGGCGTTGCGGTCGAAGGCGATCTGGTCACCGCGCGGGGAGATCGCGATGTCCAGCGCGCCTTCGCCGTGGAAGCTCGCGACCTTGCGCAGGCCGTGGCCGAGGCGCAGGAGGTAGAGCGTGCGCTCGCTGCCGTGCTGGGGATAGGGGAGGCGGCGGTTGGCAATCAGCGCGAGGCGCCGCCCGCTTGCGGAGGCGGCGACGTCGACGGTCCCCCGCGGCAGGTAACGGAGGAGGTGCGGCGAGCCGCCGTGGGGGGAGACCGCTTCGAGCCTGCCCTGGGTGGCGAAGAGGATGCGGTTCCCCGCCGCCGCCGGCGCGGCGGCGGCGAGCGCCGCCAGCGCCAGGGCGGTGAGCAAGGCGGCGAACAACCGGGGGCGTCTGGTCCTGCGCTGGATCTCCATACCCCAAGGATGCCCGGCGACCACGGCCCGGACCAGGCCAACCCTGTCCCCGCCGCCGCGGCTACTCGTCCGCCAGCGCCGCCGCGAACGCGGCGCCCATCCGCCGCAGGCACTCCGCCGCGGCGTCGACCTCGCCCGGCCATTCGACGAACCCGTGCGGCATCCCCTCGTAGCGGCGGCTCTCGACCGCGACCCCTTCCGCGGCGAGGCGGGCGGCGTAGGCCTCCCCCTCGTCGCGCAGCACGTCGTACTCGGCGGTGATCACCAGCGCCGGCGGCAGCCCGGCGAGGGTCTCCGCGTCGAGTGGCGAGGCGAGCGGATCCGCGCCGTCGGCGCCGGCCAGGTATTCGCGCCACAGCCACTCGATCATCTCCGGGTGGGCGAGGACGCCCGCCTCGGGATCGTGCGGCGAGGCGCCGTCGAAGCGGCGGGCGGTCATCGGGTAGACGAGGAGCTGCAGGACGGCCTCGGGGCCGCCCTGCTCGCGCGCCATCAGGGTCGCGGCGGCGGCGAGGTTGCCGCCGGCGCTGTCGCCCCCGATCGCGATCCGCGGGGACCCACCCAGCCGCTGCGCGTTGGCGGCGACCCAGCGGAGCGCCGCGAAGGCGTCCTCGGCGGGGGCGGGAAACGGGTGCTCGGGGGTCAATCGGTAGTCGAAGGTGACGACGGCGCGGCCGGATTCGCGGGCCAGCAGCGGCGAGACGACGTCCTGTTCGAGGTGGCCGATGACGCAGAAGCCGCCGCCGCGGATCCAGAGCACGGTTCCCGGTTCGGCGTCCTCGCTCGGCCGGTAGACGCGCCCGGGCAGCGGCGCCGGCCCGCCCTCGATCACGACCTTCTCGACCTCGACCCCCTCGGGAAGCGGGAACGGCTCGACCTCCGCCCCCGGCTCACCCGCCAGCGCCCTGACGTCGGCGACGGTCAGGGCCGCGATCGCCTCGGGGTCGGTCCACTCGCTCGGGACCTCGGCGAGAACCGCGGCAGCCTGGGGGTCGAGCGGCATTTCTCCAGGATAACGGAGGTTAATCCGGGAAGTTGGAAAGCCTCTCAGGCCTCTCGCAGTGCCGTCAGCAGCGCCTCTGCCCTCGGGTCGACGTCGTTGAGGGAGTCCAGCAGGTTCGGGGTGTAGGAGAAACCGATTTCCCGGCTCGGCCAGGCGCCGTGCACGGATCCGCCGGCGCCCGGATGCCCGAAGGCGTCCTTGACGGGTCCGAGGCGCGGTTCGTCGGTTTGGAGTTCGTAGCCGACTCCGAAGGAGATCTTGAAGCCGGTGTCGCGATCGGCCCCGTAGGCGAGAGGCGTCCTGGCCACCCCGAGCGCGTCGCTCGAGAGGATGCGCACGCCGTCGATCCCGCCGCCCGCCGCCAGGCAGCCGTAGAGGCGGGAAAGCGACCTGGCGGTGGCGATCCCGTTGGTCGCGGGGATCTCGGCCGCGTGCCAGGCGGGCAGGTTGGCGGCCAGTCCCTCCGGCGTGAACCGGGGCGGGTTCGACCAGATCGACCAGGCGCGCTCCTCGGCGGCGGGGTCGAGCGGGGCATCCGCCTGCTCGGCGGAGAAACCGGAGGAGCGCTCCAGCACCGCGACGCGGGGCTCCTCGCTCGCGGGCAGGCCGATCCAGGCGTCGAGGCCGAGCGGCGCCGCGACCTCCTCGGCGAAGAAGCGGCCGATGCTGCGCCCGTCGACGCGGCGGACGAGCTCTCCGCAGAGCCAGCCGAACGTGAGGGCGTGGTATTCGATCCCGGCACCGGGCGGCGCGATCGGCTGCTGTGCCGCGAGAAGCTCGGCCATGCGGACGTCGTCGGTTGCCTCCTCGACGCTAGTCGGCGTCAGCAGTCCCGGCATCCCCGCCTGGTGCGAGACCACGTGGCGAACGAGGATCCCGTCCTTGCCGTGGGCCGCGAACTCGGGCCAGTACTCGCAGAGCGGCGCCTCGAGATCGAGCTGCCCGCGGTCGAGCAGGATCGCCAGGCAGGTCGCGACGAGGCCCTTGCTGCCCGAGAAGATCCCGACCAGGGTGGCGGCCGACCAGGGGACGGCCGCGGCCCGATCCGCCAGCCCGCCCCAGAGGTCGAGGACTGGTTGGCCCTGGGCGTGGACGGCAAACGCCGCCCCCACCTCCCCGCGCTCGAGGAAGTTCCTTTCGAATGCCTCGACCGCCGGCTCGAAGCCCGGCACGAACCATCCCTGAACGACGCCGGAGACCACTTCCGCGCGGGGAAGACCGGGCCGGTTCACCCTCTGTTCGCCGCGCACTCGGAGACGGTGGCCATCAATCCGGTCGCCCGCGGGTCGATCAGCTCGGAGCCCATGCGGTTGACCACGTAAGCGACGGCGATGCCCGTGTCGGGGTCGGCGCCGGCAACCGAGCCGCCGGCGCCGGTATGCCCAAACGAGCGTGGGCCGGGCAGCGGCATCCGCATCGACTCGACCATGAGGCCGAGCGAGAAGCGGCCCATGAAGGCCGCGGCGATCTCCTCCGCTTCGCTGCCCGGCTCGTAGCCGTGCAGAGTCGCCGCGGCGGTCTGCTCGACGCACATCGCCTCCACCGTCTCCGCTCTCAGCAGGCGCACGCCATCGACCTCGCCGATCACGCTGGCGTAGAGGCGGGCGAGCGATCTGGCGTCCGCGATCATGTTGATCGCCGGCATCTCGGCAGCCCAGACGCGGGGATCGTTGAAGCCGCCGTCCTCGGTGACGAGCTGCGGAAAGGCGCAGCCGAGGCCGCGCAGGGGACCCTCCTTCCAGAGGGTTGCGCGGACCTCGGCCTTGGCCACCTCCGAGTAGGCGTCGCCCCGGGGGTCGAGGCGCGCCAGCAGCAGGTCTAGGGTCTCCTGCACGCCAGGCGGATGCGGCTCTTCCAGATGCGCCACCCGCGGCGCCACCGCTTCGGGCAAGCCGATCCAGGCATCGAGCCCCAGCGGCTCCGCCACTTCCGCGGCAAAGAACTGGCCCAGGGTCTTGCCCGTGACGCGCCGCACCAGCTCCCCAAGGAGGTACCCCAGGGTGATCCCGTGGTAGTCCCACTCCTGGCCGGGCGCCCAGGCCGGCCGCTGCCGCTCCAAAGCTTCGAGCACCGGCGTCCCGGCGCAGGCCTCCTCGATCGTCACCGGAACCTCGAGTTCCGGCAGACCGGCTTGGTGGGCGAGGACCCACCGAACCTTGATGTCCTCCTTACCCGCCGCCCCGAACTCGGGCCAGTAGCGCGCCAGCGGCGCCTCGAGGTCGATCGCCCCGCGCTCCACCAGCAGATGGACGCAGATCGCCGCCGCGCCCTTCGTCGTCGAGAAGACGTTGACGACGGTGTCCTTCGACCAGGGAGCCCCGGTCCGCCGGTCGGCGACGCCTCCCCACAGGTCGACTACCGGCACCCCATCGGCATACACCGCGCAGGCGGCTCCAGCCTCGTCGAACTCCGCGAAGTTCGACCTGAACCTCTCGGCCACCGCCTCCCAGCCGTCGGCGACCATGCCGCTTACCGCGACGTCACCGTTCGCAACGATGGTATGCCGGTCGGAGTCGCGCACAGGAGGGAAGAGTGGAGCAGCCGACCTTCGGTCATCCGGGCTGCGCGAGGGAGCATCGTGCAGGGACCGAGGACCGCAATGAACCAGTTGAACCGAATTGGCCCAACGGCGTGCCCGCCTACGGCTTGAGCACGACCTTGATCGCGCCGTCTTCCTTCTTCTGGAACATCTCGTAGGCGCTCGGGCCCTCCGCCAGCGGCACCTGGTGGGTGGTGAGGTCGTCGACGCCGAGCGGGTCCTCGTCGCCTTCCAGCAGCGGCAGGATCTCGTCGGTCCAGCGCCGCACGTTGGCCTGGCCCATGCGGATCTGCACGCCCTTGTCGAAGAGCTGCATCATCGGCAGCGGGTCGAGCTGGCCGCCGTAGACGCCGGAGATCGAGATCGTGCCGCCGCGGCGCACGGTGTCGATGCAGGCGAGCAGGGCCGAGAGCCGATCGACCGCGGCAATTTCGGTCGCCTTCGCCGCAAGCTTGTCGGGCAGCAGCCCGGTCGCCTTCTGGGCGATCTCGGCGAGCGGGGCGCTGGCGCCGTGGGCCTCCATCCCGACCGCGTCGATCACGCCGTCGGGGCCGCGGCCGCCGGTCAGCTCGCGGATCGCCGCCGGCACGTCATCGTGCTCGCCCGAGTCGATCGCTTCGACGCCGTGGCGGCGGGCCATCTCCAGCCGCTCGGGGACCGAGTCGACCGCGATCACCGTCTCGGCGCCCTGGTGGCGGGCGATCCGCGCGCACATCTGACCGATCGGGCCGAGGCCGAAGACGGCGACGCTGCCGCCTTTGGGGATCGCCGCGTAGGCAACCGCCTGCCAGGCGGTCGGCAGCACGTCGGAGAGGAAGAGGTAGCGCTCGTCCGGGGCGCCGTTCTCGGGCACCTTGATCGGGCCGAACTGGGCCTGCGGCACCCGCAGGTACTCGGCCTGGCCGCCCGGCACCTCGCCGTAGAGCTTGGTGTAGCCGAAGAGCGCGGCGCCTTTTTCCTGGTCGCGGACCTGCGTCGTCTCGCACTGCGAGAAGAGCTTTTCGTTGCACATCCAGCAATCGCCGCAGGAGATGTTGAAGGGGATCACGACGCGGTCGCCGGCTTTGATGTGGCTGACCCCGGAGCCGACCTCCTCGACGATTCCCATCGGCTCGTGGCCGAGGATGTCGCCCTCCTCGATGAACATCCCCAGCACCTCGTAGAGGTGCAGGTCCGAGCCGCAGATCGCGGTCGAGGTGATGCGGACGATCGCGTCGGTCGGCTGCTCGATCTTTGGATCGGGCACCTCGTCGACGCGGACGTCGCGCTTGCCGTGAAAGGTGAGCGCCTTCATCTCAGTCCTCCTGCGCCGAGCCGCGCTCGGCGATCAAGACGCCACCCCCAACGGGACGTCGGGGTTATTCCAGGTCTCGGCCACCCGCTCGGCGGCCGCTCGCTCCTCGGCGAGGATCTCCTCGGCGGCGCTGACCACGGCCTCGTCGCCGGCGCGCGCCGCGACCCGCAGCAGCAGTTCGTAGGCGGCCACCTCGAGGTGCTCGAAGGCGAAGGCGAAGCCGGCCAGCTTGGTGGTCGAGTCCGGCTGGACGCCGAAGAAGGCGGAGAGGTTGAGGCCGCCGGCGACCAGCAGCGCGTCCTTGACCAGGGAGGGCCTGGCGCCGCGCTCCTGGAGCAGGGCCGCGATCCGCTCCCGATGGCGTTCGGTCTCCTCCAGGTGGTCGCGGAAGGCCGCCTCGAGGCCCTCGTCGCCGGCCCGCCCAGCACCCGCCGCGAGCAGCTTTTCGGCCTGCCCCTCGAGGCCGTGGACGTCGCGCAGGTAGGCGACCAGGACGGAGTCGAGCTGGTCGGGGTCGACCGCTGCCAGCGAGACCTCGACCGCGGCATCGAAGGAGAGCTCCAGGCGCTCGGCCATCCGCCTCTCCTCGTCGGCGATGTCGGCCGCCATCCGCGCCGTCTCCTCGTCGCCGCTCCGCTCGGCCAGCCGCTTCAGCAGCTCGTAGGCGGCGACCTCCATGTGCTCGTAGGAGAAGGCGTGCATCGCCAGTTTCCCCGGCGTGTCCGGCTGCGAGGCGGCGAAGGCGGCCATCGCCCAGCCGCCGGCGCTGCCGGCCGCGTCCTTCAGCTTCGAGGGCTTGCCGCCGAGCGCCTGCAGGCGCTCGCGCACCCGCCGCTCCTGGTCTTCGGTCTCGACCAGATGCAGCTCGAAGGCCTGGCAGAGCCGCTCGTCCCCGGCGATCTTCGGCGCCGCCCGTAGCTGCGCCAGCGCCTGCAGCTCGATCGAGTGGACGTCGGCGAGGTACTTGACGAGCTGCTCGTCGCGGTCGCGGCTCCACTGGCGTGCGCCGACCCCGGTCTTGAGGTCGTCGATCCGGGCGCGGGCGCTGTCGGCTTCGAGCGGCGGAGTCGCGGCGCCATGACCGTGCCGGAGGCCGTCCAGGAGCTCTTCCAGAGCCTCGAGCCCGCTGTGGCGGGGCTCCCAGCCGAGCTCGGCGCGGGCCCGGTCGGAGGACATCAGCGGCACGTTGCGCGCCATGTCGAGCCAGCCGGGCGGCGTCGGCTGCAGGCGCAGCCTCCAGGTCAGGTCGGCGAGGCGCCGGACGACGCGGGCCGGCACCGGGAAGCTGCGGACGCCGATCCGCTCCGCCAGCTCCTCGGGACTGAGCGGCGGCTCGGCGGCGATGTTGAAGGCGCCGTCGACATCGGCGAGGACCGCCCGCAGGTAGGCGCGGCCGACGTCCTCGGAGTGCACCGCCTGGAAGCGCAGGCGGTCGATCCGGGGCAGCGCGGGGAGAAAGGCGCGGCGGAGGAGGAAGTTGGGCAGGAAGGGGCCGACGAAGAGGCGGCGGATCTCGGTCGCGGCCTCGTCCTTGAAGATCAGCGCCGGGCGCAGCCGCACCACCCGGGTCGCGGGGTTGGCGGCCTCGAAGCGGTCGAGCTCCCGCTCGACCGCGACCTTGTGGCGCGAGTAGAACGAGCTGGGGGTCCCCTCGGTGGGCCAGCTCTCATTGACCTCGCGGTCCTTGGGTCCGGGCGAGTAGGCGCCGACGGAGGAGGCGTGGACGAGCTTCGGCACCGCGGCGGCGGCGACCGCCTCGAAGACGCGGCGGCTGCCCTCGACGTTGATCCGCTCCAGCGTCACCGCGTCGCGGGAGGGCTGGATCGCCCAGGCGAGGTGGATCACGGCGTCGGCTCCCTCGAACAGCGCCGCCAGGTCGGCGGTGAGGACGTCGGCCTCGACCCAGGTCGTCTTCGGCGGCTTCCAGGTCGGCTGACGGCGGGCCAGCCCGACGACCTCGTCGATCTCCGGGCTCGCGGTGAGTGCTGCGACCGTGCTGGTGCCGACGTTGCCCGTCGCGCCAGTGACGACTACCTTCATGCTCGCCTTCCGTAGGGAGGTCCAGGGTGGGGTTGGCGAGGAGTGAGCCAGTTACAGCAAGCTCCCCTTGGCCTCGCTCCATTTCTACCCCCGGGCGAGTCGGCGAAAACGCGGGGCGGCCTACAGGGCCAGCGACGCGGCCTTCAGGTGCAGGTCTTCCAACCTGCGGAGCTGGCTGATGGCCTGCTCGGCCAGCTCACCCAGCTCGAAATCGGCAAGGTCGTCGGCGTGGGTGCGCTCGAGCGCCCGCCAGAGCCGGCTCTTGCCGACGACGCCGACCTGCAGCATCTCCAGCTCGTCGAGGCGGCTGAGCGGCGAGTAGCCCCGCAACCGCCCGTTCAGCTTCAGGCGGCCGAGTCGCTCGCCGATCACCGCGCCGAGCGGCTTCAGGAAGCTGCGGCCGATCCCCAGCCGCTCCATCATCGCGGTCAGCGTCTCGCGCTCACCTTCGATCTCGGCGCAGATCTCCGCCAGCGGCGGCCCAAACTCCTGATCGTCCTCGTTGCTCGCCCGCAGCCGCTTTGCGAGCGCGAGCCCGGCGGTCGATCCCGCCAGGTGGTCGTTCAGGTAGATGCCGAGTAGCTCGCTCATGCGACCAACCTCAGCGAGGGTTGAGCCGGACGGTCGGCACCAAAGGGCGGCGGCCACCACCGAGCGTGCGCATGGCCTGGATGGTGCGGGCGAGGGAGGGAGTCGATCGCGCGCCGGGCGGCGTGGCCCCTATTTTCTTCTCCTTCGCCATGGCGTTGAGTTACCCAGATCGAGCACGTGCCCAAACCCCTGGGGAGGAAGGCCAGTGAAAAGAGGCAGGCCCGAGCCGGAGGATCTGCTGGCGGCTGTGGCCGAGGCGGCCGACGACGGCTTCCTGCCCGCCTCCAGTCGGGGACCCGACGGGCAGGTCTACCTGGCGCTGACCAGCGAGGGATGGCGGGCGCTTCGCTCCGCGCGCGCCTCGTCGTGATCAGCGGCGCGGACGGCGCTCAGACGCGGACGACGATCCGCTCGCCGACCTCGACCACGTTCCCCCAGGGGATGCACTTGGCCCTGGCGCCCGGGCCGTGCAGCCGCTTCAGCAGGGCGCCCGAGCCGACCAGGATCTCGTCGATGACGACGCTGCCGCCCTCCCAGTGCGCCCTCAACTCGTAGGCGCGCCCGAGCCGCCGGCCGGAGCCGTCGTAGACGGGCTTGCCGACCAGATCGCTGAGGGCGAAGGGCTCGCGGCTCAGTTCCACGGCAGCCTCCTCACCATCCAGCGCTCGGGATCGTCGCCTTCGCCGAGACCGAGCTCCTCGGCCTTGCAGCAGAGGTGGAGCGCGGCGTCGATCGCCTCGACCTTCTCCCAGGGCACGCGCAAGGCGCTGGCGCCCCAGCGCTCCGGCCCCGCCAGCCTTCGCGCCAGCCTGCGCAGCCGCCGCGGCACCCGCCGCGGGTAGAGCGCCTCGCCGACCAGGACAGCGGTGATCCGCGGCGGATTTCCCCGCAGCTCGATGTCGTCGACCCGTCCGCAACGCTTGCCGTCGCTATCGAGAATCTGCTCGTCGAGCAGACGGTGGACGACGAAGATCTCGCCCTCCTTCTTCATCCGCCCCCTCCGTTCGTCATCAACAGCAGCGGGATCGCGCTGATCGAGAGCACGACGATCACCGCGAAGTAGACCCAGCCGAGCGTCCTGGAGACCATGCCGTTGGCGTGCTTGCCCATGAAGGAGCGATCGCCGGCGATCATCAGGATCGGGAGGTAGGTGAGCGGCAGGGCGACGACGGCGAGCACGACCGAGTACTCGGTGATCTCGACCGGGTTGATCCCGGTGAGGACGATCAGCATCGCCGCGAAGAGGATGAGCAGCCAGGAGACGGTGAAGCGCGGCGCCTTGCGCGGGCCGCGGTAGCGCCCCCACTCCCAGCCGAGGAACTGGGCGAGGTTGTAGGAGGCGGCGAAGCTGGAGTCGATCGCGGCGCCGCCGACGCAGAAGAGGATGCCGCCGAGCGCGAGCAGCAGCCCGGTCTCCCCGAACGCCCCCTGGGCCGGCAGCGCGGTCGTGCCGAGGTCGGTCGGGTCGACGCCGACCGGGTGGAAGAGGAAGCCCGAGACGACGACCAGGACGCAGGCGAGGAAACCGCCGAGGGCATAGCCGACCGTCGCGTTGAGCCGGTTCTCGCGCAGGTTCGACTCGTCCCAGCCCTCCTCCACCGCGCCGGATGAATAGAAGTGGACCTCGTATGGCATCAGCGCCGCGGCGAAGACGCCGACGACGAAGTAGAGGTAGAGCTTGGAGTCGCTGAGAGAGGGGACGAAGCCGTGGGCGACCTCACCCCAGTCGGGCCCCTGGTGGATCGCGGTGGCGAGGAAGACCAGCATCAGCAGGCCGCAGTAGCCGAAGACCCGCTCGATCCCGCCGAAGGGAAGCAGCGCGACCACGACCACGAGGCCGATCGCCGCGAGCACGACGAAGAGGCTGAACTCGGCATCGAAGAGGAGCTGGAGGATGATCGCCAGGCCGCCGAGCTCGGCGGCGACGGTGAGCACGTTGACGAAGGTGCTGGCGACGAGCGCGACCAGGCCGAGGCCGAAGCCCATCCGCATCCGGATCACGTCGAAGACCGGCCGGCCGGTGACCGCCGCGACCCGTCCGCACATCTCCGCGTAGACGGCGATCCCCACCGTCCCCAGCACGACGGCCCAGAGCAGGTCGTAGCGGTAGAGGGCACCGGCCTGGGTGGTGAAGACGATGTCGCCGATGTCGAGGAAGCCGCCGAGCGCGGCGATGATCCCGAGGGCGATCTTCAGGATCGACTTCACGGCGCCGGTTCTCCGGTCAGCCGGGCGACGATCGCGTCGGCTTCTTCTTTGACCTCACCCATCTGCTTTTCGACCAGCGCGCCGCGGCGCTCGTCGCCGGGGAAGGTCTGCAGCTCGGAGTAGAGGCCGGCCAGCTTCCCGGCCACCCGCACGGCGGTGTCTCGCTCCCTGCTCACCTCCGGCGAGGGTTCGGCGTCGGCGAGCTTTTCGGCCTCGTGCTCGGCCTCGCCGCCCAGCGTCTTCGCCATCACCCGCGTGTAGGTGGACTTGGTCGCGTCGCGGGCGACCCCGTTGGCGATCAGTTCACCCTGCGCCGCCAGGGCGCTTAGCGATTCGACCCCGCGGTTCAGCTCGTCGCGGCTGAGGTCGCCGCAGCCCGAGGCCGAGAGGAGGACCAAAGAGACGCCGAGTGCCACCAGTCCTGCGGTGACCCCTGGGCGGCGTCTCCTCGTCTTCATGGCCGTCCCGTACTACCAGGACTCCGAGAGCCCTTGGCTAGGACTCCTCGTAGGGGTCTTTCTCCCCGGCCAGCTTCAGCGAGCCGTCCTTTACGTCGGCGAAGTGACGCTCCTGAATCGGCAATGCCCACTCGACCAGCTGGGAGATCTCGCTCTCGCCGGCGGTCTCGTTGAGCTTGCCGAGGACCGCCCAGTGGCCGACCTCGCCGGCCTCGGCCATCGTCAGGAACTCGAACCCGTCGAGCCCGTCCGAGTCGCCGCCGAGGTAGGTCGACATCATGTCGGTCGCCTCGCTTTTCGTCTCCTGGGCCTTTTCGAGGATCGCGGTTTTCTTGCCATCGCGACTGTCGGCGACCTCGACGCAGCGCCGCTCCGTCTCCTCGGCCTCATTGCGCATCTGCTGCAGCGAAGCGACGATTTCCTCGTCCTCCACCAGCCCCTCGACTTTTTCGGTCGCGCCCTGCGCGGCCTGGGCCAAACCCAAGACCTCCGCGAGCTTCTCCTCCAACGTCGTCAACTCAGCCATCCCTGGCCTCCTTTCGGTTGCGGGTTGAACGCTGACCCCGTACCCCGGGGCAGGGCGAATCGAACCCGCGCGCTCCGCCGGAGCTCTACCGGCCATCGAACCTGTTGGGGGCTCAGTTCCAGACGGGTGCTTCAGGGCCGGGCCAAGTGCGCACGACCATCTCTGCCAGCTCGTTGCTGCGGGCGTCGATCGAGGCGTCATCCCAGGTCTCGTTAGCGCAGAGCTGCTGGTTCACCAGCAGCTGACTGTGTTTACCCAATGCCTCGCGCTTGACCGGCCACGCCGAGTCGGAGAGCGAAGAGTTGAGCCCCGAGGTGACCAGCGTCAGGTTGCCCAACCTGTTGATCCGCTCGTTCCTCTCCGCGATTGCGGCTTCGTCCTCCGTCTCCGCCGGGAGGGGCCAGTTCTTCGGCCAGTTCTGTGGCATGGCGTGCTCGATGCTGAGTTTCTCGGGGAACGGCAGCTGCTCGGACTTGCTGGAAGCCGCTAACTGGAGCTCGCAGGCCTCCAGAAGCAACCTGATTCGTTTGTGGCTGATCCAGCCGTAGAGCGCGCGAGTGTGGATCTGGTTGAGAACCTGCTCGTCGGTGGGCCAGGTATCGGTTGGATTCGAGTATCCGCGCAGGGATTCGATCACCAGGGCGTCGGCCCCCTCGAGGCTGGGCTGTTCGTTCAGGGTCTCGAGCAGCGATGCCAAGAGGCGGTTGTAGTGGGCCGAGGTCGCCCCCAGGAGCATGCGGCGCACCAGCCAGCTCTCAAGCGCCCGCAGGGCGCATCGGCGCCGCTCCTCGTCGAGCTCGCCGCTGCGAAAAAGGCGGAGCGCGACCGGCAGCAACGTCGTCGTGTCCATCATGCGCAGGCGACGGAAGAATCGGCCCTCATCCGATCCTTCATCGAAGTCGTCGAAGGATCGAAACGTCTTCGCGTCCTCCGACAGTTCGACAACGAGCTCGCGGGCGGTGGGTGCCGGTTCCTGTTGCAGGATCTCCTTGCGAAAGTCGGCAAACAGGTGCTGCACACGAGCCGGCTTGCCGATCTTCATCGTTAGCCAGTGCATCAGGAAGAGATCGGCCCGCTCGTTGGTGTAGCGGCCCTGGCGTACGGTTTCGAGCCAGTAGTCGGCGTCACCCAGCGAGGGCTGCCAGTGGGTCGCGTGCAGCTCCGAAACCTCGCCCTCCTCCGTAGCCTCCTTTTCCGCCAGGCGAAAGATCGCGTTCTTGGCGAGGTCGAGCGAGGTGAGATCCGCGCCCCGTGAGTTCAACGTCTCGAAAATGATCTGCGCATCAGAGCTTCCGTCGAGTTGGATCGAGACGACCTGTAACAGACCTTCGCCTGCCTCCTGCAGGGCATCGAGCATCAGCGCCCGCCGCTCCGGGGACTCCTCCGCCTGCACCCACTTCCGGATCTCGCCCATGAAGTAGTGATAGGCACCGGGGATACCTTCCTCGCCCTCGGGGACCGTTCCGTTCTCCGCGACGACCTGTTTGAAGATAGGGCGGTCGTGCTCGCCGGGCAGGATCTTGAATCTCAGGTCGCCGGTGGCGTGTTTCCCCTCGTTGAGCAGCAGCTTCCGCACTTCGTCCCACTGCTCCGGCCTGCTCTCCCTGGCAACCACACCGAGCGCCGCCAGCAGAAGCTGCAGCGTCGTCAGTCGCTGCTGTCCGTCAATGACGGAGTATTCCTTCACGTGCCCCGGCTGGGCACTAATCAACTCGATCACGATGGCGCCCAAGAAATGCGGCGCCACCTTCCCTCCCAGATGGCCCTGCGCCGTGTCCTTCAGGTCTTCCCAAAGCGGCATCCACTGTTCTTCCTTCCCCCACACATAGGGCCGCTGGTAGATCGGTACCTGGTACTGACTTCTGTCAGCGAACAGGTCTCCAAGCGTGACAAGACGCGGCTCAATCACGTCCCGAGCCTACCTTTGATACGGGAGATACGGTCGCCCAGGGTTCCACTGAGCACCTGATGGTCGAGTACCATCGTCAGCGGGAGGTAGGTGATGGATTCGAGTTTGGAGACTGAGGCGGTCAGGTCGGGGCTGGCGTTCCTCTTCGCGCAGGCGACTGATCTGTTGAGGCGCCGTGCCGACCGCAGGGAAAGAGATGAGGACACCGGTTCGGACTTGACGCCGGACGAATCCGTGCTGGAGGGATCCCTCGACCCCGTCTCAATCGACGATCTTTCGGAAGCACCCCTCGCCACCCTGGAGGAACTGTCCCGGCGGGCCCGGGATTATCTCGACGGCGAGGCGCTCTCGCCTGCGGACCCCGCCTCTCTGGCCTTGATCGAGGAACTGCGAAGCGCGCTGGAGAGGGCGATCGGGCAGCGCATCACCTTCCGCTGGGAGACCGAGCGCCCACCGAGCGGCGCCCGCCTGGACGCGGGTCCCGCGGGAGAGCAATCGGCCCCGCACGCATCCGGCGAGCGCTCCGTAGCCGTAAACGAGAACTCCGGTGTGATCAACACCGGAGACCAGGCGATTATTGACTGAAGCCCAGCCGCCCGACGCACCTGGTGCGAAAGCGGCCCCTGCGCTGGGCACGCGTTCGATCGCGATTGAGACGAACACGGGAATCGTCAACACCGGCGACCAGGTCACCATCAACCTGCTCGCCTCCCCGCTGAGGCTGGAGGAGGCCTACCTCTCACCGCACGCTTTGTGGCGAGGGCTGAACCTGGGAGAGCAGCTCGAGCGCTTCACCGGCCGCGGCTGGCTGACAGACGAGATCGAGGATTTCATCGAAGCCGAGGCCGGCGGCTGGTTCCTGATCCAGGGGGAGGCCGGCGTCGGCAAGACCGCCTTCGCCAGCGTCCTCGCCCGGCGCGAGGGCATTCCCCATCACTTCTGCAGCTTGCCCAGTGGTGCAGAGCCGGTCCGCGCCCTGCGCAGCATCGCCGCGCAGCTCGTCGAGCAGGAGGACCTGCAGAAAATCGAGGCGCCCTCCGGGCTGCCCGAGGAGACGGACACGCCGGAGTGGTTTGACCGCATTCTCAGCGTGGCCGTTCAGCAGCGCCGTGAGCGCGGCGACCAGCGCCCCGTGCTGCTGGTAATCGACGCGCTCGAGAAGGCAGAGTCGATTGCCGGCATGCCGTTTGGGCTCCCGAGGCGGCTCCCCGACGGCGTCTACCTGATTGCCACGCGACGGATCGGGGCCGATGCGCTGCCGCTCGAGGGCCCGGTCCACGTGGCCGACCTGCGCGCCCAACTGCCGGCGAACCTCGCCGACATGACCGAGCGGGTCGAGAAGAGCGCCGAGAACCCGGCGATCGCCAGCCGCTTGGCCGAGGCCAACCGCAGCAAGGCTTGGTTCGTCGAAACCCTTCTCGAGCGCTGCGCCGGCGTCTGGATCTACCTGCACTACGTCGAAGCCGAGATCGAGCTCGGCCTGCGCGAGCCGGAGGACCTGGAGCGGCTCCCGCCGGGCCTCTGGGCCTATTACGCGGAGACCCTGGCGGCATTGCGCGAAGCCGACCCCTCACGGTGGGACCAGGAGGCTCGGGCCCTGCTGGTCGCGATCGGCGTCGCAATCGAGCCCGTCAGCCTTCCCCTCGCGGCCCGCTTCGCCGCAATCGAGCCAAGCGCCTCCCAGCGCCGCCTTCTGGAGGGCGCCTGGCGGCCTTTCCTCAGCGTCTCAGCCGAGGGGGAGGAGTATCGCTATGCGCCGCTGCACGCCACCTTTCGGGAGTTCGCGCGGGGTGAGTTCGGCGGCAAGGAAGAGCCGAGGGTGGACCAGGGCCTCGTCGCCGAGCTGGCCGAGACCGCACGCCAGTGCGAGAGGCGGATCCCGGAGCTGATCCTCGACTCCTGGGGCGGGATGGATGCCGGCCTTCCCGGGCTTCCGACGACGGCCCCCCGCGAGCTCGCCGAGCCCGACGCCTATGGCTGGCGCAACCTCTGCGAGCACCTTCTCCGTGCCAGGCGGGGCGACCTGCTGCACCGCCTGCTGGCGATGACCGAGGAGGATCGGAGCCTGTGGTTCGCCGCGCACGAGAGCGCGGGGGACCTGGAGGGCTACTGGAGGGACCTCGAAGCCGGCTGGCGCGAGATCGAGGCGAGCAACGACCGAGCCGCGGCGAATGGCGCGGGCGGAACCGAGCATTGGCTGGAGGCCCGCTACACCCTGGTAGCGGCGACGATTCGCACCCTGGCGGTGAAGCTGCCGCCCTCGCTTCTTGCCTGGCTGGTCAGGGCCGGGGTCTGGCCGATGCGCCAGGCGCTCGCCTATGCCAGGAGGATTGCCCACCCGGCCTATCGCTACGGCGTGCTCCAGGAGCTGGCGTGCGTCGAGGCCGGCATCCCGACGTTCGCCGATCGCCGCAAGGCGTTCGACGACGAGATCGACTTCTTCGACCCGAGGCCGACCCCCGGCCCCGATATCAATCCCTTCTCGAACCTGGTCGGCGCCAAGCTCGCGCCGGGCTCGGAGGTCCGGGCAGAGCTCCTGGCGGTGGCCCGAGAAATCTCAGATCCCGCCTTCCAGCTGAGCGTCTGGGCGTCGATCGCTCCGATCCTGGACTCCGAGGAGCTCGAGGAGTTCGCGCTCGCGAGCCTCGAGGTCGAAGAGACCTTCGTGCTTCCCCGGCTCGTCGCCGAGTTGGCGGAATGGATGGAGGCAGACCAAGCCGAGCGGCTTGTCCCGGCCATGCTCGACGCCATTGCGGCCCGAGGTGAGGGGGAAGACGGCGTCCGCCTGATGATGTGCGCGTGCCTGGTGGGAAGGGTCGGAGCCCAGCAGAGCCGGGGCTTGGCCGCCGAGGCGCTCGAGCTTGCCCTCGACCGCGAGGACCAGGATTCCGCGCTCATGGCCCTGACCGAAGTGGTCCCGTATCTGCCCGAAGAGGACCAGCGGGCGCTCGCTGCCGCCCTCAAGGAGCGGGAGGCGCCAAGCGTGGCCGAGGGGTATCTGATCCTCGCGCTCGCGAAGGAGCTGGCGGTTGCCGAGCGCGCGGGGCTGCTCGCTCCGCTGCTGCGCATCGCCGATGAGTCACGGGTCATCGTCATCGCCAACCTGGCTGCGCTGCTCCCCCCCGATGAGCTCGAGCCGGTGCTGCGGCTGGCCGGCGAGGTGGACGGCTTTGAACGCGGGGTGATCCTAGGGGGGATCCCCTGGATCCCCGGATACCCCTATACCGCGATGGGGGATCTGCTCGGCCTTGCCCTGATCGCCCCCCAACGCTTCGTCTTTCCCTCCGCGCCCGGCATCGCCGAGCGGATGCCGGAGGAGCTGATCGGCAGGGCACTGGAGCTGGCCCTCGACATCGACAGCGCGCCGGAGATGATGCGAGCGCTTGAACCCCTGCTGAAGAGGATCGCGCCGAACGACAGGCGGCGGCTGGTGGAGGCAACCCTCGACGACGTCTCACGTGTCGTCTCCGAGCTCTCGCCGCAGGAGGTCTTCGAGGAGGAGACGAGCTCCGACCTCAGCCAGATCGTGGCTCCGCTGATCCCGTATGTAGGTGCGGAGAGGATCCCCGAGCTCCTCCGCTTGTGCTCGCACCTCGAGGCTGGCTCCGGCTGGATGCTGGCGGCCAAGATCTGTCGTCACGCCGGCGGAGCGCACCATGAGGCCTTCGGCGCGGTCGCCGTCGAGGGGCTGCGGAGAGCCGAGGCTTTCGGCGAGCTGCACCTCTTCTCGTGCATGGCTCCGTTCCTGACCGACGCCCAGATCGAGGCCGCCCTCGAGCTGCCGATCAAGGATTGGAAGCGCCATGAGCTGGTAGGCGCTCTGGCGGCGCGATTGAGCTCAAAGCAGATCGACGTCGAGATCGAGCGGGAGGTGACCGAGCTGATGAAGCAAGAGGACGAGCTGGTCAGATTCGTCGACGCCCTACTCCCATACATGAGCCGTTCCAACCTGGAGCATCTGCTGGCGAAGACGCTTCGGATCGGCGACCAGAGAGCGATGGTCGAAGCCCTCGTCGAGCTCTCGCCATCCCTCTCGCCCGATTCGCTCGAGACGCTGCTTGCGCTGGCGCGGACCATCGAGGACTGGGATCGGCGGGCCACCTTGCTGGCAGCCCTCGCCCGGGAGGTGGACCCCTCGGAGGCGCTGGCTGTTTGCGAGGAGGTGCTCGACGCCTGCATCGAAGGCGATCGCCTGCGGATCCCAACCGTCTATCGAGTGGGAGCCACGCCGCCGCTGGTAACGATCTTCGAGCTGCTGGGCGAGGAGCAGGTCGATCGAGTCGCGCGGGCTCTGCAGCAAACCATCGCGGCTTCGCGGCGCGGGCACTGGAGCGACATTCGCAGCCTCCTGGTGAAAGTCGCCGCGCGCGTCGGCTCGGAGCGGCTGGCCGGCCTCGAGCGAGCGATCCGCCGCCCCTCGGGGAACGGATCCCGCGATCTCCTCCTCAACCTGATGCCCTGGCTCGATGCCGACGCGCAGGCCGCGGCGCTGCATGAGTCCGAGGGCTGGAGACCAGAGCAGAGGGCGCGGCTGCTCGCCATCCTGCCACCCGAGCAGGCCCTCCCCCACGTCGAGTCCTGCCTCTCGGGGATGGACCGCGCGGATGAAGGGAGGGTGTGCTGGCATCTGGCGAGGCTGCTCGAGCCCGACCAGGTGGACCGCGTCGTCGAGCAGGCCCTCGCGAGAGGCAACCTGGGGACCCTCGGACCGCTGATCGATCGCCTCAGCTCTGCTCAGCTCGGCGCCGCCGCGCAGAGTGCGCTGGGGAGTTACCGCGTCAGCCCCGAACTCATCGAGGGCCTGCTCCGTCGACTGCCGGACAACGAGCGAGCCAAGCTTGCCGCGGCAGTGTTCAGGGACGGAAAGCCGGGCCGTCTGGCTCAGGACCAGAGCGTCGCGCATGCCCTCCCCTACATCTCGGCAGAGGAACGGCCAAAGGCAATCGATTGGCTCCTCGAACACGCGCGGGACCACCGCAGGAAGTCGCTGGAGGAGGCACTTGCCCCCTTTCTCGACGAGCACCAGTTCGAATCGCTGCGCTACGGGCGCTGGCCGGAGGAAGGTGACGGCCCTCCGACCCCCCAGACGCGGGACCGCCCGCTCTTCTTCGCCGATCTGCGCGCCGGGCTCCTCTATGGAGGTCGCTCCGAAGTCATGAAGAGGCTCGCCCAAACCGCGGCGATCCCCAGCCGGGTCGAGGCCGACTATCCCGATCGCCTGGCCTCGGCGATGATCGAGATCCAGCGCTGTTGGCCCTAAGCGGGTTGCCTGCGACGAAAGCCGAGATCGAGTCGGTCGGCGATCGAATGGAGCTGCTCGAAGCTCCTGGCGAAGAGATCCTCACTCAAGAAATGCTCGCAGAAGCACAGGGTCTCATCGGGGAGGCGGCTGGCGATTCTGGTCAAGTAGGCGTCGTAATCGATGACGCCGTCTCCGATCACGACCTCATCGAGTTTGAAGAACATGAACTGATCGTCCCACCGTATGTCCTTGAGATGAACGCTCGGGACGATGAACTCGTCGAGGCAGTCGAACACGCGCTGAACGAGTTCGGTGCTTTTGTAGTACGTGTCTCTGGTGACCATGTTCATGAGGTCAAGGTGGAAGCCATAGCGCTCGTCGCCGACGCTGTCGATGAAGTCTCGAATCGCCTCGGGCTGATAGTAGAAAGTGTTACACCATGGCTCGGTGGCGAGGCGAACCGATCGCAGCTCCAGGCCATCAAGGATGCGAAGCAGGATGTCACGATACGTGGCGCGGGCCTCGTCGGAGTCCATTCCTGGCCATGGGGACAGTCCCATGTCGGAGGGATCCTGGGTGCCGACCAGGATGACCACACATTTACATCCCATCGCGTCGGCCTTCTGGAGCGTCGTACGGGCCAGCTCAATGCGCTTGTCACGTAGCTCGACGTCTGGGGTGAGTAGGTTTTCAGCCATGATCGCCTCGCCGACGGCCACATCAAGAGACTTAGCCTGCTCGCCAAACTCTCTGCACTCTTCGACATCCATCTCGGCGATACGCGCGGGCGCTCCAATCGCCGACAACCCATAGCGATCGAGCTTCTCGCAGAACGGCGCCAGCTCGCTGGCCTTTTCAGGTCCGGCTGGATAACCGTTCTCGTCCAGGAATAGGCCCCCCAAACGCATCATCTAACCGAGCCCCTGCCCGCCGTCGACATGCAGCGTGCTTCCGGTGATGAAAGACGCGTCATCGCTGGCCAGGAAAGCGACCGCCGCGGCAACCTCGGACGGCAACCCGACTCGTCGCATCACGCTCCATTCCTCGGGCATCTCGAGCTCTTCGAGTTCCCGCTTGGTCGCCGCCGGGTCCTCCGCCTTCGCGAAATGCATCTCCGTCACCATCGCGCCGGGAGCCATCTCGTTGACGCGGATCCCGTACCGCCACAGTTCGGCCGCAAGGGACATGCTCATGCCACCGAGACCGGCCTTGGTGATGTTGTAGATCACACCCGAGGGACGGGGGTGGAAGGCAACCTCGGAGGAGACGTTGACGATCGCCGCGCTGCGGTCTCGCATCAGCGGAATTAGGGCCTTCGAGAGTACGAGCGGTGAGCACAGGTTGATCGCAAGTCCCTGCTCCCAGCGATCGTAGGAGAACTGCTCGACGCCGTCCCCGATCAGGATCGCCGCGTTGTTGACGAGGACGTGGACGTCCTCGGTGAGCTCGCCGATCTCGGCGGCGAGTGGCTCGATCGCCTCGCGGCGACTGAGGTCGGCCTCGAGGCAGGCGTGTCCGGAGCCATCGAGTGCGGCGACAGTCTCACGTCCGCGCTCAGTGTCGATGTCGACGATGAGTACGCGGGATCCCTCTTCGGCGAGTCGCCGCGAGATTGCGCCTCCGAGTCCCATCGCGCCACCCGTGACGACGGCGGTCTTGTTTTCGAACCGGTTCATACACCTTCCTTTAAGCTGTACGTTTCCCAGGAGTAATTGATCTTGGTGGGCTGGTTCGCCCACCTCAAGAGCCAATTCAGTGGAATTGGTTGACGGTATGACTTAGCGAAATTGCCCATGCGCAGAGTCGCTCACAGGCAAATGCGGTATAGGTGGTTCTCATGACGGCTGCCGACCGGGCTTACGAACACACCAAAAAGCGCATCCTCGACGGCGAGTACGCACAGGGCCGATTGCTCGGCGAGGGCGAGGTCTCCGATGCGGTTGGGGTCAGCCGGACGCCGGTGCGGGAGGCGTTCCTGCGGCTCGAGGCGGAGGGGATGCTTCATCTCTATCCGAAGCGCGGAGCCCTGGTCGTGCCGATCTCGGCGGCCGACGTCGAGGATGTGATGGAGACGCGCCTGTTGATCGAGCGCTTCGCGATCGGGCGGGTGATCGAGCTCGACCTCGAGATCGAGGACGAGCTGACCGAGGCGATCACTGCGCAGGAACGGCACGCCGAGGCCGGCGACGCGGTCGCCTTCGTCGATGCCGATCGTGAGTTCCATCGCCTCTTCGTCGTGGCAACCGGCAACGCAATCGTCCTGCGCACGCACGACTCGCTGCGCGACCAGCAGAACCGGATGGGCCTGGCGGCGCTCAGCGCCGGCTCCGATCGGATGAAGCGCATCCTCGATCAGCATCGCGAGATCGTCGCCGCGGTTCGCCGGCGCGACGCGGCCGAGGCGGAGGCGCTGATCGGCCGCCACCTCGATGAGACCCTGCGCCTGCTGCGCCGGGCCTCCACCGCGCACGTCCCTCAGTCGAGCAGTTCATAGGCCATTTCAGTGAGGAAGTCGGGGAAGTCGTCGGCAAGGGCGACGGCCTCGAACACCTTCCGCGTCTCTTCCGGTCTGCCCGCACGCCAGGTCTCCTCGCCGACCTCGGCCCGGATCCGCTCCATCTCCTCGTCGAGGAGGCGACGCACGAGCTCGCGATCAATCACCGTTCCGTCCTCGAGCTTGGTGCCGTTGTGGATCCACTGCCAGATCTGGCTGCGCGAGATCTCCGCCGTGGCAGCGTCCTCCATCAGGTTGTCGAGACCAACCGCACCGCGGCCGCCGAGCCAGAACGAGATGTACTGGAACCCGACGCTGACGTTGCCGCGCAGCCCTGCCTCGGTGACCTCGCCCGGGGTGGCGGCGAGATCGGCGAGGGCATCGGCATCGGGGGTGACGTCGTCGCGCTTGCGATCGATCTGGTTGGGCCTGTCGCCCAGCACGGCGTCGAAGGCGGCCATCGCCACCCCGACCACGTCAGGGTGGGCGACCCAGGTGCCGTCGAAGCCGTCGCCCGCCTCGCGCTCCTTGTCGGCGCGCACGGCGGCGACCGCTCGCTCGTTTGCCTCCGCGTCGGTGCGGCTCGGGATCAGCGCCGCCATCCCGCCCATCGCGAAGGTGCCCCGGCCGTGGCAGGTGCGGACCAGCAGCTCGGTGTAGGCGCGCATGAACGGCACCGTCATCGTCACCGCCGAGCGGTCCGGGAGAACGGCGTCGGGACGCTCGCGGAAGGTCTTGATCGCCGAGAAGATGTAGTCCCAGCGGCCGGCGTTCATGCCGTAGGAGTGGTCGTGCAGCTCGAAGAGCATCTCCTCCATCTGGAAGGCGGCGGGCAACGTCTCGATCAGGACCGTGGCGCGGAAGGTGCCGCGGTCGAGGCCGAGGGCCTCCTCGGCGAAGCTCAGCACCTCGTTCCAGAGGCGGGCCTCGAGGTGGTGCTCCAGCTTCGGCAGGTAGAGGTAGGCGCCGAGGCCCTTGGCGGCGAGCCGCGGTGCGCCGTGGAAGGCGAAGAGGCCGAAGTCGACCAGCGAGCCCGAGCCGACGGTGCCGTCGAAGTCCAGGTGGCGCTCGGGCAGGTGGAGGCCGCGCGGGCGAACTAGCAACGTGGCCGTCTCCTCGTTCAGCTCATAGTGGCGACCGTCGGAGCTCTCGTAGGTGATCGTCCCCTCGATCGCGTCGATGAGGTTGGCGTGACCGGAGACCTGGTTGACCCAGGTCGGCGAGTTGGCGTCCTCGAAGTCGGCCATGAAGCCCTTGGCGCCGGAGTTCAGCGCGTTGATGACCAGCTTGCGGTCGGTCGGGCCGGTGATCTCGACGCGGCGGTCGGCGTAATCCGCGCGCGGGCCGACGGCCTGCCAGGAGGAGTCTTCGCGGATCTCGCGGGTCTCTTCGAGGAAGTCGAGCTTGCCGCCCGCGGCGATGGCGGCGCGGCGCTCTTGGCGCGCGGCGAGCAGCTCGCGGCGGCGGGCGTCGAAACGGTCATGCAGCTCCGCGAGAAAGGCGAGCGCCTCGGCCGAGAGGATCTCGGTCCGGGAGCGCTCGTCGAGCGGGGTGTCTGCGATCGTCGGGTTGGGCATCAGGGGGTTTTCACTCCTTTACAGGGTTCGCGAGTACGCGCGGTCGAGGACCTGGACGGTGTGCAATGCGGGAATCGGGTGGCCGAGGCTCGCCATCTGGTTCCGCAATTGGGTGAGGCAGCCGATGTTGCCGCTGGCAACCATCTCGGCACCGGTGGCGAGCAGGTTGCGCGCCTTGCGCTCACCCAGTTGGGCGGCGACCTCGGGCCGTTCGACGTTGTAGATGCCCGCCGAGCCGCAGCAGAGCTCGGCCTCGGCCGGCGCCAGCAGTTCGAGCCCCTCCACCGCGGCGAGCAGGCGGCGCGGCGCGGCCGTCACCTTCTGCGCGTGGGCGAGGTGGCAGGCGTCGTGGTAGGCGACCCGCCGGGGCGCCGCCAGCGCCGGCGGCGCCTCGGCGAGCCCGAGGTCGGAGAGGAACTCGGCGGCGTCGAGGGTGCGTCCGGCCAGCCGCGCGGCCGCCTCCTCGTCGGGCTCGCCGAGGAAGAGGGCGCCGTACTCGCGCATCCCCGAGCCACAGCCGGCGGCGGTCGTGATCACCGCGTCGACGTCCGCGGGGAAGGCGGCGAGGTTGCGCCTGGCGAGCTTGCGGGCACCCTGCTGCTCGCCGGCGTGCATCGCCAGCGAGCCACAACAGCCCTGCTGCGCGGGGACGACCACCTCGACCCCGTTCCGGGCGAGTACGCGGCCGGCGGCCCAGCCGATCTCGGGGTCGAGCTGCTGTTGCACGCAGCCGGCAAGCAGGGCGACGCGGGCCCGGCGCTCGCCCTGAGCTGCGAAAGCCGGCGGCAGCGGCCGCGCCGCCGGAAGCTTCTCGGGAAGCAGGTCGACCATCGGGCGCAGGGTCTTCGGAACCGCCTTGCGGACCCTGCGCACGACGGCGCCGGCTCTCGCCGCGGCGCGGAAGCGCCTGCCGGAAGGGAGGGTGCGGAGGGCGAGCTCGCGGCGCAGGCGCTGAACGGGCGGGCGCCTGCGCTCCACCTCCGCCCGGCTGCGGAACTCGGTGATCAGATCGCCGTAGCGAACGCCTGACGGGCAGGCGGTCTCACAGGCCTGGCAGCCAAGACAGTTGTCGAGGTAGGGCTGCGCCAGCTCGGCCTCCATCTTTCCCTCCAGCACCTCCTTCATCAGGAAGATGCGACCCCGGGGCGAGTCCATCTCCTCGCCCATCGTCACGTAGGTCGGGCAGGTCGGCAGACAGAAGCCGCAGTGCACGCAGGCGCCGATCGGGTCGGTCATCAGCGGGCCGCGGACGCCGAGGCTCTCGAGCGGGATCTCGTGTTTCATCGCGGCCCCCCGGCGAAAACGGCGTGGGGATCGAGGGCGGCGGCGATGCGGCGGGCGAAGGCGCCGCCGGTAGCGGCGCCGATCAGCGGCTCGGGGAGCGGCGGACCGGTGAGGACGACGCCGCTCAGCGCGTGGGCGGCGAGCAGCTCGCCGAGGCCCGCGACCGGCTCGGCGACCGGCCAGCCGACCCAGGCGACGTTGGCGGCGAGGCCGTAGCGACGCTCGACGCCGCGGCGCTCGAGGTCGGCGTCGAGGGCGAGGAGCCGGCGCGGCGGCAGGGGGACGACGGCGAGGCGGGCGTCGGGCGCGACCCAGGCGAACCGACGAGCTTCCTCCCAGTGGGCGGCCTCGGCGGTCTCGTCTGAGACCAGCTCGCCGAGCGGCTCGAGAGAGCGGGCGAGGCGTTCGGCGCGGGCGGCGATCAGCTCGGCGCTGCCGCCGATGCGGGCGGTGACGGCGCCGCGCGGATCGAGGTCGAGGGCGGTGACCGGGATCGGGCCGCGGGCGACGTCCGCGATGGCGGCAAGACCGTTGCGGAGGCCGGCGATCGGGAAGCGGACCGTGGCGGTGGCCTCGGGACGGGGGAAGACCTTGAGCGAGAGCTCGGTGATCACGCCGAGCCGGCCGAGGCTGCCGACCATCAGCTTCGGGAGGTCGAAGCCCGCCGCGTTCTTGACGACCTTGCCGCCGCCCATGGCAAGGCGGCCGCTGCCGTCGACGAAGCGGACGCCGATGACGAAGTCGCGGATGCCGGCGGCGAAGCCGTTCGGGCCGGTGACCCCGGCGGCGACGGCGCCGCCGAGCGTCGGGCGGTCGCCCAGAAGCGGCGGATCGAAGGGAAGGTGCTGCCCGTTGGCAGCGAGCATCGCGTCGATCTCGGCCAGAGGCGTGCCGGCGCGGGCGGTGAAGGTGAGCTCGGCCGGGTCGTAGTCGACGACGCCGGTGAGGCCGGAGACGTCGAGGGCGCCGAGCGCTCCGCCGGGTTCGGGATGCGTCGCGGTCAGGGTCCTGCCCGCCACCGGGAGCAGCGGGGCACCCTCGCGGACCGCCTCCTGAACGGCGGCGGCGTCGGTGGCGACGAGCGCGCTCACGCTGTCGCCGCCGGCGCCTGTTCGACCAGCATCTTGCCGCGGTTGGCGAGCCGCCCGGGGTCGACGGCGGCCCGCACGTCCTCCATCAGGCCGAGGTCATCGGGGGAGAACATCAGCTTCATGTAGTCGCGCTTCTCGACCCCGACGCCGTGCTCGCCGGTGATCGAGCCGCCGAGCTCGACGCAGAGGGCGAGGATGTCGGCCGCCAGCTCCTCGGCGCGCTCGACGGCCCCTTCCTCGCGGCCGTCGAAGAGGATCAGCGGATGCAGGTTGCCGTCGCCGGCGTGAAAGACGTTGGCGACGCGAATGCCGCGCTCGGCGCTGAGGCGGTCGATTTCGCGCAGCGCCTCGCCGAGGCGGGTGCGCGGGACGACGCCGTCCTGGACGATGTAGTCGGGAGAGAGCCAGCCCACGGCGGAGAAGGCGCTCTTGCGCCCTTTCCAGATCAGCGCCCGCTCCTCGGGGTGGGCGGTGGTCCGCATCTCGCCGCAGCCGGCGTCGCGCAGCAGTCGCGCGACGGCAGCGAGCTCCTGGTCGACCACTTCCTCCTCCCCCTCCAGCTCGACGATCAGGAGCGCCTCGCCCGTTGGGTATCCCGGCTTGACCGAGGCCTCGGCGGCCTCGATCGCGAGCGCGTCCATGATCTCCATCGCCACCGGAAGGAGGCCCGCGCCGACGATCGCGGCGACCGCGTCGCCGGCCCGCTCGAGCGAGTCGAAGACGGCGAGCGCGGTGCGCACGGATTCGGGTATCGGCACCAGCCGCAGGGTTGCCTCGACGGCGATCCCGAACAGGCCCTCGCAGCCGGTGAACATCGCGGTCCAGTCGGGGCCGACATGCTCGGTCGTCTCGCCGCCGAGCTCCACCACCTCCCCGTCGGGGAGGACGACGCGCAGGCCGAGGATGTGGTTCGCGGTCATCCCGTGCTTGAGGCAGTGGGCGCCGCCGGAGTTGAAGGCGAGGTTGCCGCCGATCGTGCAGACCGACTGCGAGGACGGGTCGGGCGCATAGGCAAGGCCGTGCTGGGCGGCCGCGGCGCTGACGTTGAGGTTGATCACGCCGGGCTCGACCACGGCCGTGCGAGCGTCGGGATCGACCGCGAGCACCCGGTTCAGGCGGTTGAGGGCGATCACGATGCCGCCGCCGACCGGCAGCGATCCGCCCGAGAGCGAGGTGCCGCTGCCGCGGGCCACGAACGGCGTCCCGGTCTCGTGGCAGAGGCGCACCACGGCCTCGACCTCGGCGGCGGTCTCGACGACGACAACCGCGAGCGGGCGCTCGTGGAATGCGGTCAGGGCATCGGAGCCGAAGGCGGCGAGCTGGGCGTCGGAAGTAAGGACGCGATCACCGAGCCCGAGGCTCCGCAGGGCCGAGATGAGACGAGTAGTGTCCACTGTTGCATCTATATCGCATCTCTTTCGCAGCGACAATAGATGCGCTATAACCCAGCCCGCTCATGCCCGCCACTGACCCCGCGTCCCTCCAAGAAGGCCTGCGCCGACAGCAGGTGGCGGCCCGCGAGCTGCTCTCCGGCGGGGCCGAGCGCCTCGGCTGGAAGGCAGGCTTCGGCACGGCGGCGGCGATGGAGAAGCTCGGCACCACCGGACCGCTGGCCGGCTTCCTCACCGACTCGACCTTGGCGCCCTCGGGCTCGACCTTCGACGTCTCCGACTGGGCCAAACCGATCCTCGAGCCGGAGGTCGCAGTCCGACTCACCGCAGACGTCGAGGCCGGCGCCCCCCGCCCGGAGATCGAGGCCGCCGTCGGCGCCGTCGGCGCCGCGATCGAGCTGGTCGACCTGGGAGAGGCCGGCGCAGACGCCGCCGAGGCCCTCGCCGCGAACCTCTTCCACCGCATCGTCCTCCTAGGCGACCTCGCCCCCCTCGACCCCGGAACCTCCCTGTCCGATCTCCGAATCGACGTCCGCGCCGCCGACGAGGACTACGCGATCGCCGCCGACCCGGCCCTCGCCCTCGGCCCCCTAGTCGACGTCCTGGCCAACATGGCGTCCCTCCTCGCCGGCTCCCCAGACGGCCTTCGCCAAGGAGACATAGTCATCACCGGCGCAGCGGTAAAGCCCTTCGAACTCTCAGGCGGCGAGGCCATCGAGGTCCAGGTTCGAGAGTCGGTTGTCGAAGCTCGCATCTCCTGACCGGGGCGCCCGACGGGAGGCGAGCCGCGACCTTCGGCTTGATAGGACGGAGGCCGCCGCTTGGGAGGTAGGTCTGCCGTGTCGATGTGACCGAGATGTCTTTGAACGCTAGCTAGCGCCGAGTCCGTGACTCTGTGGTCATGCTTATTCGGATTGACGAGGCAGGCAACTTCGACTTTCGCGATTCCGAGCGGTTCCGCGTCGCCGGGATCGCAAGCGTGATCGTGCCCGATAGAAGCCGCTCGGCAGTCGAGACCTTCGTGGCTGAAAAGCAGGTCCAGCGGAACATGGAGGACGAGCTGAAGGCGCACGGGATGGATCAGGAACAACTTATAGAGATGGTCGCATTCATGGAGCAGGAGAACCTGGCAATCGTCGGCGTCGTGACTGACTCCGAGATCTTCGATATCGCTGCGCAACGGCGCTGGCGCACCAAGCAGGTCGCGCTCTTCGAGGAAGCCGCCGCGCGTTCCCGGCGCGCCGTCGAAGGTGCGGAAATCCGGGCACGTGTCGAGCGCTTCCGCCGCCGCCTGCCAAAGGAACGCCTGATCAAGCCGCCGAACTTCCTCCAGTACTTCGTGCTCATGCCGTGGCTCCTTTCCCGCTCATTCTCTGCGGCGAACTTCCGGTTCCGCGACCTCGTCCCGACGGAAGACTCATGGGCATTCGACATCGCCGTGGACCCTCGCGAGGGCGCCGATCCAGGGAAGTCCGGCCAACTCCTGCGCGACAGCATCGATGCGATCTACGCCGGAAACGACAGCACCGCCCTCTTCATCCCGCCCGAGTGGCCCCACGACCATCCCTTCCTGGTTCGCAACGCGGACACGGAGGTCGGCGTCGTCTCACCGAGGCAACTCCTCGCCGATGGGATAAAGACTCCCGACTCGCGCTCCGACAACGGCGTCCAGCTTGCCGACGTCGCGGCCCATGTCATTCATTCCGCAGTCCGCAGACAAGACAACGAGGCGACGGGAGCGTGGCGAAAGCTCCGTCCCCTGATGGTCGTCACGGATGAGGGATGGCCGCTGAAGGTTTGGGGCGCCAACGACGAAACGGCCAGCGCCACGGCCGAAGGACGCTATCGAGCCCTTCTCGGGTAGCGAACTACCTCGACGGGGCCGCCCGGATCAATCGGATTGCAGCTGAAAGTGCGGCGGTCCGAATTGGTTGGCCTCGTTGCCGATCTACGCCTGATCGGCGTTCGTGATCGGGCGAGCCATCGCGACTGCCGCGACCATCGAATTGAGATGACTCATAGAAATGGTTACCTCAACACCGAGCGCCGCGGCCTGTTCTTCGACACCGCCGTGGAGGAGCAGGCGGGAATCCTCGCCTCCACCTATCACCTCGATGTCGAGCGGGTCCCAGCCGGCGATCCCCAGTGCCTTGATCACCGCCTCCTTGGCAGAAAGCCGCGCGGCGAGGTGCTGGTGCGGATCGTGCTGAGCATCGGCATATGCGAGCTCGCCGGGCAGAAAGAGTTCCTCACGCAGGGTCGGGGTGCGCATCAAGCGCTCGCGGAGACGCTCGGGCTCAAGGAGATCGATGCCGATCAGTGGCGGCCTCATACGGCGACGGCGCCTGGTTGAAGGATTATCCGACAGCCTTCTCTATTTTTGTCGGATATTCCTGGTAGGATGTCGGATATCCCGACGAAGGAGCATCTGATGGCAGTAAAAGCACCGCCGAAAAAATGGACCGCGACAGAACTCGAGGAGATCCTTTTCGACTTGCTCGGCAATCTTCTCGACGAGGATCCCGGCGAGCTTCGCGAGAAGCTGGAAGCCAAGGGCGCAAATATGCCGGTGGACTCGCTCGACATCTTCGACATCTTGGCGGAGTTTCGCATTCTGACCGGCCTGACTCTCCCCAAGCGCGAGCTACGCCAAGAAACGGTGCGCTCGGTGGCGGCGCTCGCCAAATTCGCGGCGGAGAAGGCAAGCGTTACGAAGGGGTCGGCCAATGAGTAATTACAAAGGACCCGAGGACGACGCGGCCAGGCTGGCTCACAAGCTGCGAGAGGCGAGAGAGTACGTCAATCTTTCCCAGCAGTTCGTCGCCGCCCAGACCGGTATTCCCCGCTCGGCGATCTCCGACATGGAGCGGGGCACGCGGCGGGTGGAGAGCCTCGAGCTGAAACGGTTGGCCGAGCTCTATCGGATGCCGATCGAATTCTTCCTTGGCACCGACCCCGACCCGGAGGCCGCGGGCGCCGTCGAGGATCCGACCCTCGCGGCGTTGACTAGGGCCGCTGAAGGGCTTGAAGAGAGCTCGAAGGATGAGGTGCTGCGCTTCGCTCTGTTTCTGCAGAACTTCGACCGTCCAAGCGAGGCTGAGAAGTGACGACCTGGGCACAAGCCAATCGCAGCGCAGTGGCGATGGCGTCTGAGATCCACGGCGACCTCAGGATCGATCTCGATCGACCCGTCGACGTCTTTGCCGCAATCCAAGAACTGGGCATCGTCCTGGCCTTCCGCCCACTCGGAAGGGTTTCCGGCGTTTACGTGCCCGGCGAGCCAGCCTCGGGCATCCTGCTCCACGAAGGCCACCCGCGCACGCGGCAGCGCTACAGCGCCGGACACGAGCTCGGCCACCACGTTTTTGGTCACAGTGCCGAGATCGACCTTGAGCCCGATCAAGGGCTAGAGCGGGCCGCGAACGAGCGCTGGCCCGCTCACGAGAAGGAGGCGGAGGCCTTCGCCGCGTGGTTTTTGATGCCGCGCCGGCTACTTCGGAGCGGTCTCGAGCATCTCGGCATCGGCGATCCGAAGGACCCCTACGACGTATACGCGCTCTCGCTCTGGCTCGGAACCAGCTACACCGCGACGGCGCGTCAGCTCGCGGTCACGCGCATCGTCGACGCACGGCTGGCGAATGAATGGTCATCGATCCCCCCGGCCAACCTGAAGAAGGCTCTCGCCGGCGAGATGGTGCCTAATGACCTCCGTAACGATGTTTGGTGGCTCGATGCTGGCCACCACATGCAACCGGTCGACGCCAGGCCAGGGGACCGATTGGTCCTGACCCTGCCGGAGATCCCCTCAAGCGGATTCTCGTGGCACTTCACCTCGATGCCCAAACAGATGCGCTTGCTCTCCGACTCTTTCACCGACCATTGGGAGCCCGATTTCGCAGCCGAGCGCCATAGAGATGCGCACGAAGCCGACCCCGAGGCGGCGGGGAGGAGCCAGGATCGCTCATTCGCGCTGGAGGTGAGCGCCGAGGCCGAACTGGGGGTCGACCACCTGGCGCTGGTCAAGGAGCGAAGCTGGGAGAAAGGGCGAGAGCGCGAGGAATTTGAGCTCTTGGTCTCGGTCAACGTTCCGCTTAGTGGGATTCAGTTGTCCGAGGCGGAGCTCGCGTTGCCGGGCGGCGGCAGGGGGGCGGCGTGATCGATCTTGAGGGGGCCCAGCGCCCGGTCGCAGATCAGGACGATCGAGAAACCTGTACGGGATTTGCCGTCGCGGCTAGCCACGACTGGATGGGCGGCGAGGTCGAATTGCGCTCGGCAGAGGACGTGATCTGGGCGGCGCGCCAGATTCGGGCCGGGGTCGGCGATGCGGTCTCCGTTCAGGCGGCGCTTGGCGGCCTGGAGGCCAACGAGCACGCTTCGGAGACGGCGTGGCCCTACGGCCTGCCGCACTGGAGCGCCGGCCGCCCAGAGGCGGCGCTGGACTCCGCTAACCGTAGAGCTTTTCCGCACTGGAGGCGGCTATCCGGGGCCAGCCTCGAGCTGATACGCAATGAGCTCGCGGATGGGAACGCGGTGGTGCTGACGGTAGGGGTGGTGCTGGGCGCCTGGCAGGATCCCGGCGCACTGATCGATGCTCCACCGGGAGAAAGGGTGCCGGGAAATCACGCCGTCCTGGTGGTCGGCGCGAGCGAGGAGGGTGAACCTATGGAAGTAGTGAAGGTCAAGAACTCCTGGGGACCGACCTGGGGCGATCGAGGCTATGCGTTGCTCAGCCGCGGCTACGTCGAGGCGTACAGCATTTGCGCGCACGCAATCGAGGCCTGCTGATGGCCGTTGTGGCGGGTGGAAGGTACGTCGAGGCTTCGACCCTCAGCGAGGGGTGGCTCGGCGCGGCAGCGGTGCTTCGACAGGCACCGGGAATGAAGGTGGTGCACCTGATGGTGCGAATTTCCGACCCTTGCGCTGAGGTCGAAGAGATCCGCGCAGCGGCCGCAGCACTGATCGAGGCGGAGGGAAAGAAGGCGCCCATCGAGACTGTACGGACGACGATCTTTCCGGCCCGCTGGGCCGAGCGCCATCCAACCCCTGAAGACCTCGCGCTCCATTACCGTGAGAACTACTCGGAGTTGCGAGGCTTCGCCCAAAACCAGCACGGAACCTACTTTGGCCGGATCGTCGCCTATCCCCGCGACGGCGAGGAAACCGACCTGGCGGATCAGCTGAATGAGACGGTGCAGAAGCTAATCGAGGAGCAGGTTAACGGGACCAACAAAAGCTCTCGCTTCGAGATCAGCGTCTACAGCGAGCGCCACGACGGCCGAAGAGCCTGGGGATTTCCTTGTCTGGCCCACCTCTCGGTGCATATGCACGAAGGGGCGCTGCACATGCAGGCGGTCTACCGCAACGAGTTCATCGTCCAGCGTGGATACGGGAACTTCCTGGGCGTCGCCGAACTGCAGGCGTTCCTCGCCAAATCGGTGGGGCTAGATGTGGGTGAGCTCTTCGTGACCATCGGCCACGGCGAGTTCGACGGGGCGAAGACCCGCGGCGACAAGATCCTGGGCCAGCTCTGGAAGGAGGTCGGGGTACTGGGCTTGACCCCAAACGACGATTCCGAATAGCCGATCGCCCTCGTCCAGGTCGATGTCGCCGCCAGATGAGAAACTAGGCGGATGGACCCTGTCGTGCGCCCCGAAGTTCACGACACCTACTGGCGATTTGCGGCACGCCGGCATGAGATATTCCTCAAGCGGTTCGAAAGAGATCCGGATCCCTGGGGTGACGACGAGATCCTGCGTCGCTACAAGTTCTGCAACACCTACCGGGCCGCCGATCGGGTCTCCCAGTACATGATTCAGGAGGTGATCTACGGCGGCGGCGCCGGAGATCTCGCACCGGAGGATATCTTCCTGCGGATAGTCCTCTTCCGATTGTTTTCCAAGGAGGCGACCTGGGATGCGCTGGAAGAAGCGACCGGCGGGGTGCGCCGTGAAACCCTCGATGTCGAGGCACTCGGCGATATGCTCGAGGACTTGCGCACCCGGGGGCCGATCTACACCGCGGCCTTCATCCTCGCGGCTCCGAGCAGCTATAGGCACAAGGCCAAGCACCGAAACCACTTGGCGCTGGTCGCCGACATGTTTCGGAAGGGGGGATTCGGTGCGGAACTAGGCCGCGCGCAGTCACTCGATGAGGTCTTCGCGGCGTTAACCGCCTATCCGGGGATCGGCCCGTTCCTCGGCTATCAGATCGCTATCGACCTGAACTATTCCGCCGAGCTCGACTTCGATGAGAATGAATTCACGGTGGCGGGACCGGGCGCGCTGCGGGGGATCGAGAAGGTCTTCAGCGATACCGCCGGGCAGAGCCCCGAAAACTTGATCATGCGGATGGTCGAGCGCCAAGAGGAGGAATTTGCTCGTCTCGGCCTAAAGTTCGATGGCCTCTTCGACCGCCCACTCAAGGCGATCGATTGCCAGGGCCTCTTCTGTGAGACCGACAAGTACTCACGGGTGGCGTTCCCACAGTTAAAGAGCAACCGGGTTCGAATCAAGCAGGAATTTGCTCCTTCCAACTCTCGACTTGAGCTCTTCTTTCCGCCGAAGTGGGAGATTAACGAGAACGTGGCTGCCGCCGAATCGGAGCGACGCGAATTCCCGGGGTTCGGCATTGGCTTGGGAGACCCCGAGGAGACCGCGGTACAAATGCAGCTCGATGACTCAAGGCTTCGTGTCGTCTCGGGCGCGCCGGGAGGCGGGCGTGACGAGGCGGAATCGTCGACCCTCGGGACCCTGCGCCGGGTCGCCAGCTAGTCCAATGCCGAATCTCGAAAGTGCTGAGGCGCTCGACCTGCTGGCACGTCTCCATTCCCACAAGAACGCGGGCTACGGCGACGCCTGGCGAAAACGCGGTGAGCTCCTGTCGATCTTCACCAACTTGGCACGAAAGTACGACCGGCTAGTTGTCGCGCTCGATCGAGGCGTGGATGCCGCCGACGAGCGGAACCTTGACACTGCAGGTGATCTCTGCGTCTACGCCGCGAAGTACATCACGTGGCTCGCAGAGCGGTCACCCGGGGACTTTGATGCGGTCTCCGTCCCGAGTGCCGGGGACTGCGCCGATCGGGGCGGCACGGCAGCGGTGAATGCCGTGCTGAGCGCAATCGAGGTGCCAGTCGGGAATGTTGCCCAGTCGTGGGCCGCGGTCAAGGCGGCCTTCGAACCGCTGGAAGCGGGCTTGATCGCCCAGGGCGACGGTGCCGACGGAAGGTTGAGCTGGCAGCGAAAGATCGAACTGGCCTGGGATCTTGCAGGCGCCTCGGCAGCCCTTCTCCTCGCGCTGGGCGCGGAGGATCCCGGGGCGGTTGAGAGCTGGCGGACAGAGATCGAGGCGATGGGTTGAACGGGATAGCCGAGGAATTGATCATGGAGGCGACGGCGGCGCTCGCTGCGGGCCGAACCAGGGTCGCGGTGGTCGGACTCGGACCAGAGGCACTGAAGGTGGTGGCGGCGCTCAGAACCATGGGCGGTGACGTGGCGCTCTACGACCCGTGCGAGACCGTCGAGGGCGATCAACGGTTAGCGCCCTGGTCGCAGCTGGGTCCGGCCGAACCGCACCTAGTCGTGATCGCCCGCGACGCCGAGAAGGAGAAGCTGCTTCAGGCTGCAGCGGCCGTCCTTGACGCGAACGATCCTCTCCCGCAGGTGATCCTCGCCGGCCTCGGCCAACAAAGGCGTTCCGATCCCATCTTCGAAGAGCTCGAGGCCCCAGCGATGGTCCCCTCCTACGCCACGGGAAACCCCCACACCCGCGCTCACCTATATGACTGTCTGCGGGCCGCGGCTGCCAATGGTCTACAGGGCGCCGTGGTGGAGCTAGGAGCATTCAAGGGTGGCACCAGCGTCTGGTTGGCACGAACGGTAGCGGCCCTCGGGTTGAAAGGGTCGACGGTCATCGCTTTCGATGCCTGGGACGGCTTTCCCCCGAGGCGATCGATCCTCGATCTCTACGAACATCCTCGCTGCGTCTTTCGTGATCTCGACGCGGTGCGGGCCTACACCGAGCCGCACGGGATCGAGCTGGTCGTCGGTGACATCGCCGAAACCGCGCCCAACCGGCTGGCCTCAGAGCCGATCCTGCTCGCATTCGTCGACACCGATAACTACAGCGGGGCAAAAGCAGCCCTCCGCACGATCCTGCCAAACCTTTGCCCAGGTGGAGCCGTCGTGTTTGACCATTACTTCACCACCTCAGAGTACGCCTACACGGTTGGAGAGCGCATCGCCGCCAACGAGGTTCTAGCGGACAGCGGCCTACTCAACCTCACTGGTTCGGGCGTCTTTGTCAAATTGCCTAGCCGCTCGGAGGGCGGAACTCGATAGTTCGCTCAAGCAGATCAAGTTTCACGGTGCCCCCCCGGTGCTCGCGAAGTCGTCGCCACATCTCGTACGAGCGCAGAATGGCGTCCTCCCAGTCTCTGAGCGTCCGGACGCGAACCTCCAAATGCGACACCATCCCCTTGATGTTGTCCAAGAGCTCCGAAGGCACCTGATTGATTCCATCGTAGAAGCTTTCCTTGCGCGCATACTCGAAAACCGAAGCTGAAATCGCCTCCTCGATAACGATCGCCCTTCCCCCGTCCTCGACTTCGCGCACCGAAGGTCGGCTCTCGCGTCGAGTTTCGAAGAAGAACCGACTTACAGGAGACCAACCGAGGAGTGCCGCATACGTGAGATGGAAAACATCGTGAAACCGGTAATCATCCGGGAAATAGTTCATGTCAGTTAGGTCGTTCCCGAGCTGTTCCTTGCCGCGGAAGAGACGCACGACCACACCACCGCCTTCTGCCTCCACTTCTTGAAACCGAACACTGACTCGTCGCGGTAAACGCTCGCGCTGTGGAAAGTCGTCGTCAAGAAGCTTGGCTGGCCGCTTGTCGCCCTCGGCTGGCCATCGCTCGCCGATCCGCTCAAGGTTGCGCTTCGCGATCCGATTCAGGTCTAGATCAAGCTTCCCTGCCAAGTTCGATACGTACCAGAGAACATCGCCTAGTTTCTCAGAGACTCGATCGGAGAACAGTTCATGTGCGTCCCCGTCCCGCACATGCTTCTTGTATTGGGTTAGAAGCGATCCAACCTCAGATGACATTCCCATAAGGGGATAGACAAGGGCCATCTCATGCTCTAGCTGAGTTTGCCCTGGACGGACTGGTCGCTGGTCGGTTCTGTTCGCGCGACGCTGATACTCGTTGAGATCCACAAGCCCCTCCCGGCTCGAATCGCTTGACGCCCCGATACCCTTCCATCCTTTGCCCGGTAAACAAAGCGGTTCGCTACTGATCCCAGGTAGGGCTGCCAAATTTCGCGGGGGCGCGCTCAACAAATGGCGGCTCTAACAGCCTCGTGGCAGACGCCTAGCGAGTGCGTGTACCTCGCCGGCATCGTCTCAATCCGGTGGTCAGCAATCTCCGCAAGATCAGCATCATTGATCGACGCCGTACCTCTCAGATTCGTGACGTGGCTGTGGCGGCACTCATGGGGGCGGATGTCTTGGCCGGAGGATTCCTGGGCTGGACGCCAGAGGTCGCGGTAGAAGTTGCGCTCCCGCCACATGCGGCCGGTCGGGGTCGTGAAGAGCAGGTCGTCGTCGCTGACCTGGAGCTGCGCTTCCAGCATCCAGGCGAGGGTTGCCGGCACGGGGGAGACGCGGCCGACGTCGGGCTCGCCGTGGTCGGTCTTGGTGCCGTCGAGGATCTGACCCTCGTGGGCGGTGCGGCGGACCCGGAGGGTCTCGCCGTCGAAGTCTTCGGGGCGGAGGGGCAGGACCTCGCCCAAGCGCAGGCCGCAGTCGGTGAATACGCGGACCATCGCCTTGTAGCGCCCGGCCGCCTTGACGAAGCGATGCACTTCCTCGAAGGTGAAGACGCGGATCCGGCGGGACTTCTTCTTCGCTCTCGGGTCGTTGGCGCGGATGCGGACGCCCTTGAAGGGGTTGAGGTCGCAGACTTCGTCGGTGATCATGTCCTCGGCCATCGCCGAGGGGCGCGGAGGATGCCGACGGCTCCGGTGGTGGCTCGTCGGATGACTGCCCGACTCGCGTGTGATGGCGGCCGACCTCCTCGCCGATCTCGCGAAGAGAGAGCCCTTCCCTCTGAGCCTGGGTGAAGGCTTTGCGGCGTGCCTCTTGAGCCGCAGAGGAATCGTGCTCGAATTGCTTTTGCGCAGCGCGGACAGCTTTGAGGGCTTGGGACTTCCCCGGCGGCATCGCAGAGACCCTAGTCGGCGCCGGAAAATGAGACCAGGATGTGACACAGACGCGCCGGAACCGCGCGGAATCGCCCGGACGCCAGCGGAACGCCGATCCGACGCCCGACCGAGGATCTGGCTCTGCACCGCGCATTGCGCGGCACGGCCCGGAACACCAAGGAATGCGCCCGACGGGAGTCGAACCCGCGACCTTCGGCTTGAAAGACCGACGCTCTTTGGGCCCCCGAAAGGACCCGTTGACCACTGAGCTACGGGCGCTCAGGAAGGAACGATAGCCGCGCTAAGGGTTTTGAGCGTTGCCGCCTCGATGGCTGGGTAGATTCGGGGCATGGAGCTTGGATTGGAGGGGAAGGTGGCGCTGGTGATGGGCGCCAGTCGGGGCATCGGCCGGGGCGTGGCCAAGGCGCTGGCGCGGGAAGGGGCGCGGGTCGCGCTGGTCGGCCGCTCGCGGGGCCGGCTCGACGAGGCGGTGCGGGAGATCGGCGGCGGCGCGCAGGGGTTCGTGGCCGACGCCTCCCACCCGGATCGGCTGCTCTCGCTGCCGCACGAGGTCGACGCGGCGATGGGGCCGATCGACGTGCTCGTCACCAACACGGGCGGGCCGCCGCCGGGCGGCGCCCTTGACCACGGCCTCCCCGAATGGGAAGAGGCCTACCGCTCGCTGGTGCTCTCGGTGCGGGTGCTAACCGGCGTCGTCGTCCCCGGGATGCGGGAGCGCGGCTGGGGGCGGATCGTCAACGTGGGCTCGAACACGACGATCGAGCCGAACCCGATCCTCGCCCTCTCCAACTCGCACCGGATGGCCACGGTCGGCTTCCTCAAGACCCTCGCCCGCGAGGTCGCCGGCGACGGGATCACGGTCAACACCGTCGCCACCGGCCGCTTCGCCACCGACCGGATGGCCGAGCTCGCGGGCGGCTCGCTCGAGCAGGTCGAAGCCGCCGCCCGCGAGGAAATCCCCGCCGGCCGGCTCGGCACCGTCGAGGAGTACGGCGACCTCGTCGCCTTCCTCTGCTCCGACCGCGCCGCCTACCTCACCGGGACGGTGATCCCCCTCGACGGCGGCCTGCTGCACAGCGTCTGAGCGCGCCCCTCACCCGATCGCCCGCGCGACCCCAACCACGACCAACGCCAGGAAGACGACCCCGACCGCCCGGCGGAAGCCGTTGACACCCTCACTCGCCTCGAGATAGGCCCAGACGCCGAGAGCGACGAAGAAAACCGACCGGACCACGTCGTCGAGCGTGCTCCCCGCGCTCGCCACCCAGGACACCACCAGCGCCCCCACCGCCACCCACAGCGGCAGGTTCGGGAACTGCCCGACCACGTAGCCGCGGATCTTCAGGTCGCGGTGCATGGCTCTCCGGCCGCCTCTCAGCCGGAGGAGAGCTCGCGCATCGCCGGGTAGATGATCACGTCCCGCAGCGTCTTCGCCCCGGTCATGATCATCAGCAGGCGGTCGATCCCGAGGCCGCAGCCGCTCGCCGGCGGCATCCCGTACTCGAGCGCGTGCACGAACTCTTCGTCGTGCGGGTGCGGGTCGGCCTCCGCCCCGGTTTCCTGGCGTTCGCGCTGCTTGATGAAACGCACCCGCTGCTCGACCGGGTCGTTCAGGTCCGTCCCCCCGCCGACGATCTCCATCCCGGCGACGATCCCGTCGAAGGCCTCGCAGATCCGCGGGCTCTCCTCGTGCACCTTGACCAGCGGCCAGATGTCAATCGGCAGGTCGATGATGTAGGTCGGCTGGATCAGCTTCGGCTCGACCAGCTTCCCCTGCAGGGTGTCCACGACGCCGGCCCAGTCGTCGTTCTCGTCGACGTCGTCCCCCGCCACCTCGGCCAGTTCGTCGCGGCTCGCCTCGTAGATGTCGAGCCCGGTCTCCTTCAGCAGCTCGTCGCGCAGCCGCACCCGCGGCCACGGCGCCGCGAAGTCGATCACCTGGCCGTCGCGCTCCACCTTGGTCGTCCCCATCACCTTCTCCACCACGCTGGCGACGAGGTACTCGACGAACCGCATCACGCCTTCGTAGTCGGCCCCGCCGACGAACATCTCCAGCATCGTGAACTCGGGGTTGTGCTGGGGCGACATCCCCTCGTTGCGGAAGAACTTGCCGAACTCGTAGACGTCCTCGAAGCCGCCGACGATCGCCCGCTTCAGGTAGAGCTCGGTCGCCGTGCGCAGGAACAGCTCGCGGTCGAGCGCGTGGTGGTGGGTGACGAAGGGCCGCGCCGCGGCGCCGCCGGTCAGCCGCTGCAGCACCGGCGTTTCCAGCTCGGTCCAGCCGCGCGAGTTCATGTAGTTGCGGATCTCCCAAATCAGCTTGCCGCGCTTCTTGAAGATCTCCCGCGAGTCGGCGTTCGCCATCAGGTCGAGTTCGCGCTGGCGGTAGCGCGTCTCCGGGTCGGAGATCCCGTGGAAGAGGTCCGGCGGGTCGAGCAGGGACTTGGCCAGCAGCGTGCACTCGCGCACGCCGATCGCCACCTGGCCGCGTTTGGTCACGTGCACCGGCCCCTCGATCCCGACCATGTCGCCGATGTCGAGTTCCTCGACGCGCGCGAACGCCTCCTCGCCCAGCACGTCGCGCCGGGCGTAGGCCTGGATCGTGCCGCTGACGTCGCGGACGTCGAAGAAGGCGGTCTTGCCGTGCCCGCGCTTGCCGGTCACCCGGCCCATCACCCGGTAGACGAGCTCCTCGTGGTCGCCCTCCCCCAGCTCGGCCGGGTCGTGCTTGGCGAGGATGTCGGCGGCGTGCGTCCGCCCTTCGAAGGAATGCGGGTAGGGATCGACCCCGGCCGCGCGCAGGCGCTCGACCTTGGCCCGGCGCTGCTCCTCGGTTGAGACCGCGACCGAGCGGTCGCCGCTCTTGGTCGCCTCCCCGGCGGCCGGGCTATCGCTCATCGCTGTGGTCGGACCTACGGCGCGGTGCCGACGGTGACCCGGTCGTTCCCCTCATAGTCCTGAAGGGTAGTCGCGTCGCGCAGGAGATCGCGCATCGCCGGGCCGTGGTGGGTGTCGTGCTCCATCGCCAGCTTCCAACCGGAGGGCGTTTCCGCGATCAACCCGCGGATGACGCCGAGGCCGTCCTCGCCGCAGGCGCCGGTGACCGCGATCCGCGGCTCCTTCTGGATCTCAGGCGAGCGGTCGAAGATCGTCTCGTCGGTGACGTAGGGCAGGTTGGCGATCACCAGGTCGACTTCTTCGGCTTCGACCGACTCGGGCAGCCCCAGGCCGACGCTGACCTCGAGCTCGAGCCCGAGACGCTCGGCGTTCTCGCGCGCCGCTTCGACGGCTTCCGGCGAGAGGTCCGAGGCGGTGACCCGCAGGTCCGGCCGCTCCGACATCAGCGCCAGGGCGATCGCCCCAGAACCGGTGCCAACCTCGTGCACGCGGGCGCCCTGCGGCAACTGCGTCCCGACCTCGACCAGCAGCTCGGTCTCCTTGCGCGGCCAGAGCACGCGCTCGTCGACGTAGATCTCGAGGCTGCGGAAGGGGGCGCGACCGAGGATGTAGGCCATCGGCTGGCGGTCGACCCGCCGCTCGACCATCGCCTCGATCGCGTCGGCGACCTCGATGCTGACCTCGCCGGCGCTCTCGACCGAGAGCTCGTCGGGCTTCACGCCCATCGCCTCGGCGACGATCACTTCGGCGTCGCGCCGCGCGTTCTCGACGCCCGCGGCACCAATCCGCTCGGCGGCGTCATCGAGGATCGCCCCCACGGTGCGAGCCCGGGGCTCCTCTTGACTCTGTACGTCTATCGCCGCCATATCGAACCGATTCCCTCCTGGTCTACTGCTCTAAAGATTTTGCGCAAGATAGCACCGGGCCGCCTGGCTGTGGGATCAACCGGCGACCGTGACCGCATCGTTCGCCGCTGGGCGCCCGATGCCTCCGTGCCGACGGATCACGATAGCGATCCAGACCGCTCCAGCAGCCATCATCGCCAAGCTCTCGAGCTGTGCCGTCGTCAACCCGAGCGAGTCCTCGGTGTTGCGGCGGAGGAACTCGACGAGGAAGCGCTCGGTCCCCGCATAGAGGAGATAGAGCGCGAAGAGGACCCCGGCGCGGACGCGGTCGCGGAGCTGCCAGAGGATCCAGGCCCCCATCCCCATCGCCAGCGTCTCGTAGATCGGCGTCGGGTGGACGGTGCGGTCGGTCGGCACCGTCCCCTCCGGGTAGGACATCGCCCAGGGGCCATTCCAGGGCTTGCCATAGTCGCCGTCGCCGGAGAGCTGGCAGCCGATCCGGCCGATCGCGTAGCCGAGCGCCAGCGCCGGCGCCGCCAGGTCGAGCAGCGCCAGCCCGAGGAAGCCGCGGTACCAGGCCCAGAGGAGAACCGCGAGGGCGCCGCCGATCGCGCCGCCGTACCAGACCAGGCCGGCGCCGGAGAAGAGGTTGCCGAGGAGGTCGTGCTTGACCTCGCTGTAGTTCTGGACGAGGAAGTAGACGCGGGAGCCGACGATGCCGCCGATCAGCGCCGCGAAGCCCATCTCGTACGCCCAGTCGGGCGGCCTGTCGATCTCCCCCAGCCGCCTCCAGATCAGCGCCCCGGCGGCAAGGAAGGCGAGCGCGAACATGATCCCGAAGCTCTGCAGGGTGAGCGGCCCAATGTGGATCTCGGGATACATGGGACGCGGCGCTACTCGGTGAGCAGCATCTCCAGCAGCGCCTTCTGCGCGTGGAGGCGGTTCTCGGCCTGGTCCCAGACGGCCGACTGATCGCCGTAGAGGACCTCGGCGCTGATCTCCTCGCCGGGATGGGCGGGGAGGCAGTGGAGGACGATCGCGCTGTCCTTGGCGGCGGCGAGGAGGTCGCCGTCGAGCTGGTAGGGAGCGAGGTCGGCGCGGCGGCGCTGCGCCTCGGCCTCGTCGCCCATGCTGACCCAGACGTCGGTGTAGAGGGCGTCGGCCCCGGAGGCGGCGGCGCGCGGGTCGTCGGTCAGCTGCGCCCCGTGGGGGTCGGGGAGCTGGTAGCCCGCGGGGGCGGCGACGGCCACCTCGACCCCGGCCAGCCCGCCGAGGATCGCCAGCGAGCGAGCGACGTTGTTGCCGTCGCCGACGTAGGCGATGCGCAACCCGTCGAGCTCGCCGAAACGCTCGCGCAACGTCAGCAGGTCGGCGATCGCCTGGCAGGGATGGTGCAGCGGGGTCAGGCCGTTGACCACCGGCACCTCGGCGGCGGCGGCGAGGTCGGCGACGGTCTCGTGCGAGGCGGAGCGGATCACGACCGCGTCAACAAAGCGGGAGAGGACGCGGCCGGTGTCGCCGGCCGACTCGCCCCGGGAGAGCTGCATTTCGTCGCCGCGCAGAACGACCGGGTGGGCGCCGAGCTCGGCGACCCCGACCTCGAAGCTGATCCGCGTCCGCGTCGAGGGCTTCTCGAAGACGAGGGCGATGCTGCGGCCAGCGAGCGCGTCGGCGCCGAGGCGCTGCTCGCGGCCGGCTTTCAGCTCCGCCGCCCGGTCGAGCAGCTTGCCGAGCTCGAAGGCGCCGAGCTCTTCGCCGGTGAGGAAGTCGCGCTTCAAGCTGCCGGATACTACGCGCCCATGGAGTTCACGGTCCTCCTCTGGAACCTCTTCCACGGTCGCGACTTCCCGCCCGACCCGGAGCTGCGGACGTGGCGCTCGCGGCTGTTGCGGCTGGAGGAGCGCAACGAGACCCACGTCCAGGTCAACCGCGATCTCACCCAGGAGTTCGCGACGCTGCTGGCGGGGGCGGCCTGGGACGTGGCGCTGCTGCAGGAGTGCCCGCCGCGCTTTGCCGAGCCGCTGGCCCGCGCTTGCGGCGCCGAGTGGCACCGGGCGCTGACCTCGCGCAACGCGCTGGCGCCGCTGCGGACGCTGCTGGCGCGACAGAACCCGGACCTGATCGCCTCCGGCGAGGGCGGCTCCAACCTCACCCTGGTGCGGGTGCCGGGCCGCCTCGGCGGGATCGCCGAGCGGCGCGAGCTGGCGATCCACGAGGGGGAGCCGGAGCGGCGCTCGATGGCCTTCACCCGCACCGCCTCGGGCCTCTGCGTCGCCAACCTGCACGCGACCAACGACTGGCCGCGGCTGGCCGAAGAGGACCTGCTGCGAGCGGCGAGCGCCGCCAGCGAGTGGGCGGGGACGGCGCCGCTCGTCTTCGGCGGCGACTTCAACCTGCGCCCGGCGAAGCAGCCGCGGCTGTTCGAGCGGCTCGCCGCGGAGTTTGGATTGGCCGGCCCGACGACCGCGCCGCAGGCAATCGACCACGTCCTGCACCGCGGCCTCGAGGTAGTCGACGCGGCCGCGCAGTGGCCGCCGGAGAAGCGCGAGCTGCCGCTCGAAGGACGGGCGCTGCGGCTCTCCGACCACACGCCGGTGCAAGCCCGATTCGCAGTCGCCGAGCCAGACCTCCTGCGGAACTGAGATAGTCGAGTCCCACCCCACGGGTCAACGGAATGGAGGGAATCCAGATGGCTGACAAAAAAGCCAAACGCAGTACGAAACCGAAAGCGTCCAAAGCGACGAAATCGAAAGCAAAACCGAAAGCTAAAAAAGCAGCGGCGAAAAAATCCGTCGCGAAACCGGCTGCGAAAAAAGCGGCCAAAAAATCGACCGCGAAAAAAGGCGCGGCGAAAAAAGGCGGCGTGAAAAAAGCTGCCAAAAAAGCTTCCAGCAAAGCCACGACCGGGCTCGACAAGAGCGTCGCGCAGTTCCGCGAAAGCCTCGAGGAAAGCGTCGCCCTCAGCCGCGACCGGATCCAGGACGTCGTCGACGACGCGGTGAAGCGCGGCCGCATGACGCGCACCGACGCCGAGAAACTGCTCAAAGAGCTGGTTAAAAAGGGCAAAAAACAGCGCGACGCGCTGCTCAAAGAACTCGAGCGCCTGGCCAAAGAGGCGCGCAAAGCGCTGCCGTAGGTGGAAGAGGCCGCCGGTACCGACGTCACGACTCGAGCCCCTCGCCGCGGCGAGACGCTCGAGCTTGAGATCGATTCCCTCGCCTTCGGTGGGCGGGGGGTCGCGCGGGCCGGCGGCTTCGTCGTCTTCGTCGCCGGGGGTCTCCCCGGCGACCGCGTCCGGGCCGAGGTAACGAAAGGCAAGAAGCGCTTTGCCGAGGCGCGGACGCTCGAGGTGCTGCGGCCGGGCACCGAGCGGCTGCCGGACACCTGCGTCCACGAGGGCGAGCCCTGCCCCGGCGCTCCCTGGCAGGGTCTCCCCTACGAGCGCCAGCTCGCCCACAAGCAGGAACAGGTGGCCGAGGCGCTGCGGCGGATCGGCAGCCTCGAGGGCTTCGAGCTGGAGGAGATCGTCCCCGCCGTCGAGCAGTGGCGCTACCGCAACAAGCTCGAGTACTCCTTCGGCGAACGCGAGGACGAGCCGACGCTCGGCTTCCACGCCCGCGGCCGCTGGGACCTGATCGTCGACGTCGACGACTGCCACCTCGCCTCGGCGGCGGGGAACGAAGCGCGCAACGCGGTCCGCGACTGGGCGCGGGCCGAAGCGGTCGCGGCCTACGACGCGCGGGCGCGGCGCGGCGTGCTGCGCAACCTCGCGGTGCGCGAGGGACGGCGGACCGGCCAGATCCAGACCCGCCTGGTGACGACCAAGGCGCGCTTCCCGCGCCCGCCCGTCGACCTGCACACGATCGTCGAGGGCGACTCCGGCGGCACCGACGGACCGACCGGGGTGCTCGGGGAGGAGCGCCTGCGCGAGGAGCTCTGCGGCCTGAAGCTGGAGATGTCCCACGGCGCCTTCTTCCAGACCAACACCGAGATGGCTGAGCGCCTCTACGGCGTCGCCGCCGAGTTCGCCGGGCTCGCGGGGCGCGAGCGGGTCTTCGATCTCTTCTGCGGGATCGGCACGATCGGGCTGACGATGGCGGCGGCGGCCGGCGAGATCTGGGGGCTGGAGATCGTCCCCGAGGCGATCGAAGACGCCGAGCGCAACGCCAAGGCGAACGGGATCGAGAACGCGCACTTCATGGCGGCCAACGCCCGCACCGGCGTGCGGCCGCTGGTCGAGAAGGCGGGCAAGCCCGACGTCGTCGTCGTCGACCCGCCGCGGGCCGGGCTCTCGCAGAAAATCGTCCGCCGGGTGATCGAGTGCGAGGCCGACCGGATCGTCTACGTCTCCTGCAACCCCACCACGCTCGCGCCCAACGCCGCCCAGCTCGTCGAGGCCGGCTATAGGCTGACCCGGGTGAGGCCGGTCGACATGTTTCCCCAGACCCCGCACATCGAGTGCGTCGCGCTTTTTCAACGCGAGGCCAAGCGGGTAGCCGCCCCCGCGAACGCGGTGCAAGCGGCAAGCGACGCGGCGGAGGAGGCGACGAGTGATGAGTAGGGCGTTCGGAGTTGCGGCGGGGCTGGGCCCCGAGGTGGCGCGGCCGCTGGCGGCACGCTGCGCCGAGCTCGGCTACGAGTCGATGTGGTCGAACGACCACCCTGGGGCGAAAGGCTTGGCGACGCTGGCGGAGTTCGCCGCCGGCGCGCCGGAAGTGGAGCTCGGGGTCGGGGTGATCGCCCTCGACCGCACGCCCCCCGAGCAGATCGCCGCCGACTTGGCCGAGACCGGGGTCGAGCCGGCCAAGCTCTGGCTCGGCGTCGGCGCCGGCTTCTCGAAGAAGCCGCTGACGCGGATGCGCGAGGCGCTGCCGGAACTGCGCGAGGCGCTGCCCGGGGTCAAACTCGTGCTGGCGGCGATGGGGCCGAAGATGTGCGCGCTCGGCGGCGGCTCCTACGACGGCGTCTTCTTCAACTGGATGACCCCCGAGTTCGCCGCCGGCGCCCGCGAGCGGGTCGAGGAGGGAGCCGCCGAGGCCGGACGCGAGGCGCCGCCCATCTTCGGCTACGTCCGCACCGCCGTCGGCCCCGACGCCGCCGAGCGGCTGGCCAAGGAGGAGTCCTTCTACCGCGACCTCCACAAGGGCTACCGCGACCACTTCGACCGCCTCGCCGAGCCCGAGGGCACCGTCGGCGTCGCCGCCCCCAACGCCGCCGCGGCCCAGGACTCCCTCGCCGCCTACGCCGCCCTCGACACTATCGTCGTCCGCGGCCTCGCCAGCGCCAAGCTGGAGACGATGGCCGCCGTCGCCGAGGCCGCCGCCCCGGCGACCTGAGGTCTGGCCGATGCGACGAGTGGTGAATTTTCCACCCCAGGGGGAGGAGAATTCACCAAGCGCGCCTGTGCGCTTTGCGCTTATCGCGTTGCTCGCGGTCCTAATCGGCGCTGCTCCCAGCGCCACGGCAGCCGAACCTGAAACGCCCGAGCCTCGCTTCTGCCATAGGCACGTCCTCCACGACTACCTGGCACCGCTCGCCGGCCTCCCGAAGCTGCGCGAACCGCCCTTCCGCCGCACCGGCAGGTTCATCCGTTTCCACGGCGCCACCATCGCCGCCTCCGGCCCGACCCTGGCCGTCTCCGGTGGCAGCGCCGGCTTCCAGATCGACTGGGACCGCAACCCGAGGTGGGAGCTGACGCTGAGGCTCGCACGAGTCGACTGGCAGGGCAGGGTGATGCGGTGGATGGGGGAACGCCGGATCCGCACGAGCGACCTCGGCCAGGCGCTGATCACCGAACCGGAGTTTCTCCTCCACGGCAGGCCCGCGCTCTACCGGACCACACTCGTAATCCGCTCCCGCAAGGGTCGCGAGCTGGGCCAGTTCGGCAACTACTACCGGGTGATCAGGCCCACCATGCACGGCCGCTTGGCCCTCGGCTCCGACACCTACGCTCCAGGCTCGACCCTGTTCGCGCGAATCGAGAACCCCGGCGCTTCCTTCATCCTCTTCGGCGCCGAATTCAGAATCGAAAGGCTCAACCGCGGAACGTGGGGTCCGGCGCCCGAGGCGCCGGACGTCTTCCCTATGCCCCTTTACTTCGTTGCCCCCGGGACCACCAGCAACCACTGCACCGTCTTCCCAATCCCGTCCCCAGCCTCTCCCGGCCGCTACCGCCTCTCGCAGGAAGCGATCTTCTCCTGGCCCCTGCAGGAGCACGAACTCCGCCCGACGTTGCATGCCGGGTTTACCGTGACCCCGGCTTACGCGGCGCTGTTCGCCTCGAAGTAGCCCTTAGTACGGCGGCAGGTCGTCGTACCAGACGCCGAGCGCCTTGAAGGCGCGCCAGAAGCGCTGCTTGGCTCCCTCTTCGTCGAGCGAGAGGTCGATGTCGGGGGTGTAGAGGGCGTCGATCGTGGGGGTGAAGGCCTGGATCTCCCCCTCGCGCTGCTCGATCGGCCGCGACAGAGGGACGCTGAGGCCGTTGAGGATGCGCAGCGCCGGCTCGCCCATGACGATGACGATCTTCGGCTGCACGATCGCCATCTCCTCGACGAGGCGGGCGACGCACTCGCCGGCGGCGAGGTCGGGCTCCGGGATCGGGCACTTGACGCAGAGGGTGCCGTAGACGACCAGGGGGTCGATCCCCAGGCGTTTGAAGCTTTTCATCAGGGCGTTGCCGGCGCGGCCGTAGAAGGCGACCCCCTCCTCGATCTCCGAGGCCATCGGCGCCTGCTTCAGCATGAAGATGTCGGCCTGCGGATGGCCGGAGCCGAGCACCGGCATCAGCTTGCCCCGCGGGCAGTGGCGGCAGTCCTGGATCTCGCGGCTCATCTGGTTGAGCTCGCGGATCGCCCGCTCCAGGTACTTCTCGCGTATCTCGTCGTCGATGCTGCGCATCGGGGCACTCTTTGACGAGGCGGGCGCGGCTCCTTTGCGGCGACCCGCCTGCATCAGGACTTGCTCGGGCGGCGGCTCTGTCCGGTGCGGCGCGGCCGACCGCCACGCACCGGTTTGGCGTCGGGCACGCGGCGTTTCGGCGCCTTCGGTCGCCCCGTCGTCTGCAAAAACTTCAGCGTCTGCACGTAGACGAGGTTCTTGTGCTTGCGGGTGATGTCGGCGTCCCGCATCGCCTCGAGGAACTCGGCCGGCCCGTCGAAGTCGTGGATCCGCTGGCGCACGCTGCCGAGCCCCTGGGCGACGTGGCTGTCGGAGCCGGCCGCCGGGACAATCCGGTACTTGCCGGCGAACCGCACCGCCTCCTCGTTGAAGGAGGTCACCGCCACCCGCGGGTTGAAGACCTCGAGCAGGTCGATCTCCTCGACCATCTCCAGCAGGTTCTCGTAGTCGGGTACCGAGTGGAAGCGGTCGAACGGATGGGGGACGTAGACGAGGCCGCCCTGGCGGCGGATCTCGGCGATCGTCTCCTCCATCGTCAGCCCCTTCGGGATCTTCTCCTCGAGGAAGAGGCCGATCACCTCGCCCTGCTCCTTGGTCTTGATCTCCTCGGCGACGATCACCTTGATGTCGTCCATCTGCTCGGCGATCCTGCGCGCCTCCAGCGCCCCCGAGACCTCGTTGTGGTCGGTGATCGCGATCGCCCCGAGCCCGCGGTCGCGGGCGGTCTGCAGCAGCACGTCGACCGGGGTGGCGCAGTCGCCGGAATGGTCGGTGTGCATGTGCAGGTCGACCTCGATCAGCGGCCGCTTGGAGATCCGCTCGCGCAGCTCCGGGTCGCCGTCCTCAGGATGGCGCCGCGCCAGCAGCCGCCGGTAGATCGCTTCGAGCTCGTTGGCGACCTGCCTCCACCTCCCCTCCGCGCCGAGCAGCAACTCGTAGTTGGCCGGGAAGAAGCGTTCGAGCAGGTGCGCGGCCTCGGCGCTGGTCGCCGTGCGGGCGTCGATCCGGCCGAAGAAGATCTCGATCAGCGGCCGCGCCACCTGGGTGGTCAGCACCCGCTCCTGCGGCGCGTGGAAGGTGGCGACGTTGAGCGAGTAGGAGTGGCGCAGCGCCGCCGAGGGCGCGCTCGGCGCAAAGGGATCGTGGACGTGGACGATGTCCAGCGGCCGCCGTTTCAGCAACCGCTTGACCGGGTCGCCGGTGCGGATCCGCAGCACCTCGTGGCCGCGCCGCTCGAGCTCCTCGGAGACCGCTTCGGCGAACAGCGCCGCCGGATTGTCCCCGGTCCTCCGCACCGGGAAGACCTGGGCGATCGAGAGCGGCGCGTCGGTCACAGGTGCAGAGGATAAGAGCCGAGAAATCGCGAGTCCGCGAAAAGCCGCCTATATCGCGGTTTTTCGCGGACTCGCGGACTACTTGCTTAGTTCGAAGCCGTGGTCGGAGCCTCGGCCGCCGACTGCCCCGGCAGCTTCTGGCCGCGCTGGTTGGCGGCGATGAACTCCTCGGTCTGCTCCCGCGCCTCGTCGTCGGGGCGCTGGGAGTGCGGGGACTTCATCAGGTAGCTGGAGGGCCCGTCGAGCTGGCCGGCGATGCCGTTGTTGAGCGCCAGCTTGATGATCCGCACCGCGTCGATGACGACGCCGGCGGAGTTCGGCGAGTCCCAGACCTCGAGCTTCAGCTCGGCGGTCAGCGGCACGTCGCCGAAGGCTTTGCCCTCGAGCCGGATGTGGGCCCACTTGCGGTCGGTCAGCCAAGCGACGTAGTCGGAGGGACCGACGTGGACGTCCTCGGCGGGCAGCTCGTGGCCCATGATCGAGGTGACCGCGTTGGTCTTGGAGATCTTCTTCGAGTCGAGCCGCTCGCGCTCGAGCATGTTGTAGAAGTCCATGTTGCCGCCGACGTTGAGCTGGCTGGTCCGCTCCAGCCGCACGCCGCGGTCGTGGAAGAGGCGCGCGAGCTGGCGGTGGACGATCGTCGCCCCGACCTGGCTCTTGATGTCGTCGCCGATGATCGGCAGCCCGGCCTCCTGGAAGCGCTTGTCCCAGTAGTCCTCGCGGGCAATGAAGACCGGCAGGCAGTTGACGAAGCCAACGCCGGCGGCGAGCGCCTGCTCGACGTACCACTTGGTCGCCTCCTCGGAGCCGACCGGCAGGTAACAGACGAGGACGTCGGCCTTGCTCTCTTTGAGGATGCCGACGACGTCCGCGGTTTCGCCTGGAGCTTTGGTGATCTTCTCTTTCAGGTACTTGCCGAGGCCGTCGTGGGTCATGCCCCGCTCGACCTTGACCCCGAGGTTGGGGACGTCGGCGAACTTGATCGTGTCGTTCTGGCCCGACCAGATCGCCTCGGAGAGGTCTTTGCCGACCTTCTCGATATCGATGTCGAAGGCGGCGACGAATTCGACGTCGCGGACGTGGTAGCCGCCGAGGTCGACGTGCATCAGGCCCGGCACTTCCTCCGCCGGGTCGGCATCCTGGTAGTACTGGACGCCCTGGATGAAGCTGTTGGCGCAGTTGCCGACGCCGACGATCGCGACGCGGACTTTGTCCTCCGCGCGACCGACGCCGTTCGTGCTGTGGCCGTTTGCTCCGTTGCTCTCACTCATGGAATTGGAAGTCCTCCTGGGATTGCGCTAGGTGGATGGACACACCCAGCGGCTTCGCTGGTTACAGGTCCCGTTCATCGAGACCGCCGCCGTCACCCTCAACGCCGGCTGAATTGGCGCCGGAAAGCTCGTTCCGCACGTGCCATACCCGCTGGAAAACGGTGATTATCGTCAAGGCGGCTACCAAGTAGATGGAGGGCGCCAGCAGTTCGAAATCGCCGATTCCGGCGCCCTTGGCGAAGATCAGGCCGATCGAAAGTAGCACCACCCGGACCGGCCGGGTGGCAAGACCGACCTTGCATTCGACCCCGAGCGCCTCCGCCCGGGCGCGAGTGTAGGAGACCATCAGCGAGCCGAGTACCGCCACCACGCACATCGCCGCGGCGAAATCTTCGCCCTGGGCGGCGAAGTAGCCGGCGACGGCGGCGAGCACGATCCCCTCCTCGATCCGGTCCAGGGTCGAGTCGAGGAAGGCGCCGAAGAGGGTGCCCTTGCCCGACATCCGCGAGTAGCGGCCGTCGAGGGTGTCGCAGACCGAGCCGAGGATGAAGGCGACGCCGGCGAGGAAGAAGAGCCGCTGGGTGACCAGGGCGGCGGCGATCAGGTTGCCGAGCAGGCCGACCATCGAGATCGCGTTCGGGGTCAGGCGCGACTCGATCAGCCGGTCGCGGGCGTAGGCCCGCAGCTCCTGCCCGTTGCGCGCGTTGGCGCGACTGCTGCGCCGAGGCGGCGCCGAAGATCCCATCCGTGTGGAGGCTATAAGAACGTGCCGCGCGACCAGCGCGGGCGCCGATTCCTACGCCTCAACCTCCTGCGGGGTCGCGGTGCGCCAGGCCCAGGCCTCGGGCCGGGCGCGGGCAAGCGCGCCGTGGGCGATCAGAGCGGCGCAGAGGGCGACCATCCAGCCCAGGGCGGCGTCGATCCAGTAGTGGTTGGCGGTGACGATCACCACCCAGGTGATCAGGATCGGCCAGAAGCCCCACCAGGCTTTCGACCACCAGTGGCGGCAGACCATCACCCCGGTGGCGCCGATCATCATCGCGAAGGCGCAGTGCATGCTCGGCACCGCGGCGTAGGGGTTGATGAAGATCTTTGCCAGGGCGGAGTCGTGGTTGACGTTGGAGAAGTCGGTGATCGTGTCGACGAAGCCGTGCTCGGGGAACATCCGCGGCGGCGCCGTCGGGAAGCCGATGTAGCCGATCAGCGCCAGGCACATCGAGACCACGAACATGTTGCGCACGAAGTAATAGGACTCGTTGCGGAAGAGGTAGAGCCAGACGAGGAAGCCGAGCGCGATCGAGAACTGGGCGTTGAGGTAGAACTGGTTGGCGAGGTCGATCAGCCAGTGGGCAGGCAGGAAGAACGCCTGCAGGCTGGGCTCGAAGAAGGTGTGGGTGGTCTGCTCGAGGTCGATCACCTGGCCGCCGTGGGCGATCGCCTCGGCGCGCGTCGAGTCGGCGATCCCCCGGCCCAGCTCGTAGATCACGTCGACACCGACGAGGATCCCGATCTGGCGCCCGGCATCGCCCCAGCCTTTGGGCAGCTTCGACCCGATCGCTGCGAGTGCGCGAGACACGACCCATGATTGTAGCTCCGCCGTTAACGGCGGCGGCGGGGTCGCGGCGGCGCCTCAATAGGGTCTCCGCAATGAGCTGGAAGAGGCCGCAGAAGCGCCGCGTGCGGGCGATCCGCGATCGGCTGCGGGAGATGTACGGGGTGCCGGAGGCCGAGCCGCACGGCGACCCGGTCGGGGAGCTGGTCAAGACCGTCCTCTCCCAGCACACCAACGACCGCAACCGCGACCGCGCCTACGCGGCGCTGCGGGAGCGCTTCCCGGCCTGGGAGGAAGTCCGCGACGCTCCGGTGGCCGAGCTCGAGAAGGCGATCCGCCCCGGTGGCCTGGCGAGGCAGAAGGCGCCGCGGATCCAGGCGATCCTCGAGCAGCTCGGCGACCCGCCCGACCTCGACTGGACCGAGACGGCGCCGCGCGAGGAGTCGCTGGACTTCCTCCTCTCCCTGCCCGGCGTCGGCCGCAAAACCGCGGCCTGCGTGCTGATCTTCACCTGGGGGATCCCGGAGATCCCGGTCGACGTCCACGTCCACCGGGTCGGTGGCCGGCTCGGGCTGTTCCCGGCGAAAGCGTCGTTCGAGCGCGCCCACGACGAGATGCTGGCGGTCGTGCCGCCGGAGGACGCCCACGAGCTTCACGTCAACCTGATCCGGCACGGCCGCGCCGTCTGCCGGCCGAAACCGCGGTGCGGAGAGTGCGGGCTGCGACGGATGTGCCCCTGGTACCGGGAGAACCGTGGCAACCTCACGGCAGCGGCCAAAGGTAGTATGCGCGCCGCCCAATGAGCAAGCGCGCTTTCATCTGGTTCGGGATCCTCGTTCTCGTCCTCGCCGTCGCCATTCCCTGGCTTGTCTTCCGTTCCAAGGGCGACGCCAGCGCCGGCGACCAGAAGGTCGCCGCCAGCCTGAAGAGCGGCCAGTCGCTGTTCCAGACCAACTGCGGCACCTGCCACACGCTCTATGCGGCCGGGACCGACGGCAACTACGGGCCCAACCTCGACGAACTCCTGGCTCCGAATGGGCCGCCGGAAGGCAAGGGCGGCAACAAGGAAGAACAGGAAAAATACGAACAGGGCGTCGAATCGACCGAGGGCCGCGTCCTCAACGCGGTCGAAAAAGGCGTCAACAGCTCGACGACTCCGGGCCGGATGCCGGGCGGCATCCTCAACAAGCAGCAGAGCAAAGAAGTGGCGGAATTCGTCGCCGTCACCGCCGGCGAGGGCTGAGCCGGCCGCGCCGCCGCGGCGCCCACCGATTCGATCCGCCTCCTTCCGGGTTTCCTATCTGATGGGAACACCAGGAGAAGGAGCCACAACGTGATCCACCGCAACCGCGCAGGTAAGGCCGTGCTGGCGCTGCTGGCGCTCGTCGTCGCGACGGTCGGCCTGGCCGGCACCGCCCAGGCCAAGTACAAAGGCAGCGAAGTGCGGGTGATGTCCCGCAACCTCTACCTCGGCGCCGACCTCTCGCCGGCGATCAACTCGAAATCGACCGCCGAATTCATCGAGGCCAACGGCGGCATCATCCGCCAGGTCGAAGCGACCAACTTCCCGGTCCGGGCCAAGGGCCTGGCCAAGGAGATCCTCGAAACCGAACCGGACCTGGTCGGGCTGCAGGAGGTAGCACTGTGGCGGACCGCTCCGCCCTCGCTCGGGCCCGTCTTCTCCGGCAAGGCGGAAGCGACCACGGTCAAGTACGACTTCCTCAAGCTGCTGCTGGCGCAACTGAACAAGAAGAAGGCTCTCTACAAGCCGGTCGTCGTCCAGGACGAGTTCGACTTCGAGGCGCCGGCCGACGCCAACGGCCAGCCCGGCGACGGTCCCGGCGGCGGCCAGGGTGTCCTCGCCAATGCCGAGATCAACGGCCGCCTGACGATGCGCGACGTGATCCTCAAGCGGCTCCACTCGGGGGTGAAGACGTCCAGCCCGAAGAGCGCGCACTTCGAACACCTGCTGGTCGTGAAAGTCGCCGGCGCCAAAGAAGTGTCGGTCACCCGCGGCTGGACCAGCGTCGACGCAACCGTGCGCGGCAGCCGCAAGTTCCACTTCGTCAACACCCACCTCGAGGCCTTCGACAACGAGGCCGAATACCCGAGCATCCGCGCCCAGCAGGCAGGCGAGCTGGTCGCTCCGGGCGGGCCGGCGACGGGAACGCTGCCGGTGATCCTCGTCGGCGACCTCAACTCGGACGTCAAAACGGAAGTCAAGCCCGGCGACGGCCAGGCCTACCGCGTCCTCACCGGGGCCGGCTTCCGCGAGCGCTCGACCTACAAGCCGCTGGGCTGCTGCATCAACAGCTCCTACGACCTGCGGACCGGGTCGGCGGCCGAGTTCGACCACAAGGTCGACCACGTGATGACCAACGCGCCGAAAGCGGTGAAGCTGCTGCGCTCCCTGGTCACCGGCCGCAAGATGCAGCACGGCTACTGGGACTCCGACCACGCCGGCATCTTCAGCGCCCTCAGCATCCTGCGCTGACGCCGGGGCAAATCAGCCGATTCGAGAGGGGCGCCTTCGGGCGCCCCTTCTCTTTGCTTGTAATCCTTTGAGGATCTGCCATACTGGCACTTAGATTTCTAGAGCTTGATCAACGAAACCCCTGGAGGAAGCGAAAAAGTGGCAAAGACGATTGGCATCGACCTCGGCACGACCAACTCGTGTGTCGCGGTGATGGAGGGCGGAGAGCCCACCGTGCTCGAGAACGCCGAGGGCGGGCGGACCACCCCGTCTGTCGTCGCCTTCACCGAGGGCGGTGAGCGCCTGGTCGGCACCGTCGCCAAACGGCAGGCGGTGATGAACCCCGAGAACACGATCTTCTCGATCAAGCGCTTCATGGGCCGCAAGGAGGCCGAAGTCAAAGAGGAGGAGACGATCGTCCCCTACAAGGTCGAGGCCGGGCCCAACGGCGACGTCCGGGTCGACGCGCGCGGCAAGCAGTACAGCCCGCCGGAGATCAGCGCGATGATCCTGCAGAAGCTGAAAGCCGACGCCGAAGCCAAGCTCGGCGAAACGGTCGACAGCGCCGTGATCACCGTCCCCGCCTACTTCAACGACGACCAGCGCCAGGCGACCAAGGACGCCGGCAAGATCGCCGGCCTCGAGGTCAAGCGGATCATCAACGAGCCGACCGCGGCTTCGCTCGCCTACGGGCTCGACAAAGAGAAGACCGACCACGCGATCCTCGTCTTCGACCTCGGCGGCGGCACCTTCGACGTCTCGGTGCTGGAAATCGGCGACGGCGTCTTCGAGGTGAAAGCGACCGCCGGCGACAACCACCTCGGCGGCGACAACTGGGACAAAGCGATCGTCGAGTGGTTGGTCGCCGAGTTCAAGCGCGACCAGGGCGTCGACCTCTCGCAGGACAAGAACTCGCTGCAGCGCCTCTACGAGGCGGCGGAGAAGGCGAAGATCGAGCTCTCCTCGACCCAGGAGACGCAGATCAACCTGCCCTTCATCACCGCCGTCGAGGGGCAGCCGAAGCACCTCGACCTGAAGCTCAGCCGCTCGAAGCTGAACGAGCTGACCGGCGACCTGCTCGACCGCGTGGTCGGGCCGGTGAAGCAGGCGCTCAAAGACGCCGACACCGAGGTCGACCACGTCGTCCTCGTCGGCGGCATGACCCGGATGCCAGCGGTCCGCGACAAGGTCAAGGAGCTGACCGGCAAGGACCCGCACCAGGGCGTCAACCCGGACGAGGTCGTCGCCGTCGGCGCCGGGATCCAGGCGGGCGTGCTGGCCGGTGACGTCAAGGACGTGCTGCTGCTGGACGTGACCCCGCTGACCCTGGGGATCGAGACCAAAGGCGGCGTGATGACGAAGCTGATCGAGCGCAACACGACGATCCCGACGAAGAAGTCGGAGGTCTTCTCGACCGCCGAGGACAACCAGCCCTCGGTCGAGATCCACGTCCTCCAGGGCGAGCGCGAGATGGCCAGCGGCAACAAGAGCCTGGGCAAATTCCAGCTCACCGGCATCCCGCCGGCGCCGCGCGGCATGCCCCAGATCGAGGTCGCCTTCGACATCGACGCCAACGGGATCATCAACGTCACCGCGACCGACAAAGGCACCGGCAAAGAGCAGAAGATCGAGATCAAATCCGGCTCCGGGCTCTCCGACGAGGAAATCAACCAGATGGTCTCCGACGCCGAGTCCCACGCCGAGGAGGACCGGGCGCAGCGCGAGCTGGCCGAGACGAGGAACCTCGCCGAGAACGCCTCCTACCAGGCCGAGAAAGCGCTGGACGAGGCGGGCGACAAAGTCGACGAGGCGAGCAAGGAGCAGGCCCGGGCCGCGGTCAACGACCTGCGGGGCTCGCTGGAGAGCGGCTCGAAAGAGGAGCTCGACGCCAAGGTCGAGGCGCTGAACACGGCGATGACCAAAGTCTCCGAGCAGCTCTACGCGGCGGCTTCGGCCGAGCAGGCCTCGGGCGACGGTGGGTCTGAGGACGGCGCTGCATCCGATGAAGAGGAGGTCGTGGATGCTGAGGTGGTCGACGAGGAGGGCAAATGAGTCGCTCCTCGGACGAGCAGGGGACTGAGGAGCTCCGGCCGGCGGGTCCTGTCCCGGGGGAGGGGTCCCCGTCCTCGCAAGCTGCGGGCGGAGACCCCTCCCCCGCGCCACCCGCCGGAGAAGCCGATGAGTCCGGGGCTCAGGCGGTCGAGGAGGACTTCGAGAAGCTGCTGAGGGACGCTCATGAGCAGCGGGACGAGTACCTCGAACTCGCGAAGCGGACCAAGGCTGACTTCGAGAACTACCGGAAGCGGGTCGCTGCCGACGTGCAGGCCGCGCAGGTGCGGGGGAAGATCGAAGTGGCGCGGGAAGTGATCGACGCGGTCGACAACCTCGAGCGAGCGCTGGAGGCTGCCGGCGAGGGCGAGAGCCTCGCTGCCGGAGTGGAGATGGTGCTCGGCGGTCTGCGCGAGACCCTCTCGCGCAACGGCGTCGAGGCCGTCGACCCGCAGGGGGAGAAGTTCGACCCCAACCGCCACGAGGCGCTCTCGACCCAGCCCGCCGACGGAGTCGAGTCGGGCACCGTGGTCGAGGTGCTGCAGAAGGGCTACACGCTGGGCGACCACCTGGTCCGCCCGGCGCGGGTCGTGGTGAGCAGCTAGGAGACGAGTGGCGGACGAGCTCTACAAGGCGCTGGGGGTGTCGAAGGGCGCCTCCCAGGACGAGATCAAGAAGGCGTACCGGAAGCTGGCCCGGGAATTCCACCCTGACCGCAACCCGGGCGACAAAGCGGCGGAGGACCGGTTCAAGGAGATCTCCGCCGCCTACGACGTCCTCTCCGATCCCGAGAAGCGCAAGGAGTACGACGCCGGGCCGGCCTTCGGCTCCTTCGGCGGCGGCCAGGGTCCGTTCGCCCAGGGCGGCGGGCCCGGCGGTTTCAGTAGCTTCGACTTCGGTGACATCCTCGGCTCGGTCTTCAGCCGCGGTGGCGGCGGCGGGCGCGGGCGGTCCCAGGCCGTGCGCGGCCGCGACCTCGAGACCGAAGTCCAGCTCAGTTTCGACCAGGCGGTCAACGGCACCCAGGTCAGCGTCACCGTGCCGAAGCAGAGCCGCTGCGCCACCTGCCGCGGCAGCGGCGCCAAGCCGGGGACCTCGCCGACCACCTGCCCGCGCTGCGAAGGGCGCGGGATCGACGCCCAGAGCCAGGGCTTCTTCTCGATCAGCCAGCCCTGCCCGCAGTGCGGCGGCGCCGGCCAGATCATCGAGGACCCGTGCCCCACCTGCGGCGGCTCCGGCCTCACCCAGCAGAGCAAGCGCTACAAGGTCAACATCCCGGCCGGGGTCAAGAACGGGACCCGGATCCGGCTTGCCGGCAAAGGCGAGGACGGGCCGCGCGGCGGCCCCCCGGGCGACCTCTATGTCACCACCCGGGTCGCCTCCTCCCCGGTCTTCAAACGGCTCGACGGCGGCAACCTCGAGGTGACGGTGCCGATCACGATCCCCGAGGCGCTGCGCGGCGGCACGATCGAGGTGCCGACGCTGAACGGGACGAAGAAGATCAAGGTCGCCGCCGGGACCAAGCACGGGACGATCCAACGGCTGCGCGGCGAGGGTCCGCCGAAGCCGAAGGGCAAGGGCCGCGGCGACATCCGCTATCGCCTCGAGATCGCGATCCCGGCCGAGCTCAGCGAGGAGCAGAGCGAGGCTGTCGAGAAGCTCGCCGAGACCCTCAACGGGGCCGACCCGCGGGCCGAGCTGCTGCGCCAGGCGGGGGTGCGCTGATGGCCACCTACCGCCGCCGGGTGAAAGCAACGCTCGACGAGGAGCGCGGCGTGTTCATGATCTCCGTCGCCGCCGAGCTCGCCGACATGCACCCGCAGACGCTGCGGATGTACGAGCAGCGGGGGCTGATCGCGCCGAAGCGCTCGCCGAAGAACACCCGGCTCTACTCCCAGCGCGATGTCGAACTGCTGCGGCGGATCCAGGAGATGACGGCGGAGGGCCTGAACCTGGCCGGGGTGGAAACGGTGCTGGCGCTGGAAGCGCGGGTGCAGAAGCTGCGCGGCGAGGTGGCGCGACTGCGTAGGCGAGTCGAGGAACTGGAGGGCTGATGCAGGCGGACAGGTTCACGGTCAAATCGCAGGAAGCGGTGGCGGCCGCGCAGGAGCTGGCACGGAGCCGGCGCAATCCCGAGATCGCGCCCGCGCATCTGCTGCTGGCGCTGCTCGACCAGCCCGAAGGCATGGCAGGCCCGGTCCTGCAGCGGGTCGGCGCCGAGCCGGCGACGGTGCGGGCGGGGGCCAACGAGGCGATTGGGTCGCTGCCGACCCTCGGCGATGCTGGGGCCGAGCCGCGGATGTCGTCGAACCTCGGCCGCGCGATCCGCACCGCCGAGCAGGAGATGGCGAAGTTCGGCGACAGCTACATCACCGTCGGCCATCTGCTGCTGGCGCTGGCCGAGGACGGCTCGGGCGTCTCCGACCTGCTGCCCGACCGCGACGAGCTGGAGCGGGCGGTCAAAGCCGTCCAGGGCCCGGCCAAAGTCAACTCGCCCAACGCCGAGGACAACGCCCAGGCGCTGGAGAAATTCGGCCGCGACCTGACCCAGGAGGCCGAAGACGGCAAGCTCGACCCGGTGATCGGGCGCGACGAGGAGATCCGCCGGGTGATCCAAGTCCTCTCGCGCCGGACCAAGAACAACCCGGTGCTGATCGGCGACCCCGGCGTCGGCAAGACCGCGATCGTCGAGGGACTGGCGCAGCGGATCGTCGGCGGCGATGTCCCCGAGAGCCTGCGCGACCGACGCGTGATCGCCCTCGACATCGGCTCGCTGCTGGCGGGCTCCAAATACCGCGGCGAGTTCGAGGAGCGGCTGAAAGCGGTGCTGAACGAGGTCCAGCAGGCGGAGGGCCAGATCGTCCTCTTCCTCGACGAGCTCCACACGATCGTCGGCGCTGGCGCCGCCGAAGGCGCGGTCGACGCCGCCAACCTGCTGAAGCCGATGCTGGCGCGCGGCGAGTTGCGCGCGGTCGGCGCCACCACCCTCGACGAGTACCGCAAGCACATCGAGAAGGACGCGGCGCTGGAGCGGCGCTTCCAGCCGGTGCTGGTCGGCGAGCCCGACATGAACGACACGATCGCGATCCTGCGCGGGCTCAAACCGCGCTACGAACAGCACCACGGCGTGCGGATCTCCGACGCGGCGGTGGTCGCCGCGGCAACGCTCTCCGAGCGCTACATCGCCGACCGCTTCCTCCCCGACAAGGCGATCGACCTGATCGACGAGGCGGCCTCGCGGCTGAAGATCGAGATCGACTCGGTGCCGACCGAGATCGACGAGGTGCAGCGGCGGATCCAGCAGCTCGAGATCGAGCGCAAGGCGCTGAAGAAGGAGACCGACGAGGCCTCGAAGCAGCGGCTGGAGGCGCTCGAGGCCGAGCTCGCCAACCTGAGCGAGGAGGCCGACGCGCTGCGGACGCGCTGGCAGAACGAGAAAGAGCCGCTGGAGCAGATCAAAGTCGCCAAGGAAGCGCTGGAGGAGGCCCAGCACGAGGTCGAGCGGGCCGAACGCGAGGCCGACCTCGAGCGCGCCGCCGAATTCAAGTTCGGCCGCATCCCCGAGCTGGAGGCGAAGGTCGCCGAGCAGGACGCGCGGCTGGAAGAGCTGCACGCCGGCGGCGAAGTCCTGCTCTCCGACGAAGTCACCGAGGAGGACGTCGCCGAGGTCGTCGCCAAATGGACCGGGATCCCGGTCAGCCGCCTGATGGAGGGCGAGGTCGAGAAGCTGATCCAGATGGAGGACCGCCTGCACGAGCGGGTGATCGGCCAGGACGAGGCGATCTCCGCCGTCTCCAACGCGTTGCGGCGCTCGCGGGCCGGGCTCTCGGACCCGAGCCGGCCGATCGGCAGCTTCCTCTTCCTCGGCCCGACCGGGGTCGGCAAGACCGAGCTGGCGAAGGCGCTGGCCGAGTTCATGTTCGACTCCGAGCAGGCGATCGTCCGCCTCGACATGTCCGAGTACATGGAGAAACACACGGTGGCGCGGCTGATCGGCGCGCCCCCGGGCTACGTCGGCTACGAGGAGGGCGGGCAGCTAACCGAGGCGGTGCGGCGGCGTCCCTACGCGGTGGTCTTGCTCGACGAGATCGAGAAGGCCCACCCCGACGTCTTCAACACCCTGCTCCAGATCATGGACGACGGGCGGCTCACCGACGGCCAGGGGCGCACGGTCAGCTTCACCAACACGGTCCTGATCATGACCTCCAACGTCGGCTCCGACCGGATCGTCGGCGAGCAGGTGGACGAGGAGATCCGCGTGCAGATCGAGGAGGTGTTGGCGGCGACGTTCAAGCCGGAGTTCCTCAACCGGATCGACGACACCGTGATCTTCCACCGCCTCTCGAAGCAGGACATCGGGCGAATCGTCGAGCTGCAGGTCGCCCAGTTGGTCGGCCGGGTGCGCGAGCGCGGGATCGAGATCGAGCTCAGCGACGACGCGCGGACCCTGCTCGGCAACCTCGGCTACGACCCGATCTACGGGGCGCGGCCGCTGAAGCGGGTGGTCCAAAAGCAGCTGGTCGACAAGCTGGCGCTGAAGATTCTCGAGGGCGAGTTCGGCGAAGGTGACACCGTCCAGGTCGACGCCGCCGAGGGCGAAATCGTTTTTGAGCGGGTCGGCGAGCCCACCGCCGCTACCCGGAACTGATTAGACACCGCTGCAGGGCTCATAATCGTGAGGGTTTCTGCCGAAACACACACGACAAAGGTGGCCTTTAGGTGTTTGGTCAAAATAGGCCAAGCCATCGGCTTCGGACGCCCCATATGAACGACGAGCCAACTCCGATCAATGCGCGCCCCAAGCGCAAGCCGCCCGAGGCCCTCGAGGACCTCTCGCTGGCGCTGCGCGAGCACGTAATCTGGCCGGTCGGGGACTGGGTCCTGGGACTGAGCGACCGCGGCCGCCTGCTCGCTGCCGGCGGCGCCGTCGCGGCGGTGATCGCGCTCGGGGTCGGCGCTGCCTCCCTGGGCTCCTCTGGAGGTTCGGGCGCCGCCACCCCGGCCTCGCCGGTCGCTGCCGCTCCCAAGACCGACTCCGCGAGCCCCGCCCCGCAGCCGAAGCCCGAGCCGGAACCGACCCTGCACGGGGCCGCTCCCGTCTTCAAGCCGCCGACGGAGAAGCCGAAGCCGAGCGACCCTGGCTCCCAGGAAGTCGATGCGGCGGCGGCAAAGGCGACGGCTGACAACACGGGCTCGGCGGCGACCGACACCATCTCCTCGACCCCCACCGCCAACGCCGCGCGGGTCTCGACCTCGAAGGCGGACGCCGCCACGGTCGACGGTCCTCCCGCCGGCCCGGAGGCGATCGCGGTGGCGCGTGAATTCGCCAAGACCTTCGTCGTCTACGAGATCGGCGGTGACAAGACGGAGATCCGCAAGGGCTTTGCGGTGACGACGACGCCGGCGCTGCGGCGGGCGCTGCTGCGACGGCCGCCGCGCCAGCCGGCGGGAATCGAGGTGCCGAAGGCGAAGGTGCTGAACGTGGTTCCCGCCCCCTCCCACGGCAGCATCTACCCGGTCAGCGTCTCGCTGCTGCGGGTCGGCGTCACCAGCGAGCTGCGGTTGGAGATGGAAGAGCTGAAAAACAAACAGTGGCGGGTCATCAACGTCCTCGGCTGATGGAACGCACGCGTCAAATCAAGGGGGTCGCCGCGACCGCGGCGGCAACGGTGGCACTGGCCTTGCCGGTGGCGGTGGCGCGGGCCGAGGCGACCAACTCGGCGACCCCCACTCCGGGGGCGACGCTGGAAGCGCCGGCGAACCCAACCCCCTCCGAAGCGCCCGCCACCGAAGCGGCGCCGGTGCCGGCCCCGGCCAACTCGAAGACCACCGTCAAACACGGGGCCACCCTGGTCCCGTCGCCACCCCCGGCGACCCACACCCCGCCCCCGAACGGCGGCGTCAACGCCCCCGGCGGGGACGGCGCTGAGGTCGCCGGGCCGGAAGCGACGGAAACCGAAACCGGCGCGACGAGCTTCACCCCCGCCCCGACTCCCTTCTCGATCCCGGCGCTGCCGGCCTCGAGCTGCGCCGCCAGCGGCGTGCCGCCGATGCTGATCCCGATCTACCAGCGGGCCTCGACCCAGTACGGGCTGGGGCCACAGGGCCCGGCGATCCTCGCCGGCATCAACGCGATCGAGACCGGCTTCGGCCAGAACCTCGGCCCCTCCTCGGCGGGCGCGGTCGGCTGGATGCAGTTCATGCCGGAAACCTGGGCGACCTACGGGGTCGACGCCAACGGCGACGGAGTCAAGGACCCGAACAACCCCGAAGACGCGATCTTCGCCGCCGCCGGCTACCTGAAAGCGGCGGGCATGCCCCAGGACACCTACGGCGCGATCTTCGCCTACAACCACGCCGACTGGTACGTCGAAGAGGTCCTTGCTAACGCCGGCTGCTACGCGGGCGAAGTCGGCAGCAACGCCTTCAGCGCCACCGGCCTCGGCCCGCAGATCCAGGTCCTGCGCTGCGTCGCCGCGCCGGACTGGAAGAAGCAGATCCCCGAGGAGTACCTGGCCGCCTTCGAGCAGGCGGCCGCCCGCTACGAACTCGGCAAGCGCGGCGTCTGGACGCTGGCCGCGATCGCCCACCTCGAGTCGAACTTCGGCCGCGGCATGGACAAGCACCTGCTGGAAACCGAAGGCGCGCTCGGGCTCGACTCGATGGAGTGGAAGCGCTACGCCGTCGACGGCGACAACGACGGGCACGTCCGCCACGAAGACATCGCCGACGCGGCGGCGACGCTGGCGCGGATGATCTGGGCCCGGGGCAGCATCGACGCCGGCGTCTTCACCCACAACCAGGCCGACTGGTACGTCCAAGAGGTCGCGCAGGAGGCCGGCGAAATCGAAGGCGGCTGCAAGGTCAGCTCGATCGACTGGCGGATCGCCCCGCTGGCGACCGGCTTCGAGACGCCCGGTCCAAACGCCGTCCTCGACCCCAGCGGCCTCGCCAGCGCTCCGCAGAGCGCGCCGCCCGCGGTCAAGGCCGTGATCGCCGCCGCCAACTCGATCTCGAAAACCCCCTACGTCTGGGGCGGCGGCCACGGCTCCTGGTACTCCTACGGCTACGACTGCTCCGGCGCCGTCAGCTTCGCCCTCTACGGCGGCGGCCTGCTCGACACCCCGCTCACCTCCGGCGCCCTCGAGAGCTACGGCGAACCAGGCCCCGGCCGCTGGATCACGATCTACGCCAGCGCCACCCACACCTACGCCGTGATCGCCGGCCTGCGCTGGGACACGGTCGGGGATGCCGAAGGAACGGGACCGCGCTGGCACGTCGAGCCGCCGTACCCCGAAGGCTTCGTCGTCCGGCACCCCGTCGGCTACTGATCCTTCCGGCGCAGGACGGAGGTCTGCTTGGTAGGGAGAGGGGGGACCCTCCCCCGAAGACCGTCGCGCAGCTTGTCGAGCTCCGGGGGCGCCACCGTCTGTCCTTGAGCCTTCGGGGGAGGGTCCCCCCTCTCCCAACAATCGAACTCCGGCAGACGCCGAAGCAACAGAAGCTGGATAGAACCGGCGACAGGTCTTGCTCAAGCCGAAGCTCGTCGGGCCAGCTTCCCCTGAAAGCTCCCGGACCTGGGCCGTAGTGCTGCCGCGTGTCGTGGGTGGGGGACGGGGATGCCTCCGGAAGAATGTTCGGCGACATGCAATCTGAGGTCTGCGCGGGCGTAGCCCGCGCTCCAGGTTCTCCCCGGAGCGAAGCGGAGGGGAGGTCAATTCTGGAGGAGGCATCCCCGTCCCCCTCCCCCACCCGCCAACGCAGTAAGTTTGTCGAGGAGCCGCCGTTCGCTACCTGGAGGGGATGAGATGCCGACTTATTTGATGCTGACCAACCTGACCGCCGAGGGCGTGCGAACCCTCAAGAACAACCCCGGCCGCGTCGCCGAGGTCAACCGCGAGGTCGAACAGATCGGCGCCAGGGTGATCGCGCAATACGCGACGCTGGGGCAGTACGACTTCGTCACGGTCGTGGAGGCGCCTGACGAGAAGACGATGGCCAAGGTTTCCGTCGAGCTGGGGTCGCGCGGGACGATGACCAGCCAGACCCTTGCCGCGATGCCGGCCGAGGAGCTGGCCAGCTCTCTTTGAAGACGCTCGTAGTCGGCAGCGGCGGTCGTGAGCACGCGATCGTGCGGGCGCTGCGGCGCTCGCCGCGGGTCGCCGAGGTGCTCTGCGCGCCCGGCAACGCCGGGATCGCCGCCGACGCCGAGGTCCTGCCCGGCGTCGCCGCCGACGACGCCCCCGCGATCGTCTCCGCGGCCAAGGAGCACGGCGTCGACCTGGCGGTGATCGGCCCCGAGGCGGGGCTGGTCGCCGGCGCCGTCGACGCGCTCGAGGCGGCCGGGATCCCGGCCTTCGGCCCGACCCGCGCCGCCGCCAAGCTCGAGGGCTCGAAGGCCTTCGCCAAGGAGCTGATGGCCGAGGCCGGGGTGCCGACCGCCGACTACGCCCTGCTGCGCTCCCGCGAGGAGGCGCTCGAGCGCCTCGCCTCCACCGCCTACCCGACCGTGCTCAAGGCCGACGGCCTGGCGGCGGGCAAGGGCGTGATCATCTGCCCCAGCGAGGCCGAGGCGCGGGAGGCGATCGACGTCTTCTTCACCGAGCGACGCTTCGGCGCAACCACCGTCGTGCTCGAGGAGTTCCTCGAGGGCGAGGAGCTCTCGCTGCTGGCGCTCTGCGACGGCGAGAACGTCGTCCCGCTCGCCCCCGCCCAGGACTACAAGCGGATCTTCGACGGCGACCAGGGGCCCAACACCGGCGGCATGGGCAGCTACTCACCCGTGCCCGGCTTCGGCCCGGCCGAGGTCGAGGAGATCGTCGAGCGGGTCCACCGCCCGGTCGTGGCGGCGATGGCCGCGCGGGGCGTCCCGTTCCACGGCGTCCTCTACGCCGGGCTGATGATCGGCGCCGAGGGTCCCAAGGTGCTCGAGTTCAACGCCCGCTTCGGCGACCCCGAGACGCAGGCGGTGCTGCCGCGGCTGCGCTCCGACCTGGCCGAGCTCTTCCTCGCCGCCCGCGAGCCCGGCGGCCTTGCCGGTGCCAGCGCCGAGTTCGACGACAACTGGGCGGTCACCGTCGTCCTCGCCTCGGCCGGCTACCCGGAGTCGTCCTCCAAGGGCGACGTCATCCACGGCCTCGCCGCGGCCACCGAAGTGGCCGAGGTCACCCACGCCGGCACCGCCGAGCGCGGTGGCGAGATAGTCACCGCGGGTGGCCGGGTACTGAACATCACCGGCCTCGGGGCGACGCCGGCGGAGGCGCGCGATCGTGCATACGATGCCGCCGGCCGGATCGCCTTCGAGGGCATGCAGATCCGCACCGACATCGCCGCCCGCGCCGTCGAGCGGGTCCCCAGTTGACTTTTCGATCGACCACACAGAGAGGAACGAGATGAGCGAGATCTCAGAGGAGCCGCAGCCGACCGGGTCCGCCGGGTCACTCGACCCGAGCATCAGCCCCGAGACGACGACGATGCCGGCGGTCGAGGAGGCCTTCGAGGAAATCGACGTCGACGAGCCCCACGTCGGAATCATCATGGGCTCGAAAAACGACAAGCCGAAGATGCAGCCGGCCGGCAAAGCGCTGGAGGAAGCGGGGATCCGCTACGAGGTGCGGGTGATGAGCGCCCACCGCGACCCCGAGATGGTCCGCGAGTACTGCACCAACGCGCGGATGCGCGGGTTGAAGGTGATCATCGCCGGCGCCGGGATGTCGGCGGCGCTGCCGGGAGTGGCGGCCGCCCACACCGACCTGCCGGTGATCGGGGTGCCGATCCTCGGCAAGAGCCTCGGCGGCCTCGACGCGCTGCTCTCGGCGGTGCAGATGCCTCCCGGCATCCCCGTCGCCTGCGTGGCGATCGACGGCGCCAAAAACGCCGGCGTGCTGGCGGCGCGGATAATCAACGCGTGATTCCGCGCTACACCCGCCCCGAGATCGGGGCCGTCTGGACCCCGCAGGCCAAGCTTGAGAGCTGGCTCGAGGTCGAGCTGGCGGCGACCGAGGCCTGGGCGGCCGAGGGGGTCGTACCGGAGGAGGTGGCGCGCGACGCGCGCGCCAAGGCCTCCTTCACGGTAGAGGCGGTCGACGAGCGCGAGAAGGTGACCGACCACGACGTCGCCGCCTTCGTCGACGTCGTCGCCGACTCGGTCGGCGAGGGCGGTCGCTGGATCCACTACGGCCTCACCTCCTCCGACGTTCTCGACACGGCGCTGGCGCTGCAGCTGCGCCGGGCGGGCGAGATCGTCCTCGCCAGCGCCCGCGCCTACCGCGACGCGCTGGTCGAACGGGCGCTCGAGCACCGCGACACCCTCTGCATCGGCCGCACCCACGGGGTCCACGCCGAGCCGACCACCTTCGGCCTGAGGCTCGCCGGCTTCGCCTTCGAGGCCGACCGCAACGTCGGCCGCCTCACCACGGCCTTCGAGGAGCTCGCCTTCGGCAAGCTCTCCGGCGCCGTCAGCACCTACGCCTCGGTGCCGCCCTCGGTCGAGCTGCGGGTGATGGAGAAGCTCGGCCTCGAGCGCGAGGACGTGGCCACCCAGGTGGTGCCGCGCGACCGCCACGCGGCGCTGCTGGCGGCGATCGCGATCGCCGGCGCCGGGCTCGAGCGCTTCGCGACCGAGGTCCGCAACCTGCAGAAAACCGAGGTGCGCGAGGTCGAAGAGCCCTTCCGGGCCGGCCAGAAGGGCTCCTCGGCGATGCCCCACAAGCGCAACCCGATCCGCACCGAGCGGATCACCGGCCTCGCCCGTGTCCTCCGCGGCTACTCGAGCACCGGGATCGAGAACGTCGCCCTCTGGCACGAGCGCGACATCTCCCACTCGGGCGCCGAGCGGGTGATCCTTCCCGACGCGACGATCCTGCTCGACTACATGCAGGACACCGCCGCCAAGATCGCCGCCGGGATGAAGATCAACACGGAGCGGATGCAGGAGAACCTTGGGCTCACCTACGGGGCGCTGTTCAGCCAGCGGGCGCTGACGGCGCTGGTCGAATCCGGGATGAGCCGCGACGACGCCTACCGCGTGGTCCAGGAGAACGCCCAGCGCGCCTGGGACACCCGCACCGAGTTCCGCGGCCTGCTCGGCGCGGCGGCGCCGGAACTCGACCTCGACGCGATCTTCGACTACAGCGCCTACCTGACCCACGTGCCGGAGATCTTCGAGCGCCTGGAAGCGCTGCGATCCTGAGTTGACCATGACCGAGCAGCTCGAGGCCGACGTCGCGATTGTGGGCGCCGGGCTGGCCGGGCTGACGGCGGCGCGGCAGCTAACGGCGGCGGGAGCGCGCGCGGTGGTGCTGGAGGCGCGCGACCGGGTCGGCGGGCGGCTGCTGAACGAGGAGATCGGCGGCGGCAAGGTGGTCGAGGTCGGTGGCCAGTGGATCGGCCCGACCCAGGACCGGGTCGCGGCGCTGGCGGCGAGCCTCGGGGTCGCCACCTTCTCGACCTACGACGAGGGGCGGGACGTGATCGAGATCGGCGGGCGGCGCGCGACCTACAGCGGCTTCGCCGACGTCGGCCCGGAGCTGCTGCGCGACCTCTCCGGGACGATCTCGGCGCTCGCGCTGGTCGACTTCGAACAGGCGCGCTTCCGGCTCGACCAGATGGCGAAGCGGGTGCCGCTGGAGGCGCCCTGGGCGGCGCCGAAGGCGCGCCTCTGGGACGGCCAGACCTTCGCCACCTGGATCCGCCGCAACACCGCCACCCCCGCCGCGCGCAGCCTCTTCGAGCTGACGACGGAGGCCGTCTGGGCTGCCGAGCCGGCCGACGTCTCACTCCTCCATGTCCTCTTCTACACGCGCTCGGGCGGCGGCTTCAACAGCCTGATCGGGACCGAGGGCGGGGCCCAGCAGGACCGCTTCGAGGGCGGCTCGCAACGGCTCGCGACGCTGATGGCCGCGGAGCTGGGCGCGGGTGCGGTGCGGCTGGGCTCGCCGGTGCGGCGGATCGAGCACGGCACCGAGGGCGTCGTCGTCTACGCCGCCGGGGGCTCGGGCGGCTCCGCCAGCCTGCGGGCGCGGCGGGCGATCCTCGCCATCCCTCCCACCCTGGCCGGCCGGATCGACTACGACCCGCCGCTGCCGGCGCTGCGCGACCAGCTCACCCAGCGGATGCCGCAGGGCAGCGTGATCAAGACGATGGCGATCTACGAGACGCCCTTCTGGCGCGAGGAAGGGCTCTCGGGCCAGGGCACGAGCGACGTCGGGCCCGCCCGGGTCACCTTCGACAACTCGCCGCCCGACGGCAGCCCCGGAGTCCTACTCGGCTTCCTCGAGGGCCGCTTCGCCCGTCACTGGGCCGCCCGTCCGGCGGCGGAGCGGCGGGTGGCGATCCTCGCCGGCCACGCCCGTCTCTTCGGCCCCCGCGCCGCCGATCCGGAGGCCTTCGTCGAGCGGATCTGGGCCGAGGAGGAGTGGACCCGCGGCTGCTACGGATGCCTGATGACGACCGGCGGCTGGACCGAATACGGCCCCGCCCTGCGACAGCCGGTCGGTCCGCTGCACTGGGCCGGCGCCGAGACCGCGATCGTCTGGAACGGCTACATGGACGGCGCGGTCAGCTCCGGCGAGCGCGCCGCCACCGAGGTCCTCCCCCACCTTCACTGATTGGCCGCGCGGCCAATCTTTGGTTAGGCTGGCCCCCATGGTCCTCTACACCTGCGGCCAGAAGAAGACCGGCCCCGCCTTCGCCCATCCCTGCGCCAAGGCGGGCAAGGCGCTCGACGCCGCCGGCTACGAATACGAGCTGAAGACCGTCGGCGGCTACCGGATGATGCCCTGGACCTGGGGCAGCCGCAACGCCGACCGCGCCGAGATCAAGCGCCTCAGCGGCACCAACGAGGTGCCCATCCTCGTCCTCGACGACGGCGAGGTGATCTCCGGCTCGGGTGCGATCGCCCGCTGGGCGAAGGAACACCCACACTCTCCCGCCAAGTCGAGCCGCTAGGTTTTTGAACAAAACTTCTTGATCTTTTCAACTGGCGCTGGTAGAAGTAGCGCCATGAAAGGGCGGCTTTCTCTCTTGGTGCTCGTCGCGCTGGCCGCGGTGTCATTGACGGCGAACGTCGCTCAAGCCGCCAAATTCACCGCCGGCGCCTATCCGGCAAGCGTCTTCGGCGAACAGGCGGCGACCCCGGCCCCGAACACAGGCATCGAAGGCGGCACAGTCTTCGGGTTCGAAAGCAAACTGATGCTGGAATGCGCGACGGCGACCTTCGCGGGGTCGCTGACGGAAGCGTCGAGCGCGCTTACGGTCGCGCCGAAACTGGAAGGCTGCCGGGCGTTCGAATCGATCCTCGGCTCCGCCAACCCCAACGGCTGCGAAACACGCTTCCACGCCACCTCCGGCAGCGGCGACGAATTCGGCGGCACGGTCGACATCGTCTGCCCGGAAGGGAAAAAGATCGTCGTCACCGGCAACAACTGCGAAGTCCAGATCGGGGCGCAGAGCGGCGTGGGAGGGATCAAATACGTGAACGAAACAAAATCCTCGCCGCACAGCGTGATTCTCGAATTCGCCGTCAATAGCCTCACTTACACGAAGACCAAAGACGCCATCGGCTGCCCCCTCTCCGGCACCGGCACCCTCAGCGACGGCGTGATCGCCGGCAGCGCGACGGTGGGCGCGACCAAAGGCGGCGAACCGATCGCCTTTGCGCTCGAATAGGAGGCGGCTGATGAATCGGAGCACAAAGACCAGACTGGCGAAGGTACTCGCCGCTCTCTGCTTGGCGCTTCTCGCCGTCGCTGGGGGAACCGCCCAGGCGGCTGAATTCAGGGCCGAAAAATACCCGGCCCTGACCAGCGGCGAACAGACGGGGACCGGCACAGGCAAAGGGACAATTCTCGCCTTCGAAGGGCAGATGACAGAATGCGGCGCCGGCGGATTCGAAGGGGAACTGGCCGCAGCGGCGCCCTCCCTGACGATCGAACCTCATGGCTCCGGCTGCACCGCCTTTGGCGTCAGCTCCGCAGAACTCCTGCTCAACGGATGCACCTACCGGCTCCACCCGGGAACCGGATCCAGCGACAACTTCAGCGGCTCGCTGGACATCGTCTGCCCGGAAGGACAGTCGATCACCGTCATCGGCAACGGCTGCGAAGTCAAAATCGGAGCACAAACCGGACTTGAAGCGGTCGAATACGAAAACCTCACAGCGACAAGCCCGAAAAAAGGCCTCCAGGTGGTTTTCAACATCCACAACTTCACCTACACCAAAGTCAAAGACGGCATTTTCTGCCCCCTCAACGGCACCGGCGTAGGCAGCGACGGCACCCTCGTCGGCAAAACCCGGGTGACGGCGACCAATTCGGGCAACGCCGACGGCCTCTGGATCGAATAGAAAGCGCTTCAGCCGGTCTCGAACGCCGGCAGCCCGTCGATGCTGACGCTGTTCTTCTCGGCGATGTAGGCGTCGATCTCCGCCGCGCCGCCCACCCGCATCTTCTTCTCCGCCCAGGCCTCCATGTGCGGGCGCTCCCCGTCGTAGGCCATCAGCGGCACCCCGTAGCCGCAGGAGTCGGAGATCCGCTCGAGCTCGACGACGATGATCGAGCGCCGGGCCTCCTCGATCGGGTGCGGGTCCTCGAACGCCGCTTGCGCGAAGAGCTCCTCGAAGCGCGGATCGGCCGCCGGGATCACCTCGCCGCGCCCGTGCAGCCGCACGATCCGCGGCGGTCCCTCAAAGGCGCAGAGCATCACCACGATCCGCCCGTTCTCCCGCAGGTGAGCGACGGTCTCGGCGCCGCTGCCGACAATGTCGAGGTAGGCGACCGTGTGGTCGTCTAGCACCCGCAGCGTGCCGCTCGGCCCCTTCGGCGAGACGTTGACGTGGCCGTCGCCATCTAGCGGCGCGGTGCCGACGAAGAAGAGCGGCTGCTTGGCGATCCACCCCCGCAGGTGCTCGTCGATGCGCTCGAAGACCTTGCCCACGCTCCGAAGTTACCAGCGGAGTCGAGCGGCGCGTGGCTGCGCGGCCTCAGCCGAAGATCGCGTTTGCCGTCAAGGCGGCGACCACGCCGAACATCCCGACGATGAGCGTGTGCTGTAGGCGGTCAAAGCGCTCGGTCAACTGCATTAGCGCCGAGGCGACCTCGTCGAGGCGTCTGCTGACCTCGCCGAAGCGGTCGTCGACCGCTTCGAAACGCCCATCGACGGCGTCGAAGCGTTGATCGACCGCGTCGAAGCGCAGGTTCATTTCCTCTTTGATGGCTCTGAGTTCCACCTTGGTGGCCGTTTTCTCGAACCCCGCATCCATGCGCCGGCTGAGTTCGTCCAGCCGCTCGTCGTTCCAGCTGTCCACTTCTCCCTCCCTCTCTAGAAGAGTCGGCATCGGAGCAGTGTAGACAGAAACTTTCTGAAATGTATTGTCAGACGGAGACCGGCTCGCGGGCCGGCTCGCGAGCCGTCAGCACCACCGGGGTCCCCTTCAACGGCGAGAAGGTGATGTTGCGGCGGCCGGTGCGCTCGGGCTCGGGGCTGGCCTTGCGCAGCTCGCACCGGGTCAGCACCTCGCGCAGGACGACGCGCATCTCGAACTCGGCGAAGGTGGCGCCGATGCAGCGGCGGACGCTGCCGCCAAAGGGGATCCAGCTGTAGGTGTCGGGGCCGTTCTCGAGGAAGCGCTCGGGCTTGAAGGCAAGCGGCTCCGGATAGAGGTCGGGACGGGTGTGGGTGAGCCAGATCGCCGGGGTGACGTCGCTGCCGGCGGGCAGGGTGAGGCCGTCGACCGCGAGCTCGGTGGCGAGCCGGCGGCCGGCCAGCGGAATCACCGGGCGCAGCCGCAGCGACTCGGAGATCGTCGCCCGCAGGTAGTCCTCCTCGCCCTCGCGCAGGGATTCGCGCAGCCGCGCCAGCGCCGCGGGATGGCGCAGCAGCAGGTCGAAGGTCCAGGCCAGCGCCGTCGCCGTCGTCTCGTGGCCGGCCAGCAGCATCGTCATCAGCTGGTCGCGCAGCTCCTGATCCTCCATCCGGGTGCCGTCGTCGAACTCGGCCCGCATCAGCATCGAGAGCATGTCCTCGCGCTCCTCGAGGTCGGGTCGCGCGCGGTGTTCGGCGATCTCGGCGAAGAGCAGCTCGTCGACTTCGCGCAGCTGGCGGTCGAAGCGGGCGAAGGGACCGGGGCCGCCGAAGCGCTGCAGCGCCAGCCCCAGCACCTGCTGGCCGGGCGAGGCGGTTTCCGCCAGAACCGTCGAGAGCATCTCCCGCAGCCGGTCCAGCCGCGGACCGCTGGAGACGCCGAAGACGACCCGCAAGATCACCTCCAGCGTCACCGCCTGCATCCGCGCGTGGATCGGGAACTCGGCGTGCAGCGGCCAGGAGTCGACCTCGTCGCGGACGATCGCCGTCATCGTCTCCTCGTAGGAGCGCATCCGCTCGCCGTGGAACGACGGCAGCATCAGCTTGCGGCGGCTGAGGTGTTCGGCCCCCTCCTGCAGCAGCAGCGATTTCGAGCCGAGGATCGGCTTGAGGACGATGTCGCGCCCCGGCGGCAGCCCATGCGAGCGCTCCTGGTAGAGCGCCTTGATCGCGGCCGGGTCGGAGATCAGCACCATCGGCCGGCTGAAGCCGACGAAGCGAACGCCGAAGGCATCGCCGTAGCGGCGCCGGCAGTCCTCGAGGAAGGCGATTGGCCGGAAGGCCCAGCGCAGGGTCTGGAACAGCGGCGGCGCCTGCACTTCGGGCGGTTGCGACAGTTGCGGCATGGGCAAGGAGCATCGTAGAGCCCGCTAGCTGCGGGATGTGACGAAGGTCTCAGACAACGAGCGGGTTGGTCCGAGGCCGAGATGGTTAGCATCGGCCACCATGCCGAACGTTTCCGAGCTGAACCTCCTCTCTTCGGGGAAGGTGCGCGAGATCTACGAGTGGGGAGACGACCTGCTGATGGTCGCCTCAGACCGCATCTCGACCTATGACGTCGTGATGCCGACGCCGATCCCGGATAAGGGCAAGGTGCTGAATCGGATGTCGGTCTTCTGGTTCGGGCTGACCGAGGACATCGTCCCCAACCACTTCATCTCCGAGGACGTGCCCGAGGAGGTCGCCGAACGGGCGATGCGGGTGCGCAAGCTGGAGATGTACCCGGTCGAGTGCGTGGTCCGCGGCTACCTCTCCGGCTCCGGCTGGAAGGAATACCGCGAGGGCGGCGCCGTCTGCGGGATCGAGCTGCCGGGTGGCCTGGTCGAGTCCGACCAGCTGCCGGAGCCGATCTTCACGCCGGCGACGAAGGCCGAGATCGGCGACCACGACGAGAACATCGACTTCGACCGCGCCGCCGAGATCGTCGGCGACCGGGCGCTGATGGAGGAGCTGAAGCGGATCTCGATCGAGGTCTACAAGCGCGGCGCCCAGCACGCCGCCCAGCGCGGGATCATCCTCGCCGACACCAAGTTCGAGTTCGGCCGCCACGCCGGCGCCGAGATCGTCCTCGCCGACGAGGTGCTGACCCCGGACTCCTCGCGCTTCTGGCCCGCCGCCAGCTACCAGCCGGGGGCCACGCCTCCCTCCTTCGACAAGCAGTTCGTGCGCGACTGGGCAACCGCGGAGGGCTGGGACAAGACGCCGCCGGCGCCGGAGATTCCCGCCGACGTGGTCGAGCAGACCCGCGCCAAATACATCGAGGCCTACGAGCGGATCACGGGGCAAAGCTTCTGATGCGCGCCCGGGTCCTGATCCGCCCTAAGCAGGGGATCCTCGACCCACAGGGCAAGGCGGTGGAGCGGGCGCTGCCGGCGCTCGGCTTCGAGGGGATCGGCCAGGTCCACGTCGGCCGCATGGTCGAGCTCGAGGCCGAGGACCCGGAGCGCCTCGGCGAGCTCTGCGAGAAGCTGCTCGCCAACCCCCTGATCGAGGACTACGAGATCCAGACCCTTTGAACGTTTCGGGTCGCGCACACGTCAGGCATCCCCGGACGCGAAGCGGAGGAGATGCCGTTCAATGATCTGGGGTGTTCTCCAATTTCCCGGTTCCTGTGACGAGCGGGACGCGCTGCACGCCTGCGAGGTCGCGGGCGACGGGGCGCGGCTCCTCTGGCACGAAAGCCGCGACCTCGACGGGGTCGACGGGGTCGTCGTGCCGGGCGGCTTCTCCTACGGCGACTACCTGCGGGCGGGGGCGATCGCGCGCTTCAGCCCGGCGCTGGAAGCGGTGGCGGAGATGGCCGCGGGCGGGGCGCCGGTGCTGGGGATCTGCAACGGCTTCCAGGTCCTCTGCGAGGCCGGGCTGCTGCCGGGGGCGCTGCTGCGGAACGCCGAGCTGCGCTTCATCTGCCGCCAGGCGGAGCTTGTGGACGAGCGCTCGGGCGAGCGGCTCTCGATCCCGATGAAGCACGGCGAAGGCCGCTACTACGCGCCGGAGGAGATGCTCGACCGGCTGGAGGCCAACGGCCAGGTCGCCTACCGCTACGAAGAGGGCCACAACCGCAACGGCTCGGTGCGAGACATCGCCGGCGTGCGCAACGAGCGCGGCAACGTGCTCGGCCTGATGCCGCATCCCGAGCACGCGGTCGACCCGCTCACGGGCTCGACCGACGGGCTGGCGGTGTTCCGGGCGATGGAGGCGGTGCTGGCGTGACCGTGGGGACGCCGAACCCGAAATACAGGGAGCTGGGGCTGACCGACTCCGAGTACGAGCTGATCGTCGAGAAGCTGGGGCGCGAGCCGAACGACGTCGAGCTGGCGATGTTCAGCCTGCTCTGGTCCGAGCACTGCGCCTACAAGCACTCGCGCAAGCTGCTGCGGCGGCTGCCGACCGAGGGCGAGCGGGTGGTGATGGGCCCGGGCGAGAACGCCGGCGCCGTCGACGTCGGCAACGGCTACGCGGTCGCCTTCAAGGTCGAGTCGCACAACCACCCGAGCGCGGTCGAACCGTTCCAGGGGGCGGCGACCGGGGTCGGCGGCATCCTCCGCGACGTCTTCGCGATCGGCGCCCGCCCGATCGCGATCCTCGACAGCCTCCGCTTCGGCGAGCTCGACTCGGTCCGCTCGCGCCACCTGCTCGACGGCGCCGTGCGCGGGATCGGCCACTACGGCAACTCGATCGGGGTGCCGACGGTCGGCGGCGAGATCTACTTCGAGGAGCCCTACGAGCACAACTGCCTGGTCAACGCGATGTGCGTCGGGCTGGCGAGGACCGAGGACATGGTCCGCGCCGCCGCCGCCGGGGTCGGCAACGCGGTGGTGCTGATGGGCGCCTCGACCGGGCGCGACGGGATCGGCGGCGCCTCGGTGCTCGCCTCGGCCGAGCTCGGCGAGGGCGACGACGCGAAGCGCCCGACCGTGCAGATCGGCGACCCCTTCGAGGAGTCGAAGGTACTCGAGTGCTGCCTCGAGCTGCTGGCGAAGG
>DASSHE010000032.1:0-115197 GCA_035693065.1 Solirubrobacterales bacterium
GCGCAGCAGGTCGGCGTCGAGAAGAGCGTCGTTGATCCGCTCCTCGCTGGAGAGGTTGATCTCCATCAGCTGAGTCCAGCGCTCCTCGGGCATCTTCGCCATCGTGCGGTCCTTGGTGACCCCGGCGTTGTGGATGACGACGTCAACCCCGCCGGATAGGCGCTCGACGATCTTCTGCGGAGCGTCGTCGGCGGTGATGTCGAGCTCGAACGGCTCGCCGCCGATCTCCTCCATCGTCTCGCGCAGGCCCTCGGCGGCCTGCGGTACGTCGAGGCCGACGACCTTGGCGCCGTCGCGGGCCAGGGTCTGGGCGATCGCGGCGCCGATGCCGCGCGAGGCGCCGGTGACCAGCGCCGTCTTGCCCTCGAGCGGGCGCTCCCAGTCGATCTCCGGGGCGGGGGCGACGCCCTTGCCGATACGGACCACCTGGCCCGAGACGTAGGCCGAGCGCGGCGAGAGCAGGAAGCGCAGGGTCGATTCGAGCTGATCCTCGGCGCCCGGGGAGACGTAGACGAGCTGCGCGGTGCAGCCGCGCCCGCCGATCTCCTTGGCCAGTGAGCGGGTAAAGCCCTCGAGCGCCCGCTGGGCGGTGTGGGCGCGGGGGGAGCCCGCCTGCGCCGGCGGGGTTCCGAGGACGACGACGCGGCCGCTGCGCTGCAAGCGGCCCACCGAGGGGTAGAAGAAGCGCTGCAGCTCGACCAGCTCGGTCGAATCGGCGATCCCTGAGGCGTCGAAGACGAGCGCCTTGGCCTTGCCTTCGGTGCCGGCGCGTTCGGCCTTGATCGCGTCGAGGAAGGCCGCCAGCTGCTTGGTCAGGCGCCCGCCCGGGGCACCTCCGTAGAGCACCGGCCCGGAGACGACCGGCGCTCCCGGTCGGTAGCGGTCGAGCTCGACCGGCTGCGGCAGCCCGAGCTGCTTGGCGACGGTTGAGAGGACCGGCGCGTTGACGATCTGGGAGTAGCGGTCGCTCATTTGGCACCTCCGGCGCTCTCGAGGATTGCGACGACGCCCTGCCCGCCGGCGGCGCAGATGCTGATCACGCCGCGGCCTTTGCCGTCTTCGTGCAGTTGCTTGGCGAGGCTGGCGACGATCCGCCCGCCGGTCGCGGCGAACGGATGGGCGGCCGCCAGCGAGCCGCCGTTGACGTTGAGCTTGGCCCGGTCGATCGCGCCGAGCGGTTTGTCGCGGCCGAGCTTCTCCTTGCAGAAGTCCTTGTCTTCCCAGGCCTTCAGCGTGCAGAGGACCTGGGCGGCGAAGGCCTCGTGGATCTCGTAGTAGTCGAAGTCCCCCAGCCCGAGGCCGGCGCGGTCGAGCATCCGCGGCATCGCGTAGGCGGGCGCCATCAGCAGGCCTTCGCGCTTGTGGACGTGGTCGACGGCGGCGGTCTGCGCCTCGCTGATGTAGGCGAGCACCGGCAGGCCGCGCTCCTTCGCCCACTCCTCGGAGGCCAGGAGGACGGCGGAGGCGCCGTCGGAGAGCGGCGTCGAGTTGGCCGCGGTCATCGTCCCCTCGGGACCGCCGAAGACCGGCTTCAGCTTCGCCAGCTTCTCGCGGCTGGAGTCGGGGCGGAGGTTCTGGTCCCGGTCGAGCCCGAGGTAGGGGGTGATGAGGTCGTCGAAGAAGCCGCGCTCGTAGGCGGCGGCGAGGTTCTGATGGCTGCGGACCGCGAGCTCGTCCTGCTCGGAGCGGGCGATCTGCCATTCGGTCGCCATCACCGCGCAGTGCTCGCCCATCGACATGCCCGTGCGCGGCTCCTCGTTGCGGGGGATGTGGGGGAGGATGTGGCCGGGGCGGACGCCGGTGAGGGTGCGCAGTTTGCCCAGCGTCGAGCGCTGGCGGTTGGCCTCGAGCAGCGTCTCGCGCAACTGTTCGTTGAGGCCGATCGGGGCGTCGGAGGTGGTGTCGGCGCCGCAGGCGATCCCCGAGTCGATCTGCCCGAGGGCGATCTTGTTGGCGACGAGGATCGTCGTCTCGAGGCCGGTGCCGCAGGCTTGCTGGACGTCGTAGGCGGGGGTCTCGGGGGCGAGCCGGGTGCCGAGGACGCTCTCGCGGGCGAGGTCGCGGTCGTGCGAGTGCTTGAGCACGGCGCCGCCGGCGACCTCGCCGATCGCCTCGCCCTGGAGGCCGTAGCGGTCGATCAGGCCGTCGAGGGCGGCGGTGAGCATGTCCTGGTTGCTCGCGTGCGAGTAGGTGCTGTTGGAGCGCGCGAAGGGGATCCGGTTGCCGCCGACGACGGCGACCCTGCGGGTCTGGGCGTTCATTTGGGGTTGGTGCCTCCTTGGGGGGAATCGGAAGTGGGGGTGGGGGTGGGGGTGGAGCGCTCGCGGAGCCCGGGCTCGATGGTCGAGATCAGCAGCTCGGCGGCCTCGCCGGCGTCGATCGCCTCGGTCCGCAGCCACCAGCGGGCGAGCGCCTCGGCCGCGCCCAGGAGGGCGGTGGAGAGGGCCTCGACTTCGACCTTTGCCGCCTCGCGCCGCCGCATCGGTAGCTGGGTCAGCATCGCGCCGGAGACGAGCTCGGCGATCTGGGACCGGTAGGCGGCGACGCGGTCGAAGACCTCGCCCCCGTGGGGGAGGGTCTCGTCGAAGAGCACCGCCCAGGCGGCCCGGTCGCTGTCGAGGAAGGAGAAGAAGGCGCGGACGCCGGCCCCGAGCGCGTCACCGGGGTTCTCGGTCCGGCCGACCGCTTCGCCGACCGTCGCCAGCAGCGAGTCGCCCGCCCGTTCCATGCAGGCGATGTAGAGGCGCTCCTTGTTGCCGAAGTAGTTGTAGAGGAGGGGCTTGGTGACTCCGACGGCGGCGGCGATCTCGTCCATCGTCACCGCCGCATAGCCCTTCTCGGCGAAGAGCCCGTGGGCCGCCGCGAGCGTCTGCTCCATGCGGTCGTCGCGCGAAAGCCGGGTGCGAACCGATGCATCCATCGGTGTACACGTTACTCGGATATAAATTTATATGCGCGTTTTGTGACGCACCTCACAGGAGCGAGGGCGCCGAGGCGAGACACGGGAGGCGAGCCGCTGGGCAGGGCCGGCGATCAGATGGGAGCTACCCATCGGCCGCGTGAATTGGCGGCCTCTCCGTTCGATCCACTGCCCAGCGGCAAGTCGTGAGGAGGACGGGGGACTCGAACCCCATCCGAAGAGCTACTCCGGACTCGTGATTATCAGTCAGTCGCGGCGCCTCGCCGCTTCATCCTCCGCGACGCTAATGGAGGGAAGGAGAGGAACTCGCCCCAGTTGACGGATGAGATTTTCGGTATTAGCCTCGGCGGCACGATTATCAGTCGGTCCGGGGGCTAGCCCCCCCGCACGAAAAGACCCGCTTCGGCGGGTCTTCGTGATTCAGGCGGGCGGACGCGGTCCTACGAGAGCTCGGTGCCGTCGTAGAGCTTCTTGACATGCACGGTGCCGGCGGGGGCGGCTTCGATGCAGAGCTTGCAGAGGACGCACTCGTCGCAGTTCTCGGCGACGACCTCGACCTTGCCGCCGGCGTCCTCGAAGATGTCGACGGGGCAGACTTCCTCGAGCTTGGCGGCGATCGCGGCATCGCCGCGGATCGAGTCGTCGACCTCGACGTCGATGAAGACCTTGTTCAGGGCCTCGGCCATCAGGCGGTCGCTCCGATCTTTTCCTTGACCACGTCGGGGATCTGGTCGATCCGCTCGACGACGCGGATGCCGGCGGCTTCGAGGCGGGCGATCTTCTCGGTCGCGGTGTCCTCCTTGCCCTCGACGATGGTGCCGGCGTGGCCGAAGGACATGCCCTTCATCTCCTCGTCGTCCATGAATTTGCCGGCCATGAAGGCGACGATCGGGAGGCGCGAGTCGTTGTCCTTCACCCATTCGGCGAGCTGGGCCTCCATGCGGCCGCCGGGCTCGGTGTAGATGACGATCGCCTCGGTCTGCTCGTCGGCCTCGAAGTAGGGCATCAGCTCGGCGTAGGCGGAGCCGATGATCGCGTCGCCGCCGATCGAGACGGCGGTGGAGACGCCGAGCCCGGCGGCGGTTAGCGAGGAGGAGATCTCGGTGGTCATCCCGCCGGAGCGGCTCATCACGCCGACGCGGCCGGGCTGGTAGGCCTTGGCGGCGTCCTTGGCGGGGCCGCCGATGCCGCCCATCTTGCAGACCTCGGGGACGATCAGGCCGAGGCAGTTGGGGCCGATGATGCGGGCGCCGCGCATGTTCGCCAACTCGACCATCTGGGCGACGTCGCCGCGCGGGATCCGCTCGGTGACGATGACGATCAGCTTGATCCCGTTCTCGATCGCCTCGAGAACGGCGTCCTTGGTGAAGGCGGGGGGGACGGTGACGACGGAGCCGTCGATCGGGCCGCCGTGATGGTCGACCGCCTGGGCGACGGTGTCGAAGACCGATACGCCGTGGACCTCGCGGCCCTTGCGGCCCGGGGTGACGCCGCCGACGATTTTCGAGCCGTAGTCGAGGCACTCCTTGGTCAGGTTGACCGCCTCGCGGCCGGTGATCCCCTGGACGATGAAGGTCGTGTCCTTGTCGAGCAGGATGCTCATGCTGCCGCCCCCTGGATCTTGGCGACGGCGCGCCCGGCGGCCTCCCACATCGAGACCGAGCGGTCGCAGTACTCGACGCCGTAGCGGTCGAGGATCTTGAAGCCCTCCTCCTCCCAGGCGCCCGGGATGCGGAAGATCGCGATCGTCTCGGCTGGATCTTTGCCGAGCTCGAGGCATGCCTTGATGACGCCGCGGGCGACGATGTCGACGCGGGTGTTGGAGACGATCGACATCATCACCGCGATCTTCTCGACGCCGTCCTTTTCAAGGACCTCCTTGGCCAGGCCACAGGCCTTGGCGACCGACGGGTTGCCGCCGATCTCGGAGTAGTTGGCAGGCTTGCCGCCCTGGCTGCGGACGGCGTCGGTCAGCGTCAGCGAGCCGCCGCCGGCGCCGATCACGAGGCCGAGGTTGCCGGTGAAGCCGTGGTCCTTGCCCTGGATCACGCCGCGGTGGTCGGCGGCGTCGATCGCGGCGACGTTGCGCTCGAAGTCGGAGGGCTCGTAGGTCTCGCGGGTGTCGTCCTCGGCGATTCCGAGCTCCTTGCGAAGGAGCTTCTTCTGGCGGCCGACCGCCTCGTTCTCCATCTCCATGTGGGCGTCGAGGGCGACGAAGCTGCCGTCGGTCAGCTCGGCCAGTGGGTTGATCTCGGCCAGGGTCATGTCGTTCTCGCGGAAGAGGCGGGCGAGGCGGGCGAGGATCGGGGTGGCGCGGTTGAGCTGCGAGCCGGTGACGCCGGTGGCGGCGACGACCTGCTTGGCCTCGAAGTCGGAGACGGGGAGGAGGTTGGAGACGTGGCCTTTGCCGACGTGGTCGGGGTGGGTCTCGGCGACCTCCTCGATGTCGATCCCGCCCATGTCGCTGAACAGCATCAGCGGCTTCTTCGCAGTGCCGTCCCAGACGACGCTCGCGTAGTACTCCTGCTTGACCTCGGCTTTGGGGTCGACGAGGACGCCGCGCGGCATGTGGCCGTTGATCTCCAGCTCGAGGATCTCCTCGGCGTGCGCCGCGGCTTCCTCGGGGGTGTCGGCGAACTTGACGCCGCCGGCCTTCATCCGGCCGCCGGTCAGCACCTGGGACTTGATCACGACCGGGCCGCCGATTTCCTCGGCGACCTCGCGTGCCTGATCCGCCGTCGTGCAGAACCCGTACTTGGTGACCGGGATCCCCGCCAGCTCGACGATCTTCCTTGCCTCGTACTCGTAGAACCTCATCCGCGGCGCGGACCCTATATGCCCTGGCGCTTTTGTCGCCTCCTGGTCAACAAAGGCGCCCCGTCCCTCGCCATCTGAATGCCCGCCCCGTCGTCCCAGCGCCCTGCTTTACTGCTGCCGGTGTTCCCCGCCCGCACCGGGCCGACGGCAGGCGCTCGGCCCCGAGTCTTCCTCGCCTTGGCGCTGCTCTCGAGCCTTGTGGCGCTGTACGGATGTGGCACCGTGATCGACCGCGAAAAGCTCCAGGACACCGTCCAAGCGAGCCTCGAAAACTCGGTTCATGCCAAGATTCAGCAGGTCGAGTGCCCCGCAGACGTCTCGGTAGACCCGGGCACCACCTTTACTTGCACCGTGATTTTTTCGCATGACAAGCGGGATGTAGCGATTTTGAAGATCCGGAACAAGGATGCCGACATCACCATGGTCGGCCTCAAACCGAGCAAATAGGAAAGGCGAATGAGCGACCTCACCACTGCCCCTTCTGAGCTGACTACCAACGCCAAGCTGAAGCAATGGGTGGGTGAGATCGCAGCGCTCACCGAGCCGGACTCCGTGCACTGGTGCGACGGGTCCGCGGAGGAGTACGACGCGCTCTGCCAGGCCCTGATCGACGCCGGCACCTTCGAGCGCCTCTCCGACGCCAAGCGCCCCAACTCCTACCTCGCCCTCTCCGACCCCGCCGACGTCGCCCGGGTCGAAGACCGCACCTTCATCTGCGCGGAGAATGAGGAGGACGCCGGCCCGACCAACAACTGGCGCGACCCGGCCGAGATGCGCGAGACCCTCGGCGAGCTCTTCAAGGGCTGCATGAAGGGGCGGACGATGTACGTGGTGCCCTTCTCGATGGGCCCGCTCGGCTCCCACATCTCCGAAATCGGGGTCCAGCTCACCGACTCGCCCTACGTCGCCGTCTCGATGCGGATCATGACCCGGATGGGCAAGGGCGCACTCGAGGTGCTCGGCGACGACGGTCAGTTCGTTCCCTGCGTGCACTCGGTCGGCATGCCCCTCGCCGACGGCGTCGAAGACGTTTCCTGGCCCTGCAACGAGGACAACAAGTACATCGTCCACTACCCCGAGACGCGGGAAATCTGGTCCTTCGGCTCGGGCTACGGCGGCAACGCTCTGCTCGGCAAGAAGTGCTTCGCGCTGCGGATCGCCTCGGCGATGGCCCGCGACGAGGGCTGGATGGCCGAGCACATGCTGATCCTCAAAATCACCTCGCCCGAGGGCAAGGTCAAGTACGTCACCGGCGCCTTCCCGTCGGCCTGCGGCAAGACCAACCTCTCGATGATGGTGCCGACCCTGCCGGGCTGGAAGATCGAGACGATCGGCGACGACATCGCCTGGATGAAGTTCCACGAGGACGGCCGCCTCTACGCGGTCAACCCCGAGGCCGGCTTCTTCGGCGTCGCCCCCAACACCAGCCACAAGACCAACCCCAACGCGATGGACACGGTCGAACGGAACACCATCTTCACCAACTGCGCCAAGACCGACGACGGCGACATCTGGTGGGAGGGGATGACCGGCGAGGCGCCGGAGCACGCGATCGACTGGCACGGCAACGATTGGACGCCGGACTCCGAGACCCCGGCGGCCCATCCGAACGCCCGCTTCACCACCCCCGCCGCGCAGTGCCCCTCGATCGCGCCCGAGTGGGAGAACCCCTCCGGCGTCCCGATCGACGCCTTCCTCTTCGGCGGCCGGCGCGCCACCGTGGTGCCGCTGGTTCAGGAAGCCTTCGACTGGGAGCACGCCGTCTTCATGGGGGCGACGATGTCCTCGGAGACGACCGCGGCGGCGGCCGGCGAGGTCGGCAAGCTGCGCTTCGACCCGATGGCGATGCTGCCCTTCTGCGGCTACAACATGGCCGACTACTTCGCCCACTGGCTGAAGATCGGCAAGCGCGAGGACGTGCAGTTGCCGCGCTGCTTCTACGTCAACTGGTTCCGCAAAGACGCCGACGGCAAGTTCCTCTGGCCCGGGTTCGGCGAGAACAGCCGCGTGCTGGAGTGGGTCTTCCGCCGCTGCGACGGCGAGGCCGAGGCGGTCGAGACCCCCGTCGGCCTGCTGCCCGCCGAGGGCGAGATCAACACCGAAGGGCTGGAGATCTCCGACGAGGCGATGCGGGACCTGCTCAGCGTCGACCTCGACCTGGTCAGGGAACAGCTACCGCAGGTCAAGGAGCACCTCGCCCGGTTCGGCGACAAGCTCCCGGCCGAGGTCAGCGCGCAGCTCGAGGCCCTCGAGCGGCGGCTCGGCTGAGGCGATCGCGATGGGAATCCGCGTCGGCCTCGATCTGGTCTCGGTGGAGCGCGTCGCCGAGAGCCTGCGAGGCCCTCACCGCACCCACTACCTCGAGCGCATCTACACCGAGCGCGAGGTCGACGACTGCCGGGGCCCCTCGGGGCGAGTCGAGCCCGAGCGGTTGGCGGCCCGCTTCGCCGCCAAGGAGGCGGCGATCAAGGCCCTGCCGGGGGCGGGAGAGGAAGTCCGGCTGACCGGGATCGAGGTGGTCTCCGAGGCCGACGGCCAGGTGCGCCTGGAGCTCACCGGCCGGGCCGAGGAGCTGGCGCGCGAGGCGGGCATCACCAGCATCGCCGTCAGCCTCACCCATGAAGGCGGGCTTGCAGCAGCCACCGTTGTCGCGGTCTGAGCCCTGACACCTGGTTGTAATTCAGCGTTCTTCCTTTAATTCTTTTCTTTCTTTCCTCATGAATGCCGCCTCAGCGGCCGAAGCAGACAAGGCCCTCACCTTGAACGAGCAGATCAGACAAGTGATCCGACAGCACGCCCACCTCACCGTGGACATCGACAGCCTCAGCGACGAGGCCGACCTCTACCAGGCCGGGATGACCTCCCATGCCAGCGTCAACGTGATGATCGCGCTGGAGGACACTTTTGACGTCGAATTCCTCGACTCGATGCTGAAAAGGAGCGTCTTCGAGAGCGTGGGATCGATCGAACGGGCGCTGAGCGAGGTAGGAGCGGCAACCGTATGAGCACCGTGGCAAGCACCGCCGACGAGCGCCTGCGCGAGTCCGCGCGGCGGATCTCCTCCGAGGTCGCCGCCAAGCACGCCGACGACGTCGACCGCGCCGCCCGCTTCCCCCGCGAGGCGGTCGACGCCCTGCGCGAGGAGGGCGCCCTCGGGGCCCTGATCCCCAGCGCGTACGGCGGCGGCGAGGCCTCCTTCCAGGCGGTCGCCGATGCCTGCTTCGAGCTGGGCCGGGGCTGCGGGGCGACCGGGATGGTCTTCGCCATGCACCAGATCCAGGTCGCCTGCATGGTCCGTCACCTCGACGGCTCGCCCTGGTTCGAGGACTACCTCCGCGAGGTCTCCTCCGAGCAGCGGCTGATCGCCTCGATCACCTCCGAGGTCGGCACCGGCGGCGACATGGGCAAGTCGGTCGCCGCGGTTTCGCGCGACGGCGACAGCGCCAGCTTCGAGAAGCAGGCGCCGACCGTCTCCTACGGCGACTACGCCGACGCCTTCCTCACCACCGTACGTCGCTCGCCCGAGGCCGAGGGCGGCGACCAGGTCGCGGTGCTCACCCGCCGCGAGCAGATGGAGATGGAGCCGCAGGGAAGCTGGGACCCGCTGGGGATGCGCGGGACCTGCTCGCCCGGCTACGTCGCCAAGGCGACCTTCGACCCGGCTCAGATCCTCGCCACGCCTTTCTCCCAGATCTCCAGCGAGTCGATGACCCCGGCCTCGCACGTGCTCTGGTCGCACGTCTGGCTCGGCGTCGCCACCGACGCCTTCGACCGCGCCCGCGCCTTCGTCCGCGCCGCCGCCAAACGCAAACCCGGCGAGCCGCTGCCCGCGGCGATCCGCCTCTCCGAGCTGATGAGCGAACTCTCGCTGCTGCGGGCCGAGGTCGATCTGGCGCTGCGCGAGTTCTGCGAGTACTCCGACGGCGACCGCTCGCGGCTCTCGGAGATGGCGACGATCCTCCGCTTCAACAACCTCAAGCTCGCCGCCTCCGAACAGGCGCCGCGGGTCTGCCAGAGCGCGCTCGGCGTCTGCGGCATCGTCGGCTACAAGAACGACACCCCGTTCAGCGTCGGCCGCCACCTCCGCGACTCGATGTCGGCCTGCCTGATGATCGCCAACGAGCGCATCCACGCCACCGACGCCACTCTGCTGCTGATCGCCAAGGAGGTCTAGTGTCCCGAGTCGTTGGTCCTGCACCACCCTGGCGGCGTCTCGCCGCCCGTGACTGCGTCCTCGGATTTGCCTTTGCCTCCAGCAAAGGCTGCATCCTGCGTCCTTGCCACGATCGGCGATCCACTCGCCAGATGTGGCACACGACCAACGACTCGGGACACTAGCCGTGGCCGAGTTCCGCCCCGGCACGCCCGAGCAAGCGGAGTTCCTCGAGGACCTCCTCGCTGCCGGCCTGCTGATCGAGAGCGGCGTGCCGGGCCTCTACGGCCGCGGCCCCGGGTTCGAGGCGGTGCGCTGGGGCGTCGACGGCCGGGTCACCCGCGCCGCCGCCGAGGACGCGCCGGAGCGGCTCACCTTCCCGCCGCTGCTGCCGCGCCGCCAGCTCGAGCGGATCGGCTATCTGAAGTCGTTCCCGCACCTGGCCGGCTCGATCTTCTCCTTCGAGGGCGACGAGGACCAGGCGGCGGCGCAGGAGGAGCGGGCGAGCCAACACGAGGACTGGAGCGAGTTCCAGCGGCAGACCGACCTCGTCCTCACCCCGGCTGCCTGCTACCCGGTCTACCCGGCGATCGCCGCCCGCGGCAAGCTCGCCCCCGGCGGCATCACCGTCGACGCCGGCGGCGCCTACGTCTTCCGCCACGAGCCCTCCGGGGACCCGGCCCGGCTGCAGATGTTCCACCAGCGCGAGATCGTCCGCATCGGCGAGCCCGAGGAAGTCATCGCCTGGCGCCAGCGCTGGCGCGACCGCGCCGTCGAGCTGCTGCGCGGCCTTGGGCTCGACGCCAAATTCGACGTCGCCAACGACCCCTTCTTCGGGCGCAGCGGCAGGCTGCTGGCCCGCAGCCAGCGCGCCCAGGAGCTGAAGTTCGAGGTGGTGGTGCCGATCGCCGGGCCGGAGCCGACCGCGGTCGCCTCCTTCAACTACCACCAGGACCATTTCTCCTCGACCTACGGGCTCGAGGTCGAGGGGGAGGACCCGACCGCCCACACCGCCTGCCTCGGCTTTGGGCTGGAGCGGATCACCCTCGCCCTCTTCCGGCGCCACGGCCTCGACGCCGACGCCTGGCCGGCCGCCGTCCGGGACGAGCTGGAGCTGGGATGAGCGCGGGCACGAGCGGCATGGTCAGCCTGCTCGGCCTTGACCCGGCGACCTACCGGTCCCACTCCCTGCATGGGAGCGATCGCGTCTACGCCGAAACCAACTGCTACACCGACATCCTCGTCGAGTTCGTCCACGCCCGCGGCGGCGAGCCGCTGGCGATGATGCCCTGCGCGCTCGCGGTCGATTTCGAGGGCGACCAGTGGACCTTCTTCAAGCCGCGGCCCGAGGACGTCGAGCGGCTCTACGGGATCGACATCCACGAGATGCAGCCCTACCGGCCGCTGCCCGTGCAGATCGCCGAGCAGATCGCGACGGGGCGGACGCTGATCGTCGAGCTCGACTCCTTCTACCTGCCCGACACGGCGGCGACCAGCTACCTCAGCGACCACGTCAAGAGCTCCGTCGTCGCCGAGGCGATCGACCCCGAGGCCGAGCGCTTCCGCTACTTCCACGGCACCGGCTACCACGAGCTGGAAGGAGAGGACTACCGCGAGATCTTCCGTCTCGGTCGCGAGTTCTCGGCCGACGTCCTGCCCCCGTACACGGAGCTGGCCCGCCTCGACGCCGGCCCGCTGCTGGAGGGGGAGGAGCTGAGCGCCGCCGCGCGCGCCGTGCTCGCCGAGAACGTCGCCCGGCGCCCCGCCGACAACCCCTTCGAGCGCTTCGGCGAGCGTCTGCGCGAGGACCTGCCCGGGCTGCTGGCGGGCTCGCCTCAGACCTACCACGACTACGCCTTCGCGACCGTGCGGATGGTCGGCTCCGCCTTCGAGGCCGGCGCCTCCAGCGTCCGCTGGTCGCTGGGTGCGGGGGGAGAGGCGGCAGCGGCCGAGATGGACGCGATCGTCGAGGCCAGCAAGACCCTCTCCTTCAAGCTGGCGAGGCGCCGGGAGTTCGACCCCGGCTCCTTCGTCGAGAGCCTTGCGGGCGCCTGGGAGCGGGCCTTCGCCCGGCTGGACGATGCCCTCGCCTGAGCAGGCTCCGCCGCCCCGCGCACGGGTAGAGGGACACGAGCGCCAGCCGCTGGAAGCGGGGTGGGAGGTCGCCCGCTGCGACCCCGACTCGCACCCCGACCCCGACGCTGCCGCCGGCCTCGAGTGGCTGCCGGCGCGGGTGCCGGGAACGGCGGCCGGAGCGCTGCGGGACGCCGGCGCCTGGCGCCCGGGCGAGGTTCTCGACTTCGACGCCGATGACTGGTGGTTCCGCACCCGCTTCGAGGCGGCGCCAGCGGCGGCAGGCGAGGTCGTGACGCTGCGGCTCGACGGGATCGCCACCGTCGCCGAGGTCTACCTCAACGGCGAGCTCCTGCTCGCGGGCGACTCGATGTTCGCCGCCCACGCCGTCGACGTCGGCTCGCGGCTGCGCGGGGACGGCAACGAGCTGGCGATCCGCTGCCTGGCGCTTGGCCCCCGGCTCGGGACCCGTCGCAAGCCGCGGGCGCGCTGGCGCACCCGGCTGGTTGACGGCAGGCTGCGCTTCTTCCGCACGATGCTGCTCGGGCGGGCGCCGGGCTTCGCGTCGGGGCCGGCCGCGGTCGGTCCCTGGCGGCCGGTCTGGCTGCAGCGGCAGCGGCGGCTACGGGTGGATTCCCTGCGGCTGCGCACGCGTCTCGACGGCGAGGCGGGGGTGCTGGCGGTGAGCGTCGAGCTGGCGGCGCTCGATGGCGCGGCGCCGAGCGCCGTCGCGCTCGAGCTGGACGGTCCCAACGGCGTCCACCGTGCCGGGCTGGAGGTCGAGCCTGCTGCCGCCGCCGGCGCCCGTGCCGCCGGCGAGCTGCGCGTCCCCGCGGTTGCCCGCTGGTGGCCGCACACCCACGGCGACCCGGTTCTGCACTCGGTCCGCCTCCTCGTCGAGACCGGCGCCGGCGAGGTCGCGGTCGAGGCCGGCCGGGTCGGCTTCCGCGAGCTGGCGCCCGGGCCGGCACCTGGCCACGATCCGGCCGAGGACGGCCTCGACCTCCACCTCAACGGCGTCCGCGTCTTCTGCCGCGGCGCCGTCTGGACCCCGGTGGACTTCGCCGGCCTCGCGGTCGGCGGGGACGAGCTGCGAGCGGCGCTCGAGCAGGTGCGGGAAGCGGGGCTGAACATGCTGCGGCTGCCCGGGACCGGCGCCTACGAGAGCCCGCTCTTCCACGACCTCTGCGACGAGCTCGGGATCCTCGTCTGGCAGGACTTCATGTTCGCCAACCTCGACTATCCGCTCGCCGACGAGGACTTCGCGGCGACCGTGCGGAGCGAGGCGGCGGCGCTCCTGGCCGAGCTCGGCGGCAGGCCCAGCCTGGCCGTCCTCTGCGGCAACAGCGAGGTCGAGCAGCAGGTCGCGATGATGGGCCTCGACCCCGAGCTGGGGCGGGGGGAGCTGTTCGGGGAGCTGCTGCCGGGGGCGATCGAGGCAGCCGGCCTCGACGCCGCCTACCTGCCTTCGGCGCCCTGCGGCGGCGCCCTGCCGTTCCGCCCCGACCGCGGCGTCGCCAACTACTACGGGGTCGGCGGCTACCGCCTGCCGCTCACCGACGCGCGGCGCTCGGAAGTCCGCTTTGCCGCCGAGTGCCTCGCCTTCGCCAACGTTCCCGACGAGGCCGACTGCGAGGAAGTGCTGCCGGAGGCACCGCACGAGCTGACCGTCCACCACCCGCGCTGGAAGGCGGGGGTGCCGCGCGACGCTGGCAGCGGCTGGGACTTCGACGACGTCCGCGACCACTACCTGCGGGACCTGTTCGGCGTCGACCCTGGCGAGCTGCGGCGCTATGACCACGAGCGCTACCTGGAGCTCTCGCGCGCGGTCAGCGGCGAGGCGATGGCCGCTGTCTTTGGCGAGTGGCGCCGCGCCGGCTCTCCGTGTGGCGGCGGGCTGGTCCTCTGGTGGCGCGACCTCGTCCCCGGCGCCGGCTGGGGCCTGGTCAGCCGGGGAGGCCGGCCGAAGCGCGCCTGGCACCACCTCCGGCGGGCCTGTGCTCCGGTCGCCGTCTGGCTCACCGACGAGGGGCTCGGCGGCGTCGGGGTCCACGCCGCCAACGACGGTCCGCGAGAGGTGCGGGCGCAACTCCGCCTCTCCCTCTACCGCGACCTCTCCCAGCCCGTGGGCGAGGTGACGCAGGAGCTGACCCTGGCGCCGCACGGCGAGTTCAGCGGCGATCTCGAGGCGATGCTCGGCCGCTTCGCCGACGCCTCCTGGGCCTACCGCTTCGGCCCGCCGGCGCAGGACGCGATCTTCGCCAGCCTCGAACCGCTCGAGGGGGAGGGGGCGTTGCTCGCCCAGGCCGTTCACTTCCCGGCCGGACGCCCCCTGCGCCTCGAAGACGCGTCCCGGCTCGGCTTTGAGGCGGAGGTCGTGCCGGAGGATGGCGAAGGGGCGCTGCTGCGGCTGCGCAGCGACCGCGTCCTCTGGGGCGTGCGCATCACCGCCCCAGGCTGCAATCCGGATGACGACGCGTTCTCGTTGGAGCCGGGACGCACGCGGACGGTTAACCTACGGCCGCAGGATCTTCAAACCAGTCGGAGTTCCGTCTCAGTGCAAGCACTCAACATGCTTGGCAACGTGACCCACCAATTCCCGACTGACTAAATGGTTTCGACGATCCCGCTCTACTTCGAAGCTGGCCTGGAACAAGTCTTCGCCCTTCTCAGCCTGCCCGCTCTCGGGACGCCGCTGCGAAGCTCGGTCCTGATCTGCTCCCCCTGGGGCTGGGACGAGGTCGCCTCCTACCGCAGCCGTCGCCGCTGGGCGGAAACCCTGGCCGCGGCCGGGCACCCGACGCTGCGCTTCTCGCGCCCCGGCACGGGCGACAGCCGCGGTGCTCCTGGCGATCCGGACCGGGCCGAGGCCTGGGTGGCGGCCTTGACCGCCGCGGCCGAGAACCTGCGCGAGAGCTACCCGCAGCGCCGAGTCGCCGCTCTCGGCCTCGGGCTCGGCGGCGTCCTCGCCCGGGAGGCGGCGGGCCGGGGAGCGCCGATCGACGATCTGGTCCTCTGGGGCTCGCCGGCGAGCGGCCGTGCCTTCGTCCGCGAGATCACCGCCTTCTCCGGCATGCAGGACTGGGCCGGCGAGGAAACCGGGCTGCCCGAGGGCTGGATCGAGGCCGGCGGGTTCGTGATCTCGGCGGAGACGGCGGCGGCGCTGCGGCAGCTCCCCGCGGCCGCTGGCTCGCGCTCGCGGCTGACCCGCGCGCTGCTCCTCGACCGCGACGGAGCGGCGCCGGCGACGGCGGTGACCGAGTGGCTGAACGCCGCCGGGGCCGTGGTCACGAACGGATCCGGGGCCGGCTGGGGGGACTTCGTCTCACACCCGGAGCGGACGACGCTGCCGGAGGAGGTCGCCGGCGCGGTTGAGACCTGGCTGCACGAGGGTGAAGCCGGCGACGCGCCGACGGCGGTCGAGCCGAGCGCGCCGGCCTGGGGCCGGGATGAGCTCGAGCTCGACACAGGGGGAGCGGCCGTGCGCGAGTCGCCGCTCTCGGTCGAGCAGGACTTCGGCAGCGCCTTCGGCGTGCTGGCAGAGCCGACGGAGGCTGGCGCCGGCCTTTGCGCCGTCTTCCTCAACGCCGGCGCGGTGCCCCACGTGGGGCCGAACCGCCTCTGGGTGGAGACCGCGAGGCGCTGGGCGGGGCGCGGGGTCCCCTCGTTGCGGGTCGACCTCGAGGGGATCGGCGAGGCGGGTGGTGACGAGCAGCGCCTGCGCGAGGTCTCCGAGTTCTACACCGACCGCTATGACCCCCAGGTCGCCCGGCTCCTCGACGTCCTGCAGGCGCGCGGGCTCGGTGATCGCTTCCTCCTCGTCGGTCTCTGCGCCGGCGGTTTCTGGTCCTACCGGGCGGCGCTGCGCGACCCGCGGGTGACTGGGGCGGTGCTCCTCAACGCTGGCGCTCTGCGCTGGCACGAGAACATCCTGCAGGAGCGGGAGGCGCGCAAGATCGGGCAGGCCCGGGAGTGGGGCCGCTGGCGCAAACTCCTGCGGGGCGAAATCAGCCGTGAGCGGCTGCTGTCCTTCCTGCACTCTCTGTTCAGTCGCTCTTCCTGGCGCCGCGAAACCGACGCCGGATTTGCCACCGAACTCGACCAGCTCCGCGACAAAGGCGTCCACCTCTCCCTCGCCTTCTCCGGGCGTGAGCCGCTGCACGCCGAACTGCAGCGCGAGGGCGTCATCTCCCAGCTCGAGCGCTGGCCCAACGTCGCGCTCCACGAGCTGCCGGGGAGCGACCATACGCTGCGGCCGCTCGCCGCTCAGCGCGGTGCCCGGGAGCTGCTCGACGAGCAGCTCTCCCTGGCCCTGCGGTTCGTCGGCTCGACCTCGGCCTGAACCTGAGCTAGTCCGCGGCGCGGCAGAGGTAGTCGATCCAGGGGCTCGGGCCCTGGTAGGGCAGCGTCACGGTGCGTCCCTGTTCGTCGTAGAGCGCCTCGACCTCGAAGCCGAGCTCCCGCAACTGCTCGGTCTGGTGCTGAGGGTCCACGTAGTGGTCGTCGATCCTGAAGCCGTGGCCGACTTCGGGCACGATTGTCCAGCCGCGTTGCCGGGCGGCGTTGATGTCCAGGCCCCGGTTGACCCGCCGCACCCGCCGCGCATAGAGCACTTCGCGGCCCTTGGCGTAGATCTCGTAGAGGCGCCGACCGGCGAGCTGCGGGGAGCGCCGCATGTGGGTGTCAAGGGGGAGCGCCCCGAGGGAGTGACTGGAGAAGAGGAAGTAGCCGCCGGGTCGCAGGACGCGGTGGACTTCTTTCAGGGTGCGCAGCCTGTCCTCGTGATCGAGCGCGTCCAGCCCGTTGAAGCTGAAGAGGACGAGGTCGAAGGGCTCGGTGACCTCGGTGAGGTCGCGGGCGTTGCCCTCGACCAGCTCGACATTTTCGTCGTCGCCGAGCAGGGCTCTCGCCCGTTCCAGCATCCGCGGCGAAGCATCGAGGCCAACATAGCGACGGACCAAGGGGGCGAAGGTGTAGCCGGTGCGGCCGGTGCCGACGCCGAGATCGAGCATCTCCATCTCGTGCAGGCGCTCCCCCAGTAGTTGCAGCAGCCGATGCTCGGAGGGCATCAGGCTGAGGTCGACGTAGGCGTCCGTGACTTCGTCGAAGACGCGAATGTTCGACTTTGGGTCCTTGCGAGTTCCTATAGCGGACACAACTGAAGAAAGGGTACCTCGCCTAGATAAAGCGTACCTTTATAAAGCGTACTTTTCGGCAAGCTCCGGATCCTTCTCGGCGAGCATTTCGGCCAGCTCGACCATCACCTTGCACTGCTTCCAGGTGGCGTCGTCCTGCATCTTGCCGTCGATCATGTGGACGCCGCGGCCGTCCGGTATCGCCTCGATCACTTTCTTCGCGAACCTGACCTCGTCCGGGGGCGGGCTGAAGACCTTCTTCGCGATCTCGATCTGGACCGGGTGCAGCGACCAGGCGCCGACGCAGCCCATCAGGAAAGCGGCGCGGAACTGGGTCTCGCAGCCGTCGGTGTCCTTGATGTCGCCGAACGGCCCGTAGAAGGGGAGGATGCCGGCGGAGGTGCAGGCGTCGACCATGCGGGCGATCGAGTAGTGCCAGAGGTCCTGCTGGGCGCTGGCGCGGTCGGCCTCGGGATTCTCCGGATCCGGGTCCTCCAAGACCCGGTATCCCGGGTGGCCGCCGCCGACGCGGGTCGTCTTCATCCGTCGCGCCGCCGCGAGGTCGGCCGGCCCGAAGCTCATCCCCTGCATCCGGGGGCTGGCGAAGGCGATCTCCTCGAGGTTGACGACGCCCTGCGGGGTCTCGAGGATCGCGTGGACGAGGATCGGCCGCTCGAGTTCCGCTTTGGCCTCGAGCTGGGCGAGGATCCGGTCGACGTAGTGGATGTCCCAGGCGCCCTCGACCTTGGGGACCATGATCACCTCGAGCTGATTGCCGATCTCACTCACCAGCTCGGTGAGGTCGTCGAGGACCCAGGGGCTCTCGAGCGCGTTGACCCGGGTCCAGAGCGAGGTCTGGCCGAAGTCCGTCTCCTTGGCGGCGCGGATCAGGCCGGCGCGGGCGGCCTCCTTGCGGTCGACCGGCACCGCGTCCTCGAGGTTGCCGAGGAGGATGTCGGTCGTTTCGGCGATGGCGCCGGCCTTGGCGACCATCTTCTCGTTCGAGAAGTCGAGGAAGTGGATCATCCGCGACGGCTTGACCGGGATCTCGCGCAGCGGCTCCGGGGCGCCAATCGCCTGCGGGTGGAAGAAGTCTCTTGGGTGTCTCAAGGCGCTCCTCGGGTCGTATCGGAAAAAGGCCGCGGCTAAATCTATTGAGCGGGGCGTTTTGCCGCCTCCAGCGGTCCTAGATTGCCCGCATCGAGGGATCGCAGCGCGACAACACCGATGACTGGGTGGTGCCGAGCGGATCGGTGCCGACGCTGAGCCAGCTAGAGGCGCGGATCGACGAGGCGTTGGTGATCGCCCGTGCCTCCGAGGATGGGGTGCGGGAGGTCGGCGAGATGGCGCTGGACGCGGCTCGGCAGGCGCGGCGAGCGGCGGAGGCGGCGGAGCGGAGTGCGCGGGCGGCGAAGGAGATCGCCGAGGCCAAGCCAGCTTCGGAGCCGGAAGCAGCGGTGCCGGCGGCTCCGGTGATCGCCGCGAGCCCACGGGTCGAGGCGCCGGCGCGCCGGCCTGATTTTCAGCTGCGGATGACGAGCTTCAACGAGCGGGCGGACCGGCTGGCGACGCGGTTGCGGGTGCTGGGTGGGCATGCAGGTGAGCCGGTAACCGCCAGCTTCGGGCCAGTGCGGCCGCGAGGCGGCGACTCTTAGGGCCGGTGCCCGCGAGGGGGCTGTCGTCGAGGGAGACGGCGGCTTCGACCCCGCGGATCGAGTTGGTGAGGAAGACCTCCTCGGCGGCGAGCAGGTCCGCGCGAGTGAGCGGCCCCTCCTCGGTCTCGATCCCAAGCTGAGGGGCGAGGTCGAGGATCGCGGCGCGGGCGACGCCGGGGAGGATGCGGCCGTCAGCCGCCGGTGTTCGCAGGGTTTCTCCGAAGACCGCGAAGAGGTTCGCCCAGCCGGCCTCGAGCAGCTCGGGGCCGTCGGCGAGCAGCTGGCCCGGGCCGGCGTCGGGGTGTTCCATGCCGCGACGATCAACCCACTTGTGGGACCCGTGGCCCCCCTTCACCGAGTGGGCCCGCAGCTCCGCGCCCCGTTCCGGGAAGACGGCCTCCGGCACGACCCCACTTGCAAGTAGGTCGTGCCGGAGGCCGTCTTCTCCAGGGACGACGGTGAGGCGGAGGCGTCCGAGGGAAATTCCGTCGGCGGCGGCGAGCAGCTCCTCGTGGACCTCCGTGGGCAGGTCGGCTCCGTAGAGCGCGTCCAAGCTCCGTCGCAGGCGCGCCAGGTGCCGCTCCAGCTCCACCGGCTCGCCGTTGACGACGAGCAGCGTCTCGAAGACGCCGAGGCTAGGATCCGGCTGGCGGTGGGAGAGCGTCACAGGGATATCTTGCCTGCGCGTCCCCCAAGATGCTGACGCTCCTGATCGACAACTACGACTCGTTCACCTACAACCTCTTCCAGTTGCTGGCGGAGGTCAACGGAACCGAGCCGCTGGTCGTCCGCAACGACGAGGCGACCTGGGCGGAGCTGAGCCGCCTCGACTTCGACAACGTGGTGATTTCCCCGGGCCCCGGGAGGCCCGATCGCGCGGTCGACTTCGGCGTCTGCGCCGAGGCGATCCGCCGCTGCGAGAAGCCGCTGCTCGGCGTCTGCCTCGGCATGCAGGGGATCGGTTGGGTCGAGGGAGGGGCGGTCGAGGCGGCGCCCGAGCCGATGCACGGCCGCGTCGCCGCCATCGAGCACGACGGTTCGCCCCTCTTCGCCGGCATGCCCAGCCCGTTCCACGCCACCCGCTACCACTCCCTCGCCTTGGCGCATCCGCTTCCCTCGTCCCTCCGCGAGACAGCCAGCGCCGGCGGCGTCCCGATGGCGCTAGAACACCGCACCCGTCCCCAGTGGGGCGTCCAGTTCCACCCCGAGTCGATCGCCACCGAGCACGGCAAGCGCCTCCTCGCGAACTTCCGCGACCTCACCCCACCCTCCACGTCGAGGAGTGCTGCTTTTGTCGCCTATAGGGAGACAAATGAAGCACCGGCATCTTTGACCAAGCTGCGGGTAAGGCAAATCGACTCGCTTGCGGACCCCGAGGCGGCTTTCGTAGCGCTCTACGGCGACAGCGAGTACGCGTTTTGGCTCGACAGCAGCCGCCCTGGGGAGCGGGCGCGGTTTTCGTTCATGGGCGACGCCAGCGGTCCGCTGGCGGAGGTGATCGAGCATCAAGTCGGGGAGGGGGCGCCGCTCTTCGAGCGCCTGCGCGAACGCCTCGACGGACTGCGCCCGACCGAGCTCCCCGACCTCCCCTTCGAGTTCGACTGCGGCCTCGTCGGCTACCTCGGCTACGAGGTGAAGAGCGAGTGCGGCTTCCCGCAAGCGCACCGGTCCGAGCGCCCCGACGCCGCCTTCATCCTCTGCGACCGCCTCGTTGCCTTCGACCACGCCGAGGGCCGCACCTATCTCCTCACCCTCCTCACTGAGCAAGGTAAGGAGGGTGAGGAGATAGGTGCCGACGCGGACCGCTGGCTCGACGCCACCGCCGCCCGCCTCACCGCGATCGCCGACGGGGCAGAGCCGGGAGCAGGTCCTACCCGCGATGTCGGATCTGCTCCCGGTTCTGCCCCGGCCACGCTCTCCCTTGCCCGCTCCAAAGCGCAGTACGTGGACGACATCGAGACCTGCCTCAACCGCCTCGCCGAAGGCCAGAGCTACGAGATCTGCCTCACAAACAAGCTCACCGCCGACCTCGACGTCGACCCCCTCACCCTCTATCGCCGCCTCCGCCGCGCAAACCCCGCGCCCTTCGCCGCCTACCTGCGCCTCGGCGACCTCGCCGTCCTCAGCTCCTCCCCCGAGCGCTTCCTCCGGGTCGGCCGCGACGGCACCGCCGAAGCCCGCCCGATCAAGGGGACCAGCCGCCGCGCCGCCGAGGGCGGGGAGGACGCCCGCCTGGCCGCCGCCCTCGCCGCCAGCGAGAAGAACCGAGCCGAGAACCTGATGATCGTCGACCTCCTCCGCAACGACCTCGGCACGGTCTGCGAGGTCGGCACCGTCGCGGTGCCGCGGATGATGGCGGTGGAGAGCTACGAGACCATCCACCAGCTCGTCTCGGTGGTGACCGGAACGTTGCGGCCGGGGGTCTCGGCCCTCGACGCCGTCCGTTCCTGCTTCCCGCCCGGCTCGATGACCGGGGCGCCGAAGTTGCGGACGACCGAGATCCTCGACCAGCTCGAGGGCGCCGCCCGCGGCGTCTACTCGGGCGCGATCGGCTGGTTCGGACTCGGCGGCGCCGCCGACCTCAGCGTCGCCATCCGCACCATCGTCCTCGCCGGTGGGCGGGCCCAGATCGGAGCCGGCGGCGCCGTCGTCCTGCAGTCCGATCCCCGCCGCGAGTGGGAGGAGATGCTGCTGAAGGCGGCGGCGCCTCTGCGGGCGGTCGATCCCGGAATCGACCCCGCGTCTATATCCTTGGCTTCCCAGGGCGCCGCCGCAGGGGCGTCGCGCTAGTCAACTACTTACGAGCAGGAGCCATGGCCGTAGACACCGCCGCGTACCGCGAAATGACCGACGAGCAGCAGGCGATCATCGAAATGGTCCGCCAGTTCGCCGACGAGCAGATCATCCCCAACGCCGAGCACTACGACCACGAGGACTCGTTCCCGGAGCCGATCGTCGAGCAGATGAAGGAGCTCGGCCTCTTCGGGGTGACGATCCCCGAGGAGTACGGCGGCATGGGGCTCGATCTGACGACCTACGCGATGATCGTCGAAGAGCTCAGCCGCGGCTGGATCTCGATCTCCGGCGTCGTCAACACCCACTTCATCGGCTCCTACCTGCTGATGAAGTTCGGCACCGACGAGCAGAAGGAGTACTTCCTGCCGAAGATGGCGACGGGGGAGATCCGCGCCGCCTTCTCGCTCTCCGAGCCCGAGGTCGGCTCCGACGTCCAGGGCATCAAGGCCACCGCCAAGAAGGGCGAGGACGGGAACTGGGAGCTCAACGGGCAGAAGATGTGGGTGACCAACGGCCTCGGCTCCGGCGTCGTCTTCGTGCTGATGAAGACCGACACCCAGGCCGACCCGCCCTACAAGGGCATGACCTGCTTCATCACCGAGAAGGAGCCCTGGAAGGAAACCAACGAGGGTGACTTCAAGGGCCTCGACGTGCCGCCGAAGATCAAGAAGATGGGCTACAAGGGGGTCGAGTCGACCGAGCTCGTCTACGACGGCTACAAGTGCCCGCCCGAGCGCGTGCTCGGCGGCGAAGCCGGCGTCGGCCAGGGCTTCGTGCAGATGATGGACGCGCTCGAGGTCGGCCGCGTCAACGTCGCCGCGCGCGGCGTCGGCATCGCCCAGCGCGCGCTCGAGCTCGCCCTCCGCTACAGCCAGGAACGGAAGACCTTCGGCAAGACGATCTCCCAGCACCAGGCGATCCAGTTCAAGCTCGCCGACATGGCGACCCAGCTCGAGGCCGCCCGCCTCGTCACCCGCAAAGCGGCGCGGATGAAGGACGCCGGCGAGCGCTCCGACCTCGAGGCGGGGATGGCCAAGCTCCTCGCCTCGGAGTGCGGCAAGTACTGCGTCGAAGAAAGCTTCCGCATCCACGGCGGCTACGGCTACTCGAAGGAGTACGAGATCGAGCGCCTCTACCGCGACGCGCCGCTGCTGCTGATCGGCGAGGGAACCTCGGAGATCCAGCGCATGGTGATCGGCAAGAAGCTGCTGCAGAGGCACAAGATCTAGATGGGGCGCGCCTAGCCAGATGGCCTCGACTTCGGACCTGATCCGCACCGCCGTCGAGCGGTTCCAGGCCGAAGTCCCTGCTCTGGCGAACCTGAAACTGGTCTTCGGCCTCGAGCTGAAAGCCAAACACGACATCCAGCTCTACCGGGTCGAGCTGCCCGGCCCGAAGATCAGCAAGGACCTCGCCCAGGACGAGCGGGTCCTGGTCGACGTCGACCGCGCCCAGTTCAACGAGCTGGCCGAGAAAGGGACGCTGAAGAGCTACCGCAAAGCGGTGGAGACCGGCCACATCAGGGCGACCGGCGACTCCAACGTGATCAAGCTGATCGCGCAGGTGGTGGAGAAGCAGGAGGAACGCCTGCGCCTGCGGAAAGTGCACTGACCGACTCCGGCTCCGGTCCGTCGAGGATCACGTCGGCGATCCGCTGGGCCGCCTGACCGTCCCAGAGCGGCGGCGGCTGGTGGGGGGCGGAGGGGTCGCGCTCGGCCATCAGGACCGGGATCCGGGAGATCGCGCTGGGGTCGAGCCCGAGCAGCGTGTTGGTGCCGGAGGTGATCGTCACCGGTCGCTCGGTGTTGTCGCGGAGGGTGAAGCAGGGGATGCCGAGGTAGGTCGTCTCCTCCTGGATCCCGCCGGAGTCGGTGAGGACGGCGCCGGCGTCGGCGATCAGGGAGAGGAAGTCGAGGTATCCGAGCGGGTCGATCAGGGAGAGGCCGGGATGGTCGGGCTCGAGGCCCTCCATCATCTTCCGGGTTCGGGGGTGGACCGGGAAGACGACCGGGATCTCGCGCGCCAGGGCGGATAGCTGGGAGACCGTCTCGCCCAGCAGCGGGCCATCGACGAGCGCCGGCCGGTGCAGGGTGACGAGCACGAACGAGCCCGGCTCGAGGCCGAGCTTGGCCGCCGAGCCGACGGCGCGGAAGCGCTCTTCCAGCGCCACCAGGGTGTCGATCATCGTGTTGCCGACCATGTGCATGCGCTCGTCGGGGATGCCTTCGGAGCGGAGGTTGGTCACCGCCTCGGGGCTGTGGAGGAAGAGCCAGTTGGAGAAGCGGTCGGCGACGATGCGGTTGACCTCCTCCGGCATCGTCATGTCGAAGCTGCGCAGGCCGGACTCGACGTGGGCGACCGGGATCCCCAGCTTGACCGCGGTCAGCGCGGTGGCCAGGGTCGAGTTGACGTCGCCGGGGACCATCACCAGGTCCGGCTGCTCGTCGATCAGGACCGGCTCCAGCCGCTCCATCGTCTTGCCGGTCTGGGCCCCGTGGGCGCCGGAGCCGACCTCGAGCATGAAGTCGGGCGCGGGCACGCCGAGCTCCTCGAGGAAGACCTCCGACATCAGGCGGTCGTAGTGCTGGCCGGTGTGGACGATCGTGTGGCGGCCGTCGGGGTCGCGCTCGCGCAGGGCGGAGATCACCGGCGCCGTCTTGACGAAGTTGGGCCGGGTCCCGATGACGTAGAGGATGCGCATCTAGATCGGTCTAGAGGCGTTCGAGGTTGGGGGCCTCGATCCCGCGCGTGACGCCGCGCAGGTCGATCACCGCCTTCGACTTGGAGACGACGTCGGCGTAGTCGACCTCCTTGTGGGCGGTGACGATCACGACCAGGTCCGCCTCGGCCAGGGCCGGCTCCAGCTCGACCGAGGCGAGGCCGTGCTTGGAGAGCTCGGGGACGTAGGGGTCGTGGTAGGAGATGTCGGCCTCGAGGACCTTCAGCAGGCGGATCATCTTCAGCGCCGGGGACTCGCGGATGTCACCGCTGCCGGCCTTGTAGGCGGCGCCCAGCATCAGCACCTTGGAGCCGTGGACGGGCTTGCCGGCGGAGTTCAGCGCCCGCTCGATCCGCTCCACGCAGAAGGCGGGCTGGGCCTGGTTCACTTTCCCCGCGAGCTCGATGAACTCGGGGTAGAAGTCGGCCTCGCGCGCCTTGAAGGCGAGGTAGAAGGGGTCGACCGGGAGGCAGTGGCCGCCCATCCCCGGCCCCGGCTCGAAGCGCATGAACCCGAAGGGCTTGGTCGAGGCGGCGTCGATCACCTCCCAGACGTCGATCTTGAGGCGGTGGCAGAGCTGGGCGAGCTCGTTGACGAGGGCGATGTTGACCGAGCGGAAGATGTTCTCCAGGAGCTTCGAGAGCTCGGCCGCCTCCGGCGAGGAGAGGACGACGACGGCGTCGCAGATCTCGGCGTAGAGGGCGCGCGCTCGCTCGGTCGACTCCGCATTCAGGCCGCCGACCAGCTTCGGGGTCGTCTTCACCGTGTAGTCGGTGCGGCCGGGGTCGATCCGCTCCGGTGAGAAGGCGAGGTGGAAGTCGCTGCCCGCCTTCAGCCCCGACTCTTCGAGGATCGGCGCCACCCGCTCGCGGGTCGTGCCCGGGTAGGTGGTCGACTCGAGGACCACGAGCTGGCCCGGCTGCAGCACCCCGGCGACCGCCTCGGCCGAGTCGAGCAGGTAGGTCAGGTCGGGTTCCCGCGCCCGCGTCAGCGGCGTCGGCACGCAGATGATCACCGCGTCGCAGGAGGCGAGGTCGGCCTTGCGGGTGGTGGGGTGGAGGCGCTCGGCGATCGCGGCCAGGGAGGCGTCGGGAATGTCCTCGATGTAGCTCTCGCTGCGCTTCAGCGAGGCGACCTTGTTCTCGTCGACGTCGAAGCAGACGATGTCGTGCCCGGTTTCCCCGAAGGCAACCGCGAGGGGGAGACCGACATAGCCGAGACCGATGATTCCGATACGCATCGCGCGAGTCTATTCGGCAGGTCGGGGGGCCTCCCTTTAGCCGCGGCAGGCAAATCACGCTCGCCGGCGCCGGGCGGCCCCCTCCAGATAGCATCCGCCGGCCAAATCAAAAGGGAGAGCGGACTTACATGACCGAGACGTACCAGTTGACCACCGACCAGGCGGAGCGCGAGGCAAGCGGCGCGCACAGCTACGGGCGCTACCTCGAGGAGTTCGAGGTGGGAGCCGTCTACAAACACTGGCCGGCGAAGACCGTGACCGAGGCCGACGACCACCTCTTCTGCCTGATCACGATGAACCACCACCCGCTGCACATCAACGACGTCTACGCGGCCGGCTCGCAGCAGGGGCGCAACGTCGTCGTCGGGCCGCTCGTCTACTCGCTGGCGCTGGGGATGTCGGTTTCGGACGTCTCCGGGAAGGCGATCGCCAACCTCGCCACCGAAGAATTGAGCCATCCGAACCCGGTTTTCCACGGGGACACCCTCTTCTGCGAGACCGAGGTCCTCGACGTCAAGCCGTCGAGCTCGAAGCCCGACCGCGGCGTGGTCAAGGTCCACACGCGCGTGCTCAACCAGGACGGGGTCCTGGTCGCCGAGTTCAAGCGCCTGGTCCTCGTCCCCAAGCGCCCCCAGTAGGGCCCGGGAGGCAACGCCGGCGCCGGGTCAGCGGACCAGGCGCCGGCTGACCCGCCGCAGGCGGGGCGAGCCGAGCACCGCGCCCGCGGCGAGGACGAGTCCGCGGCCGAGCGGGCCGCGGCCGAGGACGCGGGTCTCCAGGCCCGGGTCGGAATCGGCGAAGCGGTCCTTGTAGGGCTCGTTGCCGCGGAGGAAGTCGTAGCGCTCGATACCGTCGTCGAAGGCCGCCTGGATCGTCCGCGCCAGCAGCAGGAAGCCGACCGAGAGCTTGTCGTAGGAGCGGTCGCGGCCCGACTGGTAGAAGGATTCGATCCCCTCGTAGCGGAAGCCGTACCAGGCGGCGACCTCGGCGCCGTCGACCTCCATCGTCCACAGCCGCAGGCGGCCGGCGGCGAGCATCGCCGCCGCCAGCTCGCGGTGGAAGGCGAAGGCGGCATCCTCGGCGAAGTTGGTCCCCTCCCCCCAGCGGGCCCGGTGCAGCCGCAGCAGCGTCCCCATCCGCGCCTCCAGCTCCTCGGGGCGCTCGAGCAGGCGGTAGCTGACCTCGTGCTTGCGTTCGACCTTGCGGGCGCCGCGACCGACCTTTTCGCGCAGGTTGCGGCTGCGCGCGGCGAGATACTCGTCCCAGCTCTGCCCCGCGATTGTCAGGCTCGGGTTCGCCTCCCGCAGCAGCAGCTTGCCGCCGAAGGCATCCGCCACCGGCCCGCCGGGGAGCCGCTCGGCGAGGAGCAGCGCCGGGTGTCCGGGTAGCTCGTCGAGCGCCTGGCGCAGGGCGGTTCCGGCGATTTCCGCGTCGGCGGGATCGCAGATCGGGCCGAGGACGTCGCCGGGGCCGTGGCCGAGCAGCCGCAGTGCCCGCACCGGCCCCCGCGCCACCGCCTGCAGCGGCAGGATCGCGAAGGGCTCGCCGTCGCGGCGGCACTCGGCGAACGCGGGCTCTCCAGGCCTGCCGAAATGACGCCACCAGGTGCTGGCCCACTCCCAGCAGGCGAAGACGTTGCGGGACCGTGCCGCCAGCCGTTCCCAGAGCTCGCGCCGCTCCTCGAGGTCGGCGAAGGGGACGATCTCGACTGCTTGTTGACTGGTATCGGGGCTCACTGCGCGGCAACCTCGGCGGGTGGGGCCCGGCGCGCCAGGCGCGAGGCGACCAAGGCGATGCCGCCGGCCTCGACCGCCGCGACCGCGGAGGCGACCGCGGCGACCGCGACCACGCCGGCGGAGGTGGCGACGCCGCCGGCGGCGATCAGTTGCACGACCAGTGCGGCCGTGTAGAACTCGGCAAGGAGGCGGTAGCGCTTCTGCGTCATCAAGAGGTTCGGCCCGGGCAGGGTCAGGTAGTTGATCAAAGCGGGCAGCAGCATCACCTCGAAGATCGGGATCGAGTCCGGGTAGCGGCCGCCGTCGAGCAGCGGGATCGCGAACGGGGCGGCGATCGCGGCGGCGCCGATGATCGCGGTCACCGGCAGCAGCGCGCGCCGCATCCAGGTCCACAGCAGGTCCGCCTGCGCCTCGTGCGAGTCGACCAGGTCGCCCTGCGAGGTCCGCACCCGCACCACCGCGAGCAGCGCCGGCATCGGGCCGACGACGATCGCGATGTAGCGCAGGGCGGCGCCGTAGCTGGAGACGGCGGCGTCGTCGAGGAAGCCGGCGACGATGAAGATGTCGGCGTAGGCGAAGCCGGCCGAGCCGAGGTAGTAGATGGTGAGCCAGGTCGACTCGCGGCCGAACTCGCTGTTCAGCATCGCCGCCGGGCGCGAGAGGGTTTCCCGGACCAAGGGCGCGCAGACGACTGCGGCGACGAGGAAGATCGTCGCGGTGACCAGCCCGGCGGTCGCCGGGCCGCTCTCGATCACCCCGGTGAGCGCGGCGATCGCGACGGCGATGGTGGCGGCGCTGCGGGCGATCCCGATGACGCCGGCGCGGACGAACTTGAGGTGCGCCTGGTAGTGGAAGATCCCCATTTCGATCGCCGCGTTGCCGGCGGTGTAGGCCGCCGTCAGGCCGACGAAGAGCCAGCGGCTGCTGGCGGAGCCGCCGCTGTCGATCAGGGTCACCCCGAGCAGCGCCAGGGTGGCGATGCCGAGCACGAGCAGCAGGCTGGTGGCCATCGCCAGGGCGAACCCGCCGTGACCCTCATGCCCGCGCGAGACTCGCTCGGCCTCCATCCGCATGTACCGCATGCGGATGCCCCCGGTGAGGGCGCTGCCGGCGAACTGACCGATGTTGAGGAAGAGGACCAGGTAGGCGAAGCTGCTGACCCCGAGCGCGCGGATGAAGACGATCGTCGCCAGGGCGCTGAGGCCGCGGCCGACGACGTCGAGCGTGAAGGTCGAGATGAAGCCGCGGCGGAAGGTCGAGAGGCGGCCTTTCACCGGCACCCACCCGCCTGCCGCAGGAATCGGCGCCCCCTGCGCGAACTCGGATACGGATACGTTGCTCGGTCCATGGGCGCTGAGGCTATGGCTTCGCCCGGGCACCAGTCACAGAGCGACCTCCCGAAGATGCCTGCGAGCCTGGAAATGGAAGTTCACGAGCGGACCGCCCCACCTGGTTGGGACGAGGATCTGCTGGCCGCCGGCGGCGTTGTCTTCCACAGCGAGGCATGGGCTCGCTACAAGGTTCAGGAGAGTGGGGGGGAACCCCTCTTTTGCGTTTGGCGGGACGGTGACCGAGTGGTCGGCCGCTCGCTGGCGATCCGCAAGCCCTCCCAGGGCTCCCGCGCGGCGCGGCTGGCGACCAAGGTCGCCTTCGACTCCCCGCCCGCCGGTCCCCCCGGCACCGACTACCTGACCCCGCTGCGCTCCTGGGCGCGCAGCAGCCCGGCGCTGATCGAGGTCGGTCTCGGCTCTTTCGACGCCCGCGGGCCCTGGGGGCCCGGGGACCTCCCCAACCCGCGGCAGCGGGTCGAGTTCGTGATGCCCCCCGGCGACGCCGACGCGGTCTGGGAGGCGATGCGCCAGCTCGCCCGCCGCAAGGTGAAAAAGGCCCGCAAGAGCGAGTTCGAGATCAGCCGCCCGGTCAGCGCGGCGGAGCTGGCGCCGTTCACCGAGGTCTACGAGGTGACCCAGGCCCGGCTCGAACGCGACAAGGGCTACGTTGCCGGCTTCGAGCTCGACCGCGAGAACTTCGCCGCGGCGCTGGCCGAGCTGACCACGCGGGACCGCGGGCGCCTCTACGCGGCGAGCCGGGGCGGCCGGCTCGAAGCCGCCGTCTTCATGGCCACCTTCGGCGAGCGCGCCTACATGGTCTACTCCTCGGCGACCGACGAGGGCCGCGAGCTCGGCGCTCCCTTCCTCGTCCTCTTCGAGGCGCTGCACGAGCTGCGCGAGGACGGTTTCTCGGTGCTCAATCTCGGCGGCGCCGCCGGCGACGCCGCCGATCCGAGCTCCTCCGAGCACGGCCTGCACCAGTTCAAGACCCGCTTCGGCGCCGAGGTAGTGCCGCACACCAGCGGGGTCCTGCAGCCGCGCCCGGGGCGGGCGCGCGTCGTCCGCTCAGTCCGTAGGCTGGTGCGCCTATGAACGCGCTTGAACGCACCGAGAAGCAGATGGCCGACCTCTCCGAGCTCTCGCTGAGGGCCCTGCCGGGGATGTTCGACGAGCAAACCGCACTCTTCTCGCACAAGACCGTCGTCGTCGACGGCGCCTATCGCAACCGCGAGCCCAACGTCCTCTACTCGTCCGTCTCGCTGGTCGGGCTGCTGCGTCAGCGGCGCCGCCCGGTCGACGAGGTGATGCCGCTGGGGCCGGCGCTCGACGGGCTCTACCGGGCCGTCGCCGAGCGCGGGGTGCCGGGCGAGATGGCCAACTTCGTCTGGGCGGCGACGATCGCCGGCGACGAGCGCGCCGCCGAGATATTGCGCCGCCTCTGCGACGTCGACCCCCGCGTCTGTTCCGGCGGCGAGCTCGGCCAGGTCCTCTACGGGCTCGTCCGCGGCGCCGAGACCTTCCCCGCCGAGCGTGACCGCGCCGCCGCCGCGGCGGCCGCGGCGGCCGCCGAGCTGCTCGCGCGCTTCGTCCCTGCCGCCGACACCTTCAAGTCGACGCCGCGGCATCGTCGCCTGCCGCGGCGGGAGCTGCTGGAGGCGCGGCTGGGCAGCTTCGCCGCCCAGGTCTACCCGCTGCACGGCCTCGCCGCCTACTACCTCTGGAACGGCGAGACGCCGGCGCCGGCGCTGGCCCGGGTCGCCGCCCGGATCGTCGAGGCCCAGGGCCCGATGGGCGAGTGGTACTGGATCTACTCGACCCGCAAGCGGGCGGTGCTCGAGGGCTACCCGGTCTACTCGGTCCACCAGGACGGGATGGCATTCCTCGGCCTGATGGAGCTGGAACGGCTGGGCCTGGGCAGCTTCGTGGAGCCGCTCGCCCTCGGTCTCGACTGGGTCTTCGGCGCCAACGACCTCGGCGTCTCGCTGGTCCGCCGCGAGCCGCCGATGATCCACCGCTGCATCATGCGGGCCGGCAGCGACGCCGACGGTCCCTACGGGGTCCCCGCCGCCAACCTGCGCCAGATCTTCCTCCGCTCGCTGACGGCGCGGCCGGGGCGCGACTACACCGACGCCGACCCCGCTCAGCTCGAAGTTCTGGAGGAGTGCCGCTCCTACCACCTCGGCTGGGCGCTCTATGCGGACTCGCTGGTCCAGGAGGCGCAAGCGAGGCATGCGGGTGGGCGCGCCTGAACCCAGTTCAGGCGGGGGACGGCGGCCCCGGATGTCGGTCGTCTCGCTGCACGCGCACCGGGCGCTGGCGCCACGCGGCGAGCGTACGCGCCACCTGGTCGCGCGGCTCGAACGCGACTGGGAGGTCGAGCTGGTGGCGCCGCCGCCGACCCTGGCGACCGGAGGCGCCGCCGGCAGCGGCGGCTCCAACCCGCTGCGGCGCCTCGCCGCGCGGGGAATCAGCGCGGTCCTGCTCGACAAGTGGGAGCCGTGGAGCGCCAAACGGCTCGGCCGCTGGCAGGCCGACTGCGACGCCGCGCTGCTGATCGGCCACCCGTACTCGCCGCTGGTCTACGCCTCTCGCCGCCTGCGGGCCGCCGGGATTCCCTACGTGGTCGACGTCGGCGACCCCTGGGTGCTCACCGCCGCCGACGGCGGTGAGATGACCGGCATCGCCCGTTACCGCGCCCGCGCCGCCGAGCGCCGGCTCTGGCACGGGGCCGCCGGCGCGGTCCTCACCACCGAGGGCCAGGCCGAGGGGATCGCCGCGATCGCTCCGCAACTGCCGATCCTGGTCCGGCCCAACGGCTATGACGAGGTCGAGACGCCGGCAGCCGCGCCCCGGCGGGATGACCGCGTCCTGCGGATCGCCCATTTCGGGATGTTCAACAGCGTGCGGATCGACCCACGGCCGCTGCTTCGGACTCTCGCCGGCGCCGGCCTCTGGGACGAGGTCCGCCTGATCCAGTTCGGCGACGACTTCGTCGGCTTTCTCGACGGGATGCCCCCAGGGGTGGAGGTCGAGCGGAACCCCACCTATCCTTGGCCCGAAGTGCTCGAGCGCGCCCGCAGCTACGACCTCGCCCTGGTCGTCGGCAACGTCAACCCCGACCAACTGCCGAGCAAGGCGGTCCAGTACCTGACCCTGCCGATTCCGCGGCTGGCCCTGGCCGAGCCTGGCGACGCCCTCTCGACCTACGTCGCCGACAAGCCGGGCTGGCTGACGCTTGGGCCCGACGACGGCGCAGCGGCGCAGGCCATCGCCGCCTTCCTCGCCCGCGACCGGGCGGCGGCCGAACTCGCGGCGCCGGCCTCGGAGTCCTGGCCCGAGGTCGCCGACACGATCGCCGGGTTCATCGCCGCCAGCGTCGCCGCCGTGCCCGCCGGGGTGGCCGGATGAAGGGCCTTTCGCTCAGGCGCGGGCCCTCGCCGCTGCTGGTCGGCGGCTGCGCGCTGGTCGCGGCGGTGATGAGCGTGATCCTCGTCCGCTCGCCGGTCCTCGCCGTCCTCGCCATCGGGGCGATCGGGGTCGGGGTTGCCGCCACGCGCTTCGGCCTCGTCGCCCTCGTCGTGCCCTCCTTCGGGCTGCTCCCCTGGCTGGTGATCCTCGAAGGCAAACTGCCGAACGAGGTGGGGACCCTCACCGCCACGATGGCCGCGGGGGCGCTGCTGGTGATGGCCGCGCCGCTGCGCTGGGAATCGCTGCTGATCCCGGTCGCCTCGTTCGTCTGGGTGACGATCGTCCTCTCTCACGGGTTCTTTGCCACCGACTTCGAAGGGGTCATCCAGGCCTGCAAATACATGGTCTTCCCGGCGATGGCCCTCGCCGTTACCAGCGAGGGCGGGCGCGAGGTCCTGCCGCGGTTGCGCAAGCCGGTGCTGGGCAGCGCTCTCGCCGCGATGGCCTTCCACCTCGCGATCATCGCCGCCGGCCTCGGCGCCGACGGCACCTATTACGGCGCCGGTGAGAAGCTCGGCTTCGCCGGCAAGGGTCCGCACCCGCTGGCGCTGATGTCGATGATCATCGCCTGCGCCGGGCTCGCTTCGCCGAGGGTCCGCGAACGGATCGCCTTCTTCGCCCTCGGCGCCGTCCCAGCCGCGCTCAGCGGCGTCCGCTCGGCCCTGCTGGGGCTGGCGGTCGCCCTTGGCGTCTACATCTGGCGCACCCCCCGCAAGGTCCAGGTGGTGGCGGTGCTGATCGGAATCTTCGCCGTGGCCCTGGCGACCGGAGCCCTCGACGTCGTCGGTGCCCGCTTCGGCACCCACCCCGAAGAATTCTCGTCTTTCTCCAGCGCTGGCTCCGGCCGCGGAGAAATCTGGACGGTTGCCCTCGAGGCGTGGGAAGCGGCCGGGCCCTGGGCCTGGGCCTTCGGCACCGGACTGCGCACGATCCCGCACTTCGAGCTGAAGTCGCTGGGGATCGAACTGATCGGGCACAGCGACATCATCGAGGTGATGGTGCAGCTCGGCGTCATCGGCTTCGCCGCCTGGGCTTCGATCTGGGTCGGCCTGCTGCGGGCGCGGCTGCAGCCGCTGGTCCTGATTCCGATCGTCGTCTTCGGGGTCGTCAACGGCTCCCTCGAATACGTCGCTCCGCTGACCCTGGGAATCTTCCTCGCCGGGGCCTGCGTGGACCTGCCGCCCGAGCGGTCTACCTGAAGCTGCGGTAGACGCGGAAGATGAGCTTGTCGACCGAGGCCCGCAGGACGGCGCGGCGGGTTAGCTGCCGGCGCCAGCGGCGGGCGTAGTCGCCCAGCTCCGGAGCTGGGTGGATCAGCGCCAGAGCTTCCAGGAGCACGGGGTGGAGGCGCTGGTAGAACGGCTTGGCGAGGTCGTGACGGCCGTAGTCGCCGAGGCTGTAGAGGCTCCACCAGCCGATGTCGTAGCGCGGCAGCAGTTGGACCAAGCCGGCAGCGGAGCGGTCGAAGAGCTCACGCGCCCGCTCGTCGCCGGCGGTCAGGGCGAGCTCGTGCAGCCCGAAGAGGCCGAAGATCCAACCGTTGAGGACCGCCTCGGGCTTCTCGGTCGGGTACTCCTCCAGCACCGGCACCCCGTCGATTGTGCTCTGGGTCCCGCCCTCGGAGACCGGCAGGAGCAGCGACTCGACCGCTTCGGCGGCGAGTTCGGCGTACTCGTCGCGGCCGCTCAGCAGGTGGGCCCGCAGCAGCACCGAGATCGCCTGGCTCTGGCCCATCGCCGTTGTCCAACCGGGCTCGAGCCCGTACTTGGGCACCGAGAAGTAAGTCCGCCAGACGGCGCCGCCGGCGCCGGGCTCGGCGTTCGCGACGAGCCAGTCGGCGAGCCCGAGGAACTCACGCTCGACCGGCTTGCCCTCGATCTTCAGTTCCCAGAAGCCCAGTGCCGCCTGGGCGATCGGGATCACCCAGCAGTCGTCCTCGCCGAAGGCGTCGCGGGGGAAGCCGTCGATGGTCCCAGTGGCCTTGTGGCGGAGGTCGCAGTAGTAGCCGCCGAGGCCAGCGGGATCGACGTGGGGGCCGAGCGGCTGCGCGGCGAAGTCGACGGTGCGGCCGAGCATGGCCGCGTAGCCGAGCTTCAGCTCGCGAAAGGCTTTGCGCAGCGACCCCGGCCTGCTCGAGGCGGGGGGGTCGCTCCGCCTGGCGGTGAGGCGGGGGGAAGCGATCTCTCAATCTTAGACCTGCCCCAGGGGGCATAACGCCGATCGCTCCCGGCTGCCGGCGGGGCAATAGGGTTTGCGGCCGATGGCTGCTTCCTCACCAGTCTCAGGCGGTGGCTCCGCGGCCGCGCGCCCCGCGGTCGTGCACCTCGGACCCGATCCCGGCGGCGGAGGCGGTATGGCGGCGGTGATCCGCGCCCTCTTCGCCTCGCCGCTGCGCGAGCGCTACGAGATGTCGATGATCGTCACCCACCGCGCCGTCGGCCCCCTGCGGCGACTCTGGGTCTTCGCCCGCGTGCTGCCGCCTCTCCTTGCCTGGGCGCTGCGCCGCGGACCGCGCCTCGCCCACGTCCATTCGGCCGCCCGCGGCAGCCTCTACCGCAAGAGCTTCCTGGTGCTGCTGTTGCGGGCGCTGCGACGACCGGTGCTCGTCCAGATCCATGCCGGCCCGGTCGACATGGAGGAGTTCGCCGGCCGCATCGGCAAGCTCCAGCGCGCCTTCATCGGCTTCGGCCTCAGGGCCGCGACGCGGGTCGCCGCCGTCTCCTCGGCGACCGCCACCACGACCGAGCGCTGCTTCGGGATCAGCGGCGTCGTCGTCGTCCCCAACCCGGCGCCGACCCTGCCGCCGGGGGCGCGGCCGCTCGAGCCGGGTGGCGGCGCCGAGCCGCGGGTTCTCTTCCTCGGCGGCTTCGCCAACCCGGTCAAGGGCGGTGAGGTGATGGTCGCCGCCGCGGCCATGCTGGCCCCGAAGCAGCCGCAGGCGACCTTCGCCCTGGCCGGCCCCGGCGAGGCGCCGCCGACCCTGGTCGAGCTCGGACGCAACGAGGCCAACGTCGAGTGGCTCGGCTGGCTCGACGAAGAGGCCAAGCAGCGGGAGCTCGGGCGCAGCGCCGTCTTCGTCCTGCCCTCGATATCCGAGGGGCTGCCCGTGGCCCTGCTCGAGGCGATGTCCTGGGGGCGGGCGATCGTGGCGACCCGGATGGGCGGCGTGCCCGACGTCGTCAACGACGATCGTGAGGCGGTGTTGGTTCCTGCCGGGGACCCAGCGGCGCTCGCCGACGCGATCGACCGTCTGCTCGACGACCCCGAGCGCTGCCGTCGCCTCGGCTCGGCGGCGCGGCAGCGGGCCGGGACCCTCAACGACGAGGACGTCTGCGGACGCCTCGACCGGCTGTACAGGGAGGCGCTCGGTGAGTGATCCCGACCCGATGGCCACCGTTTCGCGCCGGTCGCCCCTGCGCGGCCGCTCCCGCGCGGCCGTCTTCCTCTGCTACCACTCGGTCGCCGACGACGGCCCGCCCTTCCTCTCGCTGACCCCGCGCACTTTCGAGAGCCAGCTCCGGATCCTTGCCGACGGCGGCTATGCCAGCGGGACCAGAGCCGACCTCGACCTCTGCGCCCGCGGCGCCATGACGGGCGCCCGCCGCGCCTTTCTCACCTTCGACGACGGTTTCGCCGACACGGTCGAGACGGCGCTGCCGGCGATGGCGGCGCACGGCTTCACCGGGATCGTCTTCCCGCTCGCCCACCATCTCGACACCGCCGCGCCGCTGGCTTGGCCGGAGGTTGCTGGGGAGGTCGCGCGGAGGCCGGGGCTGATGCGCTCGACCGACTGGGAGGGGATCGGCAAGCTGGTCGAGGCGGGGTGGGAGGTGGGCAGCCACGGGATCACCCACGCCCGGATGCCGACCCTCTCCGACGAGGCGCTCGCGCAGGAGCTGCTCGATTCCCGGCGCCTGCTCGAGGAGCGGCTGGGAAGGCGCTGCGACCTGTTCGCCTACCCCTTCGGCGACTGGGACGAGCGGGTGGCGCGGGCGGCGGCCGCGGCTGGCTACGCCTACGCCTTCTCGCTGCCCTTCGGCGAGCAGAGCAGGGCAAGCCGGTTGTCGGTGCCGCGGGTGATGGTCGATGACCGCGACGATTCCTGGCGCTTTCGCGCCAAGCTCACCGCGCCTGGTCGTGCCGCTCTTCTCTCTCCGCTGCGACCGATGCTGCGGAAGGCACTGCGGCGCCGGGCTCATTCCCACGCCGATTGACCAGTGCCCGCAGCACCATCCCGGCGAATCGCACGTTGGTCGTGAAGTAACGCTTGGCCAGCCGACGGGGCTCCTGCCAGAGGCGGTAGGCCCACTCGAGACCGAGCCGCTGGAGGAGGACAGGGGCGCGGCGGGTGAGCCCGGCGATCACGTCGACCGAGCCGCCCACCCCCATCGCGAAGGGGACGCCGAGCGAGGCTCCCTGCTCGCCGAGGAAGTACTCCTTGCGGGGCGAGCTCATCGCCACGAAGAGCATGTCGGGTCTGGCCTCGCGGATCTCGTCGCAGACGTCGAGCGCCTCGGAGTCCTTGTAGTACCCGTCGCGGCTGCCGACGACGAGCAGGTCGGGGTAGCGCGCTTGGAGGTTGCGCAGCGCCTGGTCGAGAACCTCGCGACGGGCGCCGAGAATGAAGACCCGGTAGCCGACCGTGTTGGCGGCATCCAGCAGGCGCTCCATCAGGTCGATGCCCGCCACCCGTTCGGGCAGCGGCCGGCCAAGCAGGCGCGCCGCCCAAACCACGCTTTGACCATCGGCGGTGACGAGGTCGCAGCTCGCGATCATTCCTCCCAGGGTGGGATCGTCGTGCAGCGAGACGAGCTTCGCCGCGTTGACGCTCATGTGCTGAAAGTAGCCCCCCGCGGCGATCGCTTCCTCGCAACGGCTGACGGCCTCGTCCATGGTGACCGGGTCGAGCGGGCACCCGAGCACTTCGACCCGACCGGCGGTGGCGGCTCTTGCTCGCAAACGCCGCCGCCTAGGACCGACGGCGGGAGGTCGCGGCGTCGGCATTGAGCGGGCGTTTGACCCGCGCCGGGCGCGACTTCTGACGGCCCCAGCGTCCGCCGTTGGCGGCGGGGCGGTAATAGGAGCTCTCGGTGGGGACGCCGACCCCGTTGATGACGAGGCCGAGGACCGGGGCACCGGTGTTGATCAGCTGGTCGCGGAGGTGCTCGGCGGCTTCGCGCGGACTCTTGCGCAGGCGGGCGACGATGACGACGCCGCCGACCCTGCCGAAGAGGGCAACGGCGTCGGCGACGACGGCCGCTGGCGGCGTGTCGATGATCACCCGGTCGTACTCGCCTTCGGCCCAGCGCAGCAGTTCGGCCATCCGTTCGGACTCGATCAGCTCGGCCGGGTTGGGGGGCGTCGGACCGGCGAGGAGGACGTCGACGTCTTCAATCCGCTGTACCGCATCGGCGGCACTGGAGTTGCCGGTGAGGACCAGGCTGAGCCCGTCTTCGGCGGGGAGGTTGAGCTGGGCGGCGAGGCTCGGTCGGCGCAGATCGGCCTCGATGTAGAGCACCCGATCGCCAGCGCGGGCCTCGCTCAGCGCCAGGTTCCAGGCCACGGTCGTCTTGCCGTCCTGGGAGACCGAGGAGGTAACGAGGATCGAGGAGACCTCGCGGTCGACGTTGAAGTAGCGCAGGCTGGCGCGCAGCATTCGGAACGCCTCCGCCTCAGCCCCGCCGGGGGCAAGCTGCGAGCCCGGGCCGCTGTGGTCGATCGCGCTGCTTTCCGGGATCGTGCCCAGGATCGGCACGTCGAACATTTCTTCGACCTCCTCGAGGTCGCGCAGGCGGCGGTCGAGCTGCTCGCGCAGAAGCGCGAGGCAGATCGCGAGGACGATGCCGAGGAAGATGCCGAGGGCGACGTTGCGTTTCGTCTTCGGCGAGGAGGGAGAGCCGGGGACGGTCGCTGCCTGGACCACTTCGGCGTTGCCGGTTTCCAGGGTCGCGATGAGCTCAAGCTGACGGCTGCGGCGTTCGAGCTCCTGTCCTTCCTGGCTTTCGAGTTCGGCCGGGCCCAGTTCCGCCAGCCGCTCTTCGACCGCGGTCTGCGCCTTGGTGATTTTGCTGAGGTCGGTTTCGCGCTGGAAGGCGATGAACTGGCGGGCGTATTCGTTTGCCAGCACCCGCGAGAACTCGGGGCTTTCGTCGGTCGCTTCGATCGCGACGAGATCGGATTCGCCCTGGGGGCTGACTTCGATCTTTTCCTTGACGCCGCCGGTGGTCAGCCCGGGTTCGTCGAGCGCTTTGGCGGTGCGGGCGGGGATCTGTTCGAGCTGGACCAAGCGCAGGTTGGTCGCCGCTTCGCGCTGCGGGTCGGTTTCGGGCGTCCCCCCGAGCTGGAATTCCGGGGGGCTGAAGAGAAGCGTCGTCGAGGCCGTGTACTCCGGCGTTTGCAGCTTCGAGTAGATCAGCGCGACGAGCGGCACCGTGATCACGCAGATCAGCATGATCATCCAGTTGCGGCGAGCGATCGCGAGGCCGCGCTCAAAAGCCGGCCGATCCTCGCTGTGCGCGTTCGAGAGGTTGGGTTTAGGGGAAGTTGACAATGCAGCCGGGGGCCGGCTCGCCGGCTGGCGGTGGTTCCGCTTGTTAGGCCACTGAGGTGAAGACGCCATGATAGCTAGGGGTTCGGGGGAATTCCGTTGGTTTGACGGCCGCTTAGTAGGCGCCTCGGCCGGAGAGGACGGCCGGCAGCGTCGCCAGCATCAGCTCGATGTCACGGGCGAGGGACCAGCCCGCCACGTACTGGTAGTCGAAGCGGACCATCTCCTGGAACGGGCTCTGCGAGCGCCCGTAGACCTGCCAGGGGCCGGTCAGGCCAGGGCGCAGCTCGAGCCGGCGCAGGTGCCAGTGTTTTTCCAGGGCGGCGGTCTCGGGGAAGATCAGCGGGCGCGGGCCGACCAGGCTCATCTCACCCTTGAGGACGTTGATCAGCTGCGGCAGCTCATCGAGGGAGAAGCGGCGCAGGACGCGGCCGACCCGGGTGACCCGCGGGTCCTCGCGGATCTTGAACATGACCCCGTCCTTGGCTTCGTTCTGCTCCTCCAGTTCCTGCTTGCGCTGTTCGGCGTCGATGTACATCGAGCGGAACTTGATTAGCTGGAAGCTGGTGTTGTAGCGGCCGGCACGGGGCTGCCGGAAGAGGACCGGGCCGCGCGACTCGAGCTTGATCGCGATCGCGGTCGCGATCAGGATCGGGGAGAGGAAGAGGAGCGCGAGGGCGGAGCCGACCACGTCGAGCGTCCGCTTCGCCGCCATCGAGACCGGGGAGAGGTCGGCGACACCGATTGAAAGGAGAGGCAGGCCGCCGACCTGGTCGAGGGCGCTGACGCCGTCGAGGAACTCGAACAGGCGGGGGACGACGTCGATCGCGATGCCGGCGTCACGGCAGGCACGGATCGACTTCAGCAGTTCTTCGTGGCTGGCCCGCGAGAAGGCGATGATCACTCGGTCGACGCCTTTCTCCTCGATGATCCGGTCGAGGTCGTCGAACTTGCCGAGCCAGGGCAGGTCGGGGGCGCCGACGTCGTAAACCTCGTCGTCGACGAGGCCGATTGGGACGAGGCCGAACTGGTTGTTGTTCTGGAGCTTCTTGGCGACCTGGCCGGCGACCACGCCGGAGCCGAGGATCAGGGTGCGCTGCCGCAGGTCGGGAACCCGATGGAGGGCTGCCCGGACGACGGTGCGGGCGATCGCCGCGGTAGCACCGAGGGCCGCGACCGTGACGAAGGTCAGCGCCACCGGCTCGGGAATCTCGAGCAGCGAGCTGAGGCCGAACAGCGGCCAGGCGATGACCAGGATCGAGACCACGGCGCGCGGCACCTCGGCCACGGCGGAGGTCCAGTTCGCGAGCTGGTCGCCGCGGTAGAGGCCGACGGCGAAGGCGGCAGCCGGCCAGAGCAGCGTCGCCGAGAGGATGTAGCTGGCACCCTCGGAGCTGAAGGGGCCGATGCCGAGGATCAGGACCGCGACCCCGGCCGCGACGAAGGCCGCGATCGCGTCTCCCCAGCAGAGGGCACGGGCGAGAACGGCGCCGCGCCGCCGGGCGCGACTGGCGTCAGCGGCGTTGGCCGTGGCCACGTTGGAGCTGCCCGCCCGCGTCTCGCGGGAGCTTCCGGCTGGGGTTGCGGTTGAGCTCTCCATGGGTGCCTATTCAGCTGGGGGGAGGGGAAGTTGGGATTCTCCGCAGACCCGCCCCGGAGCGTTCGCCGGCTTTTCCATTCCAACCCCGCCAGCGCGACGAGTTGCGCACTGACCGCGGTTATCAAGGCAACGAACGGTCCGGATGGCCTTACGGCTCTGGTCCAGAAGATAGAGGGGATCGGCTGAAATCTCCATGCTGCTTTTTAGGTCGGCAACAACCGACCCGCTCATTAGCCCGCAAGAGAGATTGCTTCGGATTTCCTCTGTGCTCAGGAGCCGAGCACAGAGGAAAGGCTGGTGCCGACGGCGATCCCGTCGTGTTCGATCAGGCTGACGCCGGTGCTCGCCTTACCCCGGTAGATCCCCGCCTTGAGGTAAGTGTGCTTGGTTTGGATCGTCTGTCCGTAGGAGCGGGTGCTGCCGTTGAGCAGCTTCTGCTGGGTGCCGTCGAGCCAGACTTCGACGAACCCGGTGCTCGAGCTCTGCGAGAGGTTGACGCGGTAGATCAGTTCGTACCAGCGGTTGGTCTGCAGCTTGACGCTCTTCCAGAAGGTCGGGGAGCCGTCGCCGGCGCCGATCGTCAGCGCGTGTTCGGCGTTGAGGAAGACGGCAATGCCCGGTGAGCCGCCCCATTCGGTCTCGTGCAACTGCTGGATGATCTGCCAGGAGCCGTTGTAGGTGGCCGCGCTGGGGATCCGGATCGCGTCGCGGACGTAGATGTCCTGGCCTTCGTCGAAGGTCGGGCCGGAAACCTCGCAGCGGTTGGAGCCGGTGTCGGGCTCGACGTCGCCTTCGCGGACTTCGAAACGGGCGTTGGCGCTGCCCTGGTAGGCGCTGCCGGAGACGATCGCCGAGCGGCCGGTCAGGCACTGCAGGTACCAGCCCTTGAAGCTGCCGTCGAAGCTGTTGCTGAAGAGGAGGCTCGGGGCCGGGGCCGGGGCTGGAGCTGGGGCCGATTCTTCGGGAGCCGGGGCCGGAGCCGGTTCTTCGGGAGCGGGGGCAGGCGCCGGTTCTTCGGGCGCCGGGGCAGGCGCGGGAGCGGGTTCTTCGGGAGCCGGGGCCGGAGCTGGTTCTTCGGGGGCGGGAGCGGGTTCTTCGGGAGCCGGCTTGCCCTTGCCCTTGCCCTTGGCCTTGGTGCTGAGGATCAGGAACCGCCGGTGGTTGGTGGAGATGTGGCCGCCGCGCCGGGTCCTGACGGTCAGCGCGTGGCGACCCGGGGCGAGGTCGCCGAGGAGTCCGGAGCGATCGAAGCCCGTGTTGGAACCGGCGGCAACCCAGCGGCGCTGCCCGTCGACGTAGAAGCTGACCTGGTCGGCCGGGACCGAGGTCCGGACCGCGTAGCGGACCTGGCTCGGCGCCTCGGTCCGGCTCGGGACCTGGATCTCGACCGTGGGCCGAGCGCTCGCGGTGGCGGCGAGGGCGAGCGTGCCCAGGAGGGCGCTCAGCAGCAGGCCGGCGAGCTTGCCATGGGTGCGGGGGGTGAGCTGGTGCCATTTGGACATGGCCTCCAGTTCGGTTCGCGGGAACGGGCGCGATAGCCCCACCCGCTCCTGCTGGACGCATGTCCAGAGACGCCTAGATCAGCGGTCCGGTTTTCTTTTCCTTCGTGCTCAGCCGCCCATTACGGACGCGAGGCTGGTGCCGACGACGATGTTGTCGTGTTCGACGACGCTGGTGCCGTTGCTGGAGGAGCCGCGATAGATCCCGGCCTTGAGATAGGTGTGGGCGGTCTGGATCGTCTTCCCGTAGACGCGGGTCCCGCCGCCCGCGACCGTCTGCCGGACCCCGTCGAGCCAGACTTCGACGAAGCCGACGGCTGAATTTTGGGAGAGGTTGACGCGGTAGACGAGGTCGTACCAGCGGTTCGGTTGCAGGACAGGTCCCTGCCAGAAGCTCGGCGAGCCATCGCCGGCGACGATTTTGAGGCCGCGGTTGGCTTCGAGGAAGACGGCGATGCCAGGCGAGCCGCCCCAGTCGGTCTCATGTAGCTGCTGGATGATCTGCCACGAACCTTCGAAGGTGTTCGCCGACGGCACCCGGATCGCGTCGCGGACGTAGATGTCCTGGCCTTCGTTGAAGGTCGGGCCGGAGACCTCGGCGCGGTTGGAGCCGGTCTCGGGCTCGACATCGCCTTCGCGGACTTCGAAGCGGGCGTTGGCGGTGCCCTGGAAAGGATCGGTGCTGGAGAGCGTCACCCGGCCGGGCAGCGCCTGCAGGTGCCACCCATTGAATTCCGGGCTTTCGAGGCCGCTGGCGAAGAGCGGTGCCGGAGGCGGCGGTTCCGGGCTTGGTTCTTCCGGCGCGGGTTCTTCCGGCGCAGGTTCTTCCACGGGCGGTTCTTCGGGCGCGGGTTCTTCGACAGGCGGTTCTTCCGGCGCAGGTTCTTCCACGGGTGGTTCTTCCGGCGCGGGTTCTTCCACGGGAGGTTCTTCGGCAGGCGGTTCTTCCACGGGCGGTTCTTCGGGCGCGGGTTCTTCGACAGGCGGTTCTTCCGGCGCAGGTTCTTCCACGGGTGGTTCTTCCGGCGCGGGTTCTTCCAGCCCTGGCGGTTCCGGCGCGGGAACTTCCGGCGCGGGAACCTCCACGGGGGGCCCTTCGGCGGGTGGTTGCGCCGGGACGAATTCGGGCGGCGCCGCGAACGCGATTTCCGAGACGATCCGCCTTACCGCGCCGATGATCTTCGGCTTCTCGTTGGCCGTCGTCGGTGCCTTCACCGAGTCGGCGGTGACGACGGGAGCCTTGCTCGGGCGCGCCACTGGCCGCCTCAGCGGACGGCCGGCGCAGAGGGCCGGCCCCTTTGCGCCCCCAACCCCATGACGCCCGTAGCAGCTCGGAGCCGCCGTATCGGTAGCCGCTGCGAGCGAAGTGGAGCCGCTGACGGCGCGTGCTTGATCGATCCGCGCCGACCCCGATGCCGGGCTCGCTGCTAAGGCGACAGTCGCCAGCGCACCGACGACAATCGCGGTCAGATGTCCGCGTACCCCTGGTCCCATCACTGTCCGAGGGTAGTGGTTCCCGATGCCGGGAATATTAAACGGATGTTCTAGACGCTTTTCGGGGGGTCCCTGTCAAGGGCCCATCACCGAGGCGAGGCTGGTGCCGACGACGATGTTGTCGTGTTCGACGATGCTGGTGCCGCTGCTCGACCTGCTGCGGTAGATCCCGGCCTTGAGATAGGTCTGGGAAGTCTGGATCGTCTGGCCGTAGGCGCGGGTGCCGCCGCCCGTGAGCGTCTGCTGGACCCCATCGAGCCAGACTTCGACAAAGCCCGCGGACGGTTCCTGCGAGAGGCTGACTCGGTAGACCAGGTCGTACCAGCGGTCGGGGTGCAGGTCGGGCCCATTCCAGTAGATGGGTGAGCCGTCGCCGGCACCCAGTTGCAGGCCGAGATCGCTATCGAGGAAGACGGCGATGCCCGGTGAGCCGCCCCATTCGGTCTCGTGCAACTGCTGGATGATCTGCCAGGAGCCGTTGTAGGTGGCCGCGCTGGGCACCCGGATCGCGTCGCGGACGTAGATGTCCTGGCCGGCGTTGAAGGTCGGGCCGGAGACCTCGGAGCGGTTGGAGCCGGTCTCGGGCTCGACGTCGCCTTCGCGGACTTCGAAGCGGGCGTTGGCGGTGCCGGAGAAGGACGAGCCGTCGACCAGGTTGGCGCGGCCCGAGAGCGACTGCACGTGCCAGCCTTCGAAGGCGGGTTCGAAACCGCTCTGGAAGAGAATGTCGGACGGCTGTTGCGGCGCCTTTTCGGTCAACGGAACACTGTCGCTGACCGTAGCGAGGCGGCGGGCACGGCGTCGCTCCTTGCGACTCAGGTGCCGCCCACGCTTGTGGCCCGCTTCGAGGCGCTTCGCCTTGCCGATCGCGTGCTGACCCGGCGCGGCGACGGCGCCAGCCGGCGCGGCAATGCAGAGTGCGGCGGCGGCGAGAGAGGCGAGGAGGGTGAGGAGAAGGCGTTGCACCCCGCTCTCGTCGGGTGCTGACGCCACTTCGGTGACGCCTTCCGCCCCTCCTGGACGGATGTACTAGAGGCTCAGCCTTCGGTGAAAACCGACGACCGCGGGTTCAGGCGCTTCGCTTCCCGATAGGCGGCCACCGCCGCGTCGGCGCGGCCACGCTCGGCTTCGATCCGGGCAAGGACGAGCCAGGTGCGCCAGTTGGTCGACTCGCGTTCGGTGGCGGCCGCCGCGGCCGCCGCGGCTCGGTCGAACTCGCCCGCCTCCTCGTAGACGAGCGCTAGCTGCAGCCGCGGGGTGGCGGCAAATGGCTCGACGTCGCTGGCCGTCTGGGCGTCGTCGAGGGCGGCGCTGAGGTCATCGGCCTGCGCCGCCTCCTGGCTCTGGCGCACCAGGGAGGTGGCGGCCAGGGGGATCGCCGTCAGCACGATCAGCGCCAGCGCCACCGCGACGACCCCGACCCGGGCCCCGATCGGGAAGCCGGTTCGCGACGGTGGCTCGTCGCCGAGGCCGGCGCTGACCAGCGCCGCCGCGAGCAGCAGCATCGCCACCGGCACCACCGGCACCTGCCACATCCAGTCGAAGGTCGCCGTGAAGCAGAAGGCGACGCAGCCGGCGAGCGCCGCGGCCAGCGGCGGCGCTCGCTCGCCGTCGGCGCGGATCGCCGCCCGGCCGCCGCCGATCAGCACCAGCAGGAGGAAGCCACCGAGCAGGGCGATGCCGACGATGCCGAGCTCACCGAGGGTCTGCAGGTAGAGGGAGTGGGTGTCGCGGATCGTCCCCTCGACGTCGGCGTGGCGGGTCCACCAGTACTCGAAGGTCCCCGCACCGGTTCCGGTCAGCGGCGCGCTCCCCGCCTCCTTCACGGCGGCGCTCCAGAACTGATACCGGCTCTCGCCCGAGGCGCTGCTGAGCCTGCCGGTGCCGTACCCGGGGCCGCCGGTCGGTTCCTTGAACTCACCCCAGGCATTGCCGACGCGGCCCGACGCGAAGAGCGCGAGGAGGACGGCGAAGCCGACCACGACGACCGCGCCGACCCCGACCCTGGCCAGACCCGGGGGAACCCGGGTCCAGCGCGGCCGCTCGCGACGGGTCAGCCAGGCGGCGAGAGCAGCGACGAGGAGTCCGACGACGACGCAGACCAGCACCACCAGAGGCAGCATCTCGTTGCCCTGGTGGCGCGCCGTGGCGTTGAGCAGCCCGTGCCGGAGATCGTCTCGCTGCAGGGCCGCGACGACCAGCGCTCCGCCTCCGGCGCCGGCGATCGCCAGCGCCGCCAGCCGGGGCAGGCGGTCGGGGGCGAAGGCGAGATAGACAACGACGGCGAGCGCGGCCGCCGCCATGCCCGCCCGTGAGAGCGTGAAGAAGATGGTCAGGATCAGCAGCGGGATCGCCGCCGCGGAAAGGGCGCGCAGGGCGATCCGGCGGGCGTCGCTGGCCGCCTGCAACAGCAGCGGCAGCCCGATCGCGATCAGGGCGGCGAGGGCGTTCCAGTAGTTGAGCGGATAGGAGAGTCGTTCGCGGCCGGTTTCCAGGAACCGCGCGGTCTGCCGGCCTTCGGGAAACCAGGACGGATGCAGGCGGGAGAGCAGCGCGATCGCGGCGACGACGACGATCGCCGATGCGACCGACCCGACGAGCAGGCGCGCTCCCCGCGGTCCACGGGAGCAGACGGCGAGCGCAAAGATGGCCACGTAGCCGCCGATCCGCGCGACCTCGACCAGGGTCCGCTCCGAGCTCTCGGTCCAGGTCAGGGAGAGGAGCGTCCAGCCGAGGAAGAGGGCGAAGAGCCCGAGCGCGGCCCAGGCAATCGGCCCCAGCCGGGTGCGCGGCAGGGCACCGACGGCGACCCCCAGCAGCAACACCCACCAGGCGGCGATCGCGACCTGGTCGCTGACCAGTTGGTCGTAGCCACCGCCGTTCAGACCCAGGCAGAGGACCAGGGCGAAGCCGAGCAGCCAGGTCCAGATCCCGCCCCAGTCGAGCTCGAGGGGAAGCCGGCTGGCGGGGGCGCTGGCGGCGGCGTCCATCGCGGCGTTATAACCGACGGGCCGGTCACGGCCGATCCTGGTTACCGACGATCCATGTGCGTACCATGCTGTCGATGCGCTCGAAATACGCCGCCGTTCTCGCCACGCTCGTCCTCGCGGCCTTTGCCGCGCCGGTGGCCCACGCCGAAGGAGAAATCGTGCCGCCCGGCAACTCGGCGGTGATCCAGTACACGGAGACGATTCCCTCTGCCGGCGGCCAGAAGGACGCCGAAGGCAAGAAGAGCAAGGTCAAGCCGGGCGACGTGCTCGGCGACTCGACCACGCGCAAGCTGGAATCGAAGGGCAAGACCGGCCAGGAAGTCGCCGATTTCGCCGCGGAAACCGCGCCGCCCTCGGCGACCAAGCAGCAGCAGAGCTCCCAACCCTCCTCCTCGGAAAAGGGCCAAGGCGGCGAGGGGAAGAAGCAGGGCCAGGGCGCGCCTCCCCCGTCGGGAGGCGGCAACGGCCCGGGCTCGGGTCAGGTCGAAAGTGGCGGCAGCCTCGGAGCGGCCGAAGGCTCCTCCGCGGTCGGGCAGATCGTCAGCCAGGCGACCGGAACGTCCTCGGGTGAGCTCGGTCTGCTGCTGCCGCTGATCATCCTCGGCGCCGCCGCTTGGGCCGGCACCTACTACTGGCGCAAGCGGCACCGCATCGCTTAGGGCGATTCGCGGTTACACCTGCAGGATGAGGCTCGCCAGTCAGGCTTCCCGGGTGACCATCGTGCTTGCCGCGGTGGCGCTCGCCTGCCTCTTCCCTTCCCCGACGCAGGCCCGGGCCAAGCTGCCGCCGCTGCAGACCGGGGTCTCCTACGTCTACGACTCCGACCCGATCGCCTTCGAGCACGTGAAGGCGGCGGGGGCGTCGCTCGTCCAGACGCCCTTGCGCTGGGCCAACGTGGCGCCGACGAACCCGCCGGCGACCTGGAACCCGGCCGATCCCGCCGACCCGAACTACGACTGGAGCGCGATCGACGAATGGGTGCGGAACGCGGTCGCCGCCGGGCTCACCCCGTTGCTCCAGGTGCGGGGGGCGCCGCTGTGGGCGCAGCGCTGTCAGGGCACGACCGAGGCGCCCTGCGACATCGACCCGGCGGCGTTGAGGGCCTTCGCCGAAGCGGCCGTGCGCCGCTACAGCGGCAATTTCGCCGGCCTGCCCCGGGTTCGCTACTGGCAGGCGCTGAACGAGCCGAACCTGAGCCTTTTCTTCGCACCCCAGTACGTCAACGGACGCACCGTCTCTCCATATGTGTACCGCCGTCTCCTCAACAGCTTCTACGCCGGCGCCAAGGCTGCCGACCCCGACTCCCTCGTGCTCGCCGCGGGCCTCGGGCCCTACACCGTTCCCGGCTACACGATCGGACCGATGGCGTTCACCCGCAAGCTGCTCTGCATGCAGGGCCGCGAACATCCGCATCCGACCGGGTCGAAGTGCGAAGGCGGCGTCCACTTCGACATCTACGACATCCACCCGTACACGGCGGGCGCGCCATCGCACAAGGGACCGCAGCTAGACGACGTCGAGCTGGGCGACCTGCCGAAGCTGACGGCGCTGCTCGCCGCCGCCGACCGCGCCGGCCGGATCAAGGGGACCTTCCGCCACACCCCCCTTTGGGTCACCGAGCTCGCTTGGGACTCGAACCCGCCGGATCCCGGCGGCCTGGCGATGCCGATCCTCGACCAGTGGACCGCGGAAGCGCTCTACCGCGCCTCCAAGGACGGAATCCGGCGGTTCTTCTGGTTCAGTCTCAGCGACCCGAAGAAAAAGCCGGACGAACCGTGGCAGTGGACCACCCAGGCCGGTCTCTACTTCTGGGCCGGCAACGCCGCCAACCAACAGCCGAAGGAAAACCTCACCGCCTTCCGCTTCCCCTTCGTCGCCTTCGCCCGCCGCGCCGGCCTCTACGTCTGGGGGCGCAACGGCGCCTCGGCCGGGGGCCGCATCCAGATCGAAGCGGTGAAGGACGGGAGCTGGAAGGTGATCCGGGTTCTCCGGGCAAACAAGAACGGCCTCTTCGAAGCCACGCTGCCCATTCACTACGGGCGCAACAAGCGGGGGGCGGTGCGGGCGCGCTACTTCGGCGAACGCTCACTGGCCTTCCCGATGAAGCGGGTCGGCGACTTTCCCCAGCAGCCCTTCGGCAATCCGGTTCCCGAATGAGTGGGCGCTAGCCGCTTTAAGTCGGAGCTAGTGAGCCTCGCCGGAGGCGTGGGCCGGCGGTCTTGACTCCTCCGCCAGCGAGGTCAGCTCGAGTTGGCCCTGGGCCGCGTCTTCGAGGACCTCGGTCGCCTCCTGCGCCGAGCGGGCGTAGAGCTCGACCAGGAGGTGGATGACGATCTGCTCGTCGTCGTGCTTGTGAAAGCGGACGTGGGTGAAGAACTCGCGGACGCCGGCGTCGCCGAAGGCGCCGAAGGTGAGGAACTCGATCGCCTCGGGACCGGAGCAGCTCTCGACCCGATCCTGGTCGACGGTGACCGTGCAGGAGGCGACCCAAGGGGTACCGGCGACCATCCGCGGCCAGCGGTCTTCGATCGGGACCACGCGGTCGTCTTCGAAGGTGAGGTGGGGCTGGTCGTGCATGCAGTCGAGGCACTGGACGACCGATTCCTGGACCTCGTCGACGCCTTCGGCCAGCGCCCCGGAATCCGGGTCGACCCGGCGGATCGCGTCGTAGTGGATTTGGATCTCGAGGTTCTGCGACCAACAGCGGTAGCACCGCAGCCAGGCCGAACGGTCTCCGTTGAGCTCGCTCATGGCCTCATTGTTAGCGCGGCCGAGGGACGAGCGTCCCGCGGTCGGCGGGCTGCGGTCGACGGCTCTCGCTCAGGCCGCCGCGCCGGCGCCGGCACGATCGCCGACGAGGTCGACGATTTCGCCCATGATCCGGTTGACGTCGAAGTCCTTCGGCGTGTAGACGCCGGCGACACCGGCCTCCCGCAGGCGCTCAGCGTCGGCCACCGGGATGATCCCGCCGACCACCACCGGCACCTCGACGCCCTCCTCCCGCAGCAACCGCACCACCTCCGGGATCAGCTCCAGGTGGGAGCCGGAGAGGATCGAGAGGCCAACGACGTCGACGTCCTCCTGTAGCGCCGACTCGGCGATCTCCGCCGGGGTCAGGCGGATCCCCTGGTAGATCACCTCCATGCCGACGTCGCGGGCCCGCAGCGCCACCTGCTCGGCTCCGTTGGAGTGGCCGTCGAGGCCGGGCTTGCCGACCAGGATCTTGATCCGGTGGCCGATCTTCTCGGAGGTCCCGTCGACCCGGCGGCGGATCTCCTCTAGCTGCTCGCGGTCGCCAGGGGCCGAGGCGCCGTCGACGCCGGTCGGGGCGCGGTAGGGGCCGAAGACGTCGCGCATCGCCTGCGCCCACTCACCGGTCGTCGCCCCCGCCTTGGCGGCGGCGATCGTCGCCGGCATGATGTTGACGCTGTCGTCAGCGGCGGCCTTGGCGAGCTCTTCGAGCGCCGCTCGCACCGCGCCCTCGTCGCGCTCTGCCTTCCACTGCTCGAGCGCCTCGATCCGCTCGCGCTCGACCTCGGGGTCGGGGGTGAGGATGCCGCCGTCGGCGCCCGCGGTCAGCGGCGAGTCCTCGCTCTCGGTGAAGCTGTTCTGGCCGATTACCTTCTGCTCGCCGGACTCGATCCGCGCCACTCGCTCGCGGTGAGACTCGACCAGGCGGGCCTTCATGTAGGGGACGGCGTTGACGGCGCCGCCGTGCTCCTCGACCACCGCCATCTCCGCCCGCGCCCCCTCGGTCAGCTCCTCGACCAGGCCGTCCATCACGACCGAGCCCGCGAAGATGTCGGGGTACTCGAGCAGGTCGGTCTCGTTCGCCAGCACCTGCTGGATCCGCAGGCTCCACTGCTGGTCCCAGGGGCGGGGGAGGCCCATCGCCTCGTTCCAGGCCGGCAGTTGGATCGCCCGCGCCCGCGCGTCGCGGCTCAGCGTCACGGCCAGCGCCTCGAGCACGATCCGCTGGATGTTGTTCTCCGGCTGCGCCTCGGTGAGGCCGAGCGAGTTGACCTGGACGCCGTAGCGGAAGCGCAGCATCTTCTCGTCGCTGACCCCGTAGCGCTCGCGGCCGATCTGCTGCCAGAGCGCGCTCATCGTCCGCAGCTTGGCGATCTCCTCGACCAGCCTGATGCCGGCGTTGACGAAGAAGGAGATGCGGCCGAAGACCTTCGGGAAGTCCTCGTCGGCGACCTGGCCGCGGGCTTTCACCTCGTCGAGGACGGCGATCCCGGTGCTGAGCGCGTAGGCGATCTCCTGCACCGGCGTCGCCCCGGCCTCCTGCAGGTGGTAGCTGCAGATGTTGGTCGGGTTCCAGCTCGGCACCTCGTTGACGGTGAAGGCGACCATGTCGGCGATCAGCCGCATCGAGGGCTCCGGCGGGAAGGCGTAGGTGCCGCGCGAGAGGTACTCCTTGATGATGTCGTTCTGGGTGGTGCCCTTGAGCTGCGAGCGCTCGACCCCGTTCTCCTCGGCGACGGTGACGTAGAGGCCGAGTAGCCAGGCGGCGGTGGCGTTGATCGTCATCGAGGTGTTCATCTCGTCGAGCGGGATGCCGTCGAAGAGCTGGTGCATGTCGCCCTTGTGGGCGATCGAGACGCCGACCTTGCCGACCTCGCCGCGGGCGAGGACGTGGTCGGGGTCATAGCCGGTCTGGGTCGGCAGGTCGAAGGCGACCGAGAGCCCCGTCTGGCCCTTGGCCAGGTTCTTGCGGTAGAGCTTGTTGGAGCGGCGGGCGTCGGAGTGGCCGGCGTAGGTGCGCATCACCCAGGGCCGGTCGGGCTGGGGCAGTCGGTGGTCGCTCATAGCTCAATCTTATTTAGGAAACGGGGAGGAATCCTGCCGGCCCGAAATCCCGCATTCAGCCCCCGCTCTCCCGCATCTTTCCCGGCGACCTGTGTTTAGGCTCCCAGCTCGTGAAGCTTCGCTTTCCAGCCGCCCTTGCCACCGCCATCCTCGTCGGCCTGCTTAGCTGCGCCGTCGCCGGGGCGGCGATGATCGGCATCTACCGCAACCCGCTGGAGTCGCTGGCCCAGCGCAAGCAGCTAATCAAGCTCTCCGGTCGCAGTTGCGAGCGGGCTGGGGTCGGCGGGGTGATGCGGATCACGATCGGCAAGAAAACCAGCGCCTGCTCCTTCCGCACGCCGGTGCTCGGGCGCGACCTCGAGATCGCCGCCACCGAGCGCCTGCTCAGCGGCACCCCGGCACCGCTGCAGAAAAAGGCCTTCGTCGGCCTCGAGCTGCGGGCCGGCGGCGGCGCCAAGTACCAGCTGCTCGTCTTCCCGGCCCAGCGCAAGGCCCAGCTGATCAAGGTCACCGAAGCCGAAACCAAGTACCTCCACATCGCCAAGGACGAGCCGGCGGTCGTCGGCGTCAACGAAGCGAACAAGCTGCGGCTGCGCGCGGTCAACGTCACCAGCGGTCCCGAACAGGGCCAGGCCCGGCTCTTCGCCTACGTCGGCAGCACCCTCGTCGCCGAAGCGGTCGACGCCGGCGCCGGCGATCTCCAGGGCCGCGCCTCGTCGATCATCGTCGGCACCCCCAGGAACGGCAACGGCGTCATCGCCAGCGTCGACGACGTCGTCGTCCGCGTGCCGAGCCCGTTCTAGCCGACCGCTGCTACCCGAGCGATTCGGCGTCTGAGATTTCCGGCTTGGCCGGGAAGGGGATCGTTTCCCGGACGACGCGGTTGACCAACCTGGCGTAGAGGGCGGCGCCGCCGGGAGTGAGGTGGATGCCGTCCCAGAGCAGGTCTTCGTTGGCGGCGGCGACCGGGGCCCAGTCGATCAGCGTCGTGTGCGGCCACTGCTCGGCGGCTTCTTCGAGGGCGTTGTTGGCCTCGTCCTGCCAGCTGACCGGGGCGTGGTCGCTGATCAGGAAGAGATGGCCGACGCCGGAGGTCGCCCGCTGGATCGCTTCCATGTCTTCGCCGTAGAGGGGGCCGTTGTCGCCCATCTGGATGATCATCGCCTCCGGGCTGTGGCCTTCGCGCTTCAGCTTCTGCACGATCGCGACGAATTCGTCGGCCTGGCGGCCGACCTTGGCGTTGATCGAGAAGCCGGGGCCGAGGCGGGCGGCTAGGCGGTCGGCGGCGCCGATCATCACGCTGTCACCGAGGGCGATGATCCTCGGGTAATCGGTCGTGGGGGAGGGGGCCGGAGTGGACCCCCCTTCCGGACGCCTGGCGGCTGAGTGTCCGGAAGGGGGGTCCACTCCGGCCTGCCCGGACCGTGCCGGGATCACCGCCACGTGCCGGGTCGAAGCTGCCGCGACCTGCGCGCTGTCGTTGCTTGCGTTGAAGAGGCCGCTCCAGCCGACGAGGGCGACTATTGCCACCACGCTGAAGGCGAGAGCTGGGCGGCCGACGCGGAGCCAGTTCTCGGGCAGCTTGGGCATTGGGGCGCGGCCGCGGAAGGGGAGCTCGACGTAGCGGTAGGAGAGGTCGGCGAGGGCGAGGACGGCGATTAGCTGGAGGGGGATGAGGATCCCCCGTGGCAGGCTGACGTCGACGCCGGGGCGGGTCAGGGCGAGGACCGGCCAGTGCCAGAGGTAGAAGCTGTAGCTGCGCAGGCCGAGCCAGAGGGCCGGGGGGCTGCCGAGGACGCCACCGAGGCGTGCCGCCGGGTGGGCCAGCGTCGCCAGCAGGAACGCGGTCGCGACGGCCAGCGCCAGGTAGCCGCCGTGCCAGAGGCCGAGGTCGTAGTCGTGGACGAGGACTAGCTGGGCGACGACGTAGACGAGGGCGGCGACCCCGACCGCGTCGAGGATCGGCCCGACCAGGGGCCCGCTCGGGTGGCGACGCAGCTCGACCGGGTCCCAGACCATGGCCAGCGCGACGCCGGCGAGCAGCCCGACGGCGTGGGTGTCGGTCCCGTAGTAGACGCGGGAGGCGTCGGAGCCGGGCTCGAAGAGGATCCAGGCGAGGGCGACCGAGCCCAGGGCGCCGGCCAGGACTCCGAACAGGAGCCGTCGCCGCCCGAACAGCTTCATCCCGGCGGCGAAGATCAGTGGCCAGAAGAGGTAGAACTGCTCCTCGACCGAGAGCGACCAGAGGTGCCGGAACAGCGAGGGGCGCTGGAACTGGTCGAAGTAGGACTGGTCGCCGAAGATGAAGTGCCAGTTGGCGAAGTAGCCGAGGGAGGCGAGGGCGTCGCCGCGAAGCTGGTCGATCCGGTCGGGCTCGACGATCGCCGCGACCACCATCGTCACCGCGATCAGCACCCCGACCGCCGGCAGCAGCCGCCGCGCCCGCCGCACCCAGAAGCGGCCCAGTTGCACGTGGCCGCCGCGCTTCCAGTCGCGCAACAGCAGCGAGGTGATCAGGTAGCCGCTGATGACGAAGAAGAGGTCGACCCCGAGGAAGCCGCCGGGGACCCAGGAGACGCCCGCGTGGTAGAGGAAGACGGCGAGCACCGCCAGCGCTCGCAGGGCATCGATTCCGGGGAGATAGGGGAAGCGACTGTCCTGAGGTCGGGGGATGCGATGCATAATTGCGATAAATGACGACGAGCACGGTGGAGCGCCCACGCGTCGCCGGCCCGGGCTCTGGCCTCGGCGGTAGCTGGCGAGTAATAGTTCGCAACGACAACCACAACACCTTCGACCACGTCGCCCAGACGCTGGCGCGGGTGCTGCCCGGGGTCAGCCTCGACCAGGGGCACCGGATCGCCGAGCAGATCCACAACTCCGGCCAGGCGATCGTCTGGACCGGGCCGCGCGAGCCCGCCGAGCACTACTGGGATCAGCTCGACGCGGCGGGGCTGACGATGGCCCCGCTCGAGCGCTCGTGAGCCGGCTCAGGCTTTGGCCTTCGCGGCGTCCCGCCCCGAAGCCGCCCGCCGGAGACAAGCCGGTGCTCGGCGTCGACGTCGACGGCGTCATCGCCCTCTTCGGGTTCGACGAGCCGCCGCAGTTGCCCGGCGCCCGCTTCGAGCTGGTCGACGGGATGCTCCACTTCATCTCCTTTGCCGCCGGCGAACGCCTGCTGCGGCTGGCGGAGGTTTTCGACCCGGTCTGGGTGACCGGCTGGGAGCGCGGCATCCACCGCATCGAGGACCTCCTCGACCTCCCCGGTTGGCCCTACCTGACCTTCGGCGGCGCCGCTCGTTTCGGCTCCGCCGACTGGAAGCTGAAGCCGCTGGGCGAGTACGCGAGCGGCAGGCCGGTGGCCTGGATCGACGACAGCCTCGACGAGCTCTGCTACCGCTGGGCCACCGAGCGCGAGGAGCCGACGCTGCTGGTCGAGACCAACTCCGAACGCGGCCTGGAGGACGTCCACGTCGACGCCCTGCTCGGCTGGGCGCGCAGCCTCGAGGCGGACTCCGCCCCCGCCGGGGACGGAGCCTGAGCTTCTACTCGGCGGCGACGAGGATGTGCCAGGCGGGCAGCAGCGGGATGTCGTAGAGGTCGATGATCGCCGCCCGCGCCTGCCCGATCTCCTCCGCGTACCAGTAGCGCTCGAAGTCCGAGCGGCTCTCCCAGATCGAGGTCTGGCGGAACAGCAGGGGGTCGTCGATGGCGCGGATCAGCGACCAGCTTTTCGCCCCGTAGGCGGGCATCTTCGCCGCCGCCGGTTCCCAGAGATCGAGCCAGCGGTCGGCCCGCAGCGGAGCGATGTGCCAGTCGAGAGTGCAGACCTCCATCAAAGCGTCCTTTCAGGTCGAGTGCCCCGCCTCATGCGCCGACCTCGGCGCGGATCGCGCCCGGGCCGTCCTCGTACTTGCCCTCGTCCTCGGACTCGGCGCCGACGAGGATCGAGATCTTGCCGAGATGCTTGTTTTCGTGCATCAGTTGGTGCGCGGTCGGGACCCCGTCGAAAGCCATCGTTTCCGAGAGCACCGGGCGCACCTTGCCTTCCGCCATCAGCTGGTTCGCCCGCATGCACTCGTAGGCGTTGGCGAAGTGGGAGCCGATGATCTGCTTCTGCTTCATCCACAGGTAGCGGACGTCGAAGTCGAGCTGGTAGCCCGAGGTGGCGCCGCAGATGACGACCTTGCCAAACGGCTTCACGGTGAAGACCGAGGTCGGGAAGGTGGCGCGGCCGACGTGCTCGAAGACGATGTCGGGGGCGTCGCCGAGGATCTCTTTGACCCGCTTGGCGAAGCCGCGCGAGGCCTTGAAGCGCTCCTTGTCGGCGGCTGGGTCGGTGAGGTTGTCGTCGGTCCGCATCATCTCGCGGAACTCGTTGCGGTTGATGTAGTCGACGGCGCCGAGCTGCTTGACCAGCTCGCCCTTGTCGTCGGAGGAGACGACGCCGACGGCGTTGGCGCCGGCCGCTTTGCAGAGCTGGACCGCGAAAACCCCGAGGCCGCCGGCGGCGCCCCAGATGAGGACGTTGTGGCCGGCCTGCAGGTTGCACTGGTCCATCAGCATCCGGTAGGCGGTGAAGTAAGTGAGGCCGTAGGAGGAGGAGTCGACCCAGGAGAGGTTGCGCGGCTTCGGCAGCAGTTGCTGCGCCTGAACCTTGGTGAACTGGGCGAAGGATCCCCAGGTCGTCTCGTAGCCCCAGATCCGCTGGCTCGGCGCCGCCATCGGGTCGAGCCCGTGGACCTCGACGTCCTCGTAGGAGGCCTGGTTGCAATGGATCACGACCTCGTCGCCGACCTTCCAGCGGGTGACGCCCTCGCCGACCTTCCAGACGATCCCGGAGGCATCGGAGCCGCCGATGTGGTGGCCGTACTCGGGGTGGTCGCCGTAGCCGAAGACCGAGACCGGCTCGCCCAGCGAGGCCCAGACGTTGTTGAAGTTCACGCCGGCGGCCATCACCCGCACGATCACCTCGAAGGCGCCGGGCTCGGGCACCTCGATCTGCTCCAGTTGGAAGGCGTCTTTCGGTTCGCCCTCCCGCTCCTGGCGGATTACCCACGCCGCCATCGTCTCCGGCAGCGTGCCGGGCTCTACGTCCAACTTCGCAATCGCACTCGTGTCAACGGCCAAGACCTGGCTCCTCCGCTTTGGTTTGCCTGCGGGGGCGAATCCTAGTTAAGGAGCGCCGGGGCGGGAGCTACGCCGCGTCGGCCTCGTCGAGCTGGTCGGGCTCGACCTCGCGCAGCTCCGGGGCGCTGATCGCGCGAACGGTGATCTCAGCCGGTTCCGGCGGCTCGATCGCCTTGCCGGGAGCGATCCCCAGCCCCTCGACCTTGCGGAGCTGCGGCAGCAGGCGCCGCTCCATCGAGCCGACGGCGGCGTCGTAGGCGCCGGCCGCCGATTTGAGCCCGCGGCCGACCTTGTCGAGGTCGCCGAGGAACTTCGAGAAGCGCGCGTGCAGCGTGCCCGCCGCCTCGGCGATCTCGGCGGCCTGCTCGACCATCCGCTCCTGGCGCCAGCCCAGCTCCATCGTCCGCAGCAGGCCGATCAGCGAGGTCGGGCTGACCAGGAGGACGTTGCGCTCGAGCGCGTAGTCGAAGAGCTCCGGGTCGGCGGCGAAGGCGGCGTGCAGGGCCGGCTCGTTGGGGATGAAGCAGATCACCAAGTCCGGCGTTTCTCCGGCTTTGAACTGGCCCTGGTAGTCCTTCGAGCTGAGGCTGCGCACGTGCTCCCGCGTCTGGCGCGCGTGGCGCTCCATGTGCAGGCGCCGCTCGGACTCGACCTCGGCCTCCTGGGCGTCGAGGAAGGCGTCGAGGGGGACCTTGGAGTCGGCGACGAAGCTGCGCCCCTCCGGCAGCAGGAAGCGGGCGTCCGGCCGCAGGCGCCCCTCATCGGTGCGCAGGGTCTGCTGCAGCTCGAAGTCGACGTGCTCGGTCATGCCGGCGATCTCGATGCAGCGGCGCAACTGCAGCTCGCCCCATTGGCCGCGCGTCTGCGGCTGGCGCAGCGCCTTCTTCAGGCCGGCGGTCTCGCTGTTGAGGTTGCCGATCGTCTGGCCCATCTGCTCGAGCAGGGCGCGCGTCTGCAGGTCGGTCTCGCCGCGACGACGGACTTCGGCTTCGATCCGTTTCTGCCCCTCGGCGATCCGCTCCGCCAGGCCCCTGATCTCGGCCTGGCGTTTGTCGAGGGCGGCTTCGGCGTTCTTGGTGTCGGCTGCCCGCAGCTCCTTGTTGGTCTCGAGCAGGCCCGGCAGCGCCTCGGCGAGGGCTCGGTTGGTCGCCTGCGAGGCCGCTTCCTGGACCGCCGCCCCGAGGTCCGGTTGCTCGACGGGCTGCTCGCGCCGAGTTGCCAGCGCGTAGACGAGCCCGGCGGCGAGGACGAGGACAGCTATGGCGAGGACGATGGTCATTGCAGCCAGGCTGACGGACCGGCCAGACGGAACCTCCCCGATGAAAGCCCGCTTGCAGCGGCGAAACGAGCGCTACGGCAGCAGGACGTCGTTCTGGGAGGAGGCGCGGTAGGGGCCGACCGTCACCTGGCCCGAGCCGGCAGCGCCGGTGGCAGTGACCGTGTAGCTGCCGCTCGGCAGTTCGGTGCCGATCGTTTCCGGGCTGTGGGCGAGGACCTTGGCGCCCATCAGCTCCTGCGAGCCGTGGCGGATCTGGACGGTCGCGTTGCGGTCGGTGTTGTTGGCGATCACGAAGGCCACGTCGAGCGGCGCCCGCGAGCGGCGCGGCGGCTGGGGGTGATCCTGGTTCTGCGGGATCTGCTGGGTCTTTTCCGGCCCGAAGGCGATCCGCTGTGGCACCACGGTGATGCCGCCGGGGTTGATCGTGACGCTGACCCGGGTCGAGCCCTCCGGCCGCTGCTCGTTCGCGTGGCGCGATTCGCCGCAGCCGCTTGCCAGCAGCGCGACCGCCCCGACCAAGCCGACCACCATCCCTCTCGCCTTCCCACGGCCCATCGGGGCTGAATCTAGCCGAAGGGGAGGGCGACTACCTCAGCCGTAACCCCATCTTCACCTACGGACAACTCGGCGCCCGGCTCCGCCTCGCGGCGCAGGATCGCCAGGCCGATCGGCCCGCGGGCGGGGGAGACCGCGGCGCTGCCGAGCTTCCCCACTTCCTTCTCGCCCAGCCGCAGGGTCGCCCCGGCCGCCGCCGGCGCGCTCAGTCGCAGTCCCCGCAGGTGGCGGTTCGGCTTGCCCTTGTAGTGGAGGCGGGCAACCGTCTCCTGGCCGATGTAGCAGCCCTTGGTGAAGCTGACCGCCGCCTCGACGATGCCGGCCTCGGCGGGCATCGTCTCGGCCCCCATCTCCGCCCCGAAGCGAGGCCGGCCGTCCTCGATGCGGAGGATCTCGACCGCCGCGGGGGAGACCTCGGCGGCGCCGGCGGCGAGCAGGCCGTCGCGGACGCGGTCGCGCTCGGCCGCGGGGACGAAGAGGTCGATGCCCTGCTCGGTACCCACCGCCAGGCACGGCGCCCCGGCGACGACCGTCTCTTCGCAGGCGTTCTCGGGCAGCGCCGCGGTGCCGGCGATCTCGACTGCCCGCGGCCCGAGCAGAGAGAGGACCGTCCGCTCGCCGCTGGCGTCGACCACCTCGACCTCGCGGCCGACCTTGTACATCTGCAGGTGCCTGCGGGCGGCCTCCAGTCCCTCCGGCTCGAGGTCGAGCCAGAGGTCGGGGCCCTCGCCGGGGCGCAGCACCCTCATGTCCGCCTGCATGTGGCCCTTGCGGTCGAGCAGTGCCGCGTACTGGCCGTCGCCGGGCTCCAGCGCCTCGACGTCGTTGGTCAGTTGCCCCTGCAGGTACTCGGCTGCTTCCGGCCCGCCGACCAGCAAAAGCCCCCGATCCGAGCGCTCCAACAGCCCGCACTCCTCCCGCAACTGCCGGTACTGCCCGTCGATCTCCACCGCCAAGCTCATACCCAGAGTCTAGAAAGTGACCCGACCCGGCGCGGATTTTTAGATGCGGCTAAAATTCTTAGACATGTCTAACTCCCAGGCGATTGAGGACTACGCGAAGGCGGTCTACGCGATCTCGCAGGAGCGGGAGGGGCCGGTCCTGAACGGAGAGGTGGCGCAGCGCCTCGAAGTCACCCCGGCGACGGCGACGGCGATGCTGAAGCGACTCGACGAGCTGGAGCTGGCGGACTACGTCCCATACCGAGGGGTGCGGTTGACGCCGGCGGGGGAGAGGGTCGCGCTCGAGGTGATCCGCCACCACCGGCTGATCGAGGCCTACCTGGCGGAGGCGCTGGGCATGCCGAAGGACCAGGTTCACGACGAGGCCGAGGTGCTCGAGCACTACATCTCCGAGGAGCTCGAGCTGCTGATCGCCGCCAAGCTCGGCGAACCGAGCCACGACCCCCACGGCACCCCGATCCCCGGCCCGGACCTGCGCCCGCCCGCCGCCGAGGGGAGCCGCTAGTGAAGCCGGTCGAAGCTCCGCCCGAGGTGTCTCCCGAGCCGCCGGTCCGCAACGGCATCGAGGACGTCCTCCCCGGCGAGGCCGCGGTCGCCGCCGCCGCCCGCCGCTCGCTCGAGGGCGAGCGCCGCGGCCTCGGTCGCCTCTGGCCCTTCCTCGGTCCCGCTTTCATCGCCGCCGTCGCCTACATCGACCCCGGCAACTTTGCCACCAACATCGCCGGCGGCGCCAAGTTCGGCTACCTGCTGCTCTGGGTTGTCCTCTCGGCCAACCTGATCGCGATGCTGGTCCAGACCCAGTCGGCGAAATTGGGAATCGCGACCGGCAAGAACCTCGCCGAGCTCTGCCGCGAGCGCTTCTCGCGGCGCACCTCGATCGGGCTCTGGCTGCAGGCCGAGGTGGTGGCGATGGCCTGCGACATCGCCGAGGTGGTCGGCGCCGCCCTGGGCCTCAACCTCCTCTTCGGGATCCCGCTCTTCCCGGCCGGACTGATCGCCGGCGCCGGCGCCTTCGCGATCCTGACCCTGCAGCAGCGCGGGTTCCGGCGCCTGGAGGCCGGCATCACCGCCCTCGTCGGTGTCGTCGTCGCCTCCTTCGCCTTCGAGCTCTTCGACGCCAACCCGGACAAGAGTGAAATCGCCAAGCACCTCGTCCTTCCCGGCTTCGCCGGCACCGAGAGCCTCCTCCTCGCCACCGGGATCATCGGCGCCACGGTGATGCCGCACGTCATCTACCTGCACTCGGCGCTGACCCAGAAGCGGATCGTCGGCCGCAACTCGGCGGAGCGCAAGAAGATCCTCGGCTTCGAGAAGGTCGACGTCGTCATCGCCCTCTCGCTGGCGGGGATGGTCAACCTGGCGATGATGATCGTCGCCGCCGCCCTCTTCCACAGCAGCGGGCTCACCGGCGTCGACTCGATCGACGGCGCCTACGACGGGCTGAAGCAGATCGGGTCAGCCCACGCGGCGACGATCTTCGGCATCGCGCTGCTCGCCTCCGGCTTCGCTTCCTCATCGGTCGGGACGATGGCTGGGCAGGTCGTCATGCAGGGGTTCATCCGCCGGCGCATCCCGCTCTTCCTGCGCCGGGCGCTGACCCTGACCCCGGCTCTGGTGGTGCTGGGGGTCGGGCTCGACCCGACCGACGCCCTGGTCGCCAGCCAGGTGGTCCTCTCCTTCGGCATCCCCTTTGCGCTGGTGCCGCTGCTGCTGATCGCCGCCGACCGGAAGGTGATGGGGGACCTGGTCAACCCGCGCTGGCTCAGCGCCCTGGCCGGGGTGCTGGCCTCCCTGATCATCGCTTTGAACGTCTTCCTGCTCTACCAGGTGTTCTTCGGCTGATCAGTAGGCTTCGCGGAGATGGGCCTGGCCACCGACTTCAAGCAGATCCTCGACGCCCTGCCGCCGGACTGGACCGACCTCGAGGTCGACCTGCGGATCGAGGAGGAGTCGCAGTACGTGGACACGGCGGTTGCCCTGAGCCAGGTCAACGCGCAGGTCTACCAGCGCCCCCGCGAGGGCTGGCAGTGGCGGCTCCTGGTCGCCCACAGCTTCGGCCACGCGGCCGCCGCCGAGACGGTGATGGGAGTGCTCGAGAGGCTCGACGAGCAGGGCGTCGCCGGTGAGATGCAGGTTGCGGAGGTGCGCGAGGGCCGCTCCGAGGTCGTGCAGATGTGGGGACGCCCCGAGAGCGTCCGCGAAGAGTTCCGCGAGCGCCGCGCTATCTAGCGCGGATGGCCCGCGTCCTCAGCATCTCGACCGATCTGATGCTCGGCAGCCGCGTCGACGCGATCCTCAGCGCTGCCGGCCACGAAGTGACGACTTCGGCGTCTCTGGAGGAGGCCAACTGGAAGGACATCGAGCTGATCGTCGCCGATCTCGATGTCGAGAACCCGGAGGCGCTGGTCGGGCTCGGCGTTCCGGTCCTCGGCTACTACTCGCACGTCGACGTCGATATGAAGGAGGCGGCCTCCGCCGCCGGGGTCGACATGGTCGTGCCGCGCTCGCGGATGAGCCGGGAACTGCCGGCCCTCGCCGAGCGGTTGCTAGAGACCTGAGAACGCGTCTTCGACGTCGAGCGGTTCTTCCAGCAAGCCGTGGCGGAGGTCCCAGGCCGCCCAGGCCCTGAGGACGGCTTCGTTGAACGGCCGGGGGTGGAGGATCGGGAGGAGAGCCTGGAGCTGGGCCTGCTGGTCGGCGCGTTCGAGTTCTGGGTTCGCGGCGAGGAGGTCGTCCAGCGCCGGCGCGGGGTGCCGCTCGGTGTACTCGTAGCCGCGGCGGGTGGCGGCGATCATGGCTTCGACCAGCTCGGGATCGTCCTCGAGAGTTTTGCGGGAGGTGGTGAGGATCAGCTCGGGATAGGGCGGGGCGCCGAATTCGTCGACTTTGAAGACCCGGATCGGGACCCCCTGACGGCGCAGGGCGATCGCCTCGGCGTTCCAGAAGCCGGTCGCCGCGTCGACCTTGGCGGCGGCGAGCGAGGCGACGGCGTTGAAGCCGATCGTCACCTCGTCGACCCGGCCGGGATCGCCGCCGTCGGCTTTGACCTCGGAGTCGACCACGGCTTCGTCGGAGGGCAGGCCGGAGACGCCGACCCGGTGACCCTGCATCTGGCGGGGGCGGTGGACCGGGCCGCCGGCGCGGGCGAGGACCGCGGCCAGCGGGCGCTGCACCAGCGGCATCACCCCGACCAGGTCGACGCCGTGCTCGCGGGCGATCCCGAGGTCGTGGATATCGAGGATCGCGAACTCGACTCTGCCCGCGCCGAGCAGCTTCGGCGCGTCCGCCGATTCGCCGGGCGGTTGCACCTTCAAATCGATTCCGTTATCCCGGTAATAGCCCTGGGCGAGCGCCGAGTAGATGCCGGTATGGACGGCGTTGGGAACGAAATCGAGCACGAGCGTCGCGCCTCTCGGCGCGCCCGGTTCAGCGCCGCCTCCGCCGCAGCCGGCGAACCCGGCGAGCGCGAGGGCGGCCGCCAGCAGCGCGACAGCACGTCTCATGTTCACCCGAACTTATTTCATTGAGCAAATATGAGTACACTGCCGCCGCTTACCTGTTCACGGGAATCGAGGAGGAAGAGAGTGCAGGAACGAGGTCTAGCCGCATATCTGGCTGAGTTGATAGGCACGCTGCTACTGGTCTTTTTCATCACCAGCGTCGTGGTGCTGTTCGTCTCGACCGGCGGTCAGGCCCAGTTCGGCTCTGACTTTGCCGTCGTCGGGCTTGTCCATGCGTTCCTGCTGTTTGGACTGATCGTCATGTTTGGCGTCGTCAGCGGCGGGCACTTCAACCCGGCGGTGACGCTGGCCGCGGCGGCGATCCGACGGATCAGCCCGCTCGACGCGGTCATCTACATGCTCGCCCAGCTGATCGGGGGCGTTCTGGGGGCGTTCCTGACCAAGGGCCTGCTGCTCGACGAGGGTCGCGCCACCCATTACGGCGCCACCCAGGTGAGCGGCCTCCTCGCGAACAACTTCGCCGGCGCGGTGGTCGAGGGGGTCGGGACCTTCGTCCTCGTGCTCGTGATCCTCACCGCCGTCTACTCGGAGAAGAGCTTCAAGGAGTGGGCGCCGCTGGCGATCGGCACGACCCTTGGCTTCGCCGTGATGGTCGCCGGTCCGCTCACGGGCGCCGGGCTCAACCCGGCCCGTTGGTTCGGCCCGGCCCTGGTCGGCAACGAGTGGGGCGGCGTCTGGCCCTACCTCGCCGGTCCGATCGTCGGCTCGCTGCTGGCCGCCGGCGTCTACCGCTTCATCCTCGAGCCGGGTGGCCTGCCGCCCACCGAACCGCCGGAGCACGTTCGCCCGCCGGTCCCCAAACGGGCCACTCCGACCAGCGACAAGCCGGCCAGTTAGAGACCGGCAGCCGGCCCTCCCCGCGGGGGCCGGCACCACCGCCGGGCCGGTCCGGCCCGGCGGTTGCAGTAGCGTGAGCGCGTGCGCAGGGTCACTTTCTCCCGCAACTTCACGCTCTCCCTCTCCCGCACTTGCCAGTGCTACTGCAAGTACTGCGCCTTCGCGACCCACCAGGCCCACGTCCACGCGCCTGAGGACGTCGAACGGATCCTCGACGAGGCGCTCAAACGAAACGCCAAGGAGCTGCTGGTCCTAACCGGCGAGCGGCCCGAGGTAAACCCGGTGGTCGCTGAACGACTGGCGACCTGGGGCCACGAGGACTTCACCAGCTACGTCATCTGGGCCTGCGAACGCGCGCTTGAGCGCGGCATGCTCCCCCACACCAACCTCGGCGTCCTCAGTAAGCGGGACCTGGAACGTCTGCGAGAGGTGACCGCCTCCCAGGGGCTGATGCTGGAGTCAGTCGACGAGAGCCTGCTGGACACCGTCCACGCTGGCAGTCCAACCAAGCACCCGAAAGAGCGCCTGGCGACGATTGAAGCCGCCGGAGAGCTGAAGATCCCCTTCACGAGCGGAATCCTGGTCGGCATCGGCGAGAGCCCTGAGTCGCGCATCCAGTCCCTGGAAGCCCTGGCGCAATCCCACCGGCGCCACGGCCACCTCCAGGAGATCATCATCCAGAACTTCGTTCCGCACCCGCGCTACTACGGCGCTGAGGTAGCTGAGATCGCCGACGCGTCCTCCCGCCAGCGATGGCAGGGCAGCGGGGACACATCAGCGCCGTCGCCCCCAACGCAACCCGCCTGGGCAAACCCGGTCTCGATCGACGAGATCAAGCTGTTGATTCAGGAGTGCAAGCGGTTGATGCCGGACGTCGGGGTTCAGGTCCCGCCCAACCTGTCGGATTGGTGGCCGGAGTTGGTGGAAGCTGGCGCTACCGACCTGGGTGGGCTGAGTGCCAACGGCGATCACATCTCACCCGAGGAGCCGTTCCCCAGTCCCCACCAGGTGCGCAAGGAGCTTGCCCCCCGGGGATACGCCTTGACCGAGCGCCTCTGCGTCTACCCCCAGTACATGGACCCCGCGTGGATGGAGCAGGGGGTCCTCGACGTGATCAAGCTGAAGTATTGGAGCTTCATTCCACGCAAGGGGTCGGGGCGCAGGAGCGAGGAGACGGTTGCTCCCTGGCTCGCCGAGAAGGCGATCGCCAAGGGACGGGAGGGGCAGATGCTGACCGAGGACGAGCTGACGGCGCTGTTTGCCGAGACCCGGCCCGAGGTGATCGAGGAGATGCGGGTAGCGGCCGACGAGCTGCGGGCCGAGCTGGCCGGCGACGTCGCCACCTTCGTCGTCAACCGCAACATCAACTTCACCAACGTCTGCGTCGTCGGCTGCGCCTTCTGCGGCTTCGGGCAGGGCCGGCGCTCGCCCGATGCCTACGAAGTCTCCGAGGAGGACTTCGCGGCGCGGGTGCGCGAGGCGGTCGGCTTCGGCGCCACCGAGCTCTGCATGCAGGGCGGCATCCATCCCGACCTCTCCCTCGAGGAGTACGGCCGCTGGCTGGAGCTGGCGAAGGAGGTGGCACCCGAGCTGCATCTGCACGCCTACTCGCCGATGGAGATCAACTGGGCCTGCGAGCGCTCCGGCAAGGAGCCGCTGGAGGTCTTCGAATACCTGCTCGAGTGCGGCCTCGGCTCGACCCCGGGGACCGCGGCCGAGGTTCTGGACGACGGCGTGCGCCAGCGGATCTCGCCCAACAAGCTCCCGGTCGCACGCTGGGTCGAGATCATCGAAGCCTCCCACCGGGCCGGCCTGCGCTCGACCTCGACGGTGATGTTCGGCCACATCGAGGAGCCGCGCGAGCTGGCCCGCCACATGCGGGTGATCCGCGCCCTGCAGGAGCGCACCGGGGGCATCACCGAGTTCGTCCCGCTCAGCTTCATCCCCTTCAACACCCTGCTCGGCCGCACCCACGGGATCGAGGAGATCTCGATCGCCGAGAACCTCAAGCACACCGCCGCCTTCCGCCTGGCGCTCGGCAAAAGCGTCACCAACCTGCAGGCGAGCTGGGTGAAGATGGGCCTCGAGGGGGCGACCGAGGCGCTGCGCTGGGGGGTCAACGACCTCGGCGGCACCCTGATGGAGGAGAACATCTCCCGCATGGCCGGCTCCCAGCACGGGGTGCGGCTGGAGCCGGCGGAGCTGATTGAGGCGGCGCGGGCGGCGGGCAGGGTCCCGGCGCAGCGGACGACGCTCTACGAGATCGTGGAGACCTATGCGAGCGATGGTCCTCGAGAGGCAGCGGCAGCCGCTCCGGCTGGCTGAGCTGCCGGAGCCCGAGCCCGCCCCCGGCCAGGTCCTGCTCGAGGTCCGTGCCTGCGGCGTCTGCCGCACCGACCTCCACATCCTCGACGGCGAGCTCTCCGAGCCGAAGCTGCCGCTGGTGCCCGGCCATCAGATCGTCGGCGTGGTGCGGGGCGCGGGGGAGGGGGCGGAGCGCTTCGAGCCGGGTCAGCGGGTCGGCGTCCCCTGGCTCGGCTGGACCGACGGTGAGTGCCGCTACTGCCGGGGCGGCCGCGAGAACCTCTGCGACCGGGCGCGGTTCACCGGCTACGACATCGACGGCGGCTACGCCGAGTACGCGGTCGCCGACGAGCGCTTCTGCTTCCCGATCCCGGATGGGTATCCGGACCTGCAGGCGGCGCCGCTGCTCTGCGCCGGCCTGATCGGGTACCGGGCGCTGCGCCTGGTCGGCGACGCCGAGCGGATCGGCTTCTACGGCTTCGGCGCCTCCGCCCACATCCTCTGTCAGGTCGCGGTCCACGAAGGGCGCCGCGTCTTCGCCTTCACCGGACCCGGCGACTCCGAGACGCAGGCGTTCGCGCGGCGGCTCGGCGCCGAGTGGGCGGGCTCCTCGGAGGAGGCGCCGCCGGAGGAGCTCGACGGCGCGATTGTCTTCGCCGCCGCCGGGCCGCTGATGCCGGCGGCGCTGCGGGCGAGCGCCAAGGGCGCGCGGGTGATCAGCGCCGGCATCCACATGAGCGACATCCCCTCGTTTCCCTACGAGATCCTCTGGGGCGAGCGCGTGCTCGGCTCGGTCGCCAACCTGACCCGGCGCGACGGCGAGGAGTTCATCGCCCTGGCGCCCCAGGTCCCGGTCCAGACCGAGGTCAGCGTCTATCCGCTGGAGCGGGCCAACGAGGCGCTGGACGACCTTCGCGCCGGTCGTTTCCGCGGCGCCGCGGTTCTCTCTGTCGCTCCTTCGGGTAGCTGATCTCTACGCAAGCAAGCCAGGAAGGGATGCAATGAGCGACGAGATCCGCAACAAGGACGACGCCAAGGGCCGTGTCAAGGAGGCCGCCGGATCGCTGACCGGCGACGACGATCTGAAGCGCGAAGGCAAGGTCGACAGGGCGACCGGCGCCGTCAAGGACGGAGCCGAGAAGGTCTCGGACAAGGTCAAGGACGCGGTCGGCAAGGACAAGGACCGCGACTAGCGGAAGAGGTCCTCGTCGGGGGGGCGGTGGAGGGCGGCGGCACCGGGACCGTCCTCCGCCGTGACGTGGCGGGCGAGGCCGCGGAGCACGACCGCGGGGACGCCGGAGGTCTTGTCCCGGACTAGGTCGGCGGCGGCCGCCGCCTCGTCGGCGATCGCGATCGCGGTCGCCTGCAGCTCGCGGCCGCTGGAGTCGGTGCGGCCGCGCCAGTCGTCGAGGGGCGTGAGGCCGGCGCACCCGATCGCGACCTCGGCCTGGCCGAGGCGCCAAGCGCGGCCAAAGCTGTCGGCAATCACGACGCCGACCCGGGCTCCGAGTTCGGCCCGAATCCGGCGGGCTGAGGCATCGGGATCCGTCGGCAGCAGGCAAACGGTGCCGTCGTCCGGGAGGTTCGAGGCGTCGATGCCGGCGTTGGCGCAGACCAGGCCGTGCTTGGTTTCCGTGATCAGCACCCGGTCCTCGCGCAGCACCTCGCGACTCTCGGAGAGGACCAGCTCGACGAGCTCGGGCTCCCTGCCCAGCTTCTCTCCGAGCTCGACCGCCCGCTCGGAGGGCACCACATCGGCCAGCCTGCGCACCATCCCCTCGGCCTTGGAGACGATCTTCTGCGAGATCACGACGACGTCGCCGTCCCGCAGCTCCGCTCGCCCGGCGATCAGCTCGCCGACCTTCGCCCCCTCCGTCACCTCGGGCAGACCCGTCACCGGGATCACCCGCAGTTCGCTCATATCCCCAGGGCCCTGGCGGTCCGCTTGGCGCGCCCCGACTCCTTTGCCAGCTCGCGCGTGAGCGCGATTACGTCGGCTGGGGTGTCGAGGTCGAGTTCGATCGAAGGCAGCTCCTCGATCCCGAAGGGGACGCCGGCGGCCCGCGCCGCCTCGACGTGGCGCTCGCGGCTGCCCTCGCCGAAGGCCGGCGCGATCGCTCCCGGCGGGCAGAGCAGGAGCCCGTTGGTGCCGGTGCCGTGGCGGTCGGGGACGATGCCGACGTAGGGGGCGGGGACGCCGGTCAGCAGACGGTCGAGCTCACGCGGATCCAGCAGCGGGCAGTCGCCGGGCAGGAGGACGACGGCTTCGGCGCCCTCGACTTCGGCGCGGGCGATGCCGGCGAGGGCGGCCTCGACGTGGCCGGCGTCCTCGGGGTCGGGGACGACCTCGGCGCCCGCCGCGGCGGCCAGCTCCTGGGCCAGCGGCTCGCCGCTGACGACGATGACGCGGTCGATCGTTCGCGCCGCGCCGATCGCCTCGAGCACGTCGGCCACCATCGCCTCGGCCAGCTCGCGCCGCCGTTCGTCGTCGATTCCCGCCGCGAGGCGCTGCTTGGCGGCGTCGAAGCGCTTGACCGGGAGTACCGCGGCGGCGTTCAAGCGGCGAGCGTAGCGGCGTAGTCGAGGACGATGCGGGCGACGCGGGCGCGGCCGGCGGCTCCCTCCATCAGCGTCGGCGCCGCCAGGGTCGCGATCTCCGCCGGCGGCGGGTCGGGGTCGCCGTCGTCGACGACCATCGCCTCGATCAGGCCGGCGTAGAGGGAGGCGACGCCGGCGGCGGTGCCGGGGCGGCCGATCCCCTCCATGAAGCGGTCGGTCGGGCCCTTGACGACGGCGCCGGCGACGTAGGGGCTGACGGCGAGGACCGGGGCGGGGGAGGCGGCGATCGCCTCGCGCATGCCGGGCACGGCGAGGATCGGCCCGATGCTGATCACCGGGTTCGAGGGGCCGATCACGATCGCCTCGGCCTCGCGCAGCGCCGCCAGCACCTCGGGCGTTGGCTCGGCCGCCTCGATCCACTCCAGTTGCACGCCCAGCACCTGCGGCTGGCCGCCGTCGAGGATCAGGTACTCCTGCAGGCTGCGGCTGCCGGCGGGGGTGAGGATCTGGGTGCGGACCGGCGTGTCGGCCATCGGCAGCACCCGCGCTTCGACCCCGAGGCCGCGGGCGATCTGCGCCTGGGCCGCGGTCGGGGTGCCGCCGTCGTCGAGGAACTGGCGCCGGTAGAGGCAGGCGGCGAGGTCGCGGTCGGAGAGGCCGAACCAGTTCGGCGCCCCCAGTTGCTTGAGCCGGTTGAAGACGGCGAAGGCGTCGTCCTTGATCCCCCAGCCGCGCTCCTCGTCGATTTCGCCGCTGAGCCAGTAGGTGACGAGGTCGGGGTCGGGGGAGACGTGGACACCGAGCAGCTCGATGTCGTCGCCGGTGTTGGCGATCACTGCGAGGTCGGAGCCGATCTCCTCCTGCATCCCGGCGGCGAGCTTGGCGCCGCCGGTGCCGCCGGCGAGGAGCGCGACTCGCACCGGCTCAGCCCCAGTGGTCGGCGTCGGGGAGGTTGGTCAGCTTGATCCCGGCGTGGGTCTTGTAGCGGGTGTTGACCGAGATCAGCATCGGGGTTAGCTGCTCGACGATGCGGGCCATCTCGAGGGCGCCGGCGTTGACCGCGCGCAGGCCGGGGATCAGCTCGATCAGCCGCGCCACCCGGGCCTTGTCGGCCTTCTTGTCGCCGCAGACGAGGATGTCCTCGTCGAGCGGGGCGTCGAGGTCGGCGAGGGTCGGGGCGCCGACGGTGTGGAGGGCGGAGACGACGGTGACCCCCTCGGGGACCATCTCCTGCGCCTGCTGGGCGGCCGAGCCCTGCCAGACGCCGAGGGAGCGGGTCGCCTTGCCGCTGACGGCGGCGGCAAGCGGGACCGTGCAGTCGACCAGGAGCTGGCCGGGCTGGAGGGCCTCGCGCAGGTTGTTGAGGTTCTCCGACTGGGCGCGGAAGGGGACGGTGAGGAAGACGATCGGGCCCTGCTTGGCCGCCGCACCGTTCTCCAACCCGCTTGCCTCGGCGGCGGGCACGGCCTCGCGGACCTTGGCGGCGGCCTCCTCCGCCCGCTCGGCCGAGCGCGAGCCGATCACGACCGGAACCCCCGCCCGCGCCCATCGCCGCGCCAGCCCGGCCCCAAGCGCCCCGGTGCCCCCGATGATCGGAATGGGTTCAGTTGAAAGAGTCAAAATTTGAGTCAGTCAAAAGTTGAGAAGCCAAATGTTTTGGCTTCTGTGACGGTCCGAGCCGCGCAGTCTATGCTCCGGCGCCATGAGGCTGGAGGGGAGGAAGGCGCTCGTAACCGGTGGCGCCAGCGGGATCGGCGCCGCGATCGCGGCGCGCCTTGCCGCCGAGGGGGCCGAGGTCTGGGTCGCCGACATCAACGTCGCCGGCGCCGAGGAGATGGCGGCCGAGGTCAACGGCCACGCCCTCGAGCTCGACGTCACCGACCTCGAAGCGGCCCGCCGGGCGGTCGAGGCGGTGGGCGCGCCGGACATCCTCGTCAACAACGCCGGCACCGACGAGTTCGGCTTCTTCGTCTACGTCACTCAGGAGCAGTGGCGCAAGGTGCTCGCGATCAACCTCGAGGGCGTCCTCAACTGCACCCACGCGGCCCTGCCCGGCATGCAGGAACGCGGCTACGGCCGCATCGTCAACATCTCCTCGGAGGCCGGCCGGGTCGGCTCCAAGGGGTCGGCCGCCTACTCAGCCGCCAAGGCAGGCGTCATCGGCTTCACCAAGGCGATCGCCCGCGAGGCCGCCCGCTACGGCGTCACCGCCAACGCGATCGCCCCAGGCCCGATCGAGACCCCGCTCCTGATGGGCGCCAAAGAGTTCGGCGAGATCGGCGAGAAGGTGATCGAGACGATGAAGTCGGCGACCCAGATGGGCCGCCTCGGTCAGCCCGAGGAGGTCGCCGCCGCGGTCGCTTTCCTCGCTTCCGACGACGCCTCGTACGTGACCGGCGAGACGCTGGGCGTCAGCGGCGGCCTCGGCATGGTCTGAGCCGCCCCAAAAGGACGAACAACAGGCAGGTAGGGGGGTGAGCTTGAGCGCCTGGTGACTTTTCCTGTCTATGGGGAGGAAAATTCACCACTCTTCCGAGCAAAAGGCTCGGGCGCGGGCTGTTTGGGGATTGGTGCGAGGTCAGCATGGCCTCATATCGCGCCGGCAGTTGCTGGATTTGGGTTTCAGCCGACAGGCGATCGAACATCGGCTGCGGATCGGACGCCTGCATCGCGTGCGGCCGGGCGTCTACATGGTCGGTCGACGCTTCCATACCCCGTACGTGCGCTGGATGGCGGCCGTGCTCGCCTGCGCTGACGGCGCCGTTCTCAGTCATTCCAGCGCCGCTGCACTTTGGCGGATCGGCACGGAGGTCCCTGACCTCATCGAGCTCTCCCTACCCAGCCAGTCACGTAAGCGCCACCCTGGGCTTTGGATACACCGCCGTGAAGGGCTGGCTGACCGCGACCTAACCACCGAGTACGGAATTCCCGCCACGACCCCTGTGCGGACCATCATCGACCTCGCTCTACGCCTCGACCGCCAGAGCCTCGAGCGGATGATCAACGAGGCGGACAAATACAACCTCATGACGCCGCCCCGGCTCCGCCGCGAGCTCGACGCCCACCCTGGCCAACCCGGCGTCGCGTGCCTCCGCCACGTCCTCGACCGTCGCACCTTCCGCCTCACCCGTGAGGAGCTCGAACGGCTCTTCCTGCCGCTCGCCACCGCAGCCGGCCTCCCGGTCCCGCTCACCTTCCAGATCGTCAACGGCTTCGAGGTCGACTTCCACTGGCCCGCCCTCGGCCTGGTGGTCGAGACCGACGGCCTGCGCTACCACCGCACCCCGGCCGAGCAGGCCCGGGACCGAGTCCGCGACCAGACCCACACCGCTGCCGGACTCACCCAGCTGCGCTTCACCCACGAGCAGGTGAAATATGAACCGGCCTACGTCCGCCGGATCCTCGCTCAGGTCGCGAGCCGGCTCGCCATCTCAATGAAGTAATCGAGCGCCGCCGGGTTGCCGAGTGAGTCGCGGCTGACCGCCTTCTCGGGCGCGGTCCCCATCAGGATCCGCTTCACCGGCACCTCCAGCGCCTTGCCGCTCAGCGTCCGCGGCACCTCGGCGATCTGGAAGACCTCGTCGGGGACGTGGCGCGGCGAGCACTGCTCGCGCACCCGCCTGGCGATCTCCTTGATCAGCTCCCGGCTCAGCTCGGCGTCCGCGCGCAGGACCACGAAGAGCGGCATCCAGCCGTCGGTCCCGGGCTTGGCGATGTCGACGACGAGCGCGTCGACGATCTCGTCCAGCGAAAGCACCGCTCGGTAGATCTCACTCGTCCCCATGCGGATGCCGCCGCGGTTGATGGTCGAGTCGGAGCGCCCGTAGATGACCGCCGTCCCGCGCTCGGTGATTTCGATCCAGTCGCCGTGCCGCCAGACCCCCGGGAACATCTCGAAGTAGCTGCCGCGGTAGCGGCTGCCGTCCTCGTCGCCCCAGAAGCGGACCGGCATCGAGGGCATCGGCTCGGTCACCACCAGCTCGCCGACCTCGCCGACCAGGGAGCGCCCCTCCTCGTCCCAGGCCTCGACCGCCGCGCCGAGCGCGCGCGCCTGCAGCTCCCCCCGGTAGACCGGCAGCGTCGACACCCCGCCGACGAAGGCGGTGCAGAGGTCGGTGCCGCCGCTGGTCGAGAACAGCCAGGTGCCAGCGCCGACGTGCTCGTAGATCCAGTCGAAGCCCTCGGGAGAGAGGGGGGAGCCGGTCGACCCGACCGCCGTCAGGGCGCCGAGGTCGCGGCCCGCGCCGGGCTCGACCCCCGCCTTCATGCAGGCGGCGATGTAGGCGGCGCTGGTTCCGAACATCGTCATCCGCGCCCGCTCCGCCAGGTCCCAGAGGCAGTTCAGGTCCGGGTAGCCGGGGTTGCCGTCGTAGAGGACGATCGCCGCCCGCGTCAGCAGCCCGGAGACGATGAAGTTCCACATCATCCAGCCGGTCGTGGTGAACCAGAAGAGGCGGTCGCCGGGGTGGGCGTCGACGTGGAGGTTGAGCTTCTTCAGGTGCTCGAGCAGGATCCCGCCCTGCCCCTGGACGATCGCCTTCGGCAGCCCGGTCGTGCCGGAGGAGTAGAGGACCCAGAGCGGATGGTCGAAGGGGACCCGCTCGAAGCCGAGCTCGGCGCCCTCGCCGCTGGCCAGCAGCTCGTCCCAGCGCAGCGCCGGCCGCAGCTCCCCGAGGTCGGGATCGGGGTCGAGGTAGGGGATCACGACCGTCCGCTCCAGCGTCGGCATCGCCGCCTGCAGGGCCGCCACGGTCTCGCGGCGGTCGAAGTCCTTGCCGCCGTAGCGGTAGCCGTCGACCGCGAAGAGGACCTTCGGCTCGATCTGGGCGAAGCGGTCGACCACGCTGGCGGCGCCGAAGTCCGGCGAGCAGCTCGACCAGACGGCGCCGATCGAGGCGGCGGCGAGGAAGCCGACGACCGCCTCCGGGGTGTTCGGCACGTAGGCGACCACGCGGTCGCCCTTCTCGACCCCGAGCTCGCGCAGGCCCGCCGCCGCGGCGGCGACGCGGCGGCGCAGCTCGCCCCAGGTGATCTCGCCGAGATCGCGCAGCTCGGAGGCGTGGAGGATCGCCACCTCGGCGTCGTCCTTGCCGGCGAAGACGTGCTCGGCGTAGTTCAGCCGCGCGTTCGGGAACCAGCGCGCCCCGGGCATCTCCCGCGAGGCGAGCACCGGCCGCGGCTCGCCGTCCGCCTGGACGCCGAAGAACTCCCAGATCGCCGACCAGAATCCCTCCAGGTCGTCCACCGACCACTGCCAGAGCTCGTGGTAGCCGGAGAAGGAGAGACCGCGCTCGGCCTCGAGCCAACGCATGAACTCGGTCAGCCGCGAACGCTCGATTGCCTCGGGCGAGGGCTCCCAGAGCAGCTCCGCGTTCGAGGCGTTCACGCGCCGCAGTCTATGCCGCGCGTCTATCGTTCCGGTTCGAGCCGGAGTGGCGGAATTGGCATACGCGATCGACTCAAAATCGATTGCCTTTACGGGCTTGGGGGTTCGAATCCCCCCTCCGGCATCCCCTGGCACCACCGGACGCTTCGCGGGGCGGTGTCCTCAGTCGCCTGAATAGCGCTGCTATTCAGGCTCCCTGCGTCCTAGCCCCGCTCGGTCCGGAGGCGCCAGGGCCGGTGCCCGGACTAAGCCGTCTGCGGGGAGGCGCCGGCGCTGATCTCCTCGCCGGAGCCGATCGGGCGCTCCTCCTCTACGTGCCACTCCTGGTTGAAGGCGTAGAGGGCGGCGGCGATGAGGACGATTTGGAGCAGGCCGAGGATGACGACGAGGAGGCCGATCAGGTCGGAGGAGAGGGCGGCGTTGTCGAAGCCGGCGCGGTCGCGGTTGAACCAGCTTTCGGCTCCGACCGCGCAGAAGATCGCCAGGATCATCGAGAGCGCCGCCGCCACCGGCAGCACGCCGCGGTTCCAGCGCGCGACCACGATCGCGAAGGCGGCGTAGATCAGCGCGTAGATCGCGCAGACGACGCCCATCCCGCCACCGCCCTTGAGCAGCGACCAGCCACCGACGGTGATCAGGGCCGCGAGCACCGCCGTTGCGGCCAACAGCAGCACGACGACGAACTTCGTTGCCACCGATCCGGGTTTCTCCCGGTTCGGCCGCCAAAGTTCATACCCCGGCCTCACCTCTCCTACAGCCACGCAAGGATCATAGAATCTGTCAGCGACGCGGCGGCATTGGCGCCGGGTTAAGCCGCAAGCGGGCGTGGCGGAATTTGGCAGACGCGCCAGGTTTAGGTCCTGGTGGGCTTCGGCCCGTGGGGGTTCAAGTCCCTCCGCCCGCACTCTCCATCAGCCCGTACTCGTCTACGATCAAGCCCCCTTGGGGCAGTGGCCCAACTGGCTAAGGCACCGGTCTCCAAAACCGGCGATTCCAGGTTCGAGTCCTGGCTGCCCCGCTCTTACCCGCGACCCAGAAGGAGCACGGAATGGCAGCAAGGATCGGCAGCGCCGAGTGGCACGGCGACCTCAAAGATGGCAGCGGCACCGTCAGGGTGGGCGAGGGCGCCTTCGAGGGCGCCTACTCGTTCGCGTCGCGCTTCGAGGAGGGGGAGGGGACCAACCCCGAGGAGCTGATCGCCGCCGCGCACGCCTCCTGCTTCGCGATGGCGCTGAGCAACATGCTGGCGGGCGACGGGCACGTGCCGGACTCGGTCAAGGCGCGCGCCGCGGTGCAGTTGCGGAACGTCGACGGCGCCCCGACGATCGCCCACATCGACCTCGAGGTCGAGGGCGCTGTGCCCGGCATCGATGCGGACACCTTCGGCTCCTACGCCGCGAAAGCGAAGGAGGCCTGCCCGGTCTCGCGTGCGCTCTCCGGCGTCCCGGAGATCGAGCTGCGGGCGACGCTCGCCTAGACGGCGTTCCGGTCAGCCGCCGGGCCGCGCCACCGCCCAGATCGCCACCGCCGGCGGCGCCAGTAGCAGGGCGAGGCCGGCGATCTCGCCGATCCCGTCGGCGGTGCTGAACCCCTCGAGGTGGCTGGCGTGGAAGACGAGGTGGAGGGCGGCGGCGAGGATGAAGCCGCTGCAGGCGGCCAGGACCAGCGTCCGCTCGGGCTTCCAGGCGGCCCATCCGAGGACGACGGCGAAGCCGAGGTAGAGGCCGCCGACGTCGGTGACGAGGTGCTCGTTGAAGGGCGGCAGCATCGCCACGTAGTCGCCGATGAAGGGGAAGTGGTCATAGAAGGCGTGCGGGGCGAACGCCGCCAGCGCCCCGATCGTCACCGCGTAGAGGCCGGTGAGGCCGAGCGCACCCCGGGCCAGGTTGTTCGAGTTCAGCGTGGCAATCCGCATCGTTCGCATCCTCCTTGTCGATTCAGACATAAGACGAAATGGGAGCGGCCCGGCGTGACATCGGCTAGCTTGGCGGCTGTTCGGCAAACGAGCTCGGGGAGATCAGATGAAGCGTGCATGGAAGGTCCTGCTGGGTGCGACGATGGCGATGTTGCTCGCCGCGGCGGCGATCTCGGCCCCGAGCGGAGCCCAGGTTGGGGGAGCGCTTGCCAGCTGTGCTCCCGCTACCAACATCGAGGCGATCGTCGACGACTCCGGCTCGATGTCGTTCACCGACCCCGACCGCCTGCGGGTGCAGGGGATGAACCTGCTGATCGACACGCTGCCCACCGCCACCACCCTGGGCGCGATCGAGTTCGGCGGCGATCCCTTCGGAGAAACCCCGCCCGCCGACGTGATCTTCAATCCAGAGCCGATCGGCCCGAACGCGAAAGCGATGCGTTCGGCGCTCGACAAGGTCATCAACGCCGACAACGGCACCACCGACTACAACGCCGCCTTTGCCACCGCCGACGCCGCCAACCCCGGCGCGCAGGCGCGGATCTTCCTCACCGACGGCGGCCACGACGAAGGCACCTACAACGAAGCGCACCTCGCCCACAGGGTCCCGACCTACGTGATCGGGCTCGGCCTCTACGACCCGGGCGACAAGGCCCGGCTGAAGAAAATCGCCGGCGACACCGGCGGTCAGGTCTTCGAGGTCAAAGAAGCGGGCGACATGCCGGCGGTGATGAACCGGGTCGGGGCGGCCCTCACCTGCCAGACGCCGCCGCGCCAGTTCACCGACCAGCTCGAAGCAGGGCAGAGCAAGCTCCACGGCGTCACCGTCGGCGCCTCGACCAAAGTGCTGCAGATCGCGCTCACCTGGTCGAGCCCCGGCGACCGCTTCAAGGTCACCGGCCTGCAGCTGGTCGCCCACGGCCACGTCGTCGCCGCGGCGCGCCCGAAGGTGAGGAAGCTGGGCGTGAAGCGCTCGACCGGCGCCACCTTCACCGTCCTCAAGGTCTCGAAGCTGCGGCGCGGGACGCTGCGCTTCAAGGTGAAGGCGGCCAAGGTCGGCTCCGGCGGCAAGGTGAAGCTGACGACGCAGGTCGGGCGCGGCGGCAACTGACCCGGTGGTGGGCGAGGCGCACCGCGTCGTCGAGCTGGACGCCGGCGAAGTCGATCGCGTCGCCCACCTCTTCCAGGAGCTGGTCGGCTTCCACCGCGAGGTCGTCGACGGCGCCTGGCCGGTGCGCCGTGAGGAGGACGCCTGGGAGCTGCGTCGGCGCCAGTACCAGCGCTGGCTCGGCGAGGGGACGGCGCGGATGCTGGCGGCGGTGCCGGCGGCCGAGCCCGGGGGAGCGCCCGAGGGCTATGCGGTCCTCAGCATCGGGCCCGGCGGTGCAAGCTGGGACCTGGGCGAGCGGATCGGCGAGCTGGAGACGCTGGTCGTCGCCGAGGCGGCGCGGAGCCAGGGGATCGGGACGATGCTGATCGAGGCCTGCCGCGAGCGGCTGCGCGCCGAGGGCGTCCGCCACTGGGGCGTCGCCGTGGTCGAGGCCAACGAGGACGCGGTCCGCCTCTACGAGCGCGCGGGCTTCCGCCCCTACTACCGCAACCTGCTGGCGGAGCTCTGAAGCGCTCCCTCGGCGCTGATGCCGAGGCCGTCGGCGAGCGCGAAGAAGGCGACGGCGAAGGGGCTGGAGGCGGTCCGCTCGCGCAGCTCCTCCCAGGCGATCTGCTCGCGCAGCGAGCGCGTGATCAGCAGCAGGTCGCGGTAGTCGGCGCTGTGCTCGTCGAGGGCGAGCAGCTTGGTGGCGATGATGTCGCCGAGCGCCATCACCCGGGTGTGCATCGCCTCGACGCTGAGGACCTCGCCGCGCTCGATCACCTCGTCGGTGACCTTCATCCCGGAGGGTTCGAAGATCAGGTCGACGAGGATGTCCCCGTCCCAGGCCTTCAAGAGCCACTGCTCGGGCGGCGTCTCCGGCCGCATCCCGGCTTCCGCCATCGCCTCTTGGGCCCGCTCGGCGTCCTCGGGCTTGACCATCAGGTCGATGTCGTTGGAGGAGGGTGGGCCGCCGCGCGCCCAGCACCCGAGCCCGCCCCCGAGCAGGTAGGGGACGTCCTTCGCCTCCAGCGCCGCCACCGCCCGTTTCAGGCTCTCGACCAGCTCCGCGGCGACCTCGTTCTTGCCAAGTCCCTCGGCCACGTCCCACGGTTGCCCTGGCGGCGCGACCGGTAAACGTCTCGTGACCCAGGGGTGAGCGGCGCGGCCCGTCCGGGTAGAGGGAGGCGCGATGGCAGTAATTCCAGGCGACGGACGGGGCGAGGGGCGGCGGCTGCGGATCGCCGCCACCGGGGACATCCACTGCCGCGACTCCAACCGCGAGGCGGTCGTCGCCTCCTTCGCGGGGCTCGACGAGCGGACCGAGCTGGTCCTCGTCGCCGGCGACCTGACCAGCCACGGCCGGCTCGACGAGGCGGAAATCCTCTGCGAAGCGGCGGCCGCGACGCCGGCGCCGGTCTACGCCGTGCTCGGCAACCACGACTGGCACAACGACGAAGCCGAGGCGATCCTCGAGCGGCTTACGGCGGGCGGGGTGACGATGCTCGACCGCAGTGCCGCCGTCTGCCAGGTCGGCGAGGTCGAGGTCGGGATCGTCGGCCTCAAGGGCTTCGTCGGCGGCTTCGCCCCGCGCCACCTGCCCGACTTCGGCGAGCCCTCGCTGCGCGCGGTCTACGCCGAGGCGACGGCTGAAGTGGAGGCGCTCGACGCCGGCCTGCGCGAGGTCGCGACCTGCCCGGTCCGCCTCGTCCTCCTCCACTACGCGCCGATCGAGGCGACCCTCGAGGGGGAGCCGCGGGAGATCTTCGTCTTCCTCGGCAGCGACCGCCTGGCGGCGCCGATCCTCGAGCACGGCCCCGACCTCGTCGTCCACGGCCACGCCCACGCCGGATCCCCCGACGGGGCGATCGGCGAGACCCCGGTCCACAACGTCTCCCAGCCGGTGCTCGGAGCCGACTTCCGCTACTTCGAGCTCGACGCGAGCCGGGCCCACAGCCCGATTCCGTGAGGGGGCGGTTTGGCGCCGGTGGTGCGCCGCGCGGTCAGCGCTTCGCCGGTTCCAGCCCGATCAGCGTGTAGTAGCCGATCAGGAAGAGGCGCTTGCCGTCGGAGACCATCGGCGTGTAGCCGGCCTGCTCGAGGTGGAAGGTGCGCTGATGGGTGTGGACGTCGAGGCCGACGGTTTCGCCGGTCTTGAAGCTGGAGGTGTAGACAGTGCGCCCGATCACCGTCGCCGTGCCGGGGATCGGGCCGCCGACGTCGTAGCGCCAGCGCGGCTTGCCGGTGCGGGCGTCGAGGGCGTAGAAGCGGCCGTCTTCTGAGCCGATGTAGACGGTCGGCGGGGTGCCGGGGACGCGGGCGAGGGCGGGGGAGCCGTAGACCGGGCCGCCGGTCTGAAAGGACCACTCGACCTTGCCGCTGCGCTCGTCGAAGGCGTAGACGGTGCCGTCGTCGCGGGCGGCGTAGACGCGGCCGAAGGCGACGGCGGGGGAGGAGAAGAAGCCGCCGCGGCCGAAGGGCGCCACCTTGCTGGTGTTGGTCCGCCAGATCGGCTTGCCCGTCTTCGCGTCGAGCGCGTACATCGCGCTCTGGTAGTCGGCGGCGAAGACGCGGCCGCGGTCATAGCTCGGGCTGGCTTTGACCGCCCCGGCGGCGTTGAAGCTCCAGACCGTCTTGCCGTCAGAGGCCCGGATGGCGACGACGTTGGTGGTGTCGGTGCCGAGATAGAGGGTCCCGTCGACCGCCAGCGGCGAGGATTCGAGGTGGGCGTTCAGCTTGCGGACCCAGACTTTCTTCCCGGTCTTCGCGTCCCCGGCCGCCAGGTGCCCGTCGAGGAAGGCCCCGAACACCTTGCCTTCGTAGTAGACGGGCGCGGTGACGAAGTTCGGCTTGCCTTTGTCGCTGGGCCGGACGTTCAGTTCCCAGAGCACCTTGCGGTCCCGCAGCCGCACCGCTTTCCCGTTGCCGTACTTGTTGATCACGTAGGCGACGCCGTCGTGGATCGCCGGCGGGAACTCGATCAGCGCGTGCGTGTTGATCGACCACGCCTGCTTCAGCGGCGGGTCCAGCGCCCGCTCCCTGGCCGGCAGGTAGTGCGTGCGCGCCGGCACCCGCCCGAAGAGCGGCCAGTCGACGTAGGCGGCGCCGGTGGCGGGATGGGCGTTGGAGGCGGTCGTTTCGTCGCTGCTTGAGCCGCCGCAGCCGCCGAAGGCGAGCCCGGCAACGACCAGCGCCAGCAGCGCAAGCACCCCCACGAGCCCAGCGCGTGTCGCTATTTGACCCCTATAGGGCGACAAACGCGACACGGTCCGAGGCAGCGGCAAAGCGGTGGACGGGAATTGAACCCGCATCATCGCCTTGGAAGGGCGAGGCTCTACCGTTGAGCTACCACCGCGCGGCGAAAGCCGCCCCGGTTCGCGGTGCGGCGCCGATGACAGTTTGCACAAACGACGTCGCACTTTGCAATCTCGTCGAGGACGCTCTGCCAGTTCCTGCTCTGAAGCCCGCTTGAGATCGAGAATTTCTTGTCTCGCAGGTGGTCGAACTCGAGCACGATGGGGTCGCCCTCGCCGCAATCCACGCATGGGTGTTCGCGCAAATAAGCGACGACGAATTCGACGCGTTCCTCGACCAACGCGATCTTTCGGCGCCGGGCCTGTTCGATGTAGCGGCGCCTGTTCGCCAGGTAGTGCTCGCGCTTACTCAGACCGGCACGGCCTGCAGTAGTTGTCCCGCTGCCCCCGCGCTCGCCGTCGCCAGGCGAATTCGTCCAGCGACTTTTCCTCCTTGCAGCGCCCGCACCTCCTCACGACGCCGACCCTACAAAGGCGAACAGACGTTCCCATCTGACATTCCAGCGCCGATCCGTCAGAATGCAGGTCCCCACGGGGAGTGGCGCAGTCTGGTAGCGCACTCGGCTGGGGGCCGAGCGGTCGCAGGTTCAAATCCTGTCTCCCCGATACCAAGCGCAGGTGCGACAAGTCGCGACAAGTCGCGACAAACCCGCATCGCAGGGCGGTTCGCCGCCCTTCTCCCGTGCGTGGCCACCCGGGCGGCAACCGCCCGAATCGCCCGCTTTCTGAGGGAGTCCTGTAGCCGACCCGTAGCAATCTGGCAGCGAATCTCAGCCGTGCTACGGGTCTCAGCCCCTCCGATTAAGCGGGCGGAGGTGGCGTGAGCGAGAGCTGCATCTCCGTGGCGGTACCCAACGGGGTCGAGCCGGATAGCTGGCTGAACGGTCCCGACTACCGCTCCTTCCGCTCCGCCTACGTCTACGCAAGCAAGCAGACGCGGGCGATCCCGGCTTTGGCCAAGTGCTCGGCCGAGGAGGTCCACGGCCTCTTCGAGGCTTTGAAGCACGGCGAGCTGTACTACGAGACGGCTATGTTCAAGCTCGACCGAGAGGCGCGGGAGGAGTACGAGGAGACCGCCATCGCCCTTCTCGGCGAGACGTTCCGCGAAGAGAAACCGCGGATCGACGACGACGACCCCTGCGAGATCACCCTCACCGAGCGCATCCCCTTCTGGGGGTACCGCGCTGACCGCAGTGATGGCGGTCCATGGCAGCTCACCGACTCGGCGCTGATGGACGACTACGAGCTGGCGGAGGTGGCGGGGTAGATGGCCCTCTTCTGGTGCCGCACCTGCGGGGTCGTCTGGGCCTCTGAGGGCGAGGCGCCTCTGTGTCGTCACTACGCCCCTGATCTGCCGGCGACGGAGATGGAGCCACTGCCGTCGCACCACCCGTTCGCGGAGGCGGCGGGGTGATGGCTCCCATCCTCTTCGGCCTCGGTGTCCTCTTTGCGCCGGTCGTCTACGCGGCTCTCAGAAAGCTCGATCAGGCCGTAGGCGCTTTCATCAGCCGCCGCGAAAAGTACGCAGCCGGACACTTCGTCCGGATACGCCTCCGCGAACGGATCAAGGCGAATGGCACTGCCGAGGATCTAGAAGCCTTTGACGCGAGACTAAGGCAGCAGGAACTCGACGAACTGATCGAGGAGCAGCGCTTCGACAGCAAGGGGAGAGCGTGAACCTTTGCAAGCGCGACGGCCACGAATGGGAGCGCCTAGGGGTCTATTCGAAGTGCAAGCGCTGCGGGAAGACCAAGCGCAACACGTCCCCGGTGAAGGTGATCCGCCCGATCAAGGAAACCGGGGAAATCGTCGAGCAGACGCTCCCCGCCGGCCACTTCAAGCCGAAGCGACCGGAGTGCCTGACCCGGGAGTTCGAACGCAAGATCCTCGCCTGCGAGCGCCCCGGTCTCGTCTACCCCGGCGATGAGGACCCGCCGGTGGAGCCCGGCCAGGTGATCCAGATAGGCTCCAACATCGAGCTGGAGATCCTGCGGATCAGGAAAACCAAGGGCGGCGACCGCCGCGCCATCTACACGGTCCACGACTTCCGGCCCACCCTGATCCGGCGCACCCCACCGATGTACGAGCCGCCGGAGACCGACGCCGAAGGCTACCCCCTGGCACACGACGAGGAGGCCATCAAGGCGGCCTCGATCGATGGCAACTACACCCAGGATCCAGCCCAGGCAGTACCCGAGAGCGCATCCGAAGTCGATGTCGAGTTCAGGAGGTTGTTGAGCGTGAAGAAGCGCACCAAGGAGGCTGAGACCAAGCGAGAGGAGCAGCCGATGACCGAGGCCGAAGAAGATGCGCGCCGGGCGGCGAAGGAGCTGAGGCAGCTTGTCGAGCGAGCGGTGAAGAAGGGCCTCGATCCGGTCGCGGTCCTCGCTCCGATCAACCGAGCGATCTCCGAGGCCCACGCCGGCGTCACCGAGCAGCCAGCCCCCGACCATGATGAGGTAGCCGCATGAGGCCCGCCGTCAGACGGCTTGAGCGGAGGCGGGCGCGTCGTCTCGGACCGCTACCGTCCGAGCGACTTGTGGCGCGGGCCGATCCGTGGCAGACTCGCCCACGATCCTATGGAGCGTGATCGAGCCAAACCGAGATGAGCGAGGATTTAGTAGCCCAGAAGGCCCAGGAGCTGGGCCGGTTTAGCTACCTCTCTTTGGGGAGCACGACGCTCGCCCAACTCAAGAAGAGCCGGTTCATTCGCGACGCGCTCGACCCGGCGGAGGTGCGGCGCAAGCCCGACGGCATCGTCTTCTTGCCGCTCGGCGGGATCAAGGCTGTTGTCGAGATCAAGACGCCAGCAGAGCTGACGGCCAAAAAGCTTCCCGGAGTCGTCAAGAAGTACAGCCCGGTCGCTCGCGCGGTGTGCAAGCTCCTCATCGTCACCGACGGCAAGAAGATGCACTGGTACAACGCCGAAACCGAGCGACCAGTTCTCGACGAGCAGGGCAAGCCGCTCCGGTTCTACGTGGACATCGCGAACGTCGCGGCGGGCACACTTGACGACGCTGACGCGAGGGAGTTCGTCAGCCTCATCGAGAAGGCCGATCACAGCCTGGCGGCAGACAACGACCGGTTTCACCAAGTCCGAGTTATCGACCCTGGTCCGCTCGCTCGCTCTGTCTGGCAGAAGATTTGGATCAACACCGGCAAGGAGCCGGAGAAGTGCCTCTATAACGTCGTGGAGATCTTGGTGTTCAAGTTCCTCAGCGACATTGGCGTACTGGCAGGCAGCTCAAGCTTTAGTCAGATAGTTGACACCCTCGCGAAGGAGGGTGCCGAGAGGGCACTGAGGCAGTACGCCATGCTGAGCCGGCAAGACATTCGCGAGCTGTTCCCGGTCAGCCCCACCGACAACACGACGATCATCAACGGCACGATCTTTGTGAACGAGGAGGGCAACCCAAACTTTGCTCAGGCGGAGCTATTCGGCGAGGTGATCCGGGCCTTTCAGGCCTTCGACAACAGCCACGGCTCTCTCCAGTACATCGACAGGCAGTTCAAGACCCGTCTGTACGAGGAGTTCCTACGCCAGCAGGCGGGAATCAAATCGTTGGGCCAGTACTTCACCCCGCGCAACGTCGTTCAAGCGATGGTGCGCATGTCGAAGGCGAGAGACCTTAAGCCGGGCGACGGCCTGTGCGACCCGTTTTGCGGCGTTGGCGGGTTCCTGCTTGAGGCAATAGTCGAGAACGAGAACCTGAGCCGCGAGTTCGAGCCTAATGGCAAGCAGGTCCGCCCTGGCATCACCATCAAGGGCTACGACAAGGGTACCGACGAGAAGGACGACGAGCGGACCATCATCTTGGCGAAGGCCAACATGCTCGTCTATCTGTCGGACCTGCTCTCGCAGCACTCGTCGAAGGAGTACCTAAAGCAATTCTCCGCCCACGCGTTCAACGCGGTCTTCGAACTCCTTAGGACCAACCTTGGGACCTTTGAGCGGGTCGAGGCAAGCGAGCGGTACGACCTGATCCTCACTAACCCGCCCTACGTCACGAGCGGGTCGGCCAGCATCCGTAACGCCATCGAGGCCGCAGGCCTCACACAGGAGTATCCGCATGGCGGGCGCGGGACCGAGGCGTTGGCAATCCAATGGGTCGTCAATCACCTCAAGTCGGACGGCGAGGCCTTCGTCGTGGTCCCGGATGGACTCATGAACCAAGAGTCCATGTTGCAATTCATCAAGGACCGCTGCCAGGTGCTCAGCGTTGTGGCGCTTCCGAGCCGCACCTTTTACTCGACGCCGAAGAAGACCTACATCCTTGGCGTGCGGAGAAAGCGGGGCGACGCCGCCCAAACCGATCCGGTCTTCACCTACCTCGTGTCGGAGATTGGCGAGTCGCGGGATACGCGACGCGTCCCGATACCCGCCAACGACCTCGCAACGATGGAGGAGCAGTTTCTCTACTTCAAGGCCGCGCTGGCCAGGTACGCCACCGACGACCCCCGGTGCAAGATCGTCCCGTGGGAGCACTTCGACGGTCTGCGCAACTGGCTGGTCGACCGCAGTTGGACCCATGAGGAGAAGGTCGCCCTTGGTGTGGTCGAGGAGAACTTCGAGGTGGACGCCGCCGAGTTCCGCGATCTGGTCAGCGATGCGAAGACCGCGCTTGAGGGGCTACTCGCCGAACTGTCATGACAAAGTACGTAGACGTTGCGATCGGCGACCTGTTCGAGGGCCGGAATGGGCATCCGAGGTTCATCCGCGACTACATGGATGAGCACGGAGGACCCCATCCTGTGTACTCAGCGTCACTGACGCGGCCGTTTGGCTTTGTCGACACCTACGACTATGAGGGCACGTATCTGACGTGGGTGATGAACGGCTACGGCGGGCGCGTCCAAGAGGTCACGGGACGGTTCTCGGCAAACCGCGATCGGGGGGTGTTCGTCCCGCGAGAGGGCGTCGAGGTACCCGACCTGACTTACCTGCGTCACGCCATGGAGCCGCAACTCACCGCAGCGGCGTTAGGGCGGCGGGTGGACGGACGGCGGAACGAGTACACGAAGATTTACCCGCCCGACGCTGTGAACGTCGTTATCAGCCTGCCGACCAACGGCAACGGAGGGTTCGACTACGCGCAGATGGCAAAGACCGGGGCGCGGCTGCGCCGCATCGAGGCCCTGCAAGAGAGGGTTGAGCAGGCGCAGCAGCCACTTCAGCGGGCGCGGTTCGTACTCGACGTGCCAGAGCCCTACTCGATCGTCACCCTCGGCGACTCCGACATCTTCGAGCTGTCCATTGGCGAGCGAGTGCTGAAGGACCAACACACAGAGGACGGGGTGCCGGTGTACAGCGCGAACGCGCTGGTGCCGTTCGGCCACATCAAGGAGTCGAACCTGACCGACTTCTCCAAGCCTTCGCTGCTCTGGGGCATCGACGGAAACTTCGACTGGAACCTCGTGCCAGCAGGCCAAGAGTTCGCGACCACGGATCACTGCGGACGCCTCCAAATCCTCGACGACCGCGTAGACCCCAACTATGTCTTCGTCTACCTGAAGACGACTCGCATGCGCTACGGCTTCGATCGCGTGTTCAGGGCAAGCCTCAGAAACATGAAGGCGGACGTGTCTGTGGTGATCCCTCTCGATGAGCACGGCGAGCCGTCGCTGACGCGGCAGCGCCAAATCGCCGCAGAGGCCCAACGCCAGATGGCGGCCCAACAGGCGTGCCTTACGGCCCTCAATGACGTGCTGAACGCACGCCTCACCGTCGCGCTGTAGCCAGACGGGTGGGGTACCACCCGCGCCATCACGGGGTATACGCAAACCCGCCGCCCGGCCCGCACCGCTTTAGAAGCGGGCGCGGCGAGTTTCGCTAGACCCTCCTAGGATGGACCGTCTGATCGCCGTTCCAAAATAGTCGACGTGTACGCGGCTATTACGCTGACCCATCAGTCGGGTGACTTCCTTTCCCGGTTCGCTGCATCGATGCCCCCCGAGAATCGGGCGTGCCTCGAGCGAAGCCTGGTTTTTGCGCAGCAGCCCGAGTGGCAAGAACTGGTTGCGTATGCAACCGAAACGCCCCAATGGAGGGTTGCGGTTTATGCGGACGGGTCAAACCAGTGGCAGATGGTCGTGGAGGCGGTGAACGGTGACCTGCGAAGCGCTTGCCAGAGCCTGTGGAGAAGCACTAGGAAAGCCACCAGGGGGATGTCTCCCAGGCTGGTGCGTCTTGAAGTCCTCGATGAGGCCACGGCCCAGGTCTTTCTGAGGGGAAGCGTCGGTGTGTTCCCTCAGGTGCGGCGCCGCGAGCTATGGCTCCCTCTGCTGGTTGGTCTCGCCAACTGCGCCATCTTCGTTATCTCGGGTGCCGACTCGGCGACGTTGCGTGGCGCTATCCCGGGTCTAGTGGCTGGGACGATCGCATCTGTAATTTTGGTCTCCGATTCAATTCGTAAGAGCTTGGTGTGGCACCCCTAGAAAACAAGGCAGCCGAAATGGGCCTGGCTCTCGAGAGGGCGGTTGCCGAAGCCTTCGATATGCCCGGTTGGTCGGTTGAAAGGCAGCCGGTCTTAGGAGGCGCACAGCCGGATCTGCTGGTGTCTGCCCCAGGTGGAAAGCATTTCGTCGTCGAGATCAAGGTCACCACGACGCCTATTCACTTCGGGATCATTGCTCAAATAGCGGCCTATTCCGCATTCGCCCGATCGACCAGAGATCTCCGCGAAGTTCAGAGTGTGCTGCTGACGACTGCTCCGCTTACGGCGGCGGCGAAAAACGCAGCTCACCAAGTCGGTGTATTGGTGCTGGACGCAGATCTAGAAGAAGACACCGACCCTGCCTCCTTGGCCCACCATTGGGCGCGAACTCTTGCCATGGAGGCGAACCCACCGCGTGATCAAACGAGCGCTCTCTCGGAAGAACAGCAGGCAGCGCTAATCCAAGCCGCCAGCGAGTTCAACTGGAGCCGAGACGATCTCCTCTCTCTCTTGCGGGCCGTCGTGGCCGAAGATGTGGGGCCGGCTCCTAGGAGGACTCCCTTGAGGTCGGTTAACGATTGGGCGCGTCTTTTTGAGGCTGCAAAAGGGGCGGGCGAAGGGAGTCGCTAGTCATGCAGGATCCACAATGCGATCGGAAGAGGAGGCCATGACGTCCGCCGCCTTTGACCCGGAGGGATACAAGGAGACCACCCGCGAGCAGTGGCAGCGGGCGGCGGAGCCTTGGTTCCGGTGGGGAGCGGTGCTCGAGCGCTGGCTGGAGGAGGCGAGCGAGCTGATGCTCGACCTGGCCGAGGTCGGTCCCGGGGATCGGGTTCTCGACGTTGCCGCGGGTGCGGGCGGGCAGAGCTTGCGGGCGGCGCGTCGGGTCGGCCCGAGCGGATCGGTGCTCGCGACCGACATCTCCCCCGAGATCCTCCGCTACGCCGAGCGCGCCGCCCGTGAGGCGGGCCTCACCAACCTCGAAACCCGGGAGGCGGATGCCGAGGCGCTGGATGCCGAGCCCGCCAGCTTCGACGCCGCGATCAGTCGCCTCGGCCTGATCTACCTGCCCGACCGCGCCGCCGCCCTCGGCGCCATCCGGCGGGCGCTGAAGCCGGACGGCCGCATCGCCAGCGTCAACTACACGACCCCCGAGCGCAACGAGTTCTTCTCGATCCCGGTTGGGATCATCCGCGAGCGAGCGGGCCTGCCCGCTCCGGCGCCCGGTCAACCCGGCCCGTTCTCGCTTGGCGCCGAGGGCGCGATCGAGGCGGCCTATGAGGGCGCCGGCTTCACCGAGGTCGCCGTGCGTCGCCTCGCGGCACCGCTGCGGCTCGACTCCGCGGCCGAGTTCATCAGCTTCGCGCGCGAATCCTTCGGCGCCCTGCACCAGATGCTCGCCGGCCTCGAGCAGAGCGAGCAAGCGGAGGTCTGGGCAGAGATCGAGGCGGCGATGCGGCGGTTCGAGGGCCCAGAGGGGTTCGCTGGGCCATGCGAGCTGGTCGTCGCGGCGGCCCGCCGGTGAGCCCTCAGCCGACCGGGATCATCTGCGCGCGGGCGCAACTGCCCTTGGATCGCCGGTTGCGCTGGTCGCCTGAGTAGCCGACGCTGAGGCGATAGATCCCTCGCTTGGTTGCGAAGTACTGGGCAAGCAGGAAGCTGCCGTTCTTCTTCACGGTGATCCCGCCGGTGAACACCGGCTTGCCCTTGCAGCGCTTGTCGCCGGGGCGGAAGAGGCGGAAGTTGATCACACCGGAAGGGGAGAGGGCGCCCGCGAGGTGGGCGCGGATCAAGATCAGATTGCCCTTGAGCAGGCGGGCGCGCGGCTTCAGCTTCGGCATCCGCTTTTCCACCTGGGAGGTTTCGCCGGAGGGATCGCACGGCTCGGCCGCCTTCTGGTTCGCGGCGTCACCCGAGTAGCTGGCCGTGAACCGGTAGCGACCGGGGCGCCGGGTGACGAACGGGTCCGAGACGACCACTGGCCCGGTGACGACGACGGTGTCAACCGCGAGCGGTTTGGCGCAGTCGCCCGCGTCCGGGCCGTAGATCTGGAAGGAGACCGTGCCGGTGGGCGCGTAGCCGCCCTGGATCGCGGCCGTCACCCGGATCGGGTTACCGACCGTGAACCGTTGCGGAGCCGAAGTCGAGATCGACGGCCGCGCCTGGGAGACGTTCGAGGTCGCTTTGCCGCAGCCAGCCGCGGCCGGGGCGTGGTTCGGGTCACCGGAATAGGCGACGGTCCAGCGGAAGGCGCCGACCCTCGAAGGCACGAAGGCGGCCGAGCTGTAGGAGCCGACGCCGGAGACGGCGACCGTGGAGGTGAAGACGGCGGGGCCCGAGCAGTCCGCGTCCCCCGGGGCGAACGCGGCGAAGGTGATCTGTCCCGCCGGAATCGCCCCTTCCTTCAGCGACGCCTTGGCGGTCACCGGGGTCCCGACCGTCCCGCTGGTGGCGCTGGTCTCCAGAACCAAGGTGATCGTGCCCACCGCGGAGGACTGATTCGGGTCCCCACAGGCCGTTTCCGCCGCTTCGTTGTTGGCGTCGCCTTCGTAGGCGACCGTCCAGCGATAGAGACCCGGCGACGGTTTGAAGCCCGCCGGCGCGTAGGAGCCATCGCCGGAGACCGGCACCGTCGCTTCGTAGGCGACCGCGCCCGTGCAGGTCGTGTCGCCGGGGCCGTAGGCACGGAAGCGCAGCGTCCCGCTGGGCTGGAAGCCGCCGGAGAGCGTCGCGTTGTCGGTGATCGTCCCCCCGACCGTCGCCGAGGTCGCCGTCGCGCCCAGGCTCGGCGTGGCCTTGCTGACGGTCGAGGTCTGCCCGCTTTCGCCGCAGGCCGTTTCCGTCGCTTCGTTGTTGGCATCGCCGCCGTAGCGAACCATCCACCGGTAGAGGCCAGGCGAGGGTTCGAAGCCCGTCGGCGCATAAGGCCCATCGCCGGAGACCGGCACCGTTGCTTCGTAGGCAACCGCGCCCGTGCAGGTCGTGTCGCCGGGGCCGTAGGCACGGAAGCGCAGCGTCCCGCCGGGCTGGAAGCCGCCGGAGAGCGTCGCGTTGTCGGTGATCGCCGCCCCCACGGTCGCCGAGGTCGCAGTCGCACTGAGGCCCGGCGAAGCTTTGCTCACAGTTGAGGACTGGCCGGCGTCCCCGCAACTCGTTTCCGTCTCTTCGTTGTTGGCGTCGCCTTCGTAGGCAACGGTCCACCGATAGACCCCCGGCCCCGGCGCGAACCCCGCCGGCGCATAAGAGCCATCGCCACTGACCGCGACCGTCGCTTCGTAGGCCACCGCGCCGGTGCAGGTGGTGTCGCCCGGCCCGTAGGCGCGGAAGCGCAACTGCCCGCCGGGCTGGAAGCCACCGCTCAGGGTCGCATTGTCGGTGATCGTCGTCCCCACCGTCACCGCCGAGGTCGCCGTCGCGCTCAGTCCCGGCGTTGCCTTTTCCACGGTCGAGGACTGACCCGTTGCCCCGCATGCCTTCGCCGCCGTTTTGTTGTTGCCGTCGCCTTCGTAGGCAACGGTCCACCGATAGACCCCCGGCCCCGGCGCGAAGCCCGCCGGCGCGTAAGGCCCATTGCCGGAGACCGGGACGATCGCTTCGTAGGCGACCGCGCCCGTGCAGGTCGTATCGCCGGGGCCGTAGGCGCGGAAGCGCAACTGCCCGCCAGGCTGGAAGCCGCCGCTGAGGGTGGCGTCGTCGGTGATCGTCGCGCCCACCGTCACCGCCGAGGTCGCCGTCGCGCTCAGCCCGGGAGAGGCCTTTTCCACGGTCGAGGACTGGCCGGCTTCCCCACACGAGGTCGAGACCGCTTTGTTGTTGGCGTCGCCTTGGTAGGTCGCGGTCCAGCGGAATTCTCCGGCCTGTTGGGGGAGGAAGTCCGGTGAGGTTGCTTCGCCGCCGCCGTCGATCGTGACGGCATCGGTGTGCAGGGGCGTCAGGCATCCGCTGTCCGAGGGTGCGTAGACCCTGAAGACGACTTCTCCGGTGGGAGAGAAGCCGCCGCTGACGGTCGCTTCGTCGTGGATCGCGGAGCCGACGGTGCTGTCGCTGGCGCTGCCAGTCACGCTGGGGGTCGCCTTGGCGACGTTCGAGACCGCCGAGCATTCGGAGTCGGCGGGCGGGTTGTTTTCGTCGCCCGGGTAGTGGGCGCTCCAGTGGTAGGTCCCCGCTTCCTCGGGCGTGAAGTCGCCGGAGGAATATTCGCCGTTGCCACTCACCGTCGCGGGCGCTGGAGCCGGGGTCAAGGCAGGGCCGACGCAGGTGGGGTCGGAGGGGCCGAAGACTTCGAAGGTGATCTCCCCTTCGGCGTTAGGGCTTTCCACCAGTTCAGCCGTGGCGTGGGTCGCTTCCCCGACGGTGACGTCGCCGGCGGTCAGGGTCAAATTCGACGGATCCGCCGAGGAGCTGACCGCGAGCAGCAGTCCGAGGGCCGCCAAAACGGCAGCGCAAGCCAATGCCGCCGGCGCGACCTGCCGAGCCCCCCGCGCCTTCACCCCAGCGGTCCGATCACCGAAAAAATGCGTCCCTGGCTCCTAAAAATCAATGTTTTCGCTCACTCTCAACATCTTTTTCCCCAGCAAGGCCAGATGTCTAAATTACGATATCCGTCCAATCATTTCCGCTTAGAGGAGCGAATCGGTGCTAGTGCTGCTACGTCGAATCTTTCTTGCGCTCACGGCGATCGCCGTGGTCTTGGCCGTGGCTGTCGGGGTGCCGGCGGGCGCGCTCGCGGAAGAAACGGGTGGCGCGACCCCCGGTGAAACCGCCCCTGAATCGTCGGGTGCCCCGGAAGCCCCCTCGGGCGGCTGGACCTCGCAGGGCGGGACCACCGAATCCTCTGGCGGCGGGAGCGCCCCGATCCAGCACGGTGGCTCGGTTGGCAGCGGTGCCCCGGGAGGCGGTGGGTCGTCCAGCCACGGGACTTCGGGCACGACTGAATCTGCGGGCACCACGGAATCCTCGGGTGGCTCGTACAGCTCCAGCTCCTACAGCTACAGCGAACCGGAAACGTCGTCTGCGACGACGTCGCCAGCGAGCACGCCACGAACGGAAGAACCGGTCCGACCGGTGCAGCCGGCGCCGGAGCCCAAGCCCCAGCCAACCGGCAAGGCCGGACTCGAGGCTGCCACCCCCATTGCTTCTCCCCCGCCGGCCCCGCAACCGCGCGTCGTCCCAGCCGCCCCGGTCGCGGCCACGGCACCCGCGGGAGAGGGCGAGGGATCGTCCTCGGGTTCGCCCGTTCTGCCGCTGTTGCTCGTGCTGGCGCTGGGCTCGGCAGCCGCGATCGGCGGGCTCCGCCTCCGCCGGCTGCGCCGGCGACGGCAGCTTGAAGTCGACTGGCACCAGCGCGACGTCGAGTGGGAAGCGGCGCTGCAGAAGGTCAAAGCGAAGCGGCCGGCGGCTTCCTCGCGGGCAGGCTCCAGGCGCCTCCGCCAGGTCGACTTCTCCTAAGGCTTCGCCGGCGTGGTTTCGACCAGGTATTCCGCCAGTTCTTCGACTTCGGGCTTGGAGAGGGACTGGCTGTAGGTCTGCGGCATCACGTTTGCCGAATAGCCTTCGGCGAGCTCGGCGTTGGGGTCGATGATCATCTCTTCGACGGCTTCGGTGTTGTCGTCGGGGGCGAGGAATTCGTTCAGGTTGGGGCCGGATTCCCCGGTCGACCCGGCGGCCGCGAGGGTGTGGCAGGACCCGCAGCCGGCGCTGACGAAGATCTGCCCCCCGGGGCTCCCGGACGCCGTTTCGCCGGCCGCCGCTTCTTCGCCGCCCGTTTCGCCACTCGGCGCCGCCGCGGCTTCGCTTTCGCCCGCGGGCGCGGAGACATAGACGGTCTTGGTTTCCGGGGAGGCTCCCAGGTCACCGACCAGCCACCCTCCGGCGAAGGCGATGATCGCGATCGCGACGAAGGCCCAGGCTTCGGCCGCGATGCCCTGCAGACGTCGGTTCTTGCGCATTGGCTCAGGTCCCTTTCCGCATCCCGCTGGTCGGTACGAAAGGCAACCTAGGTTCGGGGCCGCGGCCGAGCATCGGTAGATCCCCACATGGGAGAATTTGGGCGGCTTAACTCCCGTGTCTGACCAGGGTCAGGTGCGTGACGCGGCTGCGGGCGAACCCGAGCTTCGGCTTGAAGGTGAGCTTGATCGCGACCTTGGCTCGACCACCCCGGCGCAGCTTCGCCAGCGCCGCGCCGCGCGGGCGCACCTGGACCGTCAGCCCGTCCAGGTACTGGCTGCCGGCCCGGATCGGGTCGGCGTCGTGGCGCCGCTTGCTGACGGTCCGGATCGACGGGCCGCTGACGGTCAGCACCCCGGCGCTGGCGACCCCGACCCGCAGCCAGCCGGTGCCCCGCCGGTGGTTGGCGTGGCGGCGCCCGAGTTCGACCGCCTGCACGAGACCCTTGCGCTCGCAGCCGACAGCCCGGTCCCAGGGGTTCAGCGCGGCCACGTCGGACCCTTCGCCGCAGTCGATCTCGTCCCGCCAGCTATCGACTTCGGCAAACGGCGGGCGCAAGCTGGGGATGTCGAGTTCGTACCTCTCTTCCGGGATGCTGCCGGCGAGGACGCGGTCGTCGCCGGGCCCCGCCAGGTAGCGGTCCCTGCCCCTGCCGCCGACCAAGAGGTCGCCGTCTCCTTCTCCTTCGAGCAGGTCGTTGCCGTCGTCGCCGAGAAGCGTGTCGGCGCCGGGGCCGCCGGAGGCGGAGTCGTCACCGGCGCCCATCCGCGCGACGTCGTCCCCGGGGCCGCCGTTTGCCACGTCGGGTCCGGCGCCGAGGACCAGGTAGTCGTTGCCGGCGCCGCCGTCGGCGACGTTGGTCTCGTCCGCCCCCTTGGTGCTGGGGAAGTGGTTGGCGACGCCCTCGGCGAGTTCGTCGTTGCCGTCGCCGCCTTCGTAGCGGTCGGGGCCCGGGCCGCCGATCAGCCTGTCGTCTCCGGGTCCGCCGACCAGCAGGTCAGCGCCTCCTTCGCCCTCGAGCACGGTGACCCCGGGACCGCCGACGAGCGTGTCGTCACCGGAGCCGCCGCGCAAGCCGGAGACGTTGACGAGCGTGTCGCCCTCGCCCGACGCGCCGACTTCCGTGGGGGCGCTGGCGCGGAAGACCACCGGCGCGCTCCGCGCCGCGTAGTCGGCGAAGCCGAAGCCGCTGCCGAAGTCGTAGAGGTCGGGACCGTCCGGAGTCGGCGTCGCGGCGACCTGGTCGCTGCCGCCCCCCGCATGCACTTCGTCATGGCCGTAGCCGGGATCGATTTTGTCTTCGCCGTCGCTGCTGACGATGAGGTCGTTGCCGCTGCCGCCGCGCACTTCCATCGGGATCGGCGGTTCGCCCGCCGGCGAGGCCGGCGGCGCTTCGAAGGAGCTGCCCCCGTCTCCGAGGGCGATGGAGAACTGCGGGAACCAGCCGGTGCCCGGGATGATCCGGGCGCAGTCGCGCCCGCAGTATTCGTATTCCCACTGGTGGTAGCGGTGGACCAGGCAGTCGACCGGGACGCCGGGCGCGCCGCCGCCGCCACAGCCCGGGCCGGGGGTGAGGCTGGCGCCGTCGTCCACGATCCGGACCCCGAAGTGGGTGGCGTCGCCGGCGGTGTAGGTGAGCGTGACCTGGTTGGCCTCAGACCCGACTCCCTTGAAGTCGAGGACGGCCTGTCCTTCTGGTTCTCTGACTTCGACCGTCGCCGCGGTCGCAAGGGCGGGGAGCGCAGCCCCCAGCACCAGCACGAGCGCCGCCGTCCAACCGATTGCCCAGCCCCCAGACCGCCGCATCTTCCCTCCCAGTCTCGCTTGCGTCTGCTGAAACCGGCGCGCACTGACGCAGTTGCGCTGGGCGACAAGCGGGTAGGAGAATTGAATGAGCGGCGTGTTCGCGCAAGGAGAGCTGCTGAAGGACCGCTACCGGCTGGAGCGGCTGCTGGGGCGGGGCGGCATGGCGGCGGTCTGGCTCGGACACGACGAGGTGCTGGACCGGCCGGTTGCGGTGAAGGTGCCGGCGGACACGATCGCGGCCGATCCGGAGTTCGCGACGCGTTTCCGCCGTGAGGCGCACACCGCCGCTGGAGTCAACCACCCGAACCTCGTCGGCGTCTACGACTACTCCGACGAGGAGCGCCCGTACCTGGTCATGCAGTTCGTGGCCGGGGAGGACCTCGGGACGGTGCTGGCCCGGGACGGGCGAGTCGATTGCCAGCGGCTGGCACACGAGTTGCTGGACGCGCTGGATCACATCCACTCGCTGGGGATCCTCCATCGCGACGTCAAGCCCGGCAACGTCCTCATCGACCGCGAAGGCAACGCCAAGCTGATCGACTTCGGGATCGCCCAGACTGCCGATGCCACCTCGCTGACGCGGACCGGGCTGATCCTCGGCACCGAGCGTTACCTGGCGCCGGAGGTGGCTCGCGGTGAGCCTGCGTCCGAGCGCTCGGACCTCTATTCCTGCGGCGTCGTCCTGCGCTCCTGCCTGGAGGCTAGCGGCGGCTCGGCGGCGCTGCGAAGTCTGGTCGAGTGGCTGACCGCCGAGGACCCGCGGTCCCGCCCCGCCTCGGCGCGCCAGGCGCTGGCCCAGCTCGATCGCCCCCAGGCGGCGGTGGTGACGCAGCCGACCGAGGCCTTCGACGGACCCGACGGGCCGGTGCCTGCGCTGGACGAGGACCCGCGGCCGACGGGGACGGTCCGGCCGGGACGCAAGGCGGTGGCAGCGGCGCTGGGGGTGCTTGCGGCCCTGCTCGTCGGCGCGGTTGTACTCGTCGCCGGCGGAGGCGGCGGATCTGACCCCCCTCGGGCGCAGGCGAAGCAGGCAGGGGATGCGAAGCCACAAGCGGAAGGTCAGCCGGCTCCGGAGGAAGAAGCGGCGCGGGAAGGACAGGCGGCGGCGCAGAATGCCTCGACCGCCGCGCCTGCCGAACCGGAAGGCGGCGACTCCGCCCGCGGCGCGGCTCTGAACGAAGAGGGCTACGCCCTGATCCAGGCCGGCGAATACACCGCCGCCGTGCCCGTCCTCGAAGAAGCCGTGCGGGCCTTCCCGCCGGACACGGAAGCCGTCGAATACGCCTACGCGCTCTACAACCTCGGCAGCGCCCTGCGCCGCAGCGGTCGCGCCTCGGAGGCGGTGCCCGTCCTGGAACGGCGGCTGGAGATCCCCAACCAGACGGCGACGGTGCGGCGCGAGCTGGAAGCGGCGCGAGCCGAAGCCGGCTGAGCTCAGGCCCGGCCGGCGCCGCGGGCGAGCCGCTCCACCGCCTCGGCGAGCAGCGCCGGCGAGGTGCCGAAGTTGAGCCGGGCGAAGCCTTGTCCCTGGGGCCCGAACTGGGGTCCAGGGCTGAGCGCCAGGCGTCCCCGCTCGAGGATCGGCTCGGCCGGGTCCTCGCCGAGGCCGAGCTGTCGCAGGTCGAGCCAGGCCAGGTATCCCGCCCGAGGCCGGCGGTAGGCGACCTCGGGTAGGCGCCGGGCCAGCAGCTCGCCGAGAAGGCCGCGGTTGTGGTCGATGACCGCGATCACGCGGTCGAGCCAGGCGCCGCCCTCGCGGTAGGCGGCGACGGTCGCGATCAGGCCCATCTGACCGCAGTGGGTGGCTCCGGTCGGCAACCCCTCGACGACCGCCGCGGCGGCAGCGGAGGCGGTGACGATCTGGGCGCAGCCGAGGCCGGCGACGTTGAATGCCTTCGAAGCCGACCAGAAGGCGATGCCGCGGGCGGCCGCCTGCTCGGAGACCGCGAGGTAGGGGGTGTGCTCGGCGCCCGGGAGGGTGAGCGGCGCGTGGATCTCGTCGGCGAGGACCCAGGCACCGTGCCGCTCGGCGGCCGCCGCGATCGCGGCAAGTTGCTCCCGGCTGGGGACACTGCCGGCGGGGTTGTGGGGGCTGCAGAGGAGGAGGGCGACGGCGCCGTCGGCGAAGCTTCGTTCGATCGCTTCGACGTCAAGCTCTCCCTCACGAAGCGGGGCTTCGATCAGCTCGTAGCCGCCCTCGGCGAGGATCCCGAAGAACGGGTGATAGACGGGGGTGGTGAGGACGACGCGGTCACCCGGCTTGGCGATCGCGGCCAGGACCGCGCCGATCGCGCCGACCACGTCGGAGCTGGGGGAGACCGCCTCCGGGTTGACCCCCCAGCCGAAGCGCTCGGCGGCGAAAGCGGCGAACGCCTCGCCGAGGTCCTGCGGCCAGGGATAGCCACAGTCGTCGAGCTCGATCGCGGCCGCGAGTGCCCGCTTCACCGGCGGCGCCAGCGGGAAATCCATCTCCGCCACCCAGGCTGGCTGGACGTCGGGTGGGTAGCGGCGCCACTTGACGCTGCGCCGCCGCCGCAGCCGCTCGAGGGACAGCTCGGTCAGCTCCGGGTCGAGGTTCGGCATCGGCGCGAACTCTGCCAATCCGCCCCGCGGGCAGGAGTCATGGCGTAAATGCCCTATCAATTCCTTGACGCAAATGCGAACATATGTTCGTGTTCGAAACAGCGAGAGACCAGCCCCCTGAAACGCGTCCTCGCTGGCGACATGCCCGTCGATTGAGCCCACCTCTATGGACCTGGGGGCGGGAGGCAAATTCTCTTCCGTAGATGCCTCGCCGCGACGACCCTCAGATCGGCCTCGGCAAGGCCATCCGCCAGATGCGCAAAGAGATCCAGCTCAGCCAGGAGGCGCTCGGCCTGCGCTCAGACATCCACCCGACCTGGATCTCGCACCTAGAGTCGGGCCGAATCAACCCCACCTGGGGGAACGTTCGGCGAATCGCCGGCGGCCTCGAGGTCAGCCTGCCGGAGTTGGCGGCCCTCGCCGAGCACCTCGAGGTCGTGTACAGAAATCGCCCCCCGTCCTAGGCGGCGACGGGGGGCGAGCGCAAAAACACCTTGGGATGGTTGAGGTTAACTCTATACTCAACCGTTCGTAATGCGCACCTCAGGACGGGCGCCCATTACGCAAGGGGTGTGGGGGGGCCGGGTTTCTTGGCCGAGGACCCGGTCCCCAGCACTCCGCCGCCCGTACGGTGAATACGGTTCGCCGCCGCGACCGCCGGGCCAGATTCACCGTTTGCTAAGCCGGGTGAATCGCCGTCTTGCCGGGCGCCAGCGCGAGGCAGGATCCTCCCCGTGAAGGCTCCTTAATTGATCAAATTATTTGACGAGAGTCAGGGATCTCGTTATGCTCGCGCCGCTTTCGATCAATCAGGGTTGCTGATCGAATGGCGCCATAGCCAGCACCGGTGCCTTAATCGGTTAAAGGGACGGCGTTGTAAGCCGTAGATCCGGGTTCGAGCCCCGGCCGGTGCATTTCGAGCAAACCGCTTCGGAATGCAGATTGGCTATGGGAGAGAACATTTTCGACAGCTTCGACCGGATCGCCGTCACCGCTGACGGGAGGGTCCTCTGGGCGGCGCGGGCGCCCTACCGGCCGGACGCCAACTGCGATCTGATGTTGGTGCCGCGGGTCGCCGGCTGGGAGGAGGACCCCGAGGCGCTGCGGGCTCTGGAGGAGATCGAGGCGCAGCCCTGGGTGGGCTCGCTCTCGCGTCAGGGGAAGCAGCCGACGCTGCGCATCGCCGACGGTTGGATCGAGGAGACCGGGACGGCGATCCAGGCAGGCGAGCGCGACGACGGGGACCTCGCCGACCTCGCCGCCGGCAACCGCTACGCGATCTACTTCTGGGGCGCCAACACGACCAAGGCGCTGCACATCGGCCACCTCCGCAACCTCGCCCTCGGCAACGCGATCGCCGCCAGCCTGCGCCAGGGAGGCGGCCGGGTCGAGAACCGCAGCCTGATCTGCGACGTCGGCCGCAGCATGGGCGAGGCGATGGCGGGGATCGCCGCCCGCGGTGGCGACGTCGGCGGCCCCGACGGCGGCCAAAAGAGCGACCACTTCGTCGGCTACTGCTACGCCGACTACGTCACCGCCAGCCGCGCCAGCGGCGACGACGGCGCCGAGGACTCGGTCGCGCGCGAGTCCTCGCTCTACAACGACAAGGCCGACGAGCTGATGATGCGTGTCCTCGGCGGCGACCAGGAGGCACTCGAACTGTGGTCGAAGACGCGCGCCTGGGTGATCTCCGGGCAGCGCAAGACCCTGTCGCGCCTCGGCGTCTCGTTCGACAAGGTGATCTTCGAGTCCGACTTCCTCCCCGAGGTCGCCGAACTGACCAACCTCGGCCTCAGCCAGGGCAAGCTGATCCGGCGCCGGGGCGACCAGATGGTCACTTACATGACCGAGCGCGAGGAGCTGGAAGAGATGCCGCTGGTCCGCGCCGACGGCCTCCCGACCCAGCACATGCGGGCGCTCGCCTACTGGGCCGCGGCGCCTGAGCTCGATGACGTGATCTCGCTGCAGATCTGCGGCAACGAGTGGGTCGCCCATGTCACCTGCCGGCGCAAGCTGATCGACCATCTCGAAGTCGCCAACGGCAACGGCAACGGCAGCGCCCGCGGCGGTGGGCCGCCCACCCACGACGTCTTCCACGGCATGGTGGCGCGCCAGAAGCGGGCGATCACCTCCAGCCAGGAAGGGGCGCTGCTGATCGACGACCTCGCCGAGTGGCTGGAGCGCGAAATCGAGGCCGACCCGGGCCGCGCCCAGGCGCGCCGCGACCACCCCGAGCCCGAACGGGTCGCGTCCCAGGTCGCGCTCGGCTACTTCCTCCTGCAGCCGACCTCCAAGCGGGTCGAGTTCGAGCCCGAGAAGCTGCTCGAGGAGGGCAAGGGCAGCCTCGGCTGGGACATCGCCCTGGCGCAGGCGCACAGGGCCGGCGGCGCGGCGCTCGGCGGCGGCCGCGCGGCGGCGGACCCCGACTACCGCTTCGCGGTCGTGCAGGCGGAGCAGTACAGGGTTCACCTGCGCAGCGCCGTCGAGGAGTTCGACCCGGTGCCGCTCTCCCGCTACCTCGCCCATTTCGCCCGCTGGTATCGCGAGGGCGAGCGCTCGCCGGAGGTCGAGGCGGTGGTGCGGCCGGTCCTCGAGCGCGGGCTGCGCGGCCTCGGACTGGATGGCGCGTGATGAAAACGCTCCTCGTCGACAACCACGACTCCTACACCTACAACGTCTTCCACCTGCTGGCGGCGGCGTCGGGGAGCGAGCCGGCGGTGGTCAACAACGACGCGATCTCCTGGCGGGTGCTCTCGCGCCTGGACTTCGACGCCTTCGTGCTCTCGCCGGGACCGGGCCGGCCGCAGCGCTGGCACGACTTCGGCGTCTGCCGCGACATCCTCCGCTACAGCCAGATCCCCGTCTTCGGCATCTGCCTCGGCCACCAGGGCATCGGCAACCTGCTCGAGGGCGGGGTCAACAGCGCGCCGATGGCGATGCACGGCCGGCTCAGCCGCGTCCACCACGACGGCAGCGGCCTCTTCGCCGGGCTGCCTCAGGACTTCGAAGTCGTTCGCTATCACTCGCTGGCGATCACCAATCCGATGGGCCCGGAGGGCCACGAGGTCGCCTGGTCGGAGGACGGCGTGGTGATGGGGATCGAGCACAGGACGCGGCCGATGTGGGGGGTCCAGTTCCATCCCGAGTCGATCGCCACCGAACACGGCCGGGCGATCGCCGAAAACTTCTATGCCCTGGCCGAGCGCCACCGCCACGCCAGCGGCCGCCACCGGGCGATGTCGGCGCGGGCCGCGGCCCCATCCCGCCCGGCGCCGGCGCGGGAGCGCGCGCAGGGCGAGGGCGCGGTGCGGCTGCGGATGCGGACCCTGGCCGGCGCGGCGCCGACCGAGCAACTCTACGAACGCCTCTTCGCCGATGCCGAGAACTCGTTCTGGCTCGACAGCGCCGACGCCACCACCTGGCTCGCGCAGTGCTCTTTCATGGGGACCAATGCCGGGGAGGGACGCTGCTTCGTCTCCTACGACGTCGACAGCGGCGAGCTGACGATCGAGGGGGAGGATGGCGAGAGGGTCGAGCACCGTTCCGTCTTCGACTTCCTGCAGACGGAGATGGAGCGGCTGGGGATGCCGCCGCCGAGCGAGGTCACGCGGGGGCTGGTCGGCGGCTACGTCGGCTACCTCGGTTACGAGCTGAAGGCCGACTGCGGCTCGCCGAACGTGCACAGCTCCGACATGCCCGACGCGGAGCTGATCCTCGCCAACCGGGTCGTCGCCGTCGACCACGCCAATGAGCGCACCTACGTCTTCGCCCTCTGCAGCGGTGACGATCCCGACGCCGAGCTCTGGCTTGACGCGACCGAGGCGCTGGTCGCGGCGGCGATCGCCGAGCCGCCGCCGGAGGCGCCGCTGGCGCCGCCGAGCGAGCCCGGCGGCCACGTCCACTTCGAGTCCGGCCGCGGCCGCGAGCGCTACCTCGCCGACATCGCCCGCTCGCAGGCCGAACTCGCCGCCGGCGAGTCCTACGAGGTCTGCCTCACCGACCAGTTCTCCACCGGCGCCAGCCCCGAGCCCTTCGAGCTCTACCGGCAGTTGCGCCGCAGCAACCCCTCGCCTTTCGCCGCCTTCCTGCGCTTCGGCGAGCGGGCGGTGGTTAGCTCTTCGCCGGAGCGCTTCCTCTCGGTCGATCGCGATCGCCAGGTGATGGCGCGGCCGATCAAGGGCACGGTCTCGCGGGCCGAGGACCCCGATGAGGATGCGGCGCGGCGGCGCGAGCTGGCCGAGGACGAAAAGACCCGAGCCGAGCACCTGATGATCGTCGACCTCCTGCGCAACGACCTCGGCACCGTCTGCGAGGTCGACACGGTGCGGGTCCCCGACCTGATGGTGGTCGAGCCCTACGCGACCGTGCACCAGGTGGTCTCGACGATCGTCGGCCAGCTCGCCGCCGACCGCAGCCCGGTCGAATGCGTCCGCCGCTGCTTCCCCGGCGGATCGATGACGGGGGCTCCGAAGGAGCGGACGATGGAGATCATCGACGACCTCGAGGCCGAGGCGCGGGGCGTCTACTCGGGCTCGATCGGCTACTTCGGGGTCGACGGCTCAACCGACCTCAACATCGTCATCCGCACGATCGTGATGCGGCCGGGGCGGACGACGATCGGCGCCGGCGGGGCGATCGTCATGCAGTCCGACCCCGAGGAGGAGTTCGACGAGATCCTCTTAAAGGCGCGGGCGCCGATGGCGGCGATCGCCCGCACGGTCACCGGCGACGAGGGCCCCGAGGCCTGGAGCGTCGAGCTGGGGCCGGCGGCCCGAAGGGTGGAGGCGGCGTGAGCGAGCCGGTGGCGACCGAGGTCGCCGTGCGCGAGGCGGGGGCCGGTGACGTGACCGCGGTGGTCGACGCGGTCGAGGCGCTGCTGGTCGAGCTCGGCGGCCGCAAGCCGCGGCGGGCCGAGATGGAGACGGAGGTGAGAGCTTTGCTCGCGGACCCCGGTCTGGGGTCGGTGCTGGTGGCGGAGGCCGACGGCGAGATCGTCGGCGTTCTCAGCGCCAGTTGGCAGCGGGCGATACACGTTCCCGGCGCCTACGCGACGATCCAGGATCTCTGGGTCGCCGACGAGTGGCGTAGCCGCGGCGTCGGGGCGGAGCTGGTCGAGGCGATCGCGTCCCAGGCGCGAGGGCGCGACGTGGTGCGGATCGAGGTAGGCCTTCCACGGGAGACCTTCGCGGCGATCGCTTCGACCGAGTCCTTCTACAAGCGCAACGGGTTCGAGCACCTCGGGCCGCGGATGCGGAGGTTGCTGCCATGAACGAGGTCCGCCGGACCTTTGTTCCGGATAGCGAACCAAAGGTCCGGCGGACCTCGCAGTTGGTGATGGTCGAGCAGCGCCAGGGCGCCGACGACGCCGCCTTCTGGGTGCGCGAAGGCGACCGCCGGATCGCCGGCCAGGACAGCAACCTGCGCCTGGTCGAGCTGCGGGCCGGGCTGGTCCGCCACGCCCGCGTGCGCGCGGTCGCCGCCGACGCCCCCGACGAGGAGGTCGAGCGGACGCTGGGCTCGCTGCACGAGCCCGACTACCTGGCGGCGCTGGCCGAGGTCGCCTCGCCCGAGCCGGTGGTGATGACCGACTTCGCCCCGCCCGGGCTGGAGCCGGACATCCCGGTCAACGCCAACCTCGTCGCCGCCGCCCGGGAGGGCATCCGCACCGCGATCACCGCCGCCGACCGGCTGCTCGACGGCGCCCATTTCACCTATGCGGTCTGCCGCCCGCCCGGCCACCACGCCGGGCCCGCCTTCCACGCCGGCTACTGCTACCTCAACAACGCCGCCGCGGCGGTGCAGCGGCTCTGCGACGGGGGGATGAAGCCGGTCGGGGTCGTCGACCTCGACCTCCACTACCCGAACGGGACCTCGGCCCTGGTCGAGCGGATGGCCCCCGACGCCGCCCTGCACTCGCTGCACGCCGCGCCGGTGACCAACCTGCCGCCGGGGACGCCGCTGCCGCGGGTCGCCGGCGAACGCGCGGTCTCCTTCGCTGGCGTCCCCGACGAAGACACCTACCTGCGCGAGCTCGAGGCCTCGATCATCGACCTCTCCGAGATCGCCGCCGCGCTGGTCGTCTCGCTCGGCTACGACACCGTCGCCGGCGACCCCCACGGCGGCTGGGGATTCGGCCCCGAGATCTTCGCCCAGATCGGGCGGCTGCTCGCCCACTCGCGGCTGCCGATCTGCGTCATCCAGGAGGGCGGCTACTCGCTCGAGGACCTCGCCGACTGCAGCCACGCTTTCGCCGTCGGGCTGCTGGGAGGGGAGGGACGATGAGCGCCGGGCTGGAGCCGTTCCGCCGCCGCCTCGACGTGATCGACGACGAGATCGCCCGCCTGCTCGGCGAGCGCCTGCAGATCTGCCGCGAAGTGGCGGTCTACAAGAGCGAGAACGGGATCCCGATGATGCAGCCCGAGCGGGTCAAAGTCGTCCGCGCCCGCTACCTCGAGCGCGGCGCCGAGAATCAGCTCCCGGAGGAGTTCAGCTCCGACCTCTTCGACCTCCTGATCGCCACCACCTGCCGCCTCGAGGACGAGCTGATGGACCGCCTCGCCGCCGAGGGGGAGGGACGGGACGCCGCATGAGCCAGTTGCCGCCGGGGCCGCGCCTGCCCCGAGCCCTGCAGGCCGTCGGCTACAGCCAGCGCTCGCTCCCCTGGCTCGAGCGCTGCCACCGGCGCTACGGCGACACCTTCACCCTGCGGATCCTCCACTGGGGCGACTGGGTGATCCTGGTCGACCCCGAGGACGTGAAACGGGTCTTCATCGCCGGCGACAAGGTCGGGGTCGCGGTCGCCAACCCGATGCTCGGGCCGGTCCTCGGCCCGCGCTCGGTGATGCTGCTGGAAGAACCCGAGCACATGGTCCACCGCAAACGGATGCTGCCGCACTTCCACGGCGAGGCGATCGCCAACGACGCGGCGATGATGGCGGAGGTCGCCGAGCGCGAGGTCGACCAGTGGCCGGTCGAAGAGCCGTTCGCCCTCTGGCCGCGGATGCAGGAGGTGACCAAGGAAGTGGTGATGCGGGCGGTCTTCGGCGAGGACGAGGGCCGGCTCGACGAGATGCGCGGGTGCCTGCGGCGGCTGACCGAGTGGATGAACGCCCCCGGCAACCTCACCCGCCTGGCGCTCTTCGGCCCGGAGCGGCTGGTCGGCAGCCGCGGCTACCGCGAGGCGATGGAGCCGGTCGAGGAGGCGGTGCTGGCCGAGGCCCGCCGCCGCCGCGCCCGCGCCCCGGACCCTGAGCGGGCCGATGTCGTCGAGATGCTCGCCCACGCGCGCTACGAGGACGGCACGCTCCCGGACGAGCGGGAACTGCGCGACGAACTGCTGACGATGCTGACCGACGGCCCGACCTCGACCTCGCTCTCCTGGACGCTCGAGCGCCTGCTGCGCAACCCCGACAAGCTCGAGCGGGCGACCGAAGAGGCGCTCGCCGGCGGCGAGACGACCTACCTCGGCGCCGTGATCAAGGAGACGCTGCGGATGCGCCCGCCGGTGCAGGTGGTGGTGCGGCGGCTGCTCGAGCCGATGCGCCTCGGCGGCTACGACCTCCCCGCCGGTACGATCGTCGCTCCCTGCCTCAACCTGATCCACCGCGACCCCAGGTACTACGAGGAGCCGGACCGGTTTCTGCCCGAGCGCTTCCTCGGCAGGCAGCCGGGCACTTACAACTGGATTCCCTTCGGCGGCGGCGTCCGTCGCTGCCTCGCCGCCAGCTACGCCGAAATGGAGATGAAACAGGTGCTGAGGACGATCCTGCGGCGGGTCGAGTTGCGCCCCGCCTCGGGGCGCTCGGAGCGGATGCGGAAAAGCGCGATCTCCTTCAGCCCCGACCAGAGTGGCCTCGTCATCGCCCGCCCCCGATCCGCAGGTCCGGCCGGAGAACCGACCCTCGTCGCCGTCTAGGGAGGAACCGTGAGCGAGACCGACATCCTCGTCGTCGGCGCGGGCGCCAAGGCGGCCGCGATCGCCAGCAAGGTCCACGTCGTCAACAGCCTTGGGCTGGGCCGGATCCGGATGACGATCATCGAGAAAACCGAGCCGGCCGCGTCCTGGCTGGGCCGCAACGGGATGACCTCGGGCGAGGAGCCGCTGGCGATCCCGCCGATCAAGGACATCGGCTTCCCGTACCAGAGCCAGCGCCAGTTCGGTGAGCTCGGCCAGACGCTCGACGCGTCGTTGCTGCCGCTGAGCTGGCAGCGCTTCGCGATGGAACGGGGCGAGTACGCGGCCTGGGTCAACTCGGGTTCGCCGGCGGTGCGCCACCGCGACTACGGCGAGTACCTCGGCTGGGTGCTGGAACGGGCGACCGAGGGCATCACCATCTACGACGGCCGTGTCGTCGAGCTCTCCCCCGACCACGGCTCCGGCCGCTGGCTCGTCGACGTCGCCGAGCGGGGCGGGAGGGAGGATCCCGTCCGGCACTCCAGCGGCGCCCTCGTCCTCACCGGGCCCGGCGTCCACCGCCATTTTCCGCATGACCCGGCGGTCGAGTCGCGGATCTTCCACTGCGACAGCCGCCGCGAGGAGTTCGAACGGGTGCCCGACGACGAGCCGGTCCAGATCGCGATCGTCGGCGGCGGCGAGAGCGCTCTCAGCGCCCTCGTCTTCCTCCGTGCCTGCCGGCCGCAGGCGCGGCTCACCATCTACACGCCGACCCTGCCGCTGAGCCGCGGCGAGAGCTTCCTCGAGAACCGGGTCTTCGCCGACCCCGACAACGTCGCCTGGGACACCCTCGACCTGCAGACCCGGCGCGACTTCGTCAAGCACTGCGACCGCGGCGTCTTCGACGCCAGCGTCCTCGCCAGCATCGCCGACGACGACCACTGCTCCTTCGCCACCGGCCGCGCCGTCCACGTCTCGGCCGCGGCGGGCGACCGGGTCGCGCTCGAATTCGAGGCGCCCGAGGGGGTCGTCGCCGAGCCCTACGACTTCGTCGTCAACTGCACCGGCTTCGACCTCCTGCGCCAGCTTCACGAGCTCTTCCCCGAGCCGGTCCGGGCCGAACTGGAGTCCCGCTGCGGCCCGCTCTGGGAGCGGCCCCCGGCCACTGAAATCCCGATCGGGCGGGCGCTGGAGCTCGAAGGCGTATCCCCGCGCCTCCACATCCCCGGCCTCGGCGGCCTCAGCCAGGGCCCCGGCTTCGCCAACCTCGGCAGCCTCGGGCTGCTGGCGAACCGTGTCCTGGCGCCGCTGTTCGAAGAACTCGGAGTACCGACCGTCGCGGAATCCGCGAAGATGCAGGATAAATCCTTATTACTCGATTAGGGAGGAGCAGGGGATGTCGTCAGGATTGAGGTCTGGGGGGCTGCTGCTTGCGTTAGCGCTGGCGGCCTGCGTAGCACTGCTGGGCGGTTGCGGGTCCTCGTCGTCAGACGGGGGCGAAGCGAGCCTGACCGGCGACGCGTACCCGGGCATCGACAAGGCGAACACTCGCGACGCCAAGGGGACGATCAACAGCGCCAACGCTGGCGAACTCGAAGTGGCCTGGAGCCTGCCCTCGACGGCACGTAGCACCTACGGCGCCTACGCGGCGAGCCCGGTAGTGGCGGGGAACACCGTCTACATGCAGGACCTCGAATCCAGCGTCCAGGCGATCGACCTCGGCAGCGGCGACGTGATCTGGACCTGGAAGTCGGAATCGGCGAGCCAGGGGCCGAACGGCGTCGTCGTCGGCGACGGCAAGGTCTTCGGCGCCACCGCGACCGAAGCGTTCGCCCTCGACCAGAAGACCGGCAAGGAACTGTGGTCGGTGTCGCTGCCCGTCCACGAAGAGGAGATCGACATGGCGCCGGGCTACAACGACGGTCTCGTCTACGTCTCCATCGTTCCCACCAACGTCAACTCCGAATACCCGGCCGGCGGCGTCGGCATCCTCTGGGCACTCGACGGCAAGACCGGCAAGAAACTCTGGAGCTTCGACACGGTGCCGATAAGCCTCTGGGGCGACACCAATGTCAACGCCGGCGGCGGCCTCTGGTACCCACCCTCCTTCGATGACAAGGCGATGTACTTCGGCACCGGCAACCCGGCGCCCTACCCGGGCACGCCCAATCAGCCCTGGGGATCGAGCCGACCCGGTCCGAACCTCTACACCAACTCGATCGTCAAGCTCGACGCCAAGAACGGCAAATTCCTGTGGTATTACCAGCAGACGCCGCATGACATCTACGACTGGGACTTCCAGAACCCGCCGATCTTGACCAGTGACGGCGGCCGCGAGCTTGCAATTGGCTCCGGCAAGTCGGGGATCGTTACCGCGGTCGACGCCAAGACCGGCAAGCCGGTCTGGTCGACCCCGGTCGGCAAGCACAACGGCCACGACAAGGACGGCATCTACGCGATGCAGAAGCAGTACTCGAAGATCAAGCCGGGGGAAGTGTTCCCGGGGACCCTCGGCGGCGTCATCGCCCCGATGGCCAGCGACGGCACGACGCTGTTCGCGCCGATCGTCAACCACCCGCTGACCATCTCCGCCTCCGGGGAACTCGGCGAAGGCGGCGAACTGACCGGCGAACTGGCCGCTCTCGACGCCAAGACGGGGAAGCTGAAGTGGAGCGTCGAATTCGGCGCCGCCGCCTTCGGCGCCCCGGTCGTCGTCAACGACGTCGTCTTCGTCACTACCTTCGACGGAGTCGTCCACGGCATCGACACCAAGAACGGCAACGAAGTCTGGTCGGAAAAGCTGCCGGCGGGCTCGAACACGGCGGTCACCGCCAGTGGCGACACCCTGCTGGTACCGGCGGGGTTGGCGACTTCCGAAAGTCAGACGCCGGAACTGGTGGCCTACCGCATCGGCGGCTAGACAGAGGCCGCATCGATAGAGGGGCCGGGGGTCCCTTCCAAAACTCGCTCGCTTCGCTCGCTTTTGAGTGTTTTGGAAGGAACCCCCGGCCCCTCACCCAATCGAGATCAACCAGACGCCCGAGGTCCATCAGCTTTAAACAAAGGTCCCGAACCTCGGGCCCCTGTTTTTGCTGAAAGCTTCCGAACCTCGGGCGTTCTCCTTCAGTTCAAGCGCCGAACCCGGGCGCATAAACCTCCTTCGGGCGGGTGGCACGGTAGGGAGCCCCTCCCTGAGGAAGCTTTAGCTACCGGAAGGGAGGGGGGGTCCCCTGCCGTGACAGGACCCGCCCGCCGGAGCTCCTAGGTCCCTCTTTCGGAACGCTCAGACTCGCGAGCGCCGCCAGCAAGCATGCTCCGGCCGCGAACGAGAACGCCAGCGTGAAGCCGCTCTCCGCCGGCAACCCCGAAGCCAGCAGGGTGCCGGCGATCAGGCTGGCGCCGACCTGGCCGCCGACCGAGCCGCCGAGGCTGCGCATCACCGTGTTCATCCCGGTCGCCACCGCGGTCTGGCGCGGCGGCACCGCCTCGACGATGAGGTTGGCGAGCGAGGCGAAGGCGAGCCCGATCCCGGCGCCCATCAGCGTCGTCGCGACGTAGATATCGGCTTGGTGGGCGTGGGCGGCTGCCATCAAGGTGAAGGAGGCCGTGGTGAGAAGGCAGCCGGTAACGAGGATCACCCGCGAGCCCACCCGGGTCGCCAGCCAGCCGCCGATCGGGCTGACCAGCATCATCATCACCGTCGCCGGCAGCAGGAAGAGCCCGGCCTGGGTGACGCTGGAGCCGTAGCCGTAGTCGGTGCTGGCCGGCATCTCGGTGAACTCCGGGATCAGGATGAACGAGCTGTACATCCCGGCGCCGACCAGGAAGGCGGCGGCGTTGACCGTCCAGACCTTGCGGATCCGCATCATCGCCATGTCGACCAGCGGCTCCGGGGTGCGGGCCTCGACCCTCACCCAGACCGCCATCACCGCCGCCGCGGCGGCGATCAGCCCCCACACACGCGCGTCGTCCCAGCCCCATTTCGAGGTCTGGGTGATCCCGATCAGCAGCAGCACCAGCCAGGTCGAGAGCAGCAGGGCGCCGCGGAAGTCGACCCGCCCCGGGGACTTCACCGGCGACTCCGGAACGAAGAAGACGGTCGCCACCGTGGCGCCGACGATGACTATCAACGGAAACCAGAACAGCCAGTGGAAGTCGAAGGCGCTGATGATCGGGCCGGCGAGGATGATCCCGATGCCGCCGCCGATCCCGAGGATCGCCGAGATCAGGGCGATCCCCTGCGCCGCCTTCTCGCGCGGGAACTCATCGCGGATGATCCCGAAGGCGAGCGGGAAGATGGCGCCACCGGCGCCCTGGATCACCCGGGCCGCGATCAGCACCGCAATCGAGTTTGCGAGGGCGGCGAGCAGGGTGCCGGCGGCGAGCGTCGACATCGTCAGCACCAGCGTGCGCTCCTTGCCGAACATGTCGCCGAGGCGGCCGACGATCGGGGTCAGCACCGAGGCGCTCAGCAGGTAGCCGGTGAAGAGCCAGGCGGTGGCGGCGGCGGAGGCATGCAGCTCCGCCTGGATGTCCGGCAGGGCCGGGGCGACCGCCGACTGCAGCATCGCGTAGGCGGCGCCTGAGATCGCGAGGACGGCGAAGGTGATGCCGTAGTGCTGGCGCGCGGACTCGGCGCTGCTATGGTCAACGGTAGATGTCATCAAGCGGTGGCAACGCTACCAATCCGGCTCGGCGCCCCTACGACGCCGAGGCCAGCAGGTCGGCCCTGCTCGAAGCCGCCAGCGAGCTGTTCGAGGCGGTCGGGTACGAGCGCGCGACGACGCGGGAGATCGGCGAGCGCGCGGGGGTTGACCCGGCGATGATCGCCCGCTACTTCGGCTCCAAAGAAGGCCTGTTCCTGGCGGCGATCGCCGAGCCGGGGGGCGAGGAGGAGATCGGGTCCGACCCCGCCTCGGTGCTGGCCTGGCTGCTGGAGCGCTGGGAGCAGCGCGCCCCGAGCCCGATCAGCCGGGCCCTGGCGGCCCCGGCGCTGAGCGAGGAGGTGCGGCTGCAGGTGCGGGAGGTGCTGAGCCGCCGCGTCCTCGAGCGGCTATGGGAGGGACTGCGCGAGCGCGGCGTCCCCGACCCCGGGCTGCGGGCGGAGCTGTTGGTGGCGGTGGCGGTGGGCGTGGCGACGACCCGCGCCAACGGATCGCTGGAGGGGCTCGCGGCGACGCCGCGGGAGGAGATACTCGAACTGCTGGCGCCGCTGGTCGAGGCGCTCGGTACGGCCTGAGCCCCGGCCGCGGATGGCGACGAAACGCAGCGCGGGCATCCTCCTCTACCGCCGCGATGGCGGCGAGACGGAATTCCTGCTGATCCATCCCGGCGGCCCCTTCTGGGCGAAGAAAGACGCCGGGGCTTGGTCGATCCCGAAGGGGCAGATCGAGAACGAGGAGGAGCCGCGTGCCTGCGCGATCCGCGAGCTCGGCGAGGAGCTGGGGCCGGTCCCCGATCTCGACCCCGACGAGCTGGTCGAGCTCGGCTCGATCCGCCAGCGGGCGGGCAAGGTGGTCGAAGCCTGGGCTGCCGAGGGCGAGTTCGACCCCGCGGCGCTGGAGAGCAACACCTTCTCGATGGAGTGGCCGCCGCGCAGCGGCACCGAGCGCGAGTACCCCGAGGTCGACCGGGCCGACTGGTTCGACCTGGCGACGGCGCGGGAGAAGATCCTCCCCGCGCAGGCGGAGTTCCTCGACCGCCTGCTGGATCGCCTGCGGTAGCGCCGATCCCTCTTATACTCGCCGTGGGATGGAGAACGGTTCCACTCCGCGGCAGCAGCTCGCTGGGGATCCGGCCCAGAACGGTCACCTGCCGTTCTCGGCGCGGCTGCTGGGAGCGGGGGTGCGCGGCGCCCGCACCGTCACCCGCGCGACCGGGATCGATCGCGCCGTCGAAGTGGCCGCCGAGGAGGCGATCGTCGCCGCGGTCGAAAGCCAGGCGGTGGAGCGGGCGATGGCGCGGGTGCTGGAAGGGCCGGTGATCGAAGAGGCCGTCGAGGGGGCGCTGGAGAGCGAGCGGGTGAAGCGGGCGCTGGTCGAGGCGATGGACAGCGAGCTGGTCGACGAGGTCTGGCGGCGCTTCCTCGCCAGCGACGAGGTGCAGAAACTGGTCGAGCGGATCGCCGAGGCGCCCGAGGTGCGGGCGGCGATAAGCGCCCAGGGGATGGGCCTGATCGAGGACATCGGCCGCACCGTCGGCAACCTGGCGCGGCGGCTCGACGACAGCTTCGAGCGGATCGCGCGGCGGATCTTCTTCCGCAAGCAGCGGGCCGAATCGACGATCCACGCCGGCGCCGTCAGCCGCGCCCTGGCGATGGTCATCGACGGCGCCTTCGTCAACCTCGGCTTCACCGCCTTCGCCGCCCTGGTGACGCTGCTCGCCAACGCCTTCGGCGGTAGTGCCGAAGGCGGCTCGGCCTTCGCGATCGCGATCGGGTCGGCGACCTGGTTCACGCTCAGCGCCACCTACCTGCTCGCCTTCTGGTCGCTCGCCGGGCAGACGCCGGGGATGCGCTTCCTCGGCATCCGCCTCGACGCCGAGCGGCTGCCGCTGCGGCGCAGCATTCGCCGCCTCGGCGGTCTCGGGCTCTCGGTGATGACCTTCGGCCTCGGCTTCCTCGGCGTCGTCTTCGGCGCCGAACGGCGCGGCTGGGACGACCGCTTCGCCGCCACCAGCGTCGTCTACGACGAGCGCCGGCCGGGCCCGGCGCCCTGGTCGGAGCTGGCGGCGCCCGCGCCGGAAGCGCTCGTCGCTAAATCGGAGCCCCAGAGCGGTTCGGAAGCCGGCGCTGCACCTGCAGCGTGAGGCTGCCGAAGGCGATCAGCAGGAAGACGTTGATGGCGAGGACGGCGGCGGCGCCGAAGGCGTGGCTGATGCCGGCGGCGCCGATCGCGACCCCGAGGTAGGCCGAGGCGGGGATCGTCGTCACCGAGATCGCGACCCGACCGCGGTGCTGGCGCGGGTCTCGAAGGAGAGCATCGCGGCGACGCCGGCGGCCGTCGCGACCAGCACGGTCGAGTAATCGGTGTGGGCGAGGGTGCTGAGGCTGCTGCTCTCGACGTTGAAGCCGTCGGGGAGGAAGCCGGCCCATTTGAGCAGGGCGCTGAGCACGGCGGCGGTGGCGACGACCAGGCCGAGGCCGAGGGTGAGGGTGACGAAGGCGCGGCGGGCGAGCGCGTAGTTGCCGCCGACGAGGCCGACCGAGGTGGCGCAGATCGGCAGCAGGTCGGGGCTGACCGCCATGGCGCCGACGATCAGGATCGAGCTGCTGGTGATGACACCGAGGGCGGCGATCACGGCGGCGACGTTGATCATCGCCAGGTAGCGGGCGAGCGGGCGCGAGTTGGCCCGTGCCTGCCCCAGCACCTCGACCCAGGAGTAGCCGTCGACGCCGCCTTCGCCGAAGCGGTGGCGGTGCTGGGGGGCGACGACCTCGACCCGGGTGAGGACGTAGTCGTCGACGTCGATCCCGAGCGCGGCGATGCGGTCGACGAGGATGTCGGCGGCCGCCGGCTCGACGTCGGCGACGAAGACGAAGGCCTCGGCGTCGCCGGCCTCGTCGCGCTGTTGGACGATCCGCCGCACCCCTTCGGTGTCGCGCAGCAGGGTGCCGAACTCCTCGGCGCGGGCGTGGTGGATCGAGGAGCGAAGCCTCAGCATCGCCGCATTCTCGCCGCCGCCCCGGCGGCTCCCGGGCGCTCGTCGCTAGCCGACGAGCTTGACGACCTTGAACTTACGGTCGCCTTTGGGCGTCTCGACGGCGACGGTCGCGCCGACCCGGGCGTCCATCAGCGCCCGCCCGATCGGCGACTCGGCTGAGAGCCGGCCTTCGGCGAGGTTGGCCTCGGTCGAGCCGACCAGGGTCCAGACGTTGGTCTCGCCTTTGGACTCGTCGAGGACCTCAGCGGTGCGGCCGAAGGAAAAGACGTCGCTGTCGAGCTGGGAGACCTCGACGACGACCGCGTTGCGCAGTCGTTCCTGCAGGCGCTTGATCCGCGTCTCCATATGGGCCTGGTCCTCTTTGGCGACGTGATACTCGGCGTTCTCCTTGAGGTCGCCCTCCTCGCGGGCGACCTTGATCCGCTCCGCCATCTTCAGCCGCGCCGGGCCTTCCAGCTCGGCCAGTTCGGCTTTCAGCTCGTCGAGTCCAGCCTGGGTGATCGGCTCACCGGTCTGCTCCTGCGGGCTCATAGCCGTGCAGGTTGCCAGATACGCGCCAGCGGAGTGGGCTCGCATCTCAGCGCTGGGGGCGGGGGAGACCGTCGCCGAGGATCAGTCGGGCGCGGTAGAAGAGCGCCTCGTCGGTCCCGCTCAAGGCCGACTCGCGGTTGGCTGCCTGGGTGGTCCGGTTCTGGCCGGTGCCGGCCGGGCTCTCGTCGCGGACGAGGCCGGTCAGACGCCCCCGCGACCGAAACGTCGTCGTGCTCACGCGCTTGGACATTCCCGTCTCCTTTCTATATTTGTTGATCATCAAACTCAAGAATAGCATAGAAGCGCACTAGGAGAGATTGGCGAAACTCGCTAGGCCAGTAGCCATGCGGGTTTGCGGGGCTAGCCGAATCATGGATACCCCTCTTTGGGGGTTGATCTACCCCTCCCAAATCTGACGGCGATCTTTGACGCCGATTCGGAATCTAAGATGCACGCATCGGTAAGCGGATGCCTGCATTAACGGGCTAGAGAGGCGGTTTGCACGCATGAATCTGTTTGAAGAGCCCAGTAACGACGGCGATCAAGGAACGCCGGGCCGCGCCAAAGGTGGAGAAGCCCGAGCCAAGAAGATGACGCCGGAGGAACGCAGCGAGTCTGCGCGCCGTGCCGCCAAAGATCGGTGGAAGAAGGAGCGCGAGGTCGCCGACGCCGTCTGCGGATCGCCTGATCAGCCGCTGCGGATCGGCGATATCGAGATCGAGTGCTACGTCCTTGAGGATGGAACGCGGGTGCTGACGCAGGCAACGGTGCTCGGTGCGCTCGGTCGCCACCGACGGGCGAGGAGCCCCCGCGAGGGGCGGAACGCTGACCTCCCGCCCATCTTGCAGGGCAGCAAGGCAATTGTTCCCTTCATCCCCCAGTCCGTCTACGAGAAGGCCAAGCCGATCACCTTCGCCCCGCCGACCGGAGGCCGCGCCAGCGGCTACAACGCCGAACTCTTACCCGAGATCTGTGAGGTCTATCTGCGAGCGAGGGACGCGAACGCCCTGACGACGGCGCAGAAGCGGACGGCGAAAAAGGCCGAGATCATCATGCGCGGCTTGGCAACCGTCGGGATCATCGCCCTGGTTGACGAGGCGACGGGGTTCCAGGAGGTGCGCGCCAGGGACGCGCTCGCGAAGATCCTTGAGGAATTCGTCGAGAAGGAGTTGCAGGCGTACGTCCAGACGTTCCCGCCGGACTACTACTCAGAGATGTTCAGGCTGCGTGGCGTCGCTTACCCGCCGGAAAACATGCAGACGCCCCGCTACTTCGGGCACCTGACCAACGATGTCGTCTACAAACGCCTCGCTCCCGGCGTGCTGAAGGAGTTGCAGAAGGTGACGCCCAAGCACAAAAACGGACGACGCAAACACAAGTACTTCCAGCACCTGACGACGAACATGGGATATCCGAAACTGAGGGAGCACCTTGGTTCGGTCGTGACGCTGATGAAGATCAGCAAGGACTGGAACGACTTCACCGTGAAGCTGGACCAGATCCATCCGCGCATCGGAGACACGATCCCGATGCCGTTGGACGATGGCTCGCTGGGCTTCAATAAATAGTCCCCAGAAGTACTGATTTTTCGCTTTCTAGAGCGGTTTACCGTCCGATTCGGACGCTAGATTCTGCTCCAGAAATCGCTAATAGAAGACCCCCGCGAAGTTGGCGCTTCCGGGGGTCAGGACCACAGAGGTATTGGCTCCGTGGACGTACCCAAGGTAGCACCGCGACCCGCCGTTGAGGTGGTCGCAAATCTTCTCGATTCGCCCGAGATAGGGCGGTTGATCGGGGATCTGGAAGCGACTCGATGGACGGGTCGGCCCGGGTATCCGGTTCGGACGATGGTCGGCATGGCACTGGTGCGGTCGCTCTACGCGCTGCCGACCTGGACGAAGGTGGTTGCCTTGGTCGCGGAGCACTGGAAGCTCCAGCGGGTTCTGGGTTGCGAAGGCAACCCGCCGAGCAAGTGGGCTGCCTATCGCTTCGCGGCGAAGCTGCGGGAGAACGCCCCGGCAGTCGAGCGCTGCATCGACTCCATTGTCGAAGGACTGAAAGCGAAGCTGCCGACCTACGGCCGCGACCTCGCCATCGACGCGAGCGATATGCCCGCCTACGCCAACGGCCAGCGCTACGTCTCCAAGGACAGCGAGGTCGAACGCAACTGGCACGCCGACCCCGATGCCTCATGGGGACACAGGTCGGCGGTCAGCACCCGGCGCGGCGGCGGCTTCTACGGCTACCGGCTGCACGCCGCTGTCTGCACCGCGACCGACCTCCCGGTCGCGTGGACGGTTGAGACCGCGAAGGCCCATGAAACCCGGTTCGTCGCCGACCTGCTCGATACCGCCAAGCGGCGAGGCGCGACGGCCGCGACGGCCGCGCTCGATAAGGGCTATGACATTGAGCGCATCCATACCGAGTGCATGGAGCGCGACTGCCTGCCGCTGATCCCGTTGAAGCAGACGCCCGACGTGAAGCGCGGCGACCACCGACCG
>DASSHE010000033.1:0-49362 GCA_035693065.1 Solirubrobacterales bacterium
TCACCGCAATGGTCGGCGTCTCGTCGGCTGCCGCGCAGAATTTTCAGTCCACGAATGCCGGCGTGATCAAAACTGAAATCAAAAATACGCATACGTTCGGTCTCACAGGTTCGACCGTAAATTGCAATACCATTGCCTTCATTGGTAATGCCGTTAAAAGCAGCGAAACTCAGGTCGTCCATCCGGAATACAGTAATTGCAAAGCGTTCGGCTTCCTCAACGCAACGGTGAATACCAACGGTTGCAATTACACGTTCAATGCGAATACCAACACCACCAATCTGTCGGGCTGCAGCGCTGGCGGGATCAATATCGTGATCTCGGGCTGCAGCAGCTTCGTCCCGAACCAGAATGGGATCAACGGAATCACCTTCAACACTACAAACGCCGCGCCGAATAGGACAGGCGACGTCAAAGCGGGTTCGACCAACATCGAAGCCAATGTGACGAGCGCCAATCTGTTCGGGTGCCCGCTCACCGAAGGTGGTAAACACAATAATGCCACCTACAATGGTGACACGGGTGTCATGGTCGAAGGCTCCGCGGAGACGTGGATCGGCTAGCGTCACCATGACCCACAGCCTTAACGGCTGAGGTTAAGAGGGCCGGGGGTGTCCCCCGGCCCTCTTTTCTATGCGGCGGCAGAGGACAGCGGGCTGAACGATCCCCGTCGGCCATCAAGCAGATCGGCGCAGGCGCCTCTCCGAGAGGCTGCGGTGGTTGAGAGGGAGGCCAGAAGAATTAGGGTGTTTCTTCTTGGCATACTCAAAATATTCCTGGTAAACCGTTCGTGCCGGCCACAAAGGCCCGGCCGGGCAGGCACCTTCAGCGGCGGAGCGGACGATATGCCGTCGGCTTCGAGCCTCCCCGGTCGCCGAACGACTCGGGGGGAATACGAGCGGGCGGCGACACCACATAGAGGACGCAACCGCGTCGACTCAAAAGGAGAACACATGAAGCACCTCAGGACCCTGGGTCTCACCGCCATGGCGGTTCTGGCCCTTACCGCGATAGTCGACGTCTCGTCGGCTTCCGCGAAAAACTTTCACTCTACGAATGCCGGCAAAATCGTAAGTGAAATCAAAAATACCCATACGTTCGGTCTGACAGGGTCGACCGTGAATTGCAATACCATTGCCTTCAATGGTAATGCCAATACGAACAGCGAAACTATGGTCGTCCATCCGGAATACAGCAATTGCAAAGCGTTCGGCTTCCTCAACACAACGGTGAATACCGCCGGTTGTAATTACAGATTCAATGCGAATCTCAATACCTTCGATCTCGAAGGATGCACCGGCGGCGGGATCAATTTCGGCAGCTCGGGCTGCAGTGTCTTCTACCCGAACCAGACCGGAATCAACGGGGTCACCTACACCAATACAAACACCGCGCCGAATCGGACACTCGATATCAAAACAGCTTCGACCAACCTCAAATTCAATGTGACGTCGGCCAATATGTTTGGCTGCCCGCTCACCGAAGGCGGCAAACACAATAATGCCACCTACAATGGTGACACGGGTGTCATGGTCGAAGGCTCCGCGGAGACGTGGATCGAATAGCAGCACCATGACCCGACAGTCTTAACGGCTGAGGTTGAGAGGGCCGGGGAGATCCCCGGCCCTCTCTAGTACGCCCGAGATGGGCAGCAATCGCGGGGGGGCCGCCTGGGGGATGGTGCGCCGGGATGGGCGGCTAGAGGCCAGTAACGAAGACCGGGCGAGAGTAGGCCGCCCCGTAGGGCCAGTCTGCCGCTGCGGCGACGAAGGCGCGGAACTGGAAGCGGACGCCGCGGCTGTCGTCGTCGCTGAAGGAGTAGGGGTACCGGAAGTGGCCGCGAGCGTCAGTCTGGACGGTGCGGAACTCGCTCCACTCGGCGCCGGGGTAGCGGAACTGCAGCTCTACCTGCAGGCCTCCTCGCGGCGGTGCCGCATCGCCGAGCGCGACCTGGCCTGAGAAGACGACGGGGGCGCGGCCGATTCGGGCGACTGCGCTGGAGGCGCGCAGGCGGACAGCGGCGAGCACGGAGAGCCGGGTCGTCCGGCCGGAGGCGCGGCTGAGCAGCTTGGTCCCGGCGAAGCTGGCGACGACGCGCCGGCTGGGGCCGGGGGCGAGCCAGGCGGTGAAGGAGCCGTCGGCGGCGGTCCGGGTCCGGATCGTCCGCGTCGTGGCACCGGAGCCAGCGTCGAAGTACTCGGTGACGAGGATCTCGCGGTCGGCGAGCGGGGCGCCGCTCATGGTCCGCAGTCGGCCCCCGAAGCGAACGCCGCGGCCGTAGCGAACCGTTCTCGCAGTGTGGTGCAGCCAGCGCAGGTGCCTGCCGCCGAAGCCGGATTCGATCCGCACCGGCGTCTTCAGCGGGTTGACCAGGATCATCCTCGCCCCCCGCTCGCGGTCGCTCCCGACGGCGGCGTTGCCGGCGGCGTCGAATCCGGTGGCGAGGAATTCGTACTTTCCCGGCGGGTAGGAATCGGAGTCCCAGACCGCTCGCAGCCTGCCGGTGGCGACCGTCGTCGGCAGTGGCTGGAAGCGAGCCTTGCTGCCGACCGCCCGCACGGCGATCTGACCCCGGCTCGGGCTCGGGCCGGAAAGAGGGTCGGCAACCGTGGCTTCGATCCGCTCGGGTTCGCTCGGATCCTGCGCGGCGGCGAACCGGACCCGCGGCGCGTCTTCGTCGATCTGGACCACGGCGAGCACCGGATTCGTCGCGCCGGTTGGGCCGAAGCCGATGTTCCCCGCCGCGTCGCGGGCGAAATAGGCGACGGGGTGAAGGCCGCTGCCGGCGACGACGGCCGTGCCGGTGTCACCGAGGGTCACCGCGGGCGCTCCGCCGTCGAGGGCGATGCCGGTGAAGGGCCCGGCCGGCCCGGCGGCGGCCATCCCTGAGGTCTCGTCCCGGGCGGTGGCACGCACCCGCACTGGTCCTGCCGCCCAGCCGTTCGGCACGCCGCTCAGCGACACCATCGGTCGGGTCGCATCTACCTTGAAAACGGCCGTGGCGACGGACGAGCGCACGCCGGCGCCGGAAACCGCGACCACCCGCGCCACGGTGGTTCCCTCCGGCAGCGGTCCGAGGAGTGCCTCGTCGTCCCCGACGCCGTTCGCCAGGTCGGTCTCCGCCACCGTGCAGACGGTGGGGCGGATGCAGGGGTAGCTGCCGCCGCCCTCGTCGAGCGAAAAGGCGTAGCCGCGAATTCCGGAAGGCGGCGCTCCGTCAGGATGTCCGATTCGCAGCACGGCGGGCTGATCGGCGCCGATCCAGCCGGCAGGAGACAGGGGGCGCGGTGGCGGCGGAGGGCTGTTGTCGAAACGGAGGGTGGTGCTTTCCCGCGGCCCAAATCGGCCTGCCGAGTCTTCGAACCAGGCCTCGACCGTGTAGATGCCTGGGCCTGGGACCCTCAGTCCTCCCATGTGCGTGAGGCTGCCGGCTCTGCGGACGACAGGTCCGACCGCGGCGCCGCCGGGGCTGTAGAGCTGGTAATCGACGGCGACCGGCGGGTAGGTGGGATCGGCCGGTTCCTGGCCCCAGACGAGATCGAACCTGTCGTCGGCCTGCCACTCCCCTTCGGCGCTCACCACGCTCAGGTTCGTCATCCGCACCGGTTCCGGGGACGACGCCGCGGCCCCTGCCGCGGCTAGCGCGGCGACAGTAAGCAGCGTCAGAGCGAGCGAGGTGGCGCGCAGCTTCACGGCCCGAACTCCCCGGCTGGGTCGCCGGCGGTCGCAGTGGAGGCGGGCGGGGGTTCGGGGGCCGGTTCAGCAGGAGGCGGCGCGTATTCGACCGCGCCGCTGGTGCTGGCCGGGGCGGGAGTGGGTTCCTGGGTCGCTTCCGTGTGCTTGACGTGCTCGGGCTTCTCTTCACCTTCGCCGCCGGCTTCAGGTTCGGCTGCCTCCGGCGCCGGCTGCGGTTCGTAGTCGACACCGCTCGACGGCGTCTCCCTCGCCGCCAGGTTCCTGTGGCTCCGCTCCAGATGGGAGGGTGGGCCAGGGTCGGGCGCCAGACCCAAGGGGGCCGGGACCAGGCCGGTGGCGACGCAGGCCGCCGCCCCGCCGGCGCTACCGATACAAACGGCCGCGACCTTCGCCGCCAAGGCAATGCCGGCTCCGCGGGTCCCGCCCCCCGCCATGACTCCAGCCGTGGCGTCACCGGTCGCCGCCCCGGTCACCTTCGCGGCGAGGCCGGTGAGGGTGTCGTGAGCCCGCTCGAGCAGCGAGCGATGCAGCGGCAGTGGCGCCAGCGCCGCGGCGGCGGCAGGGGCGGCGCGGTAGGCGCGGAGGGTCGCGCGGCAGTGGGCGCAGGCGCGGAGGTGCTCGCGCAGCTGGGTCACCTCCGCGGCGGCGGCCTCGCCGTCGCAGAAGGCCGAAATCAGCGAGCGCATCTCGGCGCAGCGGCTACCGTCCTCGCTGCGGGAGAGGAGCTTGCGGAAGCGCTCGCGGCCCTCGGCGAGGCAGCGGTTGATTTTCGTCCGGCTGTAGCCGGTGATTTCGCCGATCTCGGCGTAGGAGTAGCCCTCTGCCAAGAGGGTCAGCGCCCGTAGCTCCTGCGGCTTCAGCGTCTGCAGGGCCTCGCGGCTGCGGGCGATCGCTTCGCGGCGCTCGGCCCGCTCGGGCGGCCCGTCGGCCTCGGCCGGGATCAGGGCGACCCAGTCGGGGGCATCGGGCTCCGGCTTCGCCGCGGCCGGCCCGGCGAGGATCCGCTCGCGTTCGCGCCGCACGGCGAGCGCCTCGTGCTTGACCACCGTCTGCGTCCACTTGATCAGTTCGCGCGGGTCGACGGTGGGGGCTTTGCGGAGGAGGATCTCGAGCCCGCGCTGGAGCGCGTCCTCGGCGTCGTCGGCGCAGAGCGAGTAGCGGCGGGCCGTTCGCCGCAGCGCCGCCTCGTTCCGTGAGTAGGTCTCGACCGCCGCCCGCTTGCGCGCCGCGGTTGCGTCCGGCCCCAACGGACCGCGCTCCCCCTGCTCCTCGGCTACTTCCACGACTCGGCTCCCCCTGACCGCTTCAGTTCTCCCGACCGGACATTCGCAGCGCTGAGGTCGTCGGAGCTCTGGGCTCTCCCCCTTTTGGACGAATGCCTCAATCCATAAGTGCGGAAATTGCGGCCGGGCTGGCCGAACGTTCAAACGAGGCCGAGCCAGGTAGCATCGCCGCCATGAGCACTTGCGTAGTTACCGGCGGCGCCGGCTTCCTTGGATCGCACCTCTGCGAGCGGCTGCTCGGCGACGGCCACCGGGTGATCTGCATCGACAACCTCGAGACCGGGTCGCTGGAGAACATCGCCCACATCCGCGACGAGCGGTTCGACTTCCGCAACATCGACATCATCGAGAAGGTCGAGATCGCCGAGGACGTCGACTTCGTCTACCACCTCGCCTCGCCGGCGAGCCCGATCGACTACCTGCGGCTGCCCTTGCACACGCTCAAGGTCGGCTCGCACGGGACCCACCACATGCTCGGGGTGGCCAAGTTCAAGCGGGCGCGCTTCCTGATCGCCTCGACCAGCGAGGTCTACGGGGACCCCGAGGTCCATCCGCAGAAGGAGGACTACTGGGGCCACGTCAACCCGATCGGCCCGCGCGGCGTCTACGACGAGGCGAAGCGCTACGCCGAGGCGATGACGATGGCCTACCACCGCCAGCAGGGCGTCAACACCGCGATCGTGCGGATCTTCAACACCTACGGGCCGCGGATGCGGGCGCACGACGGGCGGGCGATCCCGACCTTCCTGCGCCAGGCGCTGCAGGACCGGCCGCTGACCGTCTTCGGCGACGGCAGCCAGACGCGCAGCTTCTGTTACGTCGATGACCTGATCGACGGCATCGTCCGCCTCGCCGAGTCCGACGTCCACCTGCCGGTCAACATCGGCAACCCGAACGAGTTCACGCTGCTGGAGCTGGCGAAGGCGGTCATCGAGGTGACCGAGTCGCGCTCGGAGATCGTCTACGAGGCGCTGCCGACCGACGACCCCAAGCAGCGTCGCCCCGACATCACCCGCGCCCGCGACCTGCTGAGCTGGGAACCGAAGGTCGAGCTGGCCGAGGGCCTGCGGCGGACGATCGAGCAGAGCGGCGTCGAGCGCCTCGTCGGCGCCTCCGACTAGCCGCCGCCTCCGACTAGCCGCCGCCCGGCGCGCTCACCCGCGAGGGCAAAGAAAAGAGGCGGCCCGGAGGCCGCCCCTTCCTTTCGCGATGCAGCGAACTTGGACTACTGAGTCTGCGCCGTGAACGAGAACGTTCCGAGCGGGTTGCCTGCGGCGATGTGATCGCTGGCAACTTTTTCTTCGGCCGCTTTTTTGGCGATTTCTTTTTCGGCCGGTTCTTTGCATTTTTCCGGCAGGCTCGCGCACACGCCCGCTTCGTAGTAGGCCTGGTAGACCTTGACGAAGCCCTCGAGGACTTCAGCCGAGATCGGCTGGAGCGTCGCCGAGGCGTTCTGAACGGTCACGGTGCGGGTCGCCGAGTCGGCGGACACCGTGGCCCCGGTCAGGGTGAGGTCGGCAATCGAGCTGCGCCCGAGCGGCCCCAGGTTGAGGCTGCTGCTGGCGTTCGATTTCGCCACGACTTCGACGGTGACGGTTTTCGCCGAGAAGTCGAGCCACATGTTGCCCAGGGTGATTTCCGTTTCCAGGGCGGTGGTTTCACTGGTCGGCAATTTCTGCGTCAGCAGCAGGCCGCCACTGGTCTGGACAACACCGGCCGTCGCGGTCGGTGCGATCGAGCCGCCCGACAGCGGCAGCAGGAAGCTGCCAACGCCGCCGACGGTGGTCGGGGCGATCACGTTGGCGTTGGTTTCAACATCGTTGAGCTTTTTGAGCAGTTCCAGGTTGGCGTTGAAGGTGACGTTGCCACCGGGGACGATGGTCACGGTCGACGGCTGCTCTTCAGCGGTCGCCTTGCCGAGCATCTTGCCGCCGATGAACGGCTTCGGCTTGCCCTTGGCGTAGCCGGTCTTCTTGTTCAGTTGCTTCGCGGCCGAGCCGGTCAGCTTCAGCTTCTTGATCGTCATGTTGAGACCGAAGCCGTTGCGGGTGTAGCTGTAGCCGCCAACGGAGGCGAACTTCATCTTCTTGCCGGCGACCTTGGCGGTCAGGGCCTTCTTCTTCGTGTCGAGGACCAGGCCCTTGACGGTCGCGGACTTCTTGCCAGCCTTGAACTTGATGCCGCCGCCGAGGGTGACGGTGCCGGCGCCGGTGGTCGGATCGACTTCGCCGCCGGTGCCCGGCAGGGTCAGCTTCTGGCCCTTGAGCTTGGCGGGGGAGACCTTCTGCACCTTGATGCCAAAGGTCTTCAGATACTTGGTGAAGCCCTTGTTGAGAGTGACGGTGGCAGAGCCACTGCCGACCGGATCCGGTGCGGCTTGGGCAAGGGGAGCGAACGCCAGCAGCGCGAACAGCACGGCTGCCAGCACTCCTGCCGAAAGCTTCGATCCCCGAGCCATCCGTGGCTGGTTAGCTTCAGTCATGTATTTCCCTCCGTTGTTGCCGCCCCCTGCTGTCCCGTCCGGCGACTGCGGCAAGTCGATTAATCACCAGGTTATTCCCGGTTCTGCTCTTTAACAACCCGGCTGGCCAGCCAAGGTTCCGGTCCGGGCCGCCCCTGTTGCGGTTGTCTCAATATCCTCCGGCCCATGGCAGGCATTGATGGATCAGGGGCCCAGGAGGCCCATCGCACCATCGCCCCGCTGGTCGGGCCCGACGACGAGCGCGTCTTCACCGATTCCGGGATCGAGATCAAGCCCCTCTACGGCGAGGCCGACGTCGCTCCCGGGCTCGAGGAGCGGCTCGGCGAGCCCGGACAGCCACCCTTCACCCGCGGCATCCACGAGGGGATGTACCGGGACCGGCTCTGGACGATGCGCCAGTACGCCGGCTTCGCCTCGCCCGAGGACACCAACCAGCGCTACCGCTACCTGATCGAGCACGGCTCGACCGGCCTCTCGATGGCCTTCGACCTGCCGACCCAGCTCGGGCGCGACTCCGACGACCCGCTCTGCCACGGCGAGGTCGGCCGCACCGGCGTCCCGATCGACACGATCGAGGACATGCGGATCTGCTTCGACCAGATCCCGCTCGACGGCGTCTCCACCTCGATGACGATCAACGCCCCGGCGGCGATCCTGCTGCTGCTCTACGAGCTGGTCGGCGAGGAGCAGGGGGTGCCATCTCAGAAGCTTCGCGGCACCGTCCAGAACGACGTGCTGAAGGAGTACATGGCCCGCGGCAACTACATCTACCCGCCGGTGCCGACGATGCGCCTGACCACCGACATCTTCGAGTACTGCCGCGAGAACGTGCCCAAATGGAACACGATCTCGATCTCCGGCTACCACATCCGCGAGAAGGGCTGTTCGGCCGTGCAGGAGGTCGCCTTCACCCTCTCCAACGCGATCGCCTACGTCGAGGCAGCGCTGGAGCGGGGCCTGAAGATCGACGAGTTCGCGCCGCGTCTGGCCTTCTTCTTCAACGGCCACAACAACGTCTTCCAGGAGATCGCCAAGTTCCGGGCGGTGCGGCGGATGTGGGCGAAAATCGTCGGCGAGCGGTTCGGGGCGCAGGACCCGAACTCGATGAAAATCCGCTTCCACACCCAGACCGGCGGGGTGACCCTGCAGGCCCAGCAGCCCGAGGTCAACATCATCCGCGTCGCCCTGCAGGGGTTCGCGGCGGTCTGCGGCGGCACCCAGTCGCTGCACACCAACGGCTTCGACGAGGCGCTGGCGCTGCCGACCGAGCGCTCGGCCCGGATCGCCCTGCGCACCCAGCAGGTGATCGCCTATGAGTCCGGCGCCGCCGACAGCGTCGACCCCTTCGCCGGCTCCTACTTCGTCGAGTCGCTGACCGACGAGATCGAGGAGCGCTCCTGGGAGCTGATGGGGAAGGTCGAAGAGCTGGGCGGCTCGGTCGAGGCGCTGGAGTTCATGCAGCGCGAGATCGAGGAGTCGGCGCTCTCCTACCACGAGCGCTACAAGAGCGGCCAGGACATCATCGTCGGCGTCAACAAATTCGTCACCGACCAGGTCGACGACGTCGACATCCTCAAGGTCGACCCCGAGTCCGAGCGGCGCCAGTTGACCCGCCTCAAGGCCTTCAAGGAGAACCGCGACCAGGCCGAGGTCGACGCCAAGCTGCAGGCGCTCGCAGACGTTGCCCGCGGCGACGGCAACCTCCTGCACCCGATCCGCGCCGCGCTCAAAGCCAACGCCTCGATCGGCGAGGTCTGCGGCGCCATGCGCGACGTCTTCGGCGAATACAAGGGCGGCGCCTTCTTCTAGGCGAACACGGGTCTTGACACAGCGGGCTGTGTCAGATCCGGGCCGCGCCGTCTGAGTAGCTCGATCGTCTTCGTCAGCGCTTCGCGGACGCGAGCGGGTTCATAGCGAACCTCGTAATGGGTGAAGCGCAGCGGCGTCATGCCGGCCATCACATGTGCCCGGTCGCGGCGCGCATCTTTCAGCTGGGCTGATGGCGTTCGGTGATAGCGCAAGCCGTCGGTCTCGACGACGAGCCCGAGATCGGGCCAGAAGAAGTCAACCTCGTAGCCGTTGACCCACTGCTTGCTGAGCGGCATTGGGATCTGTGCCCGCTTGACGAGCCGGCGGAAGTAGATCTCCAGCTCCGAGTCGGAGAGTCGAAAGAAGAGCTTGTCGAGGAGGTGGCGGAGCGGGACCACCCCGGGCTGCCCACTGTGGCGGAGCAGCTCGTCCCGCAGCGCCTCCGGATCGACCAGGTCCCGCTTGTCAGCTTCGTTGATGGCTCGCTCAAGCGGGACTGGCGCGAGTTCCGTCGCAAGGTCGAGCAGGGTCTGGGTTGGTGAGGTGAGAGGGATGTCGTCACGGATCGAGATGTCCTCCGCTGCCAGGGAGGGACGCGCCCGAAAGACGATCCCCGCTCGACAGAGGTCGCATCGGCGCCGAACGACCACGTCGATACGCGTTGGACTTCCCGCACCGATTTCCCAGAGCGCAGCCGCGCTGCGATGGCTCAAGGCGGCGCCCTCCCCGCCGGCCAGGACCGCGGCCATCCACCGTCTCTTTTGGTTGAGAGCCGGCCAGCCCACCGCGTAGATGCCGAGGCTGACCGGGAAGAGCCTCCCGCGTTCGATCCGATGCTGAATAGACCTCCTCCCAAAGCCCAGCGCCAAGAGCTGTTTCCGCGTGACGATTCCATGCTGCTGTGCAGCCAGACGCCACGCGTGGGCACTGCGCGTTTCCGGTTCTTGGCACACCATGCTGTGCCAAGAACCGGATCCGCCGAACTCTCCCCCTGAACGGTCTCTCCCAGGCGGGGTTGGGAGGAGGAACGCGGCGGCGGCGGTTGAAGCCCGGGGCGATGATCGAGGTTTCGCGGACGTTGATGAAGTCAGAGCCCGAGCTGGCGGAGCTCGTCCAGACCGTCGAGGGGCTCGAGGTGACGATGGCCGAGAAAGGCTTCGGGACGCGGGTCGAGCTGCGCGCCAGCGAGGAGAGCGGCCTGATCGAGGCCGACCTCGAAGCCGTTCTCGACCGCCTGGCCGAACCGCAGCGCCGACCCTTTAGCTGACCGCTCCATGAGCTTCCGATTCCCACAAAGAGGCCGCGCCCTGTCCGGCCAAAGAAAGCGAGTTCAACCAGTGAAAACCCTGAAACGGCACCTGTCGGTTGCCAACGTCTTGTCCATCACCGCACTCTTCATCGCCCTTGGCGGCACCGCCTTCGCTGCCGTGAAGCTGCAGCCGGGCCAGGTCAAGGCGGTCAACATCGCCAACCAGGCGGTGACCAACTCGAAGATCAAGACCCAGGCTGTCACCTCCGGGAAAATCAAGAACAACGGCATCGTCACCGCCGACCTCGCCAACGGCTCCGTTCGCGGCGCCAAGCTGGCCAACGGCGGCATCGGCGCCGGCAAGCTCGCCAAGGAATCGGTCCTGAACAGCAACCTCGCGAAGAAAGCGGTGACCGAAAGCAAGCTCGGCGCCGAAGCGGTGACCACCGGCAAGCTCGCCAACGAAGCGGTTACCTCGGCGAAGATCTCGACCGGGACCTGGCGTCAGCTGGTGAAGAACATCACCTACGTGACCGAAACCAGCATTAACGACACCGAAGACGAAAAGTCCGTCACCGCCACCTGCCCGGCGGGCAAGGAAGCGATCGGCGGCGGCGCCCACATCAACTCGCCCTCGAGCGTCAAAGTCGCGATCAACGGGAGCTACCCGCTGGTTGCCTCGAACAACGCCCGCACCGGCTGGATCGCCAGCGGTCGCGAGACGCCTGAAGAGGCGGGCAACTGGCAGATCGTCGCTTACGCGGTCTGCGCAGAACTCTAGGATTACTCGGCATCGTGGAAACTGAAGGGCCCGCCTCCCCGGCGGGCCCTTCGTTTGCCGGGGGGCACCGCGGACGCGGCGCAAATAGAATGCCGCCGCCGTTCCCCAAGGTGCCGATGGACGACGACATGCGCGAACGCAACCCGGAAACCCACGACGAGAAGCTCGCTTACCTGCGCGAACTCCGTGAGGCGGCAATCCATTCCGCCTCCGAGGCCGCGGTCGAAAAGCAGCACGCGAAGGGCAAGCTGACCGCCCGCGAGCGGATCGAGAAGCTGCTCGACCCGGGTTCCTTCGAGGAGCTCGACACCTTCGTGCGCCACCGCACCTACGACTTCGAGATGCAGAAAAATCGGCCCTGGGGCGACGCCGTCGTCACCGGCCACGGCACGATCGACGGCCGCACCGTCTTCGTCTTCTCCCAGGACTTCACCGTCTTCGGCGGCAGCCTCGGCGAGGTGATGGCGGAGAAGATGTGCAAGGTAATGGACCTGGCGGCCCAGGTCGGGGCGCCGGTGATCGGCATCAACGACTCCGGCGGCGCCCGGATCCAGGAGGGCGTCGTCTCCCTCGGCGCCTACGGCGACGTCTTCGTCCGCAACGTCCAGTGCTCCGGGGTGATCCCGCAGATCAGCCTGATCATGGGCCCCTGCGCCGGCGGCGCCGTCTACTCGCCGGCGATGACGGACTTCATCTTCATGGTCAAAGAGACCTCCCACATGTTCATCACCGGCCCGGAAGTGATCAAAACCGTGACCGGCGAGGAAGTCGAGTTCGAGGAACTGGGCGGGGCGATGAGCCACAACAGCAAGTCGGGCGTCGCCCACTTCGCCTCCGAGGACGAGGAGAGCTGCCTCGAGGACGTCCGCTACCTGCTCGGCTTCCTGCCCTCGAACAACCTCGAGGCGCCGCCCCGTTTCGAGCCCTCGGACGACCCCGAGCGCGAAGACCCAGAGCTCGACACGCTCGTCCCCGACGACCCCTCGAAGCCCTACGACATGCGCGACGTGATCGCCCGCGTCGTCGACGACGAGGAGTTCTTCGAGGTCCACGAGCACTTCGCCAAGAACATCGTCTGCGGCTTCGCCCGGCTCGACGGCTTCCCCGTCGGCGTCGTCGGCAACCAGCCCGCCTTCCTCGCCGGCGTGCTCGACATCGAGGCCTCCGAGAAGGCGGCCCGGTTCGTGCGCACCTGCGACTGCTACAACGTCCCGCTTCTCACCTTCACCGACGTCCCCGGCTTCCTCCCCGGCACCGACCAGGAGTGGAACGGGATCATCCGCCACGGCGCCAAGCTCCTCTACGCCTTCACCGAGGCCACCGTGCCGAAGCTCACCGTCGTCACCCGCAAGGCCTACGGCGGCGCCTACGACGTCATGAACTCCAAGCACATGCTGGCCGACTACAACATCGCCTGGCCGACGGCCGAGGTGGCGGTGATGGGCCCCGAGGGCGCGGTCAACATCATCTACCGCAAGGACATCGCCAGCTCGCCGACTCCCGACGAGCGCCGGCAGAAGCTGATCGACGACTACAAAGCCCACTTCGCCAACCCCTACTCGGCGGCGGAGCGCGGCTACATCGACGACGTGATCGAGCCGCGGCAGACGCGGCCGAAGCTGATCCGGGCGCTGCGCATGTTGCAGACCAAGCGCGTCGCGCAGCCCAAGCGCAAGCACGGAAACATCCCGCTCTAGGCAGTGGCCGCGCAGCTGCGCAGCCGTTGGCAATGGCTGATCCCGCTCGGGATCGGGCTGGGTCTGCTCTATCCGGTCCTCTGCACCGATCGCAGCTACGCCAGCGACTGGGGCAACCACATGTGGCTGATCCACATGCAGGGCCTCGACCTCAGCGGCCTCGGCGAACCGGGCTACTACCTCGACTCGACCCTCGGCTTCTTCTATCCCTACTTCGCCTTCTACGGCGGCAGCATGTACACGGTGCTGGGCGTGGTCTCCCAGCTAGGCAGCCCCAACCTGGCGATGGTGGTCGTGATCGCCGCCGCGATCGCGCTCAACTTCGGCGGCTGGCTCTGGATCGCGCGCCTGGCCGGGCTCGACGGCTGGTGGGCGATGCTGCCGGGGGCGATCGCCGTCACCACCCCCTACGCGGTCTCCAACATGTACGCGCGCGGCGACATCCCGGAGATGCTCGCGACTTCGGCGATCCCTCTCGCCGCGGCCGCCGGCCTCAGTTGCCTGCGGGAGCCGCAACTGCGCTTCTGGACCGCCGCCGCCTTCGTCGGCGCGCTCGCCGTCCTCACCGGAACCCACACCCTCACCCTGATCTGGGGAACCACCTTCCTGCTGATGTTCGCGGTGGTGCTGGCGGCCAGCGACTGGCGGGGGGCGCGGGCGCACCTGCGGCGGGGCCTGCGGCTCGTCTGGCTTGGTCTGCTGGGGATCGCGCTCAACGCCTGGATCCTGATTCCGCTGCTCCTCTACCACCAGCGCCTGCGCGAGGGTGGCCCCGACGAACTCAGCTTCACCAACGTCACCGAGCCGGCGCAGCTATTCAGCGTCCTCCGCCACAGCGCCTCGCTCAACCCCGACATCACCGCCGACCTCAACACGCAGCTGCCGGTCCTCGCGCTCGCCTGGGCACTCGTCGGCGGCGTGGCCTGCTGGCTCCTGCTGCCGCGGTCCCGCAAGCTCCTCGCGGCCGGGCTGGCGGCGATCCTCGGCGTTTTCCTGCTCCTCATCCTGGAGCCGTCCCTGATCGACAAGCTGCCGACCACCTGGCGCTACATCCAGTTCCCCTATCGGCTCGTCACCTACGCCGACCTGGCGGTGGTCGGGCTGGTGACCGTCGTCCTGGTGGCGATGAAGAGAGCGGGAACCTTCGGCCGCGTCGCCGTCTGGCTGCTGGCGGCGATCGCCGCCTTCGGCTTCGCCCAGTCGCTGGCGCAGAACTCCGACGCGCGCTCCTTCCTGCCCAATCGCTCCGTCGCCGTCGAATCGTCCTTCACCCCGCCTCCCACCTGGTACGCGCCCCTGCAGTTCGCCGACGCCTCGGCGCCCGAAGTGGAGCCGACCCTGCGACGGCCGCTGATCATCGCTCCCGAAAGCGGTGACCACGAGAGCTATACGGTCAGCTATCCGCCTGGCAGGGCCGGCAGCGCCGAAACCAACGTCTTCACCTGGACCTACCTGGTCGACGTCAAGGGCGCGGATCCAGTTGGCATCACCTCGGAAGGGAACATGGTCGTCCGCCTGCCCGCCTCGGACCGCCCGCGTCCGGTCACCTTCAGCCAGCACTGGGAGGCACCCGTGACGGTCGGCCGCTGGATCAGCCTGCTGGCCATCGTCGAGGTCCTCCTCCTCAGCGCTCTCGCCGCCTATGGGTTTCTCCGCCGCAGGGATCCGTCTGGTGAGGGTGGGGCAGAAGCGCCTCCCGAGCCACTGTAGTTTGCTCAAATACTCTTGACGGTATGTTTGCCCACCTGTTAGGGATTGCCGGTGGCGGCGCAGGGCCGCCAAGGCAAACCAACAAGGGAGGCAACGATGAAGTACCTGAAAGCGGCGACGGCAGTTGCCGCGCTGGCGGCTGTCCTCGTGGCGGTTGGCGCCGGGTCGGCGTCGGCAACCGTCATCTGCAAAACCAAAACCAGCCCGTGCGGCTCGATCTACCCGAAAGGGACGGTCTTCCAGTCGGAACTGACCCCGGGGACGAAGGCGGTGCTGAAAGCCGGCTTCGCGACCTTCGAATGCAATGAAGGCCACGGGACGGTCGAAACCACCACCAATGGCAGCGCCACCGAAACAGTCAAAGGGACGACAAAATCGCTCAGCTTCGGCGGCTGCAACGGCGAAATCAAAGTCCTCAAAACTGGCGGCGGCGAAATCCACTGGACGAGCAAAACCAACGGCAGCTTCCAGGTCGAAGGGATCGAAGTCACAGGGAGCATGCTCGGCGTCGACTGCGTATACGGCGGCACGATCGCCTCGGGAATCACCCTCAACGGCGGTACCAGCCCGACGATCGGCATCAACGCCAAAGTCGGGTTGCTCTCGGGGAGCTTCCTCTGCGGGAACCCGGCGACGATGACCGCGTCGCTGACGGTGACCGAACCGACCCCGCTCTACGTCCTGGCGAGCTGAGCGCCGGCTAAGGAACGGCGGTGGCCTCGGTCTCGACGCCACCGCCGGCTCCGCGGCCACCGGTGGCACCGCCCTCCTCGGCGCCGAGCCGGTGGGCGAGGTACACGGGGATGATCGAGATCAGGATCACGATCACCGCGACGGCGTTGACGATCGGCAGTTCGTGAGGGCGGAAGAGGTTGGAGTAGATCCAGATCGGGAGCGTCTGTTCACCGGCGCCGATCGTGAAGTTGGTGACGATGATCTCGTCGAAGGAGAGGGCGAAGGCGAGCAGGCCACCGGCGATCAGGGCGCTTTTCATCCCCGGGAAGGTGACGTAGCGAAAGGTCTGCCAGGTGTGGGCGCCGAGGTCGGCCGAGGCCTCCTCGAAGGAGCCGGAGAGGCGGCGCAGGCGCGCGACCGCGTTGTTGTAGACGACGACGATGCAGAAGGTGGCGTGGCCGACGATCACGGTGAACAGGCTCAGCGGCACTTCCAGGACCTGGGTGAAGGTGTTGCTGATCGCGACGCCGGTGACGATTCCGGGCAGGGCGATCGGCAGGATCACGAGGAAGGAGATCGTCTCGCGGCCGAAGAAGCGGTGGCGGGCGACGGCGAGCGAGGCGAGGGTGCCGAGCAGGAGGGCGATCGCGGTCGCGATCAGCCCCGCTTTGATCGAGGTGACGAAGGCTTCGCGCGCGGCGTCGTTCTTGAACGCCTGCGAGAACCAGTGGGTGGTCCAACCGGGCGGCGGCCATTCGAGGATCTTGCTCGAGTTGAAGGCGTAGACGACGATCACGATCAGCGGGATGTAGATGAAGGCGAGGCCCACCCAGACCGCTATCCGCAGAACCATCCTTGCTCGTTTGGAGAGCCTCATCGTCAGACGTGTTCGAAGGCGCCGAGCTTCCGCGCCACCATGAGGTAGGCGATCATCACCACGATCGGCACCATCGCCAGCGCGGCGGCGAACGGTTGGTTGTTGGAGATGTTGCTGAAGATGACGTTGCCGATGAACTGATCGTTGGAGACCAGCTTCGGGGTGATGTAGTCACCCAGCGTCAGCGAGAAGGTGAAGATCGAGCCGGCGACGACGGCGGGGAAGGAGAGCGGCAGGATCACCCGCCGGAAGGTGGTGAAGGGCGAGGCGCCGAGGTCCTCGGAGGCGCTGATCAGCGAGTTGGGGAGCCGCTCCAGGCCCGCGTAGATCGGCAGGATCATGTACGGCAGCCAGAGGTAGCTCATCACCAGCCAGACCGCCGTGGTGCCGTAGCCGGGCCCGCTGAGGCCGAGCGGTTCCAGCGCCCAGTTGATCGCGCCGTTGGCGGAGAGCAGCGTGCGCCAGGCGTAGACCTTGACCAGGTAGCTCGACCAGAGCGGCAGCAGGATCGCGACCACCAGCAGCGCCTTGCCCCGCCGGCTCGCGACCTTTGCCATGTAGAAGGCGATCGGGAAGGCGATGACGGCGTCGGTGAGGGTGACGAGGAGCGCGGTTCGGACCGTGCGCCAGACGATCGTCCGGTAGACCGGTTCGTCGATCAGGGATTCGAAGTTTTCGAGGGTGAAGTTCTTGACGGTGAGGCCGCTGAGCGGGTCGACCGACCAGAAGGCGGCGACCAGGAGCAGGGCCAGCGAGCCCAGGTAGCCGATCACCAGCCAGCCGACCGGGCCGGCCAGCAGCGCCCCTATCTGCAGGCGCTCGCGGCCGTGGAGGAGGCCGGCGAGCCGATGGCCCGCCGACTTCCTCTCCACGACCGCTTCAGATGCCACCCGTCAAACCTGCCGGACTAGCCTTTGACTTCGGTCCAGGCTTTGACCCAGTCGTTGTAGTCCATGCAGTCTTCTTCGCCGTTGCCGCAGTCTGCGAGCGGGGTCTCCCAGTAGTAGACCCGCTTCCAGAAGCCCGGGTTTTCCGCGTGGTATTCGGAGCAGAAATTCGGGTTCGTGGTTTCTCTGCAGGCCAGTTCCTGGGCCGGCGCCTCGCCGAACCATTCCGCCACCTCGGCGTTGACTTTGGGATTGATGATCCAGTTCATCCACTCGTACATGCAGTTGGGATGCTTGGCCTCGGAGCTGATCATCCAGGTATCCGACCAGCCGGTAGCACCCTCCTTCGGCAGGAAGCCCTGGCTCGCCGGGCTGGCGGCGACCGGCACGCCTTCTTCCTTCAGCGCGAAGTACTGGTACTGCCAGGTGGTGCCGACGGTGACGTCGCCACCGGCGAAAGCCGAGATCTGCTTCGCCGCTTCGGACCAGTATTCGCCGGCGAACTGCCGCTGTTCCTTCAGCAGTTCGATCGCCGCGTCGAACTGTTCTTCGTTCAGCTCGTACGGGTTTTCGATCCCCAGGTCGGGCTGGTGGAATTTGAGGTAGAGGGCGGCGTCGGCGATGTAGCTGGATTCGTCGTAGACGCTGATCTTGCCCTTGTACTTGGCCGCCACCTTCGGGTCGAACATCACGTCCCAGGAGGTGGGAGCCGGCTTCACCTGATCCTTATTCCACATCAGCAAGTTGGCGCCGCGGCCGTGCGGGATGCCGTAGTTGACGCCTTCGAAGGTGTTGTACGGCTGGTCCTTGAGGTCGCTGAAGACCGTCTGGTAGTTGGGGACAAGGTTGGTGTTCACCGGAGCGACGAGGCCAGCGGCCCAGAGCCGCGCCGACGCGTTGCCCGAAGCCGAGACGCCGTCGTACTGACCGCTCTTCATCAGCTCGAACATTTCGTCGGAGGTGCCGGCTTCCTTGTTGTTGACCTTGCACCCGGTGACTTCTTCGAACGGTTTGCTCCATTCGGGTTCGACGTAGCCGGCCCAGGAGATCAGGTTGACCGACCCCTCGCCTTTCCCCAGTTGCTTCAGGGCTTCTGGTTCGCTGTCGCCCCCGCCGGTGCTGCTGTCGCCCCCGCCTCCGCAACCGGCCAGGACGAGCATGAACACGACCAGGCCCGCGACTACGAGCCAGGCCGTTCGGGCCGGATGAGCATCTCTCCTCATGGTGCTACCTCCTCCTTGGTTGACTTCCCGCCGACGGCGGCCGCGTGCTCCGGCTTCCAGCCGACGAGTACCTCGTTCCCCCGGCGCGGCAGCGCGCCCGAGGACGCGCTCTCCACGTTTTGCCTGACCAGCTGGAGCGTCCCCCCGGCGTCCAGCTCGACCGTGAAGCGGGTGATCATCCCGGCGTAGGCGATGTCGACGATGCGGCCTTCCTCGGTGTGGAGGCCTTCGGCGCCGGCGCCCGGCTCGAGCAGCTCGATCTTCTCCGGCCGGATCGTCACCCGCTCGCCCTCGCGCTCGATCACGTTGGAGACGCCGACGAAGCCGGCGACGAACTCGTTGGCCGGGTGCTCGTAGAGTTCCAGCGGCGGGCTCACCTGCTCGATCCGCCCGTCGTTGAAGACGGCGATGCGGTCGCTCATCGTCAGCGCCTCGTCCTGGTCATGGGTGACGTAGACGAAGGTGATCCCAACCTCCGACTGGATCGTCTTCAGCTCCGTCTGCATCTGCTCGCGCAGCTTCAGGTCGAGGGCGCCGAGCGGCTCGTCGAGCAGCAGCACCTTGGGCCGGTTGACGATCGCCCGCGCCAGGGCGACCCGCTGGCGCTGGCCGCCGGAGAGCTCGCCCGGCTTGCGGTCGGCGTAGCCGGGCAGGCGGACCATCTCCAGCGCCTCGTCGCGACGCCGGGCGCGCTCGGCCTTGCCGACCCTGGCGACCTTCATCCCGTAGGCGACGTTCTCGCCGACGCTCATGTGCGGGAACAGCGCGTAGTCCTGGAAGACGGTGTTGACGGCGCGGTCATAAGGCGGGACCCCGTTGACGTCCTCGCCGGCGAGCTCGATGGTGCCGCCGCTGGGATCCTCGAAGCCGGCGATCATCCGTAGCGTCGTCGTCTTGCCCGAGCCCGAGGGGCCGAGCATGGTGAAAAACTCTCCCTGCGCGATCTCCAGATCGATGCCGGCGACAGCGACCACCTCGCCGTAGTGCTTGGTGAGGTTCGTCAGCCGGATGTCAGGCGCAGCGGCTATGCCCATGAAGTTATCCGCGGCGTCCCGGAATGCAAGGACAAACTGTCCCTGAGGGCTTAGCCGATTTGTACTAAAGGGCCAGCGGAGCCTAGGTGGGGGGAGGGTCCCGGTGGCCCCTTCTCTCAACTTGCTCGCAGAATCGCCTTCAGCCTGACCGAGATTGCTTTCAGGCGAGAAGTACAAGCCGTTCAGGGGGTCACCGACTCCCTCCACAACAGGAAGCCAAAGACGAGTCGGCCACGGGAACGGCCCAGCCTTGGTGGTTTCGAGCTCCCGTGCTTCGGCCGGTCCCTCGGCCGTAGTTTCTCCCTCGATGGCTTGGAGGGTGGGACCCTCTCCGAACGGCTTGTACTTCTGGCCTGACACCGCTCGCGGCCAGCTGATGACGATCCTGCCAGCAAGTTGAGAGAGGAGAGGGTCCCACCCTCCTTACCGACTTCGGTTTGAAGTTCGGCGCTTAGTAGCCAGCCGGATGCCGCGCGACGTAGCCGATGTTGTCGCGCAGTTCTTCGTGCCAGCGAGGACCCGTTTCGCCGCCCTCGTCGCCGCTGGTGTCCCAGCGGTAGCCGGCGATCACCGCGTAGGCGTGGCCGCCGTTGGCGTAGACGGTGATCCAGCGGCCTTCGCCGGACAGGCCCCAATTTTCCATCGGGCCCGAGGGAAGCGGGCTTTCGAGGAAGCGGCCGCCGTGGAGGGCAAAGCTGACCGAGCCCGAGCAGTCGTAGCCGCGGTCCCACCAGCGGGCGTGGCCGCCGCCGAAGATGTAGGGCTTGCTGCGGATCTTGTTGGCCGCGGCGATCACGGCCTTGACCCGGGCAGGCGCGCTCTTGGGCGGGATCAGCATCCCGTTGGCGAGCAGCTTCGCTTTCGCCGTCGGCGTGCAGATGTCGACTTCGGCGGGGGACATCCCACCGGTGTTGCAGCGGGCTGAAGCGCTGCTGGGGCCGAAAATAGCGACCACGAGGAGGGCCGCGACGCACGCCAACCCTGCTCTCAACCTGAAGTTGTGACGCAAACCGATTCTCCTTCGTCGGCCTACGGGGTTAGCTGTCGGGCTGGCGCGAAAGGAGCCTGCGCCCCCACCTGACGGTGGGTTAGCCCCGAAAACGTGGTTCCCCCGTTCCCCACGCGCCTCTTTGGCGCCAGGGATTCGGCGTTTCGGTTTCTTGGACCGGCGGCAGTCTAGAACATCCTGCGGCGTCGTGCTCACAAAACGCAAATATTTAGTCGAACTTCGCGGTCTCACCACGAATTCCTCTCGACCGGACGGCTGGTAGCTTGCGCTTTGGGATGGACCTTTCGGGACGGAGAGCGCTGCTGACGGGGGCCACCGGCGGGCTCGGGCGGGCGATCGCCGCTGCCCTCGCGGAGCGGGGCGCTCAGCTCGTCCTCAGCGCCCGCGACCCCGAGGCGCTGACGGCGCTCGCCGCCGAGCTGCCGGGAACGGGCCACGCCGTCGCCGCCTCCGACCTCGCCGAGCCCGGCGCCGCTGAGCGTCTGGCCGAGGAGGCCGGCCAGGTCGACGTCCTCGTCGCCAACGCTGGCCTACCCGGGGCCGGCCGGCTCACCGACTTCAGCGCCGAGCAGGTGACCCGGGCGCTGCGGGTCAACCTCGAGGCGCCGATGCTCCTCGCCCGCGCCCTCTACCCGGCGATGCTCGAGCGCGGCGGCGGCCACCTCGTTTTCATCTCCTCGCTTTCAGGCAAGGCCGCGAGCCCCCGCAGCTCGGTCTACAACGCGACCAAGTTCGGGCTGCGTGGCTTCGCCCTCGCCCTGCGCTCCGACCTTGCCCCGAGCGGCGTCGGCGTCTCGATCGTCGCCCCGGGCTTCATCCGCGAAGCCGGCATGTTCGCCGAGTCGGGCGCGAAGCCGCCCCCGGGGATGGGCACCGCCACCCCCGAGCAGGTGGGAGCGGCCACGGTCAAGGCGATCGAGAAGGACAAGGTCGAGATCACCGTCGCTCCGCTCCCGCAGCGCGTCGGCGCCCACTTGGCCCTGGTCAGCCCGTCGCTCGGCGTCAAGGCACAGAGCGGATCAGCCGGCCAAAAAGCGGCCAAATCGATTGCCGACGGGCACTCGCCCGACAAGCGCTGATCACCCGGGTAGGCGCCTCTCGCCCCGAGCAGGCGATTGCCTAGGATGGATCCATGAGCAGCAGCGACTCCTTCGGCGCCCGTTCGACCCTCTCGGTAGGGGGGAGCGAGTACGAGATCTTCCGCCTCGACTCGCTGCAGGAGCGCTTCGATGTCGCCCGCCTGCCGTACTCGGTCAAGGTCCTGCTGGAGAACGTGCTGCGGCTCGAGGACGGCACCTCGGTCAGCGCCGCCGACGTCGAGGCGATCGCCTCCTGGGACGCCGCCGCCGAGCCCAGCGTCGAGATCCCCTTCCAGCCGGCCCGGGTCCTGATGCAGGACTTCACCGGCGTCCCCGCCGTCGTCGACCTGGCGGCGATGCGCGACGCGATGGAGGAGATCGGCGGCAGCCCCGCCGCGATCAACCCGCTGGTCGACGTCGACCTGGTGATCGACCACTCGGTCCAGGTCGACGCCTTCGGCAACGAGCGCGCCTTCGCGGTCAACGCCGAGCACGACTTCGAGCGCAACCGCGAGCGCTACTCGTTCCTCAAGTGGGGGCAGCAGTCCTTCGACAACTTCCGCGTGGTGCCGCCGGCGACCGGCATCTGCCATCAGGTCAACCTCGAGTACCTCTCGCAGGTCGTCTACAGCCGCGAGAACGACGGCGTCCTCCAGGCCTACCCCGACACCCTCGTCGGCACCGACTCGCACACGACGATGGTCAACGGCCTCGGCGTCCTCGGCTGGGGCGTCGGCGGGATCGAGGCCGAGGCGGCGATGCTGGGGCAGCCGATCTCGATGCTGCTGCCGCAGGTCGTCGGCTTCAAGCTGAGCGGCGAGCTGCCGGAGGGGGCAACCGCGACCGACCTCGTCCTCACCGTCACCGAGATGCTCCGCGAGCGCGGCGTCGTCTCCAAGTTCGTCGAGTTCTTCGGGCCCGGGTTGCCCACCCTCGGCCTCGCCGACCGCGCCACCCTCGGCAACATGTCGCCGGAGTTCGGCTCGACCTGCGCGATCTTCCCCGTCGACGCCGAGACCCTGCGCTACCTCGACCTCACCGGGCGCCCGACCGAGACGATCGAGCTGGTCGACGCCTACGCCCGCGAGCAGGGGATGTTCCACGAAGAGTCCACCCCCGACCCGACCTTCTCGGACCTGCTCGAGCTCGACCTCGGGGGCGTCGAACCGAGCCTCGCCGGGCCGAAACGGCCGCAGGACCGGGTGCCGCTGGCGGAGGCGAAAGAGGCCTTCCTCGGGGCGATGCGCGAGTTCGACCCGGAGGCCGCCGAGCAGATGGGCAACGGCCGCGACGAGGCGATCGAAGAGTCCTTCCCCGCCTCCGACCCGCCGGCCGAGGACCACGACGACGCCGCCGGCAAGCCGCGCCCGGCGCTGAGCGGGGCGGCGGTGGCGCCGAAGACCGGCGACGCGATCGCGGTCACGCTCGAGGACGGGACCGGGGTCGAGCTCGACCACGGCCGCGTCGTCATCGCCGCGATCACTAGCTGCACCAACACCTCCAACCCGAGCGTGATGGTCGGCGCCGGGCTGCTCGCCCGCAACGCCGTCCAGCGGGGGCTGCAGCGCAAGCCGTGGGTGAAGACCTCGCTGGCGCCGGGCTCCACCGTGGTCACCGACTACCTCGAGCGCGCCGGGCTGACCGAGTACCTCGACGCGCTCCAGTTCAACCTCGTCGGCTACGGCTGCACCACCTGCATCGGCAACTCCGGGCCGCTGGCGCCGGAGATCTCGGAGGCGATCGCCGAGAAGGACCTCGCCGTCTGCGCCGTCCTCTCCGGCAACCGCAACTTCGAGGGCCGGATCAACCAGGACGTCAAGGCCAACTACCTGGCCAGCCCGCCGCTGGTCGTCGCCTACGCGTTGGCGGGCCGCATGGACATAGACCTCCAAAGCGAGCCGCTGGGGGAGGGGAGCGACGGCGAGCCGGTCTACCTGCGCGACGTCTGGCCCAGCGCCGCCGAGATCAAAGAGGTGGTTGGCGCCTCTGTCGCCTCGGAGATGTTCGAACGCAACTACGCCGGGGTCTTCGCCGGCGACGAGATGTGGAACGCGGTCGACGTTCCCTCTGGCGACCGCTACACCTGGCCCGAGTCGACCTACGTGCGGCGCCCCAGCTTCTTCGAGCGGATGCCGGCCGCGGCGCCGGGGGTGGAGCCGATCGGCGGCGCTCGCGCCCTCGCCCTGCTCGGCGACTCGATCACCACCGACCACATCTCCCCGGCCGGCGCGATCAAACGCGACAGCCCAGCCGGCAAGTGGCTGCTGGAGAACGACGTCGAGGTCAAGGACTTCAACTCCTACGGCTCGCGCCGGGGCAACCACGAGGTGATGATCCGCGGCACCTTCGCCAACATCCGCCTCCGCAACCAGCTCGTCGACCGCGCCGGCGGCTACACGCGCCACTTCCCCGACGGCGAGGAGACGACGATCTACGAGGCGGCGATGCGCTACGCCGACGAAGGGGTGCCGCTCGTCGTCCTCGCCGGCAAGGAGTACGGCTCCGGCTCCTCCCGCGACTGGGCCGCGAAGGGGACGAAGCTGCTCGGCGTCCGCGCCGTCATCGCCGAGAGCTTCGAGCGCATCCACCGCTCCAACCTGATCGGGATGGGGGTGCTCCCCCTGCAGTTCGCCGCCGGCGAGAGCGCCGCCTCGCTCGGGTTGACCGGCGGCGAGACCTTCGACTTCGGCGAGCTCGAGAACGGTGAGGCCAAGACCCTGACCGTTACCGCCCGTGCCGACGACGGCGGCGAGAAGAAGTTCGACGTCACGGTCAGGCTCGACACCCCGAACGAGGTCACCTACTTCCTCAACGGCGGCATCCTGCAGACCGTGCTGCGCAAGCTCAAAGGGTAGGCGCAGCGGGGCCGCGGGAGGCAGGGGGGTCCGCGCGACCTCACTGCACCTGCGCGTCGGTAGCCAGGGAGGGATGCCGACGCGGCCGTTCCCCCTGGCGGGACTGCCCTGAGGAACAGTCGAGGTTTAGCTATACAGGGTGGAGCACCCTTGGTCAAGCGGAATCGAGCGCTTCAGCCTTGTTCCGCCGCGCTTTGGGCCGAAGTGGCAGAGGAACGCGTATGTTCGGCGATTCCCCACCCCTTCCGCTCGATCAACTCGATCGCGATCACGCTGCCAACCGGACCGACCGGGGTAAGGGTGGCGGCGAGCAGGGTGTAAGGGGCCTGCTTGCGGATGCAGGCCACCCAGATCACCACGCAGAGGGCGATGAAGCCGAGCCCGTGCGCCCACCCGAACAGCATCGTCGCGGTGTCGAACCCGGGCAGCAACCAGAACGCGATCAGGCCGGCGAAGATCGCCAGCTCGACGAACGAGAGCCGCTTCACCCAGACGAACAGCTCGCCCGGGACGGGCTTTGCCAGCGGCCCCGCCGCCATCCTCGCTCAGGCTCCGGGAGTGAGCGCGGTGAGGACGATGCGCTCCTGCTCGCGCGCGTGCGCCACCGAGTAACCCTCGCCCGGGCTGGCGCGCCCCTGGCGGCCGATGTAGGTGAGGGCGACGCCCTCGGGGAGGATCGAGGGGAAGCGCCGTGACATCACCTTCCAGGCGCCCATGTTGCGCGGCTCCTCCTGGACCCAGGCGATCTCCTTCAGGTTCGGGTAGGAACCGATCACCGCTTCCAACTGTTCTTTGGCGAACGGGTAGAGGACCTCGACCCGGGCGACCGCCACCTTCTCGGCGTCACCCCGGCGCTCGTTGGCGTCGATGTCGTAGTACACCTTGCCGGTGCAGAGGACCAGCCGCTCGACCTTCTCGCGGCGCTCGGCGGCGGTCGGGTCGTCGAGGATGAAGTGGAGCTCGCCCTCGGTCAGCTGCTCGAGCGTGGCGGCGGCGCGGTCGAGGCGCAGCAGCCCCTTCGGGGTGAAGACGACGAGCGGCCGCGGCTTGCGGATCAGCGCCTGACGGCGCAGCAGGTGGAAGTACTGGGCCGCCGTGGTCGGGTTGGCGATGCGGATGTTGCCCTCGGCGCCGAGCGCGAGAAAGCGCTCGATGCGGGCGCTCGAGTGCTCCGGGCCCGAGCCCTCGTAGCCGTGCGGCAGCAGCAGCGTCAGGCGGCTGGTCTGACCCCACTTCGACTCGCCCGAGACGATGAAGCTGTCGATGATCACCTGGCCGGCGTTGGCGAAGTCGCCGAACTGCGCCTCCCAGAGGACGAGCGCGCTCGGGTCGGCGGCCGAGTAGCCGTACTCGAAGCCGAGGCAGGCGGTCTCCGAGAGCGGGCTGTTGTAGAGCTCGAAGGGCGCCTTCGCGTCGTCGAGGTGCTGCATCGGCGTGTACTCGAGGCCGGTGTTCTCGTCGTGGAGGACGAGGTGGCGGTGGGAGAAGGTGCCGCGCTCGGTGTCCTGGCCGGTGAGGCGGATGTGGACCCCCTCGGTCAGCAGGCTGCCGAAGGCGAGCGCCTCGGCCTGGCCGAAGTCGATCCCGCCCTCCTCGAGCGCCTCAACCCGCCGCGCCAGCGGACGCCGCAGCTTGCGGTGGACGTTGAAGCCCTCGGGCGTCCTCAGCAGCGCCTCGTTCAGCGAGCGCAGCTTCGGAGCCTCGACCGCGGTGTGGACGGGTGGGCTGGCGGTGCGGTCGAGAAGTTCGCCGGTGCTGGTCGAGACGCCGGTCACGGTCGGGTCCTCGTACTCGCCGGACTCCATCTTCTCCCGCAACTGCTTCAGCGCCGTCGACATCTCGGAGTGGCGCTCGTCGGAGACCTTCCCGACCTGCTCGGCGCTGACCACGCCCTCGCCGATTAGCTGCTCGGAGTAGATCTCCGAGACCGGCGGGTGCGACTTGATCTTCGCCGCCATCGCCGGCTGCGTGTAGGCGGGCTCGTCGGTCTCGTTGTGGCCGAAGCGGCGGTAGCCGATGACGTCGATGACGATGTCGCGGCACCAGCGCTCGCGGTAGGCCATCGCCAGGCGGGTCGCGGCCACGCAGGCCTCGACGTCGTCGGCGTTGACGTGGATGATCGGCACGTTGAACCCCTTGGCGATGTCAGCCGCGTAGGGGGTCGAGCGGGCGTCGCTGGGGTCGGTGGTGAAGCCGACCTGGTTGTTCTGGATCAGGTGGACGGTGCCGCCGGTCGTGTAGCCGTTCAGGTTCTGCAGGTTGAGGGTCTCGGCGACCACGCCCTGCGCGGGGAAGGCGGCGTCGCCGTGCAGCAGCACCGGGACCGCCCGCTTCGTGTCCTGGGAGAGCTTCGGCCCGTCGAAATCCTGCTGCAGGTAGCGGGTGCCGCCGGTGACGACCGGGTCGACGAACTCGAGGTGGCTCGGGTTCGGGTAGAGCCGGACCGAGATCTTCTCGCCGACCGAGGTTTCGTAGGTGCCCCGGTGGCCGTAGTGGTACTTGACGTCGCCGGTCCCGCCGTGGGGGATGGCGGCGACGGCCTTGACGGCCTCGATCCGCTTCGAGCCCTCGAACTCGGCGAGGATCGACTCGACCGAGCGGCCGAGGTTGTGGGCGAGGACGCTGAGGCGACCGCGGTGGGCCATCCCGAAGACGACCTCCTCGGCGCCGGCGCGGTGGGAGAGGGTGACCGCCTCGTCGAGCATCGGCACGATTACGTCGAGCCCCTCGATCGAGAACATCTTCTGCCCCAAATACGCTTTCTCGAGGAAGCGCTCGAACTGGAAGACGTCGATCAGCCGGTTCAGCAGACGCTTTTTCTCGTCGTCGGTGAGCGGCTGGCGGTGGGCGCCGGTCTCGATCATCTCCCGCAGCCAGATCCGCTGCTGATGGGAGGAGAGGTGCTCGAACTGGTAGGCGATCGTGCCGCAGTAGGCGTCGCGCATCCGCGGCAGCGCCTCCAGCAGGGTTTCGCCGGGGACGCCGATGCGCAGGATCGAGGCGGGGATCCGGGCCATCAGCTCCGGGGTCAAGTTGACGTTCTCGGGCTGCAGCGCCGGGTCGCCCTTGGGCTCGGAGCCGAGCGGGTCGAGGCGGGCGGCGAGGTGGCCGTGGGTGCGGTAGCCCTTCAGCAGCGAGGTCGCCGCCTGCACCGCCTGCAGCAGCTCTTCGTCGATCTCGCCGGGAACCGTGCGCGGTTCGGCGCTGGGGGCGGCGGCACTGAGTGGCGGCGCCGAGGCGGAGGCGGGGTGGGCATTGGTGACGGCGGCGGGCTCGAAGCCGAGGTCGGTGGCGACCGCCTCGTAGAAGGAGTCCTCGCCCTGCAGCAGTTGCTCGACCCGGCGCAGGAAGGCGCCCGACTCGGCACCCTGGATGACGCGGTGGTCGTAGGTCGAGGTCAGCGTCATCACCTTCGAGACGCCGAGCTGCTTCAGCCGTTCCGGTGAGGCGTGGTTCCACTCCGGCGGGTAGGCAATCGAGCCGGTGGCGATGATCGCGCTCTGGCCGCTGAGCAGGCGCGGCACCGAGGCCATGGTCCCGATCCCGCCCGGGTTGGTGAGCGAGATGTTGGTGCCCTTGAAGTCGTCGGCGGTGAGCTTGTTCTCGCGCGTCTTCGCGATCAGGTCTTCGTAGCGCGAGTGAAAGCCGGCGAAATCGAGCGCGCCGGAGTCCTTGATCGCCGGCACCATCAGGCTGTGGGAACCGTCCTTCTTCTCGACGTCGACGGCGATCCCGAGGTTGATCGGGCTGCCTTCGACCGCGAAGGACTTGCCGTCGCGCTCGGCGTAGGTGCGAACCATCACCGGGTGCTCTTTGGTCGCCTGCACGATCGCCCAGGCGACGAGATGGGTGAAGGAGACCTTGAGGCCGCGCTCCTTGAGGACGGCGTTGATCGCCTTGCGCTTGGCGTCGAGGGTGTCGACGGCGATCGTCCGGATCGAGGTGGCGGTCGGCACGGCGCGGCTCTCGTCCATCGCCTTGGCCAGCATCGCGGCGGGGCCGCGAAGCTGCTTCTCCTCGCCCTGGGCCGGAGCGGCTCCGTTGCCGCTGCCGGCGCCGAGGACGTCCTCCTTGGTCACCTTCGAGTTCGGGCCGGTGCCCGTGATCGAGGAGATGTCGACGCCATTGGCGGCGGCGATCCGGCGGGCGACGGGGGTGGCGCGGACGTCCATGGCTCCGTTGCCTTGGCCCGCGGGTCCTGCCGCGGCGGGCGCGGCTCCAGTCGCCGCGGGCGCGGTGCCTGGCGCCCCTCCGGCAGTCGCTTCCATCTCGACCAGGGCCTGACCGACCTTCACCTCGTCGTCGACCTGAGCGAGAAGCTTGGTGATCACTCCGCTGGCTGGAGCTGGGACCTCGGCGTCGACCTTGTCGGTGGAGACCTCGACCAGGGTGTCTCCCTCAGATACGGAGTCTCCCTCCGCTACGTGCCACTCCAGCACCACTCCCTCAGTAACCGACTCGCCCATCTCGGGCATGGAGACCTGAACCGCTTCTCCCGCGGGCTTGGCGCCCCCGTTTCCCTGCCCGTTGACTAACGCCGGGGACTCCTCGTTCACCTCTCCACTCGCTTCCATTTCGGCCAGCGCCTGCCCGACCTTCACCTCGTCGTCGACCTGCGCCAGCAGTTTCGTGATCACGCCGTCGGCCGGGGCGGGGACCTCGGCGTCGACCTTGTCGGTTGAGACCTCGACGACGGTGTCGCCCTCGCTGACGGTGTCTCCCTCAGCGACGTGCCACTCAAGAACGATCCCCTCGGTCACCGACTCGCCCATCTCGGGCATGGAGATCTGCACGGTGGCCGTCTCTGGCATTTCTTTGTCGCAGTCTAAGGAAAGAAGTTTGCGGGCTTCCCTGTCGAGATACGCTGGTACCCCAAATGTCTTACTTCGTCACGGGCGCAACCGGATTTATCGGCCGCAACCTCGTCCAGAGGTTGCTCGAGCGCGAGGGCACGATCTACGCGCTGGTGCGGGCTGGGTCGCGCGGCCGGCTGGAGGAGCTGCGGACCGCGATGGGGCCCGACGGAGCCCGCGTGGTGCCGATCGCCGGCGACCTCGCCCAGCCTGGGCTGGGGGTCTCCGAGGAGGACCTGCTGACGATGCGGGGCGAGATCGACCACTTCTTCCATCTGGCGGCGATCTACGACATCACCGCCAGCGCCGAGACCCAGGAGGTGGCCAACGTCGAGGGGACCCGCAACGCGATCGAGCTCGCCGGGGCCGTCGAGGCGGGTTGCTTCCACCTCGCCAGCTCGATCGCTGCCGCCGGGCTCTACCGCGGGGAATGGCGCGAGGACATGTTCGACGAGGCCGAGAGGCTCGACAACAACCCCTACTTCCGGACCAAGCACGAGTCCGAGCGGCTGGTCCGCGACGAGTGCCCGCGGCCGTGGCGCGTCTACCGGCCGGGGATCGTCGTCGGCGATTCGCGCACGGGCGAGATCGACAAGATCGACGGGCCCTATTACTTCTTCAAGAGCCTGCAGCGGATCCGCCGGGTGCTGCCGGCATGGCTGCCGACCGTCGGGATCGAGGGCGGCGAGATCAACATCGTCCCCGTCGACTACGTCGCCGCGGCGATGGACCACATCGCCCACCAGCCGGGGCTCGACGGCAAGGCTTTCCACCTCACCGACCCCAACCCGAAGCGCGCCGGCGAGGTGATCAACCTCTTCGCCAAGGCGGCTGACGCCCCGCAGATGGCGGTGCGCCTCGACACCGACGTGACCGAGCCGGCGATGGGGGCGGCGCGGACGGCGCTGAAGCTGTTCCCGCCGGCGAAGCGGGCGACCAAGGTGGCGCTGGGCCAGCTCGGGCTGCCGCCGGAGGTCCTCACCTACGTCGATTACCCCACCACCTTCGACTCCACCCAGACGCAGAAGGCCCTGACCGGGTCCGGGATCGAGGTGCCGCCGCTGGAGAGCTACGCGGCCCGCGTCTGGGACTACTGGGAGCGCAACCTCGACCCCGACCTCTTCCGCGACCGCTCGCTCTCGGCGGCGGTGCGGGGCAAGGTGGTGCTGATCACCGGCGCCTCCTCGGGGATCGGCAAAGCGACCGCGGTCAAGGTCGCCGACGCCGGGGCGACGGTGCTGCTGGTCGCCCGCTCGGTCGACAAGCTGGAAGCGACCAAAGAGGAGATCGTCAGCGCCGGCGGGACCGCCCACATCCACCGCTGCGACCTCGCCGACGTCGAGGACATCGAGCGGATGGCCGAAGAGGTGCTCGCGTACCACGGCCACGTCGACATCCTCGTCAACAACGCCGGCCGCTCGATCCGCCGCTCGATCGCCCTCTCCTACGACCGCTTCCACGACTTCGAGCGCACGATCACGCTCAACTACCTGGGGGCGGTGCGGCTGATCCTCGCCCTGCTGCCGGCGATGCGCGCTCGCAAGCAGGGGCACATCATCAACATCAGCTCGATCGGGACCCAGACCAACCCGCCGCGCTTCTCCGCCTACGTCGCCTCGAAGGCGGCCCTCGACGCCTTCAGCCGGGTGATCGCCTCCGAGGTGGTCGAAGACGACGTCCACCTGACGACCATCCACATGCCGCTGGTGCGGACGCCGATGATCGCGCCGACGCGGATGTACGACATGTTCCCGGCGATCACCCCCGAGGAGGCGGCGGAGATGATCGCCAAGGCGATGATCCGGCGGCCGAAGAAGGTGGCGACGCGGCTCGGCAACTTCGGCGAGCTGCTCTACGCGGTGGCGCCGAAGGCCAGCGACTCGATCCTCAACACCGCCTACAAGCTGTTCCCGGATTCGCAGGCGGCGAAAGGCAAGGGCGAGGAGGCGAAGGACCGGGCTCCGAGCACCGAGGCGGTGGCATTTGCGCACCTGATGAAAGGCGTGCACTGGTAGGTCCGGCGGGATGTAGGTTGGGCCGGTGGCGCGGCGGCTGAAGCACTGGGGGTGGGGGTACGAGGACCAGGCGCCCTCGGCGACGCAGATGCGCGAGGCCGCGGAAGGGATCCGGGCGCGGTTCGGGTTCGGCGGCGAGGTCGAGAAGGCGGTGCCGCTGGAGGAGGTCGAGCTGCGGCGGGCGCGGCTGAAATGCCCGTCCGGGTTCGGCGACCTCTTCTCCGACGAGCATTACGAGCGGGTCTCGCACGCTCTGGGTAAGGCCTACCGGGACGTGGTGCGGGGGTTCAGGGGGAAGTTCGAGAACCCGCCGGACCTGGTCGCTTTCCCGCGCGACGAGTCGGAGATCGAGGCGGTGCTGAGCTGGGCCGAGGCCGAGGGCGCCGCGGTGGTGCCGTTCGGCGGCGGCACCAGCGTCGTCGGCGGGGTCGAGCCGCGGCTGGGGGAGAGGCCGGTGGTCTCGCTCGACCTGCGCCGGCTCGACCGCGTGCTCGAGGTCGACGGGCGCTCCCTGGCGGCGCGGATCCAGGCGGGCGCGACCGGTCCGGGCCTGGAGGGGCAGCTGCGCGAGCAGGGGCTGACCATGCGCCACTTCCCGCAATCCTTCGAGTACTCCACCCTCGGCGGCTGGGTCGCCACCCGGGCCGGTGGGCACTTCGCGACGTTGGAGACCCACGTCGACGACCTCGTCGAGTCGGTGCGCGCGATCACCCCGCGCGGCAACTGGGAGAGCCGGCGCCTGCCGGGCTCGGGGGCCGGGCCCTCTCCCGACCGGCTGCTGATCGGCTCCGAGGGGATCCTCGGGGTGATCGCCGACGCCTGGGTGCGGGTGCGCCCGCGGCCAGAGTTCAAGTCCTCGGTCGGGGTCGGGTTCGGCGATTTCGGCGCTGCCGTGGAGGCCGTGCGCGAGCTCGCCCAGTCTGGCCTGTACCCGTCCAACTGCCGCCTGCTCGACGCCGACGAGGCCGGTCTCACCGGCGCCGGTGACGGCAGCTCCCACCTCCTCCTCGTCGGCTTCGAGTCCGCCCATCACCCCGTCGAGGGCCTTATGGACCAGGCGCTCGCCGTGGTTCGCGGCCACGGCGGCGCCCCCGGCGAAGTCCGCACCTCCTCGCCGACGGGCCGAAAAGCGGTTGGAGTAACCGGAAATCGTCCCGTCGGCGAGAATGATGGCGACGCGGTGGAGAGCTGGCGCGGGGCGTTCCTGCTCGCGCCCTACCTGCGGGACACGTTCGTCGCCTGCGGGGTCCTTTCGGAGACCTTCGAGTCGGCGATCACCTGGGACCGCTTCGAGGACTTCCACGCGACCGTGATGGAGGCGACCCGGCGGGCCGTCGCCGAGGCCTGTGGCGTCGCCGCCGACGGGCCCGGGGCGCCGCGGGTCAGCTGCCGCCTCACCCACGTCTACCCCGACGGCGCCGCCCCCTACTTCACCGTCCTCGCCCCGGCGATCCGCGGCGGCGAGGTCGAGCAGTGGGACGAGGTCAAGGCCGCCGTCTCGGGGGCGATTCTCGACGCCGGCGGCACCATCACCCACCATCACGCGGTCGGCCGGGACCACCGCCCGTGGTACGACCGCCAGCGCCCGGCCCCCTTCGCCGCCGCCCTCCGCGCCGCCAAGGCCGAGCTCGATCCGGCGGGAATTCTCAATCCCGGCGTGCTGATCGACCCGGCCTGACGGCCGGCGGCGCTACCCTTTCGCGACTTGATTTCCCGGCGGGGCAGGCGCCCCCTCGCCGCCGGGGCATCCACGATGGAAACCATCACCTCTGAACAACCGACCGTGCCGCAGGCTGACCACCCCAGCAAGGAGCCGGAGACCACGGTGATCCCGCGCCGCTCGCCGCTGCGCGCGGCGATCAAGACCGGTCGGCCGAAGGAGTGGATCAAAAACGTCTTCGTCTTCGCCGGCTTGCTCTTCTCCGGCAAGTTCAACCAGTCGCACGACGTGCTGGAGGCGGTCATCACCTTCTTCGCCTTCTGCTTCATCTCCAGCGCCGGCTACTTCGTCAACGACCTGATCGACGTCGAGCTCGACCGCAAGCACCCGGAGAAGCGCTTCCGACCGCTCGCCGCGGGGGAGCTCTCGGAGCGGGCGGCGATGACGATCGCCCCCGGCCTGGCTGTCTTTGCGATCGCGGTTGCCTTCGCCGCGGTCAACTGGCAGGTCGGTCTGATGGTCGTCGGCTACGGCATCGCCCAGGTCGCCTACAGCCTCGGCCTCAAGCAGATCGTGATCATCGACGTGATGACGCTGGCGGGCCTGTTCATCCTCCGCGTCGCCGCCGGCGCCAGCGCTGTCGACGCCCACGCCTCCGAGTGGCTGATCCTCTGCACCGGCATGCTCGCCGCCTTTCTCGGCTTCACCAAGCGTCGCCAGGAGGCGGTCTCCGAGCTCCACGAGGGGACCTCGACCCGCCCCGTCCTCGAACACTATTCGCTGCCCTTCCTCGACCAGATGGTCTCCCTGGTCACCACCGGCACCGTGATCAGCTACGCGATTTACACCGTCAACTCGCCGCTGATCGGGAGCCAGATGATGTTGACGATCCCGCCCGCGGTGTACGGCATCTTCCGCTACCTCTACCTGATCTACGACCGTTCCGACCAGCGCTCGATGTCCGGCATCATCGCCGGCGACCGCGGCATCCAGGCCGCCGGCGCCGCCTTCGCGATCATCGCCTTCCTGCTGCTCTACGTGTTCAACTAGCAGCGGTTCCTGACCGCCATGCCTGAGGGTCTGGGTACTAGTACGTACCGATTTAGATCCATGGAGTGTACAATGGTTCCGAACCGAACTCAGGGGAGGAGTCGATCATGGTGGTCTTGGTTCTCGTCGGTCTCGTGTTGCTCGGCTTGGTTGTGGCGGGAGCCGTGCTAAACGCGGAAGCCGCGCGGGACGCGGCGACTTCGTCGACGGCTAACACTGCTGGCCCGACTCGGGGGGACACCGACTGCGGCTGGTGCCGGGCGTTTCGGGAACAGTGGGACTCGGCGTCCTTTTGGGAAAAGCTGGCGATGTTCTGGACCCGAGCGCTTTGGAGCTCGAGGTGCGCCAACTTCAGTCGCGACTGCGTCTGAGGGGGGACTGCCGCGGAGCCGGGCTAGGCCATCCCCACCTCGGGGACCGGGCCTTCCATCAGGTAGAAGCGGGCGCGGCCGATCTCCTCGCCGTTGACCTGGACGACGGCGGCGTGGGGGCCGGCGGTGGAGAAGTTGGCGGTGGCGGCGATCGACATCACCAGGCGCTGCTCCTGGCCCTGGGGCATGCCGGGCGGGCGGCCGGTCTCGAAGTTGGCGGTGAGGCCGTCGCCGAGTTCGATCCCGTCGGGGTCCTGGATGGTGACGACGAGCTCGTGGGGGTCGTTGGTCTCGTGCCAGGCGATGTCGATCCCGAGGCCGATCGAGAAGGACCACTCGTGGGGCAGCTCCGGTAGGCGCAGGACGTTCCAGCCGCCGCCGGTCAGGTAGAGCTTGCCGTTGACCGCCTCGGAGTGGTCGCAGAGCAGGAGGAAGCCTAGGTTCACGCCGGTCCCTCCCCCTCGGCGTAGGGGATCACCGGCAGTTCGGAGCGCAGTTCGACCTTGCCGTTGCGGCTGAACTGGACATCGACGTTCTCGTTGCGGCGGTAGGTGCCGAAGAGCCCCAGGTACATCGCCAGCCAGCGGCCGGTGCCGACCTTCTCCTTGACGATCGGGATCGCGAAGACGATCTCGCCGCCCTCGATCCGGTAGTCGTCGCCCTCGGTCTGCTCGATGCCGTTGATGAAGACGGTGAACGGCGGTTCGGCGCCGGCCGGCAGCTTCACCCGCTCGCCGGCGGCGTAGCTGCCCTTGGGGATGTCTCTGGTCCTCTCGCTGTTCATCGCGCCTCTGCCTCCAGAGTTTCCCGCACCAGGTCGAACGGCGTGTCGTGGTGGGTCGGGTCGAGCTCCTCCCGCACTACCCCGCCCCTGAAGGGGACGAACGTGCCATCGCCGCGCACGTCCACACCGGCCACCGGCTTGCGGAAGAGCCCGCGCCCGCTCAACTGCAGACGCGCCCGGACCTGTTGCGCCGGCTCGAAGTCCCGCAACGAGCGCACCGGCTGCGCCGGCCCCTCCGCCCGGATCGCCAAAGCCCGCTCCCGCATGGCCGCCACCGCCTCATCGAGGTCGGCGAACTGCGCATGCTCCACATCGGAGCCGTTTCGAACGGTCAACTTCCACCGCGGACGGGACACCAGATCAGCCTATGGGCCCGTCCTGCGAAGTTGCGTTACGCCCCGCGCCGCGGGCGTTTCGGCCGCCGCGCCGGCGGCCCGGTGATTTTTTCCGGCCCTTCACGCTGCTCGATCGGCGCGTACTCGCGCTCGCGCTCGCCGGTGTAGATCTGCCGCGGCCGGGCGATTTTCGTCTCCGGGTCTTCCTGCATCTCCATCCACTGGGAGACCCAGCCGGCGGTCCGCGGGATCGCGAAGATCACCGTGAACATATCCGTCGGGATGTCCATCGCCTCGTAGATGATCCCCGAGTAGAAGTCGACGTTCGGGTAGAGCTTGCGCGAGGTGAAGTACTCGTCGTCGAGCGCGCGCTTCTCCAGCTCCCGCGCGATCTCGACCAGCGGGTTGTACTCGGTCGCCTCGAAGACCTCGTCCAGGTGCTGCTGGATGATCCGCGCCCGCGGGTCGTAGTTCTTGTAGACGCGGTGGCCGAAGCCCATCAGTTTCTCCTCGCGCTCCTTCACCCGCTCGAGGAAGTCGGGGATGTTCTCCGGCGATTCGATCCGCCGCAGCATTCGCAGCACCGCCTCGTTGGCGCCGCCGTGAAGCGGGCCGTAGAGCGCCGCCACCCCGGCCGCCACCGCCGAATAGGGGTCGACGCCGGAGGATCCGACCCCGCGCACGGCGTTGGTCGAACAGTTCTGTTCGTGGTCGGCGTGGAGGATGAAGAGGACGTCAAGGACTTTGGTCAGCGCGTCCTTGGGGATGTGCCGGTCTTCGGTCTTCTTGAACATCATCGAGAGGAAGTTCTGGGCGTAGTTGAGTTCGTTGTCCGGGTAGACGTAAGGCAGGCCCAGGTTGTGGCGGTAGGAGAAGGCGGCCAGGGTCGGGACCTTGGCGATCAGCCGCACCGCCGCCATGTAGCGCTCTTCCGGGTCGTCGATCTGCTTCGCGTCCGGGTAGAAGGTCGAGAGGGCGCCGACGCCGGCGAGCAGCATCCCCATCGGGTGGGCGTCGTAGCGGAAGCCCTCGAAGAAGTGCTTGAGGTCCTCGTGGACGAAGGTGTGGTGGGTGATGTCGAAGGTCCAGCGGTCGAGCTGGGCCGGGGTCGGCAGCTCGCCGAAGATCAGCAGGTAGGCGACCTCGAGGTAGGTCGAGCGCTCGCAGAGCTGCTCGATCGAGTAGCCGCGGTGTTCGAGGATCCCGGCGGCGCCGTCGATGTAGGTGATCGACGAGCGGCAGGAGGCCGTGTTGGTGAAGGCCGGGTCGTAGGCCATGAGGCCGAATTCGTCCTCGTCGACTTTGATCTGGCGCAGGTCCATCGCCCGCACGGTGCCGTCGGAGACCGGCAGCTCGTAGATCTTGCCGGTGCGGTTGTCGGTGACGGTGAGGGACTCGTTACCCGCGGAACTGCCTGAGGCGTTGGCGTCGGCGGTCGGGTCCTGCGTCTGCTGCTCGGCGGCCATCGCCCCCTCCTTTATTGGCGTCTTCAGGAGGGAGGGAGTATCGCAGTTCAGACTTGGCGCCCGTTACCGAGCTGAGGCCGCCGGCCCCTCGAACTGAGTCATCGCGCGCAGGTGGTGGAAGCGCTCGTCGATCTCCTCGCGGGACAGGCGCGCCACCCGCTCGGTGCCGAACTCCTCGACGTTGAAGGAAGCGAGGACGGTGCCGTAGCCCATCGCCGTGCGCAGGTGGGCGTCGTCGAGCTCGCCCTCGACGCTGTCGAGGTAGCCGAAGAAGCCGCCGGCGAAGCTGTCGCCGGCGCCGGTCGGATCGCGCACGTCCTCGAGCGGGAAGCCCGGCAGGGCGAAGAAGCCGCGCTCGGTGAACAGGGCCGCGCCGTACTCGCCCTGCTTGGCGATCACCGCGCGGGGCCCGTGGTCCATCACCGCCCGCGCCGCCCGCGCCAGGTTCGACTCACCGGTCAACTGGCGGATCTCGGCGTCGTTGACGACGAGGCAGTCGACCTCGGCGATCGCCGCCAGCAGCGAGTCCTTGGCGGTCTCGATCCAGAGGTTCATCGAGTCCAGCCCGCTCAGCCGCGCCGACCCGCACTGCGAGCGCACCTGCCGCTGCAGGTCCGGCTGGATGTTGGCGAGGAAGAGGGTGTCCGCGGCACGCGAGCGCTCGGAGAGCTTCGGCTCGAAATCGGCGAAGACGCCGAGCTGGGTGTCCTCGGTGTGGGCGACGTTGAGGTCGTACTCGTAACGGCCGCGCCAGAAGAAGGAGCGGCCGCCCTCGACCTGCTCGATGTCCTCGGTGACGATGCCGCGGCTCTCCAGGACCTCGAACTGCTCGGCGCCGAAGTCGTCTCCAACCGGGCCCACCGGGCGCACCTCGGTGAAGAAGCTGGCAGCCAGGGAGAAGTGCACGGCGGCGCCGCCGAGCATCCGCTCGCGCTCCCCGAACGGGGTCTTGACGGCGTCGAAGGCGATCGATCCGACCACGGTCAGCGACATAGAGTCGGGCAGCCTATTGCCTTCGCGGCAACGAGAGAGCGCACCAGCGCCTGCCCTGCGAGACTCAGCGCCGATGAAAGCGATTCGAATCGACGAGTTCGGCGGTCCGGAGGTGCTCGAATACACCGAGGTCGAGGATCCCAGCCCCAAGCTGGGTGAGCTCGTCGTCAACGTCAAACGGATCGGGGTCAACTTCGCCGACACCCACGCTTCCCGCAACGACTATCTCGCCGAGCAGTCTCTGCCGCTGATCCCGGGCGCCGAGGTCAGCGGCCAGCTGAACGACGGCCGCCGGGTCGTGGTGCTGCTCGGCAGTGGCGGCTACGCGGAGAAGGTCGCGGTGCCGCAGGCGCAACTGATCGAGCTTCCGCCCGAGGTCGACTACGACCAGGCGGCGGCGATCCTCCTGCAGGGGCTGACGGCGATGGCGCTGGTCCAGCGCTGCGCCCGGATCGAGCCGGGCGAGACGATCGTGGTCGAGGCCGCGGCCGGCGGCACCGGCACCCTCGCCATCCAGGTGGCCAAGCGCGCCGGCGCCCGGGTCATCGGCCTCGCCTCCAGCGAGGAGAAGCGCGAGCTGGTGCGGAGTCTCGGCGCCGACGCCGCCGTCGACTCCCGCGCCGCCGACCTCGCCGCGGCGATCCGCGAGGCCAACGACGGCAACCGCGTCGACGCCGTTCTTCACATGAGCGGCGGCGAGGCCTTCGACGCCGAGATGAGCGTGCTGGCGCCGCTGGGGCGGATGGTCGTCTTCGGGATCGCCTCGCGCGAGCAGCGCGAGATCTCGACCGCTTCGCTGCTGCGCGGCTCGAAGTCGGTGATCGGTTTCTGGCTCGCCCACCTGCTGGTCCGCCGCGACCTGCTGACGCCGATGATCGGCGAGCTGCTGGCGGCCGTCGCCGCGGGAGAGCTGACGGCTACGATCGGAGAGGTCTACCCGCTCTCGGAAGCCCGGCGAGCGCACGAAGACCTGATCGCCCGCCGCACCAGCGGCAAGCTGCTTCTCGACCCCTCCTCCTGATCGGAGTCACTTGACCGCATTCAAAGACCTGGGCCTCTCGCCTGACATCCAGCAGGCGCTCGACGAGCTCGGCTTCGAGGATCCGACGCCGATCCAGGAACAGGCGATCCCGGAGCTGCTCGGCGGCCACGACGTGATCGGCCAGGCCCAGACGGGGACCGGCAAGACCGCCGCCTTCGGGCTGCCGCTGCTGCAGTACATCGATCCCGAGAACGACGAGGTGCAGGCGATCGTCCTCACCCCGACCCGGGAGCTCTGCATCCAGGTGACGCAGGCCCTGCGCGCCTACGCCGAGCACCTGCCGATCGAGATCGTCGCTGTCTTCGGCGGCGCCCCGATCCGCTCCCAGCAGTCGCAGCTGCGCTCCGGCGCCCACGTCGTCGTCGCCACCGTCGGCCGGATGATGGACCTGATGTCGCGCCGCTCGCTGGTCCTCACCGCGGCCCGCTACGTGGTCCTCGACGAGGCCGACGAGATGCTCGACCTCGGCTTCATCGAAGACGTCGAGAAGATCCTGCGGATGTGCCCGAGCGGGCGCCAGACGGCGCTCTTCTCGGCGACGATGCCGCCGCCGATCCAGAAGCTCGCCGAGGGCTACATGTACGACCCGACGATGATCCGGATCACCCCGAAGACGCTGACGGTCGACGCGATCCAGCAGGCCTACGTCGAGGTGCCGGCGCGCGAGAAGGGGCAGCGTCTGGTCGAGCTGCTGAAGACCGAAGAACCCGAGCAGGCGATCATCTTCACCCGCACCAAAATCGGCGCCTCGAAGCTGGAGCGGACGCTGAAGGACAAAGGGCTCGACGTCAAGGCCCTGCACGGCGACCTCAGCCAGGGCGTCCGCGACGGGGTGATGATCTCCTTCAAGGACCACCGCGTGAACCTGCTGGTGGCGACCGACATCGCCGCCCGCGGGCTCGACGTCGAGCACGTCACCCACGTCATCAACTACGACGTCCCCAACTCCTCGGAGACCTACGTGCACCGGATCGGGCGCACCGGCCGGGTCGGGCGGACGGGGCGGGCGATCACCTTCGTCACCCCGGACGAGCGCGACGAGATCGGCCGCATCGAGCGCGACGTCAATACGACGATCGGCGAGTGGGAAGCGCCGGAGGACCGGCTCGAGCACGCGCCGCGGCCGCGGCGCCGGCGCGAGCGCGGCGAGCGGCGGCCCGCCGCCGAGCCCGTGGCCAACGGCGCCAAGGCCGAGGCCGAGGGCGAGGGCGAGGGCGCGGGTGACGGCAAGGCCGCGACGGTGAAGCTCTTCGTCAACCGCGGCGAGCGCAGCGGGATCGACGAGGAGGACCTGCGCTGGGCGCTGCGCGAGGGCGCGGTCCTGCCCGACGAGGCCGTCCACGACGTCCGCGTCCTGCACCGCTTCTCCTTTGTCGAGGTCGACCCGGATCAGGCCGAGCGCACCGTCGAGTTCCTCGACGGCACCAAGCTCAAAGGCAAGGAGATCCGGCTCGAGATCGCCAAGAGCTAAGCGGTTAGCTCGGCGATTGTCTCCAGCAGCCGGTCGAAGTCGATCGGCTTCGTGACGTAGCCGTCGATCGCGAGGTCGGTGGGGGCGTCGGCGTCGCCGGGGTTCTGGTGGGCGCTGACGATCAGCGCCGGGATCTCGCTGCCGGCGCTCCGCAGCTCCCGCAGGGCGTCGATCCCGGACATCCGGGGCATCATCGCGTCGAGCAGCAGCAGGTCCGGCAGCCCATTGTCGGCGATGCTCTCCAGCACCTCCTGGCCGTCGCCGGCGGTATCGACGGCGTAGCCCGCCATCTCCAGCCGCGTCCGCATCAGCAGCAGGATCGTCTCGGAGTCGTCGGCGACGAGGATCCGCGCCATCAGCTCGCCTCCGCCGGGGCGCGGCCCGGTCCGTCCGCGACCGCGGCGCCGGGAGCGAGCGGGAGGCGGAAGCGGAAGGTCGACCCCCTGCCGACCGTCGACTCCGCTTCGATCGTGCCTCCGTGCAGCTCGACCAGCGATTTCGAGATCGCCAGGCCCAGCCCGGTGCCGCCGACGCGCTGCGTCAGCCCGGCGTCGCCGCGGGTGAAGCGCTCGAAGATCCGCTCGAGCTGCTCGCTGGGGATGCCGGGGCCGTCGTCGCTCACTGAGATCTCCACCTCGGCATCGACGGCCCGCGCCATGACCTCGATGGACGCACCTTCGGGGCAGTACTCATGGGCGTTGGTAAGCAGGTTCACGAGAATTTGGCGAATCCGGGCGGGCTCGACTTCGATTAGCGGCAGATCGGGCTGCAGGTTCTCCGTCAGGGTCTGGTCGGCCGCGTCGGTCTGGGCGCGCATCGTACGCACGACGTCGTCGAGGAGCGGCGCGACCGCGGTCGGCTCGGGGCGGATCGCCAGGCGGCCGGCGTCTGAGCGGGCGAGGTCGAGGAGGTCGTTGAGGAGGCGGACCAGGTGGCGGCAGTTGTCGAGGATCACCTCGACGGTCTCCAGCTGCCGCGGCGTCAGCGACTCCCGTTCCAGCATCAGCAGCTCGGCGAAGCCCTGGACCGAGGTGAGCGGGCTGCGCAGCTCGTGCGAGGCGGTGAGGACGAACTCGTCTTTGAGCCGGTCGAGCTGGTCGCGCTGACTGGCCTCGCGTTCGAGTTCCTCGGCCATCTCGTTGAAGGCGGCGCCGAGGGTGGCCGTCTCGGAGAGCCCGCCGACCTCGACCCTGGCGCTGCGGTCGCCGGCGGCAAGGCGCCCGGCGGCGTCGACCAGCTCCTCGAGTGGGCGCCGCATCGAGGAGATCAGGCCGCTGAACAAAAGCAGCGCCCCGGTCAGGCCGGCGATCAGCCCGGCGGCGACCAGCAGCGCGGTGTCGCGGGTGTCGCCGGAGATCTGGTCGCGCAGTTCGCTGCGGTGCTGCCCCTCGCGGGCGACGGCGGCGCGCGCGGCTTTCCCGCCGGCCCCGGAGGCGATCCGCTCCCGGGCCACCATCTCCACCTGGTAGGAGCGGGCGATCGCGTCCTCGAAGTCCTGCCGCTGCTGGATGAAGCGGGCGACGCCGATCACGGCCATCGCGGTCAGCACCGCGAAGCCGATTGCGAACCCAATCCTCAGCCGGTTCGCAAGCGACGGGCTCAGCCTGCGCAGGGATCCTGAATATGCTTGCTCGGCGATGGGAGACGAGGCTACCGGGGCAGACGGAGCCGTCGCGGCTCCGGAGGGGATCGAGGCGGCGGCGGTCGAATCGTGGTTCGGCGCGCATGTGGCGGCGGTCGAGCTGCCGCTGCGTTTCGAGCGGATCGCCGGCGGCCACTCCAACCTCACCTACCGGGTCACCGACGCCGGCGGGCGCAAGTGGGCGCTGCGGCGGCCGCCGCTGGGCAAGCGCCTGGGCTCCGCCCACGACATGGGCCGCGAGCACAAGGTCGTCTCCGCCCTCGGGGGGACCGAGGTGCCGGTGGCGCCGGTCGTCGGCCTCTGCGAGGACGAGAGCGTCAACGGCGCCCCCTTCTACGTGATGGAGTTCGTCGAGGGGCCGGTGCTGCGCGGGCTGGCCGAGGCGGAGATCTTCCCCGACGAGGACGACCGCCGGGCGATCGGCGAGCGCGTCGCCGACACCCTGGTCGCGATCCACGCGGTCGATCCCGACGCGGTCGGCCTCGGCGACCTCGGCCGCAAGGAGGACTACGTCGCCCGCCAACTGCACCGCTGGCAGGGCCAGTGGGAGAAGTCGAAGACCAGGGAGCTGGCGCCGATCGACCGCGTCCACGACGCCCTCGTCGCCCGCATCCCGGAGCAAGGACCGGCGACGATCGTCCACGGCGACTACCGCCTCGACAACATGATCCTCACCGATGCCGGCGAGGTCGCCGCGGTGGTCGACTGGGAGCTCTGCACCCTCGGCGACCCGCTCGCCGACGTCGGCCTGCTGATGGCCTACTGGCCCGAGCGCGGCGAGAGCACCCTCGCTCTGGGCATGCCGGCCAACCTCGCCCCCGGCTTTCCCACCCGCGAGGAGCTGACCAGCCGCTACGCCGAGCGTTCCGGCCGCGACCTCTCCGACCTCGGTTTCTTCGTCGCCCTCGGCTACTGGAAGCTGGCGATCATCCTCGAGGGCGTCTACGCCCGCTACATCGCCGGCGGCTACGGCAAGGTCGACGAGGGCGTCCACGCCTTCGCCCAGTTGGTCGAGCGTTTGGCGGAGGAGGCAGAGCGGGTCGAGGCGGGCGGCTGGCATTAAAAAAGGGGGCCTTTCGGCCCCCTTTTTTCAGCTAGCTGGATGCTTCTGTCAGTTGATGCGGAACTTCTGCGTCACCGGCGAGGAGTCGGTCCCACCAGGGCCTACCGCCCGCACCTTGAAGGTGTACTTGCCTGCTTTCAGGTGCTTGTACGCCTTCGGCGACTTGCACGACTTGTAGGTCAGCTTCTTGCCTTTCTTGGCGAGGGCACACTGGAATCCGGTGGCGGTGCCGGTAGCCCCGAAGGTGAACTTGGCGAAGCCCTGGTTTGGCTTGATGTTCGCCCGCTTCAGCTTCGTGTTCGGGGCCGCCGGGGGAGCCGGGGGGGGCGGGGGCCCGGGAGGAGCGGAGACGGTCGCGAAGTTGTCCAGGTAGGCATGGCCATAGGACCCAATCCCGATCGCGTTGCCGAAGGAGAAAGGCGCGTTGTACGTTTTCGTGATCGTCTGCTCGGGCACGTTGTCGAAGTTCGTGTCGATATCGAGGGTGACTTCGGCGGTGGCAGGATTCAAAGCGGCGTGCAGCCTTCCCGCGTGGAACGGGGTGGTAATCGCGAAGTTGCAGCCGCCCGCGATCTTGCAGGACCCGTTGTTTCCGTAATAGAAGTAGACGATGTCGAACCCGGCCGCCGAGTTGTTCTGGACCTTGACGAAAGCGTTGTTTTCGTTGTTGGCGTAGCCGAGGGTGATCGCGGCGTACTGCAGGCTGGTGCCGTTGTCGTTGACGTCGACGCAGGCTTGCTGGGTCGGCACCGTCGCGTTCCAGGTCGCGAGGCCCGCGGTCGAGTTCGGGTTGGTGGCGGCGTTGGTCTCGATCGTCATGGACGGCGACTGGACGGTCCAGTTGGGACCCAGGGTGCCGCTGTCAACCCGGTTGAAGTTGTCGAGCGGGACGTCGCAGTTGAAGGAGGCGGCACTGGCGGCGGACGCCGAGAGAGCCATGACCGCGACCGCCGCAGCGGAAACGAGCGCGGAGGCGAGGAACTTCGGTTTCGATGGCAAGACAAACCCTTCTTCCGGTTGCAGAATGTCGGCTAAGCCCTAACACAGCGGGCTGGAGCCACGCAAGTAAGCCTTACAGGTTTCTCGTAAGAGATCGGCTTAGGCCATCCGTGCGAAGGGGAATCGTCCATTGGTTGAGGAGTCGGTTCTCCGCCTTGGCGGCTGGCAGAGTGCCCAGGCGAGCGCGCTTGGCTAGCGGTTCATCTCGCGGCAAGGCGAATGCCGCCGCGGGGACCCGCTCGCTACGCGGTAGTCGTCGTGGTAGACGACTGCCTTGGTCGTCGCTGCGGAAGATCGGTAGATGCCGAGCTTGTCGTAGTCCGGCCCCTGCCCCAGCGTGTCGATCTTCTTGTAGACGAATCTCCCGTTCGCCATGTGCTGGGCGTTGCCGTTGAGCCAGACTCGGAGCGAGCCTCTGGAGCCGAACCGGACGGCGACCGTCAGGTCGAACCACTTGGCGGATCGCGGCAGGCGCCCGGACCAGTACCCCGATCCTCCGCTGCCGTCGCCCAGCCATAGATGTGCCCCTGGTTTCGGCTCGAGGGCGATGGGCGGGGACCCGCCGCTCTGGTCGTGGAGCTGCCAGATGAACCCCCAGTGCCGGTAATCCCAGGAAGCGATCCGGGTTCGAAGGTGAAAGCAGCGGGTCTGCCCCCTCCCGTATTCGGGGCCTGAGATGACCTCGGCGCGCGCGTCGCCGGTCTCGGGCTCGTTGTCGCCGCGCCGAACTTCGAAGCGTCCGGAAAAGCTCCCCTGGGCGACCGGGCTTCTGACTACGGTGATGCGGCCCGGGATCGCCTGGACGTTTTCCCACTGCCCGAGGTTCCCGGTCTCGAAGTCGCCGTCGAAGAGCGGCGATGCGAGAGCCGTCGGACCCGCGAGGAGGGCGGCGGCGAGTAGGCATCCGGCGGCGAGCAGGCACAGACGCCAGATCCGCCGGGCATTTGCGAACACCGCCTGTCTATACCATCCGCGCCGCGTGGCGCGGCTCCAGGCTCCCTTCTGATTCGGCCTCGGCGCGCTTGGCCCAGCGGTTCAGCTCGCGGCGGGCGAGGACCATCTTGTGGACCTCGTCGGGGCCGTCGGCGAGGCGGAGCATGCGGCTGAAGCGCCACATCACCGCCAGGGGGGTGTCGTCGGTCATGCCGAGGGATCCGTGGATCTGGATCGCCCGGTCGAGCACGTCCATCACCATGTTGGCGGCGACGATCTTGATCGCCGAGATCGCCTGGCGGGCGGCGCGCTTGCCCTCGGTGTCCATCTTCCAGGCGGCGTAGAGGGTGAGCAGGCGGGCCTGGTCGATCTCCATCCGCGAGGCGGCGATCGACTCCTGGACGAACTGCTTGTCCGCCAGCGGGCCGCCGAAGGCTTCGCGTTCGTTGGCGCGGCGGCACATCATCTCGTGCGCCCGCTCGGCCGTCCCGATCGCCCGCATGCAGTGGTGGATCCGCCCCGGGCCGAGGCGGTCCTGGGCGATCGCGAAGCCGGCGCCGCGTTCGCCGAGCAGGTTGGCGGCGGGGACGCGGCATTCTTCGTAGCGGATCTCGCAGTGGCCGGGGCCGCCGTCGTGTCCCATCACCGGGATCGGCCGCACCAGGTTGAAGCCGGGGGTATCGGTGGGGACGCAGATCATCGAGGCGCGGGCGTAGGGAGGGGCGTCGGGGTCGGTGACGACCATCGCGATCGCCAGCTCGGCGCCGACGGCGCCGCTGGTGAACCACTTGTGCCCGTCGACCACCCACTCGTCGCCGTCGAGCCGGGCGCGCGCCTGCAGCAGCGTCGGGTCTGACCCTGAGACCTCGGGCTCGGTCATCGAGAAGCAGGAGCGGATCCGTCCCTCCAGTAGCGGCTCGAGCCAGCGTTCGCGCTGCTCCGCGGTCCCGTGCTCGGCGAGGATCTCCATGTTCCCCGTGTCCGGGGCCGAGCAGTTGAAGGCCATCGGCGCCGCCATCGGGCTGCGGCCCATCTCCTCGCAGAGCAGGCCGTACTCCCAGTTGGTCAGTCCGGGGCCGAAGCGCTCGTCGGGCATGAACAGGTTCCAGAGGCCCGCCGTCTTTGCCTTCTCGCGGATCGCGGTCAGGTGCCGCGGGTAGGGGACGCCCGGCCCCACCTCCGCGTCGAGCGCCTCCATCAGCTCGCGCTCAACCGGGTAGATCTCCTCGTCCATGAAGTCGAGAACCCGCTCTCGCAGCTGCTCGACCTCGGGGCTGGGGTTGAAGTCCATCGTGTCCTCCCTCGTCTGCTTCGGGAACGGAACGCTATTTGATCGCCGCTGGAACCTGTCTCAGCGCCGCCGGTAGCGGGCGAAGAGCTCACCGTCGTTCTCCAGCAGCCAGGCCAGCTCCAGCTCGACCACCCCGGGCAGCGGCCCCTCGAGGATCCGCGCCGCCTCGCCGCCGCTCAGCTTGGGGGCGATCGTCAGGAAGAGGTCGTCGACGAGCCCGTCCGCCTGCATCTGCTCGTGGAGGTGGGGGCCGCCCTCGGAGAGCAGGGCCCGGACGCCCCGCTCCTGGCGCAGGTAGCGCAGGGCCTCGACCAGGTTGACGGCGCCTTCGTGGCGGACGACCTCGACCGCGGCGGCGGTCTCGGGCGGCTCCGTCTCAGAAGCGGTGAAGACGATCACCGAGCTGCCGGCATTGGCGAAGAGCGGGGCGTCCCAGGGGAGGTCGAGGCGGCCGCTGACGAGGACCAGGGGCCGCTTCATCGGCCCGTAGCGCTCGGCCCGCATCGTCCCCGCCCCGATCATCACCGCGTCGAAGCGGGTCCGCAGCCCAGCCAGCATCGCCGTATCGGCGTCGGACCCGATCGGCCCGGAGACGCCTTCGATCGTCGCTCGCCCGTCGACGGTGGCAACGAAGTTCATCGCCACGTGGGGGCGGTCCGCCGCCGCTTGCTCCCCCGGCCGGTAGCCGTCGAGCTGCTCGGCCACCGTGGTCGGCCCGGGGTCTGGGAGCAGCCGCCGCATCGGCTTCGGCTTACCCGCGCGGTCTCAGGAGTAGTCGTGCCAGCCGGCGAAGTCGCGGCCGGCGAATTTCTGCAGGGCGGCGACGTCGTCGGTGAAGCGGCCGCGGATCGTCTCGAAGAGCTCGTCGGAGAGCTTCGGCTTCGGCGCCGGCGGCTTGTCGGGATCGTGGACGACCTTCTCGACGATCCAGCGCAGCGACTCCGGCAGGCGGTCGAAGTTGCGGTCGAAGGAGCGCAGCCCCGGCAGTTTCACCAGCTTCTCCATCAGCTGGTATTTGTCGCCCTCCTTGGCGCTCGACTTCTCCCACTCGCGGTCGAACTGCTCGGAGGTGAAGGTCTCGTCGACGCCGGCGAAGGCGAATGCCTTGCGCATCGTCTCCTCGCGTTCGCTCTGCAGCTCCTCCTGGGTGATGATCTCGATCTGCGAGCGGTCGAAGCGCTCGAGGTAGGGCTGCAGCTGCATCCAGTACTTCGAGCGGTTCATGTAGGAGGTGTCGGGCCGCGAGAGGACCTCGACCAGGTCGCCGGTCTCGTAGCCGGCGCCGGTCGCGTGGACCCAGTGGGAGAGGATCCGCTTGATCGGGTCGCGGACCATGTAGAGCAGCCGGGCATCGGGGCAGTTCTGCTTGATCCGCTCGGCGGGGCCGTCGAAGTAAGGGAGGTTCGTGTAGTGAGGCGAGGACTCGCCGCGGACCTTGAAGCGGTCGTCGAAGCGGCTCGCGTACCAGTCGAGGCCGAGGTCCCAGTTGAGCTCCTCGCAGAAGAAGTTGAGCTCCTTCGGCTTCGACATCTGGATCTCCGGATGCAGGCCGAGGTAGTGGTGGATGCTCGTCGTGCCGCACTTCAGCCCGCCGATGATGATCAGGCTGGGCATCGCCGCGTGGGCTTTGCGGCGGCGGCGGAGGCGGCTTTTGCGATCGGCGGCGTAGCGCTCACGGGCGCGCGCGCACATCGCCTCATCGGCGGGGTCGCGGGGGGCCTTTGCAGTGGCGATCTGGGTCTCGGCCTCTGACACGAGCGGGCTAGTGTAGCTGTGATGCCAGTTGCCGACCTCGCGTCCAGCTTCAACTCGTTCTTTCACGCGACCGCCGCGTTCTTCCAGCATCTGTCTGACGTCAAGTGGACTCCTTTCATGATCGCGCTCGGGTTTCTGCTGGCGATGCAGCTATGTCGTGCCTGGGCCTGGCGCAACGTGCTGCGCGCCGCCTATCCGGGCGAGCGCATCTCCTTCACCCACCTGGCCGCCGCCTATCTCGCCGGGGCGGGGATCAACGCCGTGATCCCGGCCCACGCCGGCGACGTCACCAAGGTCTTCCTGGTCAAGCGCCAGATTCCCAACTCCTCCTACCCGGCCGTCACCTCCTCGTTCCTCGTGCAGACGGTCTTCGACACCAGCATCGGGGTGCTGGTCCTGCTCTACGCGATCACCCAGGGGTTGCTGCCTCCACTACCGCAGATCCCGGACCTGCCCGCCTTCGAGATCTCTTTCTGGGCCGACCACCCGCGGACCCTGCTGATCGTCACCGCGGCGCTGCTGCTGGCGATCGCGATCGGCGTCTACTACCTCGCCCGTCACGTGCGCCGCTTCTGGGATCGGGTTAAGCAGGGGCTGGTCATCCTCGGCCAGCCACGGCGTTACCTGCGCCAGGTCTTTGCCTGGCAGGGAGTCGGCTGGCTCTGTCGCTTCCTCGCCTTCTGGTTCTTCCTCGAGGCGTTCGGGATCGGCGGCTCGGTCGGCAACGTGATGCTGGTGATGAGCGTGCAGGCGATCGCCAACATCGTGCCTTTCACGCCCGGTGGCGCCGGCGCCCAGCAGGCCCTGCTGGTGGCGACCCTGACCGGGCCCTCCCGGGCCGCCGTGCTCTCCTTCTCGGTCGGCACCCAGATCGCGATGGCGGCCTGGTCCGTGGTGCTCGGCTTCGGCGCGATCATGCTCGTCTTTCGCACGACGGACTGGAAAGGCCTGATCCGCCAAGCCCAGGACGAGGCGGACTCAGAAGCCGCCATGCTGCGTCCTCAGTCGCCTGAATAGCGCTGCTATTCAGGCTCCCTGAGTCCTTGCCCGGCGTCTTCTGAGTCTCGCCTCAGCGGGTCGCGACCGTCCCAGCTGCCATGCGAGGCGTAGGGGCGGAAGCGGATGAAGGCGGATTCGTGGTGGAAGGGACGTTCGCGGTCTGCCTTGACGGCGGCCATGTGGGTGCCGTCGTCGCGGTAGGAGTACTCGCGCATCGCCGCCGCGCTGCTCCAGAGCGAGAATGTGGAGACGAGGCGGGGCGGGCGGGCGAGGCCGATCGAGGCCAATAGGCCC